>NZ_RFSK01000105.1 GCF_009923995.1 Janthinobacterium sp. | reverse complement strand
CATGGATGCGCATCCATGGCCTCGAACACGGCCAGCGCCACGGCGCGGATGCCCGCCTGCGGCGCCTCGCCCAGCGGCACGGCATCCATGGCGCGGGCGACGATGGCGTCGCTGGCGGCCGTAAACAGATCGTCCTTGTCGGCCACGTGCCAGTAGATGGCGCCCGCCCCCGTGGCCAGGCGCGTGGCCAGGGCGCGGAAGGTCAGGCCGGCCTCGCCATCCGCATCCAGCAGGGCAATGGCCGCATCGATGATGGCGTCGCGCGTCAGCGAGGCGGCGCGTCTTGATGGTGTCGCTACATTTTTCAGCATCGCTTATCTTGACACAGATGGGGGCTTGCCGCAAAATTCTTATGGAACGACGTTCCACTAAAATATCAACAAGCCATTGCCACCTGCAAGGAGCATCATGCATATCACCATCATCGGCGCGGGCCTGGGCGGGCTGATGCTCGCCCGCGTGCTGCACGTCCACGGCATCGCCGCCACCATCTATGAAGCGGACGCCTCGCCGCAGGCGCGCAGCCAGGGCGGCATGCTCGACATCCATGCGGAGAGCGGCCAGCGGGCGCTGCAGGCGGCCGGCCTGCATGACGCGTTTCGCGCCCTCATCCATGCGGGCGGCCAGGCCAGCCGCGTGCTCGACCGGCATGGCACGGTCCTGCTCGACGAAGGCGACGACGGCACGGGCGGGCGGCCGGAAGTGCCCCGCGGCGCCCTGCGCCATCTGCTGCTCGATGCGCTGCCGGGGGGCACCGTGCGCTGGGGCCACAAGCTGGCGTCCATCACGGTGATGGAGGACGGCCAGCACCTCGTCCACTTCGCGAATGGCGCCACGGCAACAACCCAGCTGCTGGTGGGCGCGGACGGCGCCTGGTCGCGGGTGCGGCCCTTGCTGTCGGGCGCGCAGCCCGCATACTCGGGCGTGTCCTTCATCGAAACCTATCTGCACGACAGCGACCGCCGCCACCCGGCCAGCGCGCGCGCCGTGGGCGGCGGCGCCCTGTTCGCGCTGGCGCCCGGCAAGGGCATCCAGGCCCACCGCGAAGCCGATGGCGTGCTGCACGCCTATGTGGCACTGAGCAAGCCCGAGGAATGGCTGGCCGCCATCGATTTCACCGATCCCCCTGCGGCCCGTGCCCGCATCGCGGCGGAATTCGACGGCTGGGCGCCGGCCCTCACGGCCCTCATCACGGATGCCGACACGCCGCCCGTGCCTCGTCCCGTGCATGCCTTGCCGGTCGATCACTGCTGGCCCCGCGTAGCGGGCGTGACCCTGCTGGGCGACGCGGCCCACCTGATGGCGCCCGCCGGCGAGGGGGCGAACCTGGCCATGCTCGACGGCGCGGAACTGGCGCAGGCGCTGGCCGCGCATCCGCACGACGTGGAAGCGGCCCTGCAGGCCTACGAAACGGCGCTGTTCGCCCGCAGCGGCGCGGCTGCGGCCGAGTCCGAACGGGTCTTGCGCCTGTGCTTTGGCGCCGACGCCCCGCACAGCCTGCTCGACTTCTTTGCACAGCAGCAGGAAGCCGTGTAGGCCCATCGGCCAGGTCCCCGGCGCAAACCCCGACGCCAGCGCCGTTTATCGGGGATAATACGGCTTTCCCCATTCCCAGCGTCCGTGCCACGATGAAATACCCAGCAGTTCTTCCCTTCAGCGACATCCTGCCACGCCTGCATGAATTCGATGCCATCATCGACGTGCGCAGCCCGTCCGAATTCGCGGAAGACCACCTGCCGGGCGCCGTCAACCTGCCCGTGCTGAACGATGAAGAGCGCGTGCGCGTCGGCACGCTGTACAAGCAGACCAGCGCCTTCGAAGCGAAGAAGCTGGGCGCGGCGCTGATCGCGAAAAATATCGCGCAACATATCGAGGACGGCTTCCTCGGCCACCCGCAGCACTGGAAACCGCTCGTCTACTGCTGGCGCGGCGGCAACCGCAGCGGCGCCATGGTGCACATCCTCGCGCGCATCGGCTGGCCCGTCACGCAGCTCGACGGCGGCTACAAGGAATACCGGCGCCACGTGAACGCCGAGCTGGCCACCCTGCCCGACCGTTTCGATTTCATCAACGTGCTGTGCGGCCCCACGGGCAGCGGCAAGAGCCGCTTGCTGCAGGTGCTGGACCAGCAAGGCGCCCAGGTGATCGACCTGGAACGCCTGGCGGCCCACCGCGGCTCCGTGCTGGGCGGCTTGCCGGAGGCGGACCAGCCCTCGCAAAAGGCCTTCGAGAGCGCCCTGTGGCAGCAGCTGCGCCATTTTGACCCCGCATCTCCCGTCTTCATCGAATCGGAAAGCAAGAAAGTGGGCCGCTTGCGCGTGCCCGACGCGCTGATGGAGAAGATGCGCGCGGCCACCTGCACGGACGTACGGCTCGATATGGCCCAGCGCGTGCAGCTGCTGATGCAGGATTACGAACATTTCGTCGGCGACGCCGAACGCCTGAACGTGCAGCTGGCTTTGTTGACGCAGCTGCATGGCAGGGAGAAAATTACCCATTGGCAAAACCTGGCGACGGCGGGCCGCATGGCCGAACTGGTGGAAGAGCTGCTGGTGCAGCATTACGACCCCGTCTACCGCCAGTCGATCCAGCGCAACTTCAGCCGCTACGCCCAGGCGACGCCGCTGGCCTTGCCCGATATTTCCGAACATGCTTTTGAGCAAGCCGCACGGGCATTATGTGCTATCGTCGGCGACAACCGTACCGCCAGCGCCGCGTGAACCCCGGCGCCGCCTTTTATACCTTTTTTGAGCAGGATGACGACCATGTCCGATAGCGCAGCAACACCCAATACTCCCATCCGGTTGACCGAATTTGCCCATGGCGGCGGCTGCGGCTGCAAGATTGCGCCGGGCGTGCTGGCCGACATCCTGAAAGGCAGCGGCGGCTTTCCCATGCCGAAGGAATTGCTGGTCGGCATAGAAACCTCCGATGACGCGGCCGTCTATCAGCTCAACGACGAGCAGGCGCTGATCGCCACGACGGATTTCTTCATGCCCATCGTCGACGACCCGTTCGACTTCGGCCGCATCGCCGCCACCAACGCCATTTCCGACGTGTACGCCATGGGCGGCACGCCCATCATGGCCCTGGCCCTGGTCGGCATGCCGATCAACAAGCTGCCCGTGGAAACCATCGGCCTCATCCTGAAAGGCGGCGAAAGCATCTGCGCCGAGGCGGGCATTCCCATCGCGGGCGGCCACACCATCGATTCCGTCGAGCCGATCTATGGCCTCGTCGTGCTGGGCCTCGTCCACCCGTCGCAAGTGAAGCGCAACGCGGGCGCGCGCCCCGGCGACAAGCTGGTGCTGGGCAAACCGATCGGCGTGGGCATCCTGTCGGCCGCGCTGAAGAAGAATGCGCTGGACAAGGACGGCTACGCCTCCCTGATCGCCAACACGACCAAACTGAATACCCCGGGCAAGAAGCTGGCCCTGCTGGACGGCGTGCATGCGCTAACGGACGTAACGGGCTTCGGCCTGCTGGGCCACGCGCTGGAACTGGCGCGCGGCGCCAAGGTGCAGGCGCGCATCGCCATGGATGCCGTGCCGCTGCTGCCGCAGGTGCAGCAGCTGGCCGAAAACGGCAACATCACGGGTGCCTCGGGCCGCAACTGGCAAGGCTACGGCGCGCAAGTGGCGCTGGCCGACAGCCTCAGCGCCATCGACAAGGCCATCCTGACGGACCCGCAGACGGCCGGCCCCCTGCTGGTGGCGTGTGCGCCGGAAGCCGTCGAGCAAGTGCTGGCGATTTTCCACGCAGAAGGCTTTGCCGACGCCACCGTCATCGGCGACGTGCTGGAAGGCAGTACCGGGGTTTCCGTCATTTAATGAACCATTTTTTTGCAAAGGCAGTCCCATGACCACGTTCTCTAAATTCCCCGCCATCCTGGCCACCGTCGCCGCCACCCTCGCCATCCACAGCGGCCTGGCGCAGGCACAGCAAGTGCTGCGCGTGTCCGCCATTCCCGACGAAGCGCCGACGGAATTGCAGCGCAAGTTCAAGCCGCTGGGCAGCTATCTGGAGAAGAAGCTGGGCATGAAGGTGGAATTTACGCCCGTCACCGATTACGCGGCGTCCGTGGAAGGCTTGATCAATCACAAGCTGGACATGGTCTGGTTCGGCGGCTTTACCTTCGTGCAAGCGAACGTGCGCAGCGGCGGCAAGATCGTGCCCCTGGTGCAGCGCGAGGAAGACACGAAGTTCCGCTCGGTTTTTGTGACCACCAGCAAGGACATCAACCAGTTGTCCGACCTGAAAGGCAAGAACTTCACGTTCGGCTCGGAATCGTCCACCTCGGGCCACTTGATGCCGCGCTACTACTTGCTGGCCGCCAAGATCAACCCGGACACGGACATGAAGCGCATCGCGTTTTCCGGCGCGCATGACGCCACCGTGGCGGCCGTGGCCGGCGGCAAGGTCGATGCGGGCACCTTGAACATTTCCGTGTGGGAAAAGCTCGTGGAAGCGAAAAAGGTCGACCCGGCCAAGGTGCGCGTGTTCTACACGACGCCCGGCTACTACGACTATAACTGGAGCGTGCGCGCCGATATGAACCCGGCCGTGCGCCAGAAGCTGACGGACGCCTTCCTGGCCCTGGACCCGTCCACGCCGGAAGGCAAGGAAATCCTGGAACTGCAGCGCGCCACGAAGTTCATCCCCACCAAGGCGGAGAATTACAAGGATATCGAAGCGGCCGCGCGCAATGCGGGTTTGCTGAAGTAATTTCCGACACGCGGCAGAAATCTGGGGTCAGACCCGTCGGGTCTGACCCCGGCTCTTTGCCCCGGACTTCAACAGATGTAACAACTCTCCAGCAATCGTAGCCAACAAACGCATGACATTCCAACTTCACAAGGTCAGCGTCCACCACGCGGGCGCCGCCGGCCATGCGCTGGCCCTGCGCGAGCTGGACCTGGACGTGGTCCAGGGCGAACAGATCGCCCTGATCGGCCCCTCGGGCGCCGGCAAGACCAGCCTGCTGCATACCCTGGCGTGCGCGCTGCGCCCCGCGTCCGGCACCTTGACCATCCTCGGCACGTCCCCCTGGCAACTGGCCAGCCGTGAACGCCACGCCTTGCGCGCGCGCCTGTTCCTGGCCCCGCAGACCCCGCCCCTGCCGCCGCGCCAGCGCGTCGTCAACGCCGTGCTGGCGGGCCGGCTGCCCCAATGGAGCTTGTGGACGGCCATCCGTTCGCTGCTGGCGCCCGTCGACCCGCGCGCCGCGTGGGAAGCTTTAGGTAAATTCAACCTGCAGGACAAGCTGTATGCGCGGGTCGACCGCCTGTCCGGCGGCGAACGCCAGCGCTGCGGCATGGCCCGCGCCCTCGTGTCGGATGCGGAAATCTTCCTCGTCGACGAACCGCTGTCCGCCCTCGACCCCACCCTGGCCCTGCAGACCATCGCCGTATTGCAGGCCGAAGCGACGCAGCGCCACGCCACCCTCGTATGCAGCCTGCACCAGGTGGAGATCGCCCGCGCCTGTTTTCCCCGCATCGTTGCCTTGCGCGATGGAAAGATCGTCTTCGACTTGCCTGGCGCCGAAGTCAGCGACGCCATGATAGAGCAGCTGTACCGCAACAAGGCCGATCCCGCGCCGCAGTTCGAGGCCGTGGAAACGCTGCTGGACGCCGCGAGGCCCCGTTGCTGAAGCCCGCCGCCGCCCTGCCGCGCGACCCTGCCTGGCGCGGCCGCCTGACCGCCACGGCCGTCGTGCTGCTCGTGCTGTGGCCCATGCTGGTGCAGGCCGAATTCAAGCCGTGGATACTGTGGGATGCGCAAAGCCTGGCCGCCACCTGGCAGTTTATTTCCAGCTTCGTGCCGCCCGCCCACTCGGCGGAATTCCTGCAACTGGTGGCCACGTCCGCCTGGGAAACCATCGCCATGGCCACGGCCGGCATGGCGCTGGCCATGCTGGGCGCCATCCCCCTGACCCTGCTGGTGACGGAACGCTTGTCGATTTCGCGCATCGGTTCCGGGCGGGTGTCGCCACTGGCCGCCGGCGTGCGCCATGGCGTGCGCGCCGTGCTGGTGCTGCTGCGCAGCGTGCCGGAACTGGTATGGGCATTGCTGCTCGTGCGCATCGTGGGACTGGGTCCGACGGCAGGCGTGATCGCCATCGCCCTCACGTATTGCGGCATGCTGGGCAAGGTCTACGCGGAAATCCTCGAATCGTCGGACGCGGCCGCCTGCAACGCCCTGCTGCACAACGGCAGCGGCCGCCTCAAGGCCTTGCTGTACGGCGCCCTGCCCGAATCGGCCGCCGAACTCGTGTCGTACACCATCTACCGCTGGGAATGCGCGATCCGCGGCTCCGTCGTCATGGGCTTTGTCGGCGCGGGAGGACTCGGCCAGCGCATGGATGAATCCATGAAGATGATGGCAGGCAATGAACTGGCCACCATGCTGATGGTCTTCGTGCTGCTGGTGGCGGGCGCCGATGCCGTGTCCGCCATGCTGCGCCGGAGGCTGGCATGAAAACGAAAGCGATGCTGCCGGGCTTGCCTACCCCTGCGCCCGTGCGCTGGTCCACCTGGGCCTTGCTGGCCGGTTTATTGCTGCTGGTCATCGCCAGCTTCGCCACCCTGCCCCTGAAATGGGGCGAGTTCTTCAGCGCGGACGCCCTGCGCTCCACGCGCGACTTCCTGCACGGCTTCGCCCCGCCCGAGCTGGCGCCCAACTTTTTGATGAAGGTCGGCGTGGCCACGTTTGAAACGCTGGCCATGTCGGCCATCGGCACGGTGATCGCCGCCGTGCTGGGCGCGTTGCTGGCCCTGCCCGCCAGCGGGCGCTTCGGCAACGTGGCGCGCAACGCCACGCGGGGCGTGCTCAATGTGCTGCGCTCGATTCCCGAACTGGTGTGGGCGTCGATCCTGCTGATCGCCGCCGGCCTGGGCCCGTTCGCCGGCACCCTGGCGCTGGCCCTGCACACGGTGGGCGTGCTGGGACGGTTGTTTGCCGATGCCTTCGAGAATTGTCCGCCCTTGCCGGCCGCCACCCTGCGCATTAATGGCGCCCGGCCCGCCGTCGCTTTTTTGTATGCGACCTTGCCGCAGTGCAGCCCGCAGATGATGTCCTACACCCTGTACCGCTGGGAAAACAACATCCGCGCCGCCGCCATCCTCGGCGTCGTGGGCGCGGGCGGCCTGGGGCAGATGCTGAAATACCATCTGTCCCTGTTCCAGATGCCCAGCGCCGCCACCGTCATCGTCGCCATGCTGCTGATGGTGGCGGCTGTCGACGGCCTCAGCTACGTGCTGCGGCGCGCCATGACCCGTTAATCTCTACCGCAGGAAGGAGTAGCCATGTCAGGCTGGTGGACCATCATCTCGACCGACACGCCGGAACAGATGGCCGACATGACGCAAGTCAACAAGGCCGCCTTCCTCGCCACGTGGGAAGCGGGCCTGTCCGGTGCAGGCTGGATCGCGCAGCAGTGCCACGACGGCAAGGCGACCCAGCTGTCGTCGAACGGCTTTCCCAACCGCTACACGACTTCGGCGGACGTCATCGTGCCCCTGCTGCAGGCCGGCATCGCCGAAGCGCGGGAGGGCGAATTCCCCCAGGACAAGCTCACGGCCTGGCCGGGCACCATCACCATGCATGGTCAGCGCATCGCCGCCTGCGCGCCAGGCCAGTTGCTGACGGTGGAACTATGGGATCAAGCATGACAGCTCAACTTGGCAAGATTCCCCTGCAGGTCGAACACCTGGCCTGGTTCAGCCAGCACCTGGGCGGGCGCTTGCGCGCGGCAGGATTGCGCATACAGTTTCATGACAAGCAGCAAGCTGGCATCCATTGGAAGGTGGCATGTCCCGAAGAATACCAGGTGGCCATCCTGCAAGGCTTGCACGAGGGCATGAACGACGCTTTCCCCCACTATCTGGCAGAGCGCGGCATGTGGATCACGGCCGTGCTGGTGGATGACGTCAACTCCTCGCCCGATGCCTTTTACCGCGCGGGCTTGCTGGCGGTCGCCCAGGCCAGGGCACTGCTGGACCTGTCAGGACGCGCGTACAACATGGCGTGAGCAAATTTACGCGAACGGCAGCAAACAAGACTGCGATCCTGTTAATATTATTAAATACTTAAATCACTGGCGCCATCCCGGCGATGCGCGCCATGCCATTCAGGTATGACGGTACTATTCCCGCCGCTGCGGCCCACACTTGCATGGACGACTCGCCACCATGAAAAAACTGCTGTTCGGCACCTTTGCCGCCTGCTGCACGCTGCTCTCCCACGCCAGCGCCGCCCCTGTCGAAGACTTTATCGGTACCTGGAAACTGGAACGCACTACCGTGCCGAACTATATCGTCATCAAGCAGGAAGGCGAGCACCTCGTCGCCCTGCGCTATACGCGCAACGTGCTCACCAGCAAGATCGTCGAGCGGCGCTTTCCCGCCAGCTATGCAAACGGCGATGTCAGCATCGCTTCCGGCGACATGGTCATCGAGGCGCGCAGCGTCAACGACGTGGCGACCGTGACGATGCTGGCCGAAGCGTACAAGAAAATTTCCACCTCCACGGCCGCCCCGGCCAGTTAAGGAATGCCGCAGCGTTGAATCCCATACTCATCCGCCCCACCACCGCCGGCGACTGGCCGGCGCTGAAGTCCGCGCGCCTGGCCGCCCTGCTCGACGCTCCCACGGCCTTCGGCGCCAGCCATGCCAGCGCGGCACGCTTTTCCGATGCCGACTGGCAGCAGCGCGCCATCCCCACCCCGCAGCGCACCTTCTTCCTCGCCTTTGACGCAGAACAA
>NZ_RFSK01000104.1 GCF_009923995.1 Janthinobacterium sp. | reverse complement strand
CCGGCGCCGCGGCGCCGGGACCTGACAAATCAACAGGCAAAAAAAAACCGGCTTCGCTAGTCGCGGCAGCCGGTTGAAACGCTGTTTCAGAGCGCAGGGATAAACTGGGAAATACTGGTCAAGCGGAAATCGTGCCGGTCATTGAGGTGTCCGGCAACCTTGGGCCCGGGGTTTTCCGTGCGCCATGTATCCACTATGCCAGCCCTTCCCCGCGGCAGGCTTAGGACTTCATTAAATCCCCGCCCCATTTCCGCCCTGCTTCCGTTTTTCCCCTTCCCTGCCCTGCCTTGATTGCCATCACAACAAGATTACCGTGTCTGGTGCCGATGGTTGAGCTCACCGGCTAAGCTGTTGAGTCATGCCTGCATCCTATCGCTCCCGGAGCGTAGTGATGTGCGCAATGCATGCTGTGTGCCAACAAGAGCATCATAGCAGCGGCATATGACCGCCCCATGACGTAGCGCTAAGGTGCGCTGCCCTCCTTCACAGTACGCTTGATACCCGTCAACTCGATCTCCACGCGGCGGTTCGGCTGCAGGCAGGCGATCAGGGCCGCGTGCGGCGCCACCTTGTCGCAGGCGACGACGGGGTCGGCCTTGCCCTTGCCGTAGGCGCTGATGACATTGGCGATGCCTTGCTCGCGCAGCAATTGCTTGATCGTCAATGCCCGCTGCTCGGACAGGGCCTGGTTGTAGCGGTCCGTGCCCAGGCGGTCCGTATGGCCCGTCACGGACAAGGTATCGATCTGCACGTAACCCTGCTTCAGGCGCGCCGCCAGGTCGCGGAGCTTTTCCAGACCCTGCGGCAAGACGTCGGCAGGGCCGGACTTATCGAAATGGAACAGGGCATCCATGTCCAGGGTGATGCGCTCATGCTCGATGCGCGGCGGCAGGATTTCCGGCTGCGGTTCCGGCTTGGGCTGCTTGGCCGGGCAGGATGCGGCGGCGGACTGGGCGGCTGCCTGCGCATCCTCGGCCAGCTGCACGTAGGGATTCGCGTGGCGCCAGCCCTGCTGCCTGTATTCATTGCCCGCATGCACCAGTTCCACTTCGCCGCAGGCCACTTTCTGCGCCGCGCAGGCAAAGCCGGGCGAGGCGTGCAGCTTGCCGAAGCCGTCCCACAGGTCCTCGCGCAAACGCGTCGCATCGTTCACCAGCGGCGTGGCGTCGCCGGGATTGGGCTCGCTGCCGTCTTCCAGCGCGGCGACGATCTTCGCCGATTCCTGCAAGGCTTGCAGGGGGAAGGCGGAGCGGTCGTTGCGCGTGTATTCGTGGAAGGACACGTCGAGCCAGCATTGCGCCTTCGACAGGTAGTAATCGCCCACGCGCACGCCGCCATCGTTGAGCTTTTTGATGCGCTCCTGCAGCAGCCGGTAGGCTTGCTGGTCGGCGGAAACGGCGCGGTCGCTGATGCGCAGCTCGGGCATGGCCAGCGGCGCCGCCGGCAAGGTGCTTGTGGCGGCCTGGGCCAGGCCCATGGCCAGCAGGCCGGCGAGCGGCAGCAGTGTCATCATCGGGTTCTTCGTCGGTGTCATTTTGGGTGTCATGGTAGTTTTCATGGCCGGGCCAGGGTGCGGTTGATGGTGGCGTCTTTGCCTTTGAACAGGTTTTCATCGAACTTGAAGCGCAGGCGCAGGTAGGGGCCGCGCGCCGTGTAGTCGGCGCCCGTCAGGTCCCGGTCGGAAAAGCCCGACCAGTTGTGGCCGGCCGACAGCCACAGGTTCTGCGCCAGCAGGTAGCCCACTTCCACGCCGTTGGCCCACTGGCGGCTGCCCCCTTGCGGGCTACCCATCACGGCCGCCAGCACGCCGATGTCCCAGTTCTTGCTGACGTCATACACGGTGCGCCCGGAAAACAGCCACGCCGTGTATTTCTCTTGTCCGGCAGGCAGGTTCCTGTCGTTGTTGTGCTTGGCAGCGATCCTGCCCGTGAACCACCAGGGACGGCTGGGGTGGTAGTCGAGGTGGGTGGAGACGATGTGCGCGCGGTAATTGTCGCCATCGATCTGCGACTGGTCGCGCACCGTCTTGTACTCGTAGCGGGCCAGGCCGTTGTAACGGTTGTCGTCCACGGGACGCCAGGCAAAGCCCAGTTGCGCCCGGTCCTGCAGCACATTGCCCAGCGGCGCGCCGCTGGCGTCGTCGTTGTTGCGCGTGTACAGCAGGTAATTGCGCGCGAGCAAGGTCCAGTCGCGGCTCAGCTTGCGTGCCCAGGCGAGGGTATTGAGCCACTGGTCCTGGCGCTGGTTGCCCGGCGCGATCTCGCTGTCGAACAATCGCCGGTATTCCAGCTTGACGGAGCCGCGCCACAGGGGATTGGCGGAATAATCGAGGCCGGCCGCCACGGCCACGGCTTGCTGCTGCTGGCCGTTCATGACTTTCAGGTATTCGACATGCGTGTTCGCCGCCAGGCCCTCGCCCAGGTTCCACGTGTTGCGCAGGCCGGACGCCAGCTGCAGGTCGCGCTGGTTGCTCAGGCTGTAATCGATGGCGTCGCGCATGCGGTACTCGCCAAACACGGTGCCGCCCGGCATGTAACCCGTATCGGCGCCGGCGATAAAGCTGGTGCTGCGGTCGGCCGGATTGAGCGAATACGCGGAAGCGAGACCCGTCTGGTTTTCATAGCGCGCGTACAGGCGGCTGCGTTCGGCGAGCTGGTATTGCGCGCCCAGGCCGTAGCGGTGCTGGTCCGTGTCGGCGATGCTTTTTTCCACGTCGCCGTTCAGGGTCCAGCGTTCCGTCGCCTTGTACTGGGCGCCCAGGCGCACGGTGGTGGCGTCCAGCGGCACCGTCGTGCCCGTGCCCACGCCCGGGTTGACGGGCGCAAACGTGGTGATGCTGCTGCCCGTCACGGGATCGATGGCCGTGTTGGCCGTGCCGTTGCCGAAGAAGCCGCCCGTGGGATTCAAGCCCGTGCCCAGCGGCGAGGTATTCGGCGCGATGCCGGCCGTGGACGGCATGCCGCCCGACTCCTTCATGTGCTGGACGGACACATCGAGCAGCCAGCGCTCGCTGGCGTTCCACGCCACGCCCAGGCGGGCCGCCTCGCGCCGCGCACCCGTGCTGCGCTCGTCGCTGCGGATGGCCTCGCCATACACGGTGACGGCCGGGGTCAGCTTGTAGCCCGCCTTCAGCCCCGCCTCGCCCCGGCCGCCCGTGATGCCGGCCGCCGTGTTGTTGAAATCGCGGTCCGAGCGGCTCCAGTAGGCTTTCGCGTCCAGCCTGTCGTCCTTGTGCTGCAGCTCGACCCGCGCCGCGTTGCCGCTCACTTCATCGCGCAGCTCGCCCGCCTGGCCCGACGGCGTCGTGTAGATGTTGCCGCCCGCGCTGTAGCTGGTGGAGGTGGTGCGCGCCACCTCCATCACCAGCAGGCCGTGTTCGCCCAGGCGCAAGCCCGCGTTGACGCTGTGCAGCTTGTATGGCGACAGGGGGTTCTTGTCTTCCACGGCCGCGCCGCCCAGCGAAACCATCTTGCTTAGCTGCACTTGCCCATCCACGCCCAGGGTCCAGAATTTCTCGCCGCCTTGATCTACCTCATAACTGATGCGTATCGATTGCGGGTCGCCGTTCGGCGTGAGCGCGGGAATCGCCTGCTTGAACAGGATGCGTCCGCTGAACGGTTCGAAGCTGTAATCCTCGAAGCGACGCAGCTGCGTCACCTGCACGATATTGCCGTTCTGGTTCTTGTCGCGCACGACGATCTCGATCTTTTCCGAGTTTTCGATGGCGTCGTTGTTGCGCACGGCAAATGGTCCCGACGTGCCATTCGCCCGGTACTCTTCCACCACCTGCTTCAGGCTGTCGTTGATGGCGAAGGCATTGGCGACGATGCCGTCCTGTTCGTAGTGACCCCGTCCGCCCGTCGCCGTGCGGTTGTACTGGCCCAGTTTTCTCTGCTGCAAGCTGGCCACGGCGCCGCCGCCCGTCATCTGGCTGAAGCCGTCGCCCGTGGCAAAGTCGCCGTACAGCACATAGCTTTTCTGCTGGTCGATGCGCACATATAGACGGTCGCTGGAGCGGGCGTCGAAATTGCGCACGGAACTGTCGCCGTAGACGGGATAGAACTCTTCCGGGTTGACATCGCGCAAGAGGCGCGCGCGCGTATCCTTGTCCGAGTCGTAGGCGGCCGTCAGCAGGGCATCGCCGCGGATGGTGCCTTTCAAAAACATCGCCGCCCGGCCCGCCACGTTGGCCTTGCCGTTGTTGAAGGCCCGGCTCCAGCGCACGATGTCGCGCTCGAAGCCGTCGTTGAAGCGCGACGGCGCAATGTCGCTGCTCGACAGGCTGCGTTTGCTGATGATGCCGTCGATCAAGCCGACGGCCAGCATGTCGCGCAGTTCCGGCAGGAAGCTGAGCGTGCCCTGGGCCGCCACGTTGCCGGCCGACACGCGCAGCAGCACGTCCTGCGGCGTGGCCGGGGCCAGCACGCTGAAGGTCGCTACGCCGTTTTCCACCGCCAGCTGCGTGCCGGGCGTGACCTTGTCGGCGTCGCGCCGCTCCGGCCCCAGCTCATCGGTGCGGGCGCCGGGCAGCAGGATGCGCCCGCCGCTGGCCTCGACGGTCAATAACGCCGTGCCCGCCAGGGGCTGGCCCTGCTCATCGTACAGCTTGACCGTCACCTGGACGGGACTCTGGCCATCGGCCGGCACGTCGCTGCGGTCCGTCTCGACTGCGATGCGCGCCACGCCACGGTTGATGGCATAGTCGGCGGCGCCCACTTTGCCCGGGAAGAAGGCGGGCGCCACGACGCCGGGACCGGCGGCGCTGTCCGGCAGGGGCAGCTGCGCCTGGCCAGCCAGCGGGAAGACCAGCAGCGCCAGCACGGCGGCCATGCGCCGTGGCGCGGGAGGATGTTTCTTCATGGCCTGTTTCTCTTTGACGGCAGTGGCGGGCGGCAGGTGACGGGACAGAGGTTTATTGCGCATGGCTGCCTCCCGCGGCTGGCGCCTGGGCTGGCACGCGGGGCGCCACGACAGGCTGGTTGGCGCTGTCCGTCGCCTGGGCCGGCGCGCCGGCGGGCTGGCTGCCGAAGCTCAGGCCCGGTCCCGCCCTGCCCTCTCTTTCCACGCTGCGCACTTCGCCCTGGGCGCGGCGCGCCTTGACCTGCTCGAGTACGGGGTTCGAGCACGAGCCCTCGATGAAGTCGGCGCGCAGCAGCTCGCCGTTCTTGGTGTCGAGGAACAGGCTGTGCGGATCGCCCAGGTTGCGGTTCGACGCTTCCATCATGCGGCTGGCCCGTGGCAAGGTGGAGGCATCGACCTTGATGACGTGGCTGTTCGGCGTGATGCCGCAATAGCTGTACTTGCCTTCCACGTCGGTGGTGAAGTTGGTGCCGTCTTCCATGTACAGGCGCACGCCGGGGATGCCCAGCTCCTCCTCGTCCTGCACGTGGTTGTTGTTGCAATCGACAAATACCTTGCCGGCGAGGCAGGCATCCGTCGTGAACACCCCGCCCGTCACCTTCACCTTCACGCGCGCCTCGTTCGACGGCGGCCCGCTCGTGGTGCTGGCCTGGGCGCGGTTGACGCCGTCGCCCTGCAGGGCGCCCACGCCCACGCGCAGGCGGTAGCGGAAGCTGGCGCTGGCGTTCGGCGCCAGCGATTCCAGCCTGAAGCTCAGGTGGGGACCCGGCTTGCCGATGGGGTCGGGCTGCACCACGTTGTTGCGCGTGGTGGTGCCGTCGATGTAGCGGAAGCCGGCCGGCAGTTTATCGAGCACGCTGACGCCGAACGCCGTCGCCACGCCCGTGTTCTTCACCTCGATCGTGTACTGCAGGCTGTCGCCGATCTCGGCCTGCGTCTTGTTGACGCTCTTGCTGATCAACAACATCGGCTTGTCCTTCGTGTTGAACACCACGGGCGTAAAGCTGGGCGGCGTGGCGCCGGGCGTGGCCGGCAGCTGCAGGGTGTCGGACGAGCTGGCCAGGGCCAGCACGCTGACGGGCGCCACGGGCGTGTTGCCGCCGTCGCCACCGCTGTAGCTGTGGCCGATATTCATGCCGCCGTCCGTGGCCAGCAGGGTGCTGGCATATACCTGGTTCAGCTGCGGCACGGTGGGGATGGCTGCCACGCTGCCGAAGTCCACCAGCACCGTGAAGACGATGTTGCAGCTTTCCTGCGGCAGCAAGTCGCCCTTGCCGTTCAGCAAGCCAAACACCGTGATGCCGTTGAAGTCGCCGTTCGCCACGCAGGCCGTGGCGCCGGCCGGCCGCGCCGTGACGGCCAGGCTGCCCGGCTTGAAGGTGACGCTGGTGGCCGTGGGGAAAACGGCCTTCAGGTTTTCCGCCACCTGCACCATGGTCGAGGTCGGGTAGCCGGCCGGATAGCGGTTGGCCGCCTGCACCGTGTAGCTGATCTCGAATTTGCTGGCATCGACTTGCTGCTGGGCCGACACGGCCTTGATGACGTCCACCACCTGGCGCAGCAGGACCACGGGCGTGGGCGTGTCTTCGCCCGTGAACGGCACGCCGCCCACGGTGTCCGACGCATTGCCGTTATGGTTGGGGTCCACCTTCTCCGCCAGCGCGGCCACTTCCGCCGCCGTCGCCACGGCGCCCGCATAGGCGCCGCCATTGTTGGAGGCGTCAAACACGAGGCTGCCCGCCGGCGGCGTGTAGCCCGGGTTGGCGGCGATGGCGCCGGCGCTGGGCGCGGGCGGCACGCTGATGCTGCCGCCCCCATTGGCGACATTGCCGCCCAGCGCGCTGGCAAACACGCTGTTGTTGTACACGGGCGCGCTGCTGTCGGCCACGGTGATCTGCACGGTGAAGGTGACGACGCTCAGTTCGCCTTCGGCCAGGGCCGCGTCGCCGCTGAGCAGGCGCAGGTCGCTACCGCCGCAGCCGCCTGCGAAGCCCGGGTTGACGGCCAGCTGCCGGCTGCCGCCGATGGCCGGCGCGGCCGGCGGCGTGACGATGCGGCACGCCACGGGTTCGGGGAAGGCAGCGCGCAGGCTGTCGAGCGCCTGCACGTTCGATGCCGTGCCCTTGCCCACGTTGCGGATCACCACCGTGTACGGCACGTTGAAGACCTTGGCGGACAACTGCGCCACCTTGCCCACGCCCAGCGCCGCGCCGATGGCCGGATTCGCCACTTCCGTGACGGCCGTGCAATCGGACGCCTGCGCACAGCGCGGCAGGTCGGGGCCGGTGGGCACGATGGTATTGCTCAGGGTGCCGCTGGCCGCCACTTTCGCGCTGACGGTGACGGCAGCGACGGCGTTCGGCGCCAGGCCGGCCGGCACCGTGCACACCAGTTTATTGGCCGCCAGGGGAGCGCAGACGGTGGGCGCCGCCGGCGTGACGGCGATCTCCGTCAGGCTGGCCGCCAGTTCATCGGTCAGGACGATGGCCGCCGTCGTGGCGCCGCTGCCGCTGTTGGTGGCGCTGATGGTCCAGCTGACGGTGTCGCCGATGCTGGCTGCGGCCTTGTCCGCCACCTTCTTGACCATCACGCTGGGGCTGGTGACGTTGGTGCTGGTCTGGCAATCGGCCGGGGCCAGGCACAGCGGCGTATCGGGACCGGACGGCACGACGCTGTTGCGCGCGCTGCCCGCCTGGGTGACGGTGGCCGACACTTCCACGGTGGCTTCGCCGCCATTGCCGATCAGGCCGGCCGGCACGCTGCAGGTGAGCAGATTGCCGGCCACGGGGCTGCACGTGGCGCGCACGGGCGTGACCACCACGTTCGCCAGGCCGGCCGGCAAGGTATCGGCGAGGGTCATGGCGGCCCGCGTGGGGCCGCTGCCCGAGTTGGTGGCCGTGATGGTCCACACCACCGTGTCGCCCACATTGGCGGCCGCGCGATTGGCGATTTTCTTCACGGCTACTTTTGGGCCCGTCAGGACCACGCCCGATTCGCAGCTGCTGGCCTGCGCGCAGGCGGGATTGTCCGGCCCGCCCGGCATGACGCGGTTCGCCAGCCGGCCTTCCACCGTGCCCGTGGCCGTCACGCGCACGCTGCGCGTGCCCGTACCGGCAGCCAATTGACCTGCCGCAATACTGCAGCTTTGCACGCTGTTGGCGACCCAGCTGGCCAGGGGCGGACACGTCACGCCGGCGTCCGCATTGACGGCCAGTACCGTCAGGTTCGGCGGCAGGATGTCGGCCAGGGTCACGATGCCCTGGTTGGCCACGCCGCCGCTGTTGACGGCCGTGATGGTCCAGACGATGCTGTCGCCCACGTTGGCGTTGGCGACATTGGCCGTCTTGCTGACGCGGATGACGGGACCGGGCATGGTCACCGTGGCCGTGTTCGGCAAGTCGTACTGCACTTCCGTCGAGCTGGTGGCGATGATGCTGACGATGGTCGAGACATTGCTGGCCGGCTGGATATACGCCAGGCTGAAGCTGTACGCCTCGTTGGCCGCCAGGCTGGACGGCAGGCCCTGCAGCGTCAGCATGCCGCTGACGGCGTCATAGCTGCCGGCCGCGCCGCTCAGGGTCACGCCCATCAGGCCCTGCGCCAGCTTCAGGCTGTACGTCACGTTCTCGGCCGTGCCGGGTCCGACATTGCTGAACGTCACGATGCCGTTGACCTGGTCGCCCGCATTGGTGGTGCCGGGGAAACCGTTCAAGGTGGTGGTCACGTCCACCAGCAGCTTGATGGCCGTGGTGTTCGTGCTGCAGTCGCTAGCCTGGACGCACACGGGGTTGTCCGGGCCGCTGGGCAGCACGGTGTTTTGCAGCACGCCCGCCGCCGCCACGGTGGCGCGCAGCACGACCTGCGCCTGGCCGCCCGGCGCCAGGCCAGCCGTCACGCTGCAGGTGA
>NZ_RFSK01000103.1 GCF_009923995.1 Janthinobacterium sp. | reverse complement strand
GCCGCGCCGCCACGCCCGGCGCAGGCGTGCCCCGCAGTTCAGCCCTTGTCCTCCTCGCCCTTGTTGTCCTGCCTGCCTGTCTTCGCCTCGGCGCTGCCGCTGCGCGCCGCCGTGCCGCTGCGGCTTTCATTGGCGCGCTGGGCCGATTGCCGGCTTTCGCCGCCCTTGCGGCCGATTTCCGCCATGTGTTCGCGGTTGCGGCTGACGGCTTCGCCGCCCTTCTGCCCGGCCCGGCGCGCCTCTTCCGAATCGAATTCGTGCGCCGTGCCCTTTTGGTGGGCGGCCTGGCCGCCCTTGCTGGCGATTTCGCGCTGCTGCTCTTCATTCATGGCAGCGAAGCCGCGCTTGCTCGTGCCCTTCGTGCTGGCGGCATCGCTGGCCTTCTGGCTGCTGCCGGCGCCCTTGCCTTGTTCGTTTCCTTGATTGCTAGCCATGCTGTTCTCCTTGCGGTCGGGTGGGGATCAGGCGGTCAACGTGCCTGGTCAGGTTGCGGGCTGGTATCGCGCTTGCGGCCGGCGCCATCGCGGTGGTCGCCGGCATGCATTTTTTCGATCAGTTCGCGCTGGCGCTGCGTGGCTTTTTCCGTTTCTTCGGCCGTCTTGCGCACCACTTCGTCGGCGAAGGCGGCAGCCGTGCGGCTCGCTTCGGGGATATGCGTTTCCGCTGCCCGGTTCATTTCGACGTTGGCGTTGGCGACGAGATTGCCCAGCTGCTGCTGGTACTGGCGCAGCTTGTCGCTGCCCGGCTGCAGCTGGGCCGCCGCCAGCGACATGAACTCGCCCGTGTCGCGGGCGCACAGCAGCTGCTGGCTGGCGCGGCCCCATTCCTGAAGCAGGTCTTGCGCCAGCCGCAGGTGGAGCTCGCTCATTTGCTGCGCCGTATCGAACAGCTTGCGCGACAGTTCTGTGGCGAAGTTGAGCTGGGCTTCCAGGTGGGACTTCAGGGCGGGGCTGAGACTGGGATTGATGCTGTCTGTGAACATGTTCTACCTCAATGAAAATCTGGTCCGAGAAACACCCGGCGTACCGGATGCGACGTATGCCGTAACAAGCAAAGGGATAGACGCCGCAGGGCGCGCCAGGTTCCACGCCCGATGCCGGTTTCAGGGCAGAACGGCGCCTGGCCGATGGAAAAATGCAGTGGTTTTGCGCCAGATCAAAGGAACGTGAATCAGCGTGCCGCCGCAGGCCGCCATGCTCACTGTGTGGAAAATGCGGGTTGAGCGGCCCAGCCGTGCGACAATAGCCGGCTCGCGGCAGCGCAGCCGATGGCCGGCGCGCGTGGCTGAGCCGAGCACCGCCTTATTTTTTGACCTGATTCCGCGACCATGACGCATCCCGAATACATCCTGACCCTGTCCTGCCTGGACCAGCGCGGCATCGTGCACCGCGTCTCCGGCTTCCTGGCCGAACGCGGCTGCAATATCCTCGATTCCGCCCAGTTCGGCGACCAGGAATCCCGGCTGTTCTTCATGCGCGTGCATTTCGCGCTGGAAGACGGCGCCATCAGCGACGCCCAGCTGCGCGGCGACTTCGCCGAACTGTCGCAAGCCATGCAGGTGAATGGCCCCTTCCACGGCCAGCTGCACGACGCGCGCGTCAAGCCGCGCGTGATGCTGATGGTGTCGAAGATCGGCCATTGCCTCAACGATTTGCTGTTCCGCTACAAGAGCGGCCTGCTGAACGTGGAAATTCCCGCCATCGTGTCGAACCACATGGAGTTCTACCAGCTGGCGGCCAGCTACAATATTCCCTTCCACCACCTGCCGCTGGCCACGGGCGCGCCGGAAGCGGCCAAGCTGGCGCAGGAAGCGAAGATCATCGAGCTGATGGACACCCACAAGATCGACCTGGTGGTGCTGGCGCGCTACATGCAGATCCTGTCGCCCGGCCTGTGCCAGGCGCTCGACGGCCGCGCCATCAATATCCACCATTCCTTCCTGCCCAGCTTCAAGGGCGCCAAGCCATATGCGCAGGCACACCACCGCGGCGTCAAGCTGATCGGCGCGACGGCCCATTTCGTCACGGGCGACCTGGACGAAGGCCCGATCATCGAGCAGGACGTCGAGCGCGTCGACCATGCGATGGATGCGGACACCTTGACGGCCATCGGCCGCGACGTCGAGTGCGTGGTGCTGGCACGGGCCGTGAAATGGTTCGTCGAGCACCGCATCCTGAAAAATGGCGAGAAGACCGTGGTTTTCCGCTGATACCGACTTCATCATCACTTTTTACCGAGACAGAAACACGATGGCCCTTAAAGCAACAATTTTCAAAGCCGATCTGCAGATCGCCGACATGGACCGCAATTACTACCAGGATCACGCGCTGACCCTGGCGCGCCACCCGTCCGAGACGGACGAGCGCATGATGGTGCGCCTGCTGGCGTTCGCCATCCACGCCGACGAGGCGCTGACCTTCACCAAGGGCCTGTTCGACACGGAAGAGCCTGACCTGTGGCAGAAGGACCTGACGGGCGCCATCCAGCTGTGGATCGAAGTGGGCCAGCCCGACGAGAAGCGCATCCTGAAGGCCTGCGGCCGTTCCGAGCAGGTCATCGTCTACAGCTATGGCGCAACGAGCCACATCTGGTGGAAGCAGATCGCCAACAAGCTGGAACGGGCGAAGAACTTGACCGTGATCAACCTGCCATCGGAGGCGGCGCAAGAGATGAGCAAGCTGGCGCAGCGCACCATGCAGCTGCAATGCACGATCCAGGATGGCCAGATCTGGCTGACGGACAGCGTCAACACGGTGCTGATCGACCGCGAACCGGTCAAGCCGGCCCGCTGATGTTGACTGCCTGAAACGCAAAAAGCCCGGATCGCTCCGGGCTTTTGTCATTGCGGGCGCTTAATTCGGTGCGCTGCCCAGGTGGCGGATGCTGCTCGAACGCTGCATGCTGCGGCTGATGCGCGGCTCGCCGTAGTAGCTCACTTCGCCGGAGCCGCCGATGCTGATGGTCAGCTCGTCCCTGGCCCACACTTCGGCCGCGCCCGAGCCGCCGATGCTCACCTGCACGTCGCGCGCGGCCAGGCGGCCCGCCTGGATATTGCCCGAGCCGCCGATCGATGCCGTCAGCTGCTCCGTCTTGCCCTGGCCCTTGAAGCTGCCGCTGCCGCCGATGGCCACGGCCACCATGCGCCCGTCGAGGTCGCGCACGTCGATGGAGCCGGAGCCGCCCACGTCGAAGCGCAGTCTTTCCCCGCGCAGGCCCGATGCCGTGATGTTGCCCGAGCCGCCCACGCTGACGCGCTCCACGTGGCGCGCCTGGATGACGATGGTCAGGCGGGTCTGGCGGAAGTTGGCATTGCGCCTGGCGGGCCGGATGCGCAGGGTGCCGTTTTCCACGGCCGTGTCGATCAGCGGCAGGATGTTGTCGTCCGCTTCGATGGTGACGCTGTCCGTGTTGCCGATGCGCAACTCGACATTGCCCGGCACGTTCAGCGCCACGCCATTGAAGCTGCCCACTTCGCGCGCCTGCTTCTGCAGCTTGCCGCTGCCCTGGATGCTGTCGCCGGAAATCCAGTCCAGCGGCGAGGCCAGCACGGGCATGGCGGGCAGCGCCAGGGCGCAGGCGGCCAGCAGCAGGGCGCGCGCGGCGCGGGCAGGACGGTGATGGAAAGTGGCGTATGTCATTCTTGCTCCCTGTTTGGAATTGGTATGCGTGCATGGTAGGGCAGCGGGGCGCTCCTGCGTACCGTGCTGCGACAGACTGCAAGGCCGGCGGCACAGAATGCAGGAGGATGCGACAGGATGGCTTGAGGTATCATGCCGGTATTGGACATACGACGACCGGCACGCGCCGGTCCCACTACTGGAATTACATGCTGATCATCACCATCAAACAGGGCAAGGAAAAGAGCTTGCTGGGCCAATCGTGGATTTACGCTTCCGCGATTGAAAAAGTCGACGGCAAGCCGCAGGAAAAGATGAAGCCCGGCTCGACGGCCATCGTGCAAAGCTCGTCCAAGCAATTCATCGCCCGCGCCGCCTACAATTCGAAGTCGCAGATCCGCGCGCGCATCTGGAGCTTCAAGGAAGACGAGCCCGTCGACCACGCGCTGATCAAGCGCCGCGTCAAGGCCGCCATCGAGAAAAAGCTGCCGGCGATCAAGAAGGCGGGCGACAGCCAGCTGTTGACCCTGATCAAGGGCGAGGACGAAGGCTTGCCGGGCCTGGTGGTGCAGCTGTTCGGCGGCGTGCAGGGCTACCTGATCTGCGAATTCAACGCGGGCGGCGTCGATGCGTGGAAAGTGGCCATCGTGCAATCGCTGATGGCCTCGACGGGCTGCGCGAACGTGTACGAACGGTGCAACGAGCTGATGCGCAAAGGCGAAGGCCTGCCCCTGATCGACGGCGCCCTGGCCGGCGAGGAGCCGCCCGATGAAGTCATGCTGACGGACAACGGCGTGCGCTTTGCGCTGGACCTCAAGACGGGACACAAGAGCAAGTTCCGCTGAGAGCGGCTGTGCGAACATGAAAAAACCGGCGCTGGCCGGTTTTTTTATTTTCCTAGGCGGCGCGCCTGCAAAACGTTCAGGGCAAGGCGCATCGACGCAGACAGTACGAATAGTACGGCAAGGAGATGCAACGCCGCCATGGACGTTTTTCAGGCGCGCTACTCCAGCGGCACGCTGCGGTACTTGTTCACCTCCAGGGCGCTCACGGCCGGCGCATCATTGCCCCAGGAGGCCCGCAGATACGTCACCACGGCCGCCACTTCCGCGTCGTCCATGACGGGGCCGAACGGCGGCATGCCGTAGGGGCGCGGGTTGCCCTTGGTGCCGGGCGCGAAGCCGCCGTTGAGCACGAGGCGGATGGCGTTCACGGCCGACTCCGTCGTCAGCGCGCGGTTGCCGGCCAGCGGCGGGTAGCCGGGCGGCACGCCCTTGCCATCGTCCTGGTGGCAGCTGGCGCATTGCGCCGCATACAGTTTCGCCCCCAGCGCCAGCTGCTGCTTGGCCCGCTCCGACGTGTCGCGCGGCGGCCGTTTGACCGCTTGCGCGGGAGCGGGCAGGCTCTTCAGGTAGACGGCCATGGCTTGCACGTCGCCTGTCTCCATGTGCTGCAGGCTTTGCCGCACCACTTCGGCCATGGGGCCGAAGACGGTGGCGCGGGGCGAGATGCCTGTTTGCAGCAATTCCACGATATGCGCCATGTCCCAGTCGCCCAGGCCCGCTTCCGCGTCCGACGTCAGCGACGGGGCATACCAGCCCAGCACGGGAATCAGGCCGCCCGACAGGCCGTCGTCGCTGCCGCCCAGGGTGGTGCGGCTGCTATGGCAGGCGCTGCAGTGGCCCAGGCCCTGCACCAGGTAGGCGCCGCGGTTCCATTCCACGCTCTTTTCCCTTGCCGGCTGGTACACGCCCGGCTTGAAATACAGGGCGCGCCAGGCGGCCAGGGCGATCTGCTGGTCGTAGGGGAAGCGCAGCGCATGCGGCTGATTGCTTTGCCGGTGCGGCGGCACGCTCTGGAAATACGCGTACAATGCGTCGCTGTCCTCGCGCCGCACCTTGGTGTAGTTGGTGTACGGGACGGCGGGATACAGCAGGCGGCCATCCTTCGACTTGCCGTTGTGGAGGGCGCGCCAGAAATCGTCGGCCGTCCAGCTGCCGATGCCCGTTTCCCTGTCCGCCGTGATGTTGGGCGAGAGCACCTTGCCGAACGGCGTCTGCAGGGCGCGGCCGCCCGCGTAGGCGACGCCGCCCCGTGTCGTGTGGCAAGCCATGCAGTCGCCCGCCTTGGCCAGGTAGGCGCCGCGTTCGATCAATTGTTGCGGGGTCAGGGTGCTGGCGGCAGCCGGCGGCCCCGGGTCGTCGCCCGGATACAGCAGGAACAGGGCGCCGGCAGCGGCGATGGCCACGCAGGCCATGGCGATGAGGGCTTTTTTCATGGCGCCACCTGCGCCGTGGAACCGGGGACGCCGCCGCAGTGCAGGGGCAGCGGCAAGGCGATGCTGCCGGCGGGGCGCGCCTCGGCGCTGGCCACCTGCGTGCCCAGCCAGGCCGACACGGCGCCCACGTCCGCGTCCGACAGGCGCTGCGCCACCTGCGCCATGCAATCGGGCGCCTGGGCGCGGCGGATGCCGTTCTTCCACGCGCCCAGCTGGGCGTTGATGTAGTCGCGCGGCAAGCCCAGCAAGCCGGGGATGGCGGGTGCCGCGCCGGCCAGCTGCTGGCCGTGGCAGGCGATGCAGGCGGGAATCTTCTTGCCGGGATCACCCTGCAGCACCAGTTGCCGGCCCCGCGCCAGGGCCGCCGTGCCGGCGCCGCTGGGCTGGGCCGGCGGCGGGGCAGGGTGCTGCGCCGCGAAATACGCGGCGATCTCGCGCAGATAGTCGTCCGGCAGGTGCTCCACCATGTAGTTCATCAGCGGATACTGGCGCCGGCCCTCGCGAAAGTTCAGCAGCTGGTTGTACAGGTAGCCGGCCGGCTTGCCGGCGATGCGGGGAAAGAAGGCGTCATGCTTTTCCTGCTGCGCATGGCAGGCCGTGCACGCCTTGATGCGCTGCTCCAGGCTGTCCGGCACCGTGGCCGCCGTGGCCGGGGCGGGCAGCAGGGCCGCCATGCCGGCAAGGAGAAAAGAGAGCCTGGAAATGGGAAATCGCATGTAAGTGTCACCTGTCTGGGCTGGCCGGGGCTGCTGGCATCATTGCCAAGGATATACTGTGTGCTGATATTGGAACAGGATCAGTTGTGCGGAAAAACTACGGATCAGTTTTGGGAGAGGCAGGCGTGCGCTTGAAGCGATATGAAGTGCTGGCGGACGAGGTCGCCGCCATGATAGCCACGCAGCTGCTGCTGCCCGGCGACAGGCTGCCTTCCGTACGCCAGCAGCATGCGCGCAGGGGCGTGAGCCCGTCGACGGTGTTCCAAGCCTATTATCTGCTGGAGGCGCGCGGCATGATCGTCTCGCGGCCCCGTTCCGGCTATTACGTGGCGCCGCAGCGCGCCGCGCTGGCGCCCGAGCCGGACAGTTCCAGCCCCGCCGCCGCCAGCACCACCGTCGATGTCAGCGACCTCGTGTTCGAAGTGCTGGGCGCCGTGGGCGCGCGCGACATCGTGCCCTTTGGCTCGGCCTTTCCCAGTCCGCATCTGTTTCCGATGGAGAAGCTGGCGCGGGCCGTCTCGGCCAGCATGCGCCGCCTCGACCCGTGGAGCACGGTGACGGACCTGTCCATGGGCAATGCCGAACTGCGCCGCCAGATCGCCCTGCGCTACCAGCTCGACGGCGTTCCCGTTTCCAGCGACGACATCGTCATCACGAATGGCGCGCTGGAAGCGCTGAACCTGTGCCTGCAAGCCGTCACGCGGCCCGGCGACACGGTACTGATCGAGTCGCCCAGTTTCTACGCCTGTCTGCAGGCGCTGCAGCGGCTGGAACTCAAGGCCGTCGAGATCGCCACCAGTCCCCGCGACGGCGTCGACCTGGCGGCGCTGGAAGAGCTGCTGCTGCGCCACCGTCCCAAGGCGTGCTGGCTGATGACGAATTTCCAGAATCCCCTGGGCAGCCTGATGTCGCCGGAAAAGAAGCGCGCGCTAGTGGAATTGCTGGCGCGCCATGCGGTGCCGCTGATCGAGGATGACGTGTATGGCGAGCTGTATTTCGGCAAGCAGCGTCCTGGCTTGACGAAAAGCCATGACGGCGCGGGCCTCGTCATGCACTGCAGCTCGTTTTCCAAGACGCTCGCGCCGGGCTTTCGCCTGGGCTGGGCCGTGGCGGGCCGCCATGCGCGCCAGGTCGAGCGCCTGAAGCTGACGACGAGCCTGTCGGCGCCCATCCCGCTGCAGATGGCGCTGGCCGACTACCTGGCGCAGGGCGGCTACGACCGCCACTTGCGCCAGCTGCGCCTGACCCTGGCGGCGCAGCAACACACCATGCTGCAGGCCATCGCCGTGCATTTTCCGCCCGGCACGCGGGTCACGCGGCCGCAAGGGGGCTATTTCGTGTGGGTTGAGATGCCCGTGGGCGTCGATGCGCTGGCCCTGCACCGCAGCGCGCTGGCGGCCGGCATCAGCATCGCGCCCGGCCCCATCTTTTCGGCCACGCGCGCATTTCGCCACTGTATCCGCCTCAATTACGGCCACCCGTGGAGCGCGCAGCTGGAGGCGGCCATCGCCACGCTGGGACGGCTGGCGCTGGCGCTGGCGGCGACGGTTTAGCCGAGAGGCTTAGCCGAGAAAAAAATCCCTGCTGCAAACAAGTGTTTCATTCCAAAAAGAAATATTACTGTTATATTGGTGTATCTATAACTAATGATGGGAATGATAATGGAAAACTCGCAGCCGGAAGTGGGTCGTACGCAAGATACGACGATCGCCATCCTGTCCCATATTGGCGGCCTGTTCACCAGTTGGGTGGCGCCGCTGATCATTTATCTGATCAAGAAGGATGATGCGGACAAGTTCTCGGCCGAGAATGCCCGTGAAGCGCTCAATTTCCAGATTACCCTGATTCTCTGGTACATCGTCTGCTTCATCCTGACCTTCGTCATCATCGGCATTTTCATGTTCTGGCTGGTGGCGCTGGGCAATCTGGTGTTTTCCATCATTGCCGCCGTGAAGGCCAGCAATGGCGTCGTCTACCGTTATCCCCTGACCTGGCGTCCCGTCAAGTAAGGCCGTGCCGGGCGTCCCGCGTCAGCCGGGACGCCCGGGTAGTGCGAGAAATGCAGCGAAGTCGGGCGCCACCATGGTGGCGGCCCCTGTTTCATGCGACCACAGCACGACCACGGGCTCGCCCGACGGTCCCGTTTGCGCATAGTCAAGGCAATAGTAGTCGCCCGTGCCGAACCGGGCGAAGGGCAGCAGGGCGGCGCCATCGTCGCCGTCTGCATGCGCAAGCCATTCCTGCCAGTCCGTGTTGTAGTGACGGCTTATCGATTCCCACGTCTTGCGCGCATGCTCCGCGTCGTAGACGGGAAACACGCATAAGGCGCCCAGGGCGCGGCCATTGTTTTCCAGCAGCCATGCCACGTAGGACGGGGGCAGGGTGCGCCCCAGCGCCT
>NZ_RFSK01000102.1 GCF_009923995.1 Janthinobacterium sp. | reverse complement strand
CGGCGGGCGCTCTGGCTGACGACTGCGAATACAACCCTAAGACCGGCTACGGGGCGAACCGGCCGCTGACAAAGTTTGCCAACGGGTCGACCATTCGGTGGGTCACGGACGATCAAGGCCCGCGCTCCGTCGCGGGCGCGACCGTTGACCTTGTGCTGGTCGATGAGCCGTGTAGCCCCGAGATGATGCGCGAGCTTCGGAAGCGCGTGTTGGTCAAGTCGGGCCGGGTCATTATGACCCTGACCCCGATCAATGGCCCGGTCGAACACATCCGCGAAGCGGTCGAACGCGGGCATATGCCCGAGGTTCACGCGACCTTGAGTACCGACAATCTGCGTCACGTCGACACGGGCGAGATCCGAACGCTCGAGGACGGCACGCCCTGCGACGATGCGTGGATCGCGTCGATGTGGGCGAAGGAGCCGGCCAGCTGGGCGGGCATCACGCTGGACGGCCTCTGGGAGATGAGGCCGCAAGGCGCGTGGTTCGCTCCGATCTGGAATGCCGCCGCGCACGTCAGCGATTCGGCCATGCTGGACGGCGAGAGCTATTGGCACATCGGCATTGACTACGCGAGCGCCGACCGGCCGCAAGGTCTGGTAGCCGTGCTGGTGCGTGTCGAGCCGAGCCGGAGCGGCGACGGACGCCAGACTGAAAGCATCATCGTGGAGGACATGGTGGCCCTTCCGGGCACCGCGACCGTAACGATGTTCGCTGCCGACATCGTGCGCATGCTCAAGCGCAACGGCCTACAATGGCGGCAGCTGCGGACGGTGTACGGCGATAACCCCGTGCAGGGCCGCCACGAATGGAAGGGAAATTACGACCTTACGCGCCGGCTCGCGCTTGAGATGCAGGTGGCGCAGACCGGTATCAGCCCGCGCATCCTCGGCGCGAAGGAGAAGATGAGCGGCGGGTCAAGGGACACAGGCTGCCGGTATCTGTATGAGGCCATGGCCTCTCAGCGCATCGTCATCCGCTCGCGCTGCCGGCCGCTGGTCGAGGCTATCGAGAGCTGGGACTACACGGCACACCATCCCGCAAAGGACAGGATAGACGCGCTTACGCTCTGAAAGATTACATCTTCCCGGCGGGCCGTCAGTTCGCGTCCGTTACTCGCGTGAGGTAGCCTGATGTCTATGTCAGATAGCCCGTACATCATTCCCCCTCCCGGCGACGACATGGGCGAGCTGATGCGCTGGGAACATACCCGAATGGTACGCCGAATGATGGACGGCGCATGGGAGCAGGACTTGCAAAACCGCGTGGCCCGCGAAGTCGGGCGCGAACGCGCGGACGCATGGGGCATCGCAAAGACCACCTGCATGCCGCTTGTCAGCATCGCGCGCGAAACGGCCGCGCTCTACCTGACCGAGCCGGAGGTACGGGTACTCGATACTCCGATCTATGGCCCGTTCGCGCAAGCCATCCAGGCGTCCGGACTGTGGCCTCGCATGCCGCGCTTTCAGGCCATGACCATCGCGCTCCGCGAATGCGCGTGGCGCGTGTCGGTTCTGCCGACTGGCGAGATTCAGTATCGTCCGGTTTACCCCGACATGCTGATCATGGAAGGCAGCCCTGACCAGCCCGATCAGCCTGTCGAGGTCAAGGAAATGCGCTACCGGGAGGACTGGGGCTGGTGCTGGGATCACATCTGCATCGAGCCAGACGAGCCCGAAAACCCGATCTACCGCGTGGAGCAGGTCAGCACGGGCGCAGACATCAGCCTCGAGGTGCTGGGCGGCGACTTCAGCGGAGCGGCCTACCCGTACCGCCGCAACGACGGCACGCCGATCCTGCCCTACGTGCTGTACCATGCGGAAAGCCTCGGCGACCGTATCTGGAACTGGCGCGGGAACTGGGAGACGGTACAGGCCTGCCTTGACCTCGGCGTGAACTACACCTTTCTTGGGCACGTCCTGCGGGATGCGTCATTCCCCCAGCGGTACACGCTCGACTGTGGATTCGTCGGCGCCATCCCGGCCGGGTCTGACAGCTTCAGTCAGCGTGTCGAAGTCATCGCCGATCCGGCGGTCATTATGAGGGCCGAGTCGACGCAGGAGGGACGCCAGCCGCTGATCGGCCAGTTTCAGGCGGGCGCCGACCCGGCGGCGCTCGAGGGCGTCATTTCCAGTCTGGCGAATCGCATCGCCATTGACGCAGGCCTTCCGCCTGCGGATATTCAGCGCATGGGCGGAACGGCACGCAGCGGGTACGCCATCGCGCTCAGCAACGAAGGCAAGCGCGCCGCCGCTCGCCGGTACGCGCCGATCTTCCGCCGCGCTGACGAGGCGCTGATTTCGGTAACGGCCACGCTCTACAACCGGGCGACCGGTTTGACCCTGCCCGAGTACGGGTACCAGATCGTGTACCGCGACCTGCCGCTTTCGCCCGAAGAGCTACAGGCCCGCCGCGCAAACGTGATCGAGCTGATGGGCGCTGGCCTGCTGTCGCGTGTTCGCGCGTACCAGGAGCTAAACCCGGGCCTGACCGAATCGGCCGCGACGAATGAGCTTGCGCGTATCGACGCCGAGCGCCTGCGCCTGACCCTTCCCTAACCCTCACCCCGAGGCAACATGAGCGACACCACCACTACCACCGCCGTTGAGATGGTCGACATCCCCGAGGACAGCACGCCGAAGGCCCGAGATCGGATCGTCGCGCTGGCCGCTGAGAAGGCCGCGCTGAAGGCGCAGCTCGACAGCCTGACGGCCAAGGCATCCGAGGCCAGCCGCTGGCAGACCGAAGCCGAGACGGCGCGAGCCGAGTACCAGAAGGCGCAGGCCGAATGGCAGGCGCAGCAGACGACGTGGCAGACCGAGCGCGCCATGATGTCTGCCGGCATCACCGACCCCGAAGCGCCCGACATTGTGCAGGCGGCCTACGCGCGCGTCCAGCCCGGCGAGGGCGGCGCGAAGCCGACCTTGAGCGAATGGCTGGCGAACCGTGACGCTTTGCCGAAAGGCGTTCGCGCGTATTTGCCCGACGCTCCGGCAAGCCCTGCGCCGACTGCGCCTGCTGAGGCTGCACCTGCGCAGAGCGCGCCGGCACCCGCCGCGCCGAAGGTGAACGCAGGCGCTGCGCCGTCGGCCGAGCCCGTAAAGACGTTCACGCCGCAGGCCATTCAGCAGATGCTTGGCACGCCGGCCGGCCGTGCGGCCTACGCCGCGAATCGGGCCGCGATTCTGGCGAGTCTCAAGTGACACGTTGACACGTCCGCCGTGGCGTGTCACACTCTACAGACCGTAGGCGGTCGGGTCGAGCCCCGTAAAAACAGAGCGCACGCCGGAAGCACGATTACCCTTCCCGTTCACCCTGTTTTTCGAGGTGCCCTGTGGCTGACGCTCCCATTACTTATTCGTCCCTGTCCGATCTCACTGTCGCGTCGACTCTCGCCGCTGAACTTCAGCTCAAGCTCGGCGACCGCGCCAGCCTGATGAACCATCCCGCCATCACCTACGTGGGCGACATCGCGGGCTCCGGCTCCAGCGTCAAGAAGGTGGGCATCGTCGGCAAGGGCCTTGACCCCATGGCCGCCGCGACTGACGGCGACAGCGTGTTCTCGACCGCGCTCACCAACGCGAACGTCTCGATCACCGTCGCCCGCCAGGCGTTGTATCGTCAGGTAACCGACCTCGCCGGCCAGACCTGGGCCAGCGTCGGCGACCTCGTGACGTGGTGCGCTGAGGACATGGTGGGCGCTGCGACCCTGCGCGCGCAGACCATGATCTGCACCGCCGGCTCGGCGTTCTCCACCGTCGTGGGCACCAGCGGCGCGGCCCTGACCGTGACCAACATCTTCAGCGCCATCGCCGCGCTCGAGGCCGTGTCCGCTCCCGGCCCGTTCCTCGCAGTCGTGTCGCCGAAGCAGCTGTCCGACTTCCAGAACTCGCTTCGCTCCGAAACTGGCGCGCTCCAGTGGATCCCGGCCACCGCCGACATGATCGCCATCAAGGGCCAGGGCTACGCGGGCAGCTACCTCGGCATCGACTTCTTCGTGTCGTCCAAGGTCGTGACCAGCGGTTCCGACAAGCTGGGCTTCATCATCAGCTACGGCGCCATTGGCTACGCGGACGGCACCCCGGCCCCCATCATGGGCTCGGGCGGCGTGATGTACCCCATGGGCACCAAGATGTACGTCGAGATGGGCCGCACCCCCGAAGCCGCGATCAGCAAGATCGTCGGAAACTACTACGTGGGCTTCGCCGAGCTTCAGGACGGCATGGGCGTCCAGCTCCAGACCCGCGCCTCCTGATCAAGTACGGCCCGGCCGGCGTAGTGTCGGCCGGGCTTTCCCCTATCCTCCAACGCAAGGTCAGCGACACATGGCACTTGTCAACGCATACGCCCCGAAGGGCTACACCGCAGCCACCAGCGCAGCTGCTGGCCTGCCGCTCAATCCCAGCGACTACCCCGATTTCCGCCTGATGTACCATCCGAAGCGGTGGACGTTCTACGCGAACGAAGAAGGTACGGGCGAATGGCTGCCGAATCTGGCGCCGCTCTACTTCACGCCGGGCGTGGCCTGCGTCGACAAGGACGGCGACGTGTCGCTTGCCATGGCCGAGAAGATGCGCCGCGGCTGGATCATCGTGGAGCCTGCGGCCGAATACATCGCCGCGTATGACGGCCGCCAGCTTCCCAACGGCAAAGTCCCGACGATTTACCTGCCGGTGTGGATGGTTCCTACCCCGCTGGCGAATGAGGTTCGCGTCAAGTATGACCGCGATACCCACCTTGACTACCTGCGCGGGCTGGTCGAATCCGGCCGCCTGCCGCCTCTCGACCCCGACGTGATCGAGCTGATCCGCGGGCGCGTACAGGACGAATACGAGCGCGATGCCGGCGACGGCTCGGGCGATGGCAAGGCCGCGCGCCGTGCCGAGGCCGCAGCCGCCACGCTGGCCGCGATGGACGCGACCACGCCCGCGAAGCCTGCCAAGGCTGCGCGCCGCGCGAAGGCGGCGACGTGACCGAGGCCGAAGTGCGCAAGGCGCGTGATGGCCTCGCACGCAAGGCGTACGAGCAAGGCGGCGCGGATGCCGTCAAGCGCAGCGAGAAGCTGCGCGAGCAGGCGCTAAAGGATCTGATCCGTTCCAAAAACAAGGAGTGATACACCATGGCCGTTCCCGAAAAGACCTCCCAGTTCCGCGCCGCTGTTGGCTTCACCGGCCTCATCGTCAAGAATGACCCGGACGGTGGCGATAGCTCGCTTCTGGGCGGGCACATTGCTCACGACGGTATGATCATCCCTCCCGGCGCGTCGACCGCCGCGGCTGGCACCACGACCGCCGATGCGGGTGTCCTGCCTGCGGGCACGTCCAGCTACTACCCGACCACGGCGGCCGACGGCACCAAGGGCGTGCGCGTCAACGCCGCCGACAAGATCAACGGCAAGGTCATCTTCATTGGCAACGGCGTTGCGGCCTCGGCGCTCAAGGTCTACGCTCCGTCCGGTGGCAGCATCAACGGCGCCGCCGCCGATGCGGCCTTTGTGACCAGCAGCGGCAAGGGCTGCGTTCTGATCTGCCTGTCGGCCACGTCGAACACCTGGGCGGGTTTCTAAATGGCCGGCAGCGAAACGACGTACACCGCCCGATTCATCGGCCCCGAGATTCTTGAGGCCGGTCGGAACAACGTTGTTTCGTGTGCCGTTTACAACGCGGGCGCGCTTGTCACGCCTGCGTCTGGCGCTCTGACGATCTACGATCCGCAGAACGTCGCCATCTCTGCGGGCTCCGTGACCGTCGTCGGGGGTGTCGCTCAGGCCACGGTCACGGCGTCCGCTCTATCGAACAATCAGCCCGGCGACGGCTGGCGGTTTGAGTGGGCGCTGACCATCAGCGGCACGGTCTACACGTTCCGGCGCGACGGCTCGCTTGTGTATCGCCGGCTTTACCCGGTCGTGACAGATGCGGACCTCCTGCGGTCGCATACCGACCTTGCGCGCCGTATGCCGACCACCGAGACAAGCTATCAGGACTACCTGGACGAAGCATGGGCGCGCATTGAGTCGTGGCTGATCATGGCCCCGTCAGCCCTGCGCGATGTCCACACGTATCAGACGCTGGTTCTCATCTTCCGCGACTTTGCGACCGGCGGCCCCGGCTCTGCGGAATGGGAAATGATGCTGCACTACGAAGCCCTCCTTGAGCGCGCGTGGGGCGTCCTGAGCTACCCACAGTGTGAGCCTACCACCGGCAAGGCCGAGGGCACGCCGGGCGCTCGCACGTCCCCGACCGGTACGATGTGGGCCGGTAGCCGTCGCAACGGCGGATGGTGGGTGTGAGCGTCACCGCTGTCAGGCAGCAGATCGCCGCGCACCTTGCGACCGGCTACGGCCTGACGCGCGAAAGCCCCGAGCCCGTGGCGTTCATGCGGGCTCCGACGCGTTCGCCCGTGCATCTTGAGTTCGGCGTAGGTATGGACAATACCCGTCCGGTCGACGGCCGGAAGGATTTGGTGGCGTCGGATGTCCGCGTTCTGATCGCGTACCAGCTCCAGCCTAAAGACCGTGTATCGTCCTATGACGCCATGCTGACGTTTGATACGAGCATCGCCAACGCGATGCAGCTCAGCGCCTGGCCGAATGGGCCGCGCCTCGCCGCGCTGGTCTGGCGGTCCACGTCCCGCACGCCCGCCGCCGACGGCTGGATCTGGATAGAACAGCTGTATTCCGCGATCCACCTTCTCGCTTAGGAGTCTCACATGGCCACCATTTCCAGCTCCCCCATTGTATCGGCTGACGGCGTATTGACCATCACCGACGCGACAAGCCCGACGCCGCTCAGCTATACCGTGGCCTACGATATGGGCGACTTCAAGATCTCTGGCTTGAACAAGGCCAACAAGGAAACGGCGCAATTCTACAGCCGCGGCAAGTTTTTTGCGGCGCGCGACGTGAAGGACAAGGAGTTCAGCTTCTCCTTTACCGCGCATCTGATCGGCCTGTTGGGCGAGACTGGCGCACCGACGATCAACGATGTCATCCTCCGCAAGAAGGATTGGAGCGCCGCGGTCAGCACGTTGCCGACCGCTGCCGGTGACACGTTCCACCATACCCTGACCTGGACGGCCGAGCGGTCAAACCTCGGCGCGACTACCGATGACACGTTCGTTCTCAAGTATTGCGAGCTGAGCGTGGACTGGGCCGAGGGCGACGGCTCGACCGTGACCGTCAACGGCATCGCCAAGATGTACTCGACTGACGGCATGGTCATTTCCTAAACCTGACACATAGAGGCCAACGATGGGCGACACACCATCCACGGTCACGCTTCTCGGCAAGCCTGAGCGCGTGGTCATCCCCGACGATTACGCGCTCCTTGAGGAGCTGTTTACCGCTGCGAACGGCGCGACAGGGCCGAAGCTCCTGCGCGTCTATTCGGCCATGGTTGCCCTGTGCTGTCCCGAGGTCGGGCGCATGTCCAAGGCCAGCTACAGCCGACACAGCTACGACCCGGTGAGCTACGGCCGCGAGGTCTATTCGTGGCTCCACCGTCAGCGCGTGCCGATGTCGGAGATCATCGAGGCCGGCTCGGTGCTGTACCCGGCGATCCTGCTGGCCGCGTTCCCGCGCACCGACGAGGTGGCCGACGCGCTGGGAAAATCCAAGGGCAGCGCGGACAGCTGAACCTAGCCGCGCTGCGTCTGTCCCTCCGGTACGGGCAGGGTGATATACACTGGTTCAGCCGCTTACCTCGGCAGGATCAAGCCCTGATGCTCGCCCTTCACCAGCTCGACGCACCGAAGCCCGCACCGTCGCAGGCTGAACAGCTGCGCGCGCTGGCGCTGGAGCAGCGGGCACGGGGCAAGAAGTGAGCGTCACGATCTGGCGCGAGGGCGGCGTGTCGGCGCGCATGTCTGGTGACCTGCTGGCATGGGCGGACGCTGCGATCCACGACGCGACGAACGGCGCCGCAGCCGAGGTAGCGGCCATCCTCGAGCCCGTGGCAGCGCAGGCCCGCGCCGAATGGTACGGCCCTCAGGGCGTGGTCAAGCGCACGGGCCTGTCTGGCGACATCGACGTGATCGTGACTGCGAATCTCGACAAGGGCGTGGTCACGATCAGTATCGGCAGCACCGACGAGCGACAGGCCGGTAAGACTCGCGCGCTGGTGCCGTCCTTTGTCCATCGTCCAGGCCGCACGGCCCGCGAGCTGAAAGCCGTCACGCGGGAGGAGTTCTTTCGTACCTCGCCGTCTCTGCGTGTCGGCGTGGCTCGCGTGGCAAAGCCGGCGCAGGGCATCAAGCCGGGCGACTGGGTAATTCGCGTCCTGAGCCCGCGCGCGTCTGACGGTAAGACGTTGCTACCCATCTACGTGAACAAGCCGGCGAAGGACGCCGTAGGCGCGAAAACCATTCAGATCGGCGCGACGATGGCGCGCAACATGGGGCGGAAGAATGGGTAACCAGGTTGTTGGCTTAGATGTCCAAATCAAGGTGGATCAGGCTCTGGCCGAGCTGAAGCGCCTGTCTCCGGGTGCTGACAAGGAAGCTAAGGCCATTGTCGGGACGCTGAACAAGTCCTTGAAAGACGCCGAGAAGCAGGCCGCCAAGGTCGGCGATGCCATGAAGGCAGCGACCACGAAAACCGCCAGCATCGGCGACGCAGCGGGTAAGACCGGCTCCAACGTGATGAAGCTGGCGGGCGCGCTGTCTATGGTTTCACCCGCGGCTGGCGGCATGGCTCAGAACGTGGCCGACCTCGCCGACGTGGTGGAGGTCGCGTCTGTCGTGACTGAGACTCTGGGCGTTTCCATGGGGTCGCTGCTTGCTGTCGCAGGCCCCGTCGCCGTTGCCATCGGCGGTCTGTATCTGGCCTATCAGAGCTACAACGCGGAGCTTGAGGCTTCGCAGGCGCTGGAGGCCGCGTCTATTAGGCAGTTGGAAGCTACATCGTCGCTGGCGTCGAAGGTCACGTCAGATCGCAATGCGCTGGCTGTTGCTATCGGGACAATGAGCAAGTCCGATGCCGACGCGGCAAAGGTACATGAGGACTACACCGCAGCGCTGGCAGCGGCGAATAAAGAGCTCATCGCAAGCAAGAAAGCGCTTGAGGATCAGTATCAAGCGGCAGTCAATGACACGACAAACCGAAAGGACGACATCGTAGCCCTGCGCGGTCAGATCGCAGCGAAGCAGCGCGAGATCCAAACAAACACCGACCTCGCCAAACAGGGCGAGGAAAACGCGCTGGCCGTGATCGAGTACAACGACGCGAAGGCCCAGTCTGAGCAGGTGCTGCGCGAGCGCCAGGACGCCGCAGCCAAGTCCGCGCAGCGCCGGGCAGAGGCCGAGCGCGCGGCAGCCGAAGCCGTCGCCAAGGCCACGGCCGCGAATGAGCGGTACACGTCAACGCTTGCCAGTATCGACGACATCGGCCACGCGGCGCAGGTCGCGCAGATGGACGCATACGGCCGGCTCGCGGACGAGGCGCAGCGTAAGATCGACGACATTGAGCAGCGCGGCCGGCAGGCTGTCGCGTCCGCCATCGCTGCGGGTGCGGACGGCGCGAAGGCTCAGGAGCTGGTGGAGCAGCACGCAGCCGACGCGCGCGCGGCGGTCTGGAATGACTACTACGCGAACCTCGACGAGCTGCGCGCGAAAGACCTCAAGGCAGAACAGGACGCACAGCAAGCCGCAACGGATGAGGCCATTGCCGCACAGCGAGCCCGAGCCGAGGCCGCGCTGAACGCAGTCAATACGGTAGGCGGCTACGCCTCGCAGGCGCTGGCTATGCTGGACGATAGCGCATCGACCTCGTACCAGCACTCCGCGGACATGGCCTCGGCACTGACTGACCAGCTGGCCGCGGGCGAGCAATACTACACGCAGGCGCAGCAGGTCGAGCTACAGGCTCGGATCGGCGCCAGCAAGGACGCAGCACGTAAGCAGTTCGCAGCGGCGAAGGCTGCAAAGCTGGCCGAGGCTGCGGCCTCCACGGCGTTGGCTGTCATCAATGCCATCGCTGAGTCGCCGCCTCCGTCACCGTTCGGTATCGCGGGCTCGCTGATCGCAGGCGCTGCGGGTGCGGCGTCCATGGCCGCCATCGCTGCGCAGGAGCCGACGTTCCATCAAGGCTACGCGCCCGACGAGATGCAGGCAAAGGTGCTGAAAACCGAGGCGGTGCTAAGCCCCGCGGCCACGTCGGCGCTTGGTGCGGGCAACATCGCCGCGGCCAACGCTGGCGTGACGCGCGGACAGGGCGCAGCTACGGCGCCGGTCGTGTTCCGGCATCAGACCTTCCGGCCGTTCATCAAGGACTTCCTGACGCAGCCATCGGCCTTGACTGACGCGCTGAACAGAACGAACCGCCGGAGCATGTAATGGCCGACCAGACTCCCTCGACGCTGCGCGCTCTGCTGACGATGGATCGGCGGTTCAGCAACGGTGCGATCAGCCCGTCCGGGACGAACGGCGCAAGCTATTCGCAGGCAGGCGGCATGGCTGGCCGACCTGTCCCGGCGCAGTCCACCGGCCTCGCTGAGCTACAGGCCAGCGGCACGCAGGCAGACGGCGCGAGCTATCAGCTAACGGCCGTGCGAGGCGGCAACCCCGGCCCCGTCGTGGGCTCGCTGCTGAACCTCGGCGCGGCTGCGTTCGCGTGGCGGGACAGCGGAGATACCAGCGTCGCCAGCTACCGCGGCTGGGATCCTCCCAGCACGATCAGCGCGTTTGAGTTCGTTGACAGGTCAACCACCGCGAGCGCGTGGAAAGACCCGCACGCCATCAGCCGCGCTGACGGGTCTATGTATTGCATCGTTCAGGAGGCCAGCCGATACATCGCGGTCTGGTCGCGCCCGTTGGCCGGGTCGTGGTCGAAGGTGCGCGTGTACGACCCGGGCTCGGGCGTGTATACGGGTGCCGTCCATG
>NZ_RFSK01000101.1 GCF_009923995.1 Janthinobacterium sp. | reverse complement strand
ACGCCTGCCCCACTGCCCGCCAATGCCAAATAGCACGCCTGCCGCCAGCACCACCTCCCTCCCCACGATCAAGCGCCGCCTGATTTCCATGGTGTACGAGTCACTGCTGGCCCTGGCCGTGCTGTTCCTGCCCTTCCTCGTCTTCGAACTGATCGTGCAGGGCGCGCATACGCCGCTGACGGAACACCTGCGCCAGTGCCTGGCCTTCCTCGTCATGGGCGCGTATTTCATCCACCAGTGGAACCGCGAAGGACAAACCCTGGCCATGAAGACGTGGCGCCTGAAAGTGGTGCTGCCGGGCCATGCCCACGTGCCCCTGCGCATGGCCGCCTGCCGCTACGTCCTGGCCTGGATGTGGCTGCTGCCAGCCCTGCTGGTGGCCTATGCCTTCGACTTGCAGCACTGGACGGCCCTGGGCGCCATCGGCGTGGGCATTCTGGCCTGGTCGGCCACGGCCCTGTTCACGGGCAATGGCCAGTTCCTGCACGACAAGCTGCTGGGCACGCAGATCGTGCAACTGCCGGCACCGGCGAAGAAAGCAAAGAAAGTCGCCGCCTGAGTTTTCCGGCGGCTTGACCTGCGTCATTGAAGCGCCGCAGGGGGTCTGCGATCATGGTACGCCATGAACACTCCCCCACCCCACATCCATATCGTCAAGTCACGCGCGGAAGTCTGCAGCGAGGACGAAGTCCGGCAGCTCGTGCATACCTTTTATGCGGCCGCGCGCGAGGACGCCATGCTCGGCCCCATCTTTGCCGCCGAGGTCAAGAACTGGGATGCCCACCTGGCCACCCTCGTCGATTTCTGGTCAGGCTTGCTGCGCGGCACCATGCGCTACCACGGCAAGCCCCTGGCCCAGCACGCGCAGATGGAAAACCTCACGCCCTGCCTGTTCCGCCGCTGGCTGACCCTGTTCTTCGCCACGACCGAGAGCATGGGCAATGCCGCCCTGCAAGAGAAGGCCGACACCATCGCCTTGAATATTGCCGAACGGCTATGGAAAAGCTTTGCGGAAAGCCATGCGGCGCACATGGCTGGGGAAGCAGGCAAGCAGTCGCACGACGCCTGAGAAAGCCGTAGCGGCGGAAACTGCCTGCGGCCAAGAAGCGCGACGGTACCCGGTACGGGCGTCGAGCCAGCGGGCATCGCCGGCCGCAGCAGCGACGCGCAGCAGGTTTGCCCAGGCGTTCCTAGAACCGTTCGTAGCCTTGCAGGTAGCGCCATTGCCCCACGGGCATGGCGCCCATCGGGATGCGGCCGATGCGCAGGCGCTTCATGCTCACCACGTCCAGGCCCACCATCTTGCACATATGGGCGATCTGGCCCGGCTGCACGTTCTTCAGGGCAAAGCGCAAGCGCGTTTCATTCTGCCAGCTGACCTTGATCGGCGGCAAAGGCTTGCCATTGAAAGGCAAGCCGTGGTTGAGCAGCGCCAGGCCGTTTTCCATGATGTCGCCCGCCACTTCGACGATGAATTCCTGTTCCACCGTTTTCGCTTCGTCGACCAACTTGCGGGCGACGCGGAAATCCTGCGTGAACACGAGCAGACCGGACGCCATGGTTTCCAGCGGATTGGTGATGGTCAGGCCGATCAGATGGCGCTTCAGGAAGCGCGTGACGGAGCTGGGCGCCACGTTCTCCGGCGTGAAGATCTCTTCGGGACGCAAACAGCTCAGGGCCGGCTTGCCTTCCGCGCCCACGCCGCCATTGATGCCGGCCGGCTTGTGCAGCAAAATCGTCACGGGCGGCATTTCGTCCAGGGTGGCGTTGGGCAGCAGCACCACTTCCTGATTGTCGGCCACGCGCGCGCCCGATTCTTCCACCAGCACGCCATCGACCGTCACCCAGCCGCCCTCGATATACAGCTCGGCCTCGCGGCGCGAACAGGGCACGTCTTCGGACAGGCGCTTGGCCAGGCGGACGGTGGGCATTTCGTGTGGTGTGGTCATGGGGAGGCGCAAAAAGCAAGAGGAGGAGAAAGCCGGTATTGTAACCGACCCGCTCCTCCCCCCGTTTGGCAATGCGGAAGTCCTACGCGCCGGCCTTGGCCAGTTCCTCCGCAAAGAAACGGTGACCCATCTCTTCCAGGCCCAGCGTCTGCAGCACTTCCTGCAGGCGTTCCGTCGGGCGCTGGCGCGGCAGGTTTTTATAACTGGCGATGATCAGCTCATTCTTCATCGAATGTTCCCAGCCCACCAGTTCCGTCACGCTGACCTGGTAGCCGTGCGCTTCCAGCTGCAGGCAGCGCAGCACGTTGGTGATCTGGCTGCCGAACTCGCGCGTGTGCAGCGGATGGCGCCACAATTCCGTCAAGACACTCTTGCCCAGGCTCTTGCCCTTGTTCTTCTTCAAGACGGAGGCGACTTCAGCCTGGCAACATGGCACCAGCACCATGAACTTCGCCTTCTTCTTCAAGGCGAAGTGGATGGCGTCGTCCGTCGCCGTGTTGCACGCATGCAAGGCCGTGACGATATCGATCTGCTGCGGCAGCAAGGTCGATTCCGTCGATTCGGCCACGGACAGGGGCAGGAACGACATGCCGGGGAACTTGAATTTCTTCGCCAGCTCCTGCGAGCGCTGCACCAGCTCTTCGCGCGTCTCGATGCCGTAGATGTGCGAACCATCGTTGCCGTTCTTGAAGAACAGGTCGTACAGGATGAAGCCCAGGTAGGACTTGCCGGCGCCGTGGTCGACCAGCGACACGCCGGGATGGTCCAGCTGCACTTCGCGCAGCAGCGGCTCGATGAACTGCGTCAGGTGGTACACCTGCTTGAGCTTGCGGCGGCTGTCCTGGTTCATCTTGCCGTCACGCGTCAGGATGTGCAATTCCTGCAGCAAGGCGACCGACTGGCCATCCTTGATCTCGGGCATGTTGCTGGCGGCCGTGATGACGTCTTTCGGTGCGGCGACTGCGGTGGCGGCGGCTGCCGCGCCCTTAGCGCGCTTCATCGATCCACGCCATCTGTATCGCTTCGAGCACTTTTTCGCCGCCGCGCGTGTGGTCATCGTCGAAACCGTCCAGTTCCACCACCCAGTTATGCAGGTCGGTGAAACACACGGTCAGGGGATCGATGTCCGGATGCGCGTCGAACAAAGCCTCGGCGATCGCGTGTATGTCGGACCATTTCATGTTAGTGGCTGCCTTCGCTGACCTGGTTGATCGTGTATTTCGGGATTTCGACGACGAGGTCGGCTTCGGCCACGATGGACTGGCACGACAGGCGCGACACGGCTTCCAGGCCCCAGGCCTTGTCCAGCATGTCTTCTTCCAGTTCCGTCGCTTCGTTCAGGGACTCGATGCCTTCGCGTACCAGCACGTGGCAGGTGGTGCAGGCGCACGATTTTTCGCAGGCGTGCTCGATGTCGATGTCGTTTTCCAGCAGGATGTCGCAGATGGACTTGCCGGCCGGGGCTTCGATGACGGCGCCGTCCGGGCAAAGCTTGGCGTGCGGCAGAATGACGATTTGTGGCATATTACCTCTACAATTTCAATGATTTGGGGCGCTGCCGCAGCAATGGCACACGGCGCGCATGTCAACACTATTACAACACCTGACAAAACCGTAGCGAGCGGCAGTGATTTGTGGCCGAGAAGCGCAACCGTACTCCAGTACGGTGAGCATCGCCGGCCGCAAAGCGCGACGCGCAGCAGGTTTGGTCAGGTGTCCTCACACGACCTGGTCGAGCGTTTTGCCCGTCAGTGCCGTGCGCACGCTGCGGTCCATGCGGCGCGAGGCGAAATCCTCGGTGCCGTCGGCCAGAGCCTCGATAGCCAGCTTCAGGGCCTGGTGGTCGATGGCGCCGCTTTGCGATTGCGCAATGGCGTCGCGCACTTTGCTCATCAGGCCGTCGACGGCGGCGCGCTCGGCATCGTCCAGCAGGGCGCCGTCTTCGTCCAGCGCCGACTGCGTGGCCAGCAGGATGCGTTCCGCTTCCACCTGCTCTTCGCGCAGCGCGCGCGCCACCATGTCGACGTCGGCCGAGGTGTAGGAATCCTGCAGCATGCGGGCGATATCGTCGTCGCCCAGGCCGTAGGCGGGCTTGACGCTGATCGACGCTTCCACGCCCGAGCGCAGTTCGCGCGCCGAGACGGACAGCAAGCCGTCCGCATCCACCTGGTAGGTGATGCGGATGCGCGCGGCGCCCGCCACCATCGGCGGAATGCCGCGCAATTCAAAACGCGCCAGCGAACGGCAATCGCTCACCAGTTCGCGCTCGCCCTGCAGCACGTGCACGGCCAGGGCCGTCTGGCCATCCTTGAAGGTCGTGAATTCCTGCGCGCGGGCGCAGGGAATGGTCGAGTTGCGGGGGATGATCTTTTCCACCAGGCCGCCCATGGTCTCGATGCCCAGCGACAGCGGGATCACGTCCAGCAGCAGCCAGTCGTCGCCGGCGGCGCGGTTGCCTGCCAGCAAGTTCGCCTGGATGGCCGCGCCCAGCGCCACGACCTTGTCCGGGTCGATGTTCGCGTGCGGCGTCGTGTGGAAGAATTCGCTCACGGCGCGCTGCACGTGCGGCATGCGCGTGGCGCCGCCCACCATCACCACGCCGTCGACGTCGTCCGCATCCACGTTCGCGTCGCGCAGGGCTTTCTTGATGGCGTTCATGGTCTTGACCACCAGGTGCTGCGTCATGGCGGCAAAATCGGCCGCCGTGATGCGCAGGTGGATTTCCTCGCCCGAGTTCAGCTTGGCGTCGATCGTCGTTTCCGACTTGGTAGACAGCAATTCCTTGATCTCGCGCGCCTTCACCATCAGGATGGCCGTGTCTTCGTCCGACAGGGGTGCCAGCTTGGCGTGCTCGCTGATCCAGCAGAACAGGCGGCGGTCGAAATCGTCGCCGCCCAGGGCCGAGTCACCGCCCGTGGACAGCACTTCGAAGACGCCCTTGCTCAGTTTCAGGATCGAGATGTCGAAGGTGCCGCCGCCCAGGTCGTACACGGCATACACGCCTTCGGACGCGTTATCGAGGCCGTAGGCGATGGCGGCGGCCGTCGGCTCGCTCAACAGACGCAGGACATTGATGCCGGCCAACTGGGCCGCATCTTTCGTCGCCTGGCGCTGGGCATCGTCGAAATACGCTGGTACAGTAATCACGGCACCCACCAAGTCGTCGCCCAGCGAGTCTTCCGCGCGCTGGCGCAGGGTGGCGAGGATCTGCGCCGACACTTCGACGGGGCTTTTCACGCCGGCCACGGTTTTCAGCTGCACCATGCCGGGCGTGTCCTGGAAATCGTAGGGCAGGTTTTCCGCGTAGGCGATGTCGGCCAGGCCGCGGCCCATGAAGCGCTTGACGGAAACGATGGTGTTCTTCGGGTCGGTCGTTTGCGCGGCCAAGGCCTTGTAGCCGATGTTGGCGTGGCCATTCGGCAGGTAGCGCACGACGGACGGCAGCAGGGAGCGCCCGTCTTCGTCGTTGAGCACTTCGGGAATGCTGTTGCGGACGGTCGCGACCAGGGAATTGGTGGTGCCAAGATCGATGCCGACGGCCAGGCGGTGCTGGTGCGGCGCGGTCGACATGCCTGGTTCGGAGATTTGCAGAAGTGCCATTGTATTCGTGCCTCGATTAATTTATTGCGTGATGCAGCTGATGCCTGGTGCGCATTATAAGTCGCGCGCGTATCACATGCTCGCCACAGCCCCGAGTGCCGGACAGAAGCGTAGCGAGCGGCAGTGATTTGTGGCCGAGAAGCTCAACCGTACTCTGGTACGGTGAGCATCGCAGGCCGCAAAGCGCGACGGGCAGCAGCTTCTGTCCGGCACTCTCAGGCTTCGATGGCCTCGTAGGCAAAACGGACTTCCTCGCCGAATTTGTCGAGGAACATCAGGGCGCGCACGCTTTGCGCCGCATTCACGTAGTCGGCGGCGTCCAGCTGGGCCGCCACCTGGGCCAGCAGGGCCTTGCGTTCGCCGCGCAGCTGGCGGTCCAGGGCGTCGAGCGCCTCGGCATCCTTGCCGGCGCGCGCGTCGCCCAGTTCCTCGCGCCACTCCATCTGCTGCATCAGAAAGCTGACGGGCATGGCTGTGTTCGACTCCGTCTGCAGGTCGACGCCATTCAGTTCGCACAGGTATTGCGCGCGCTTTTGCGGGCTTTTCAGGGTCTGGTAGGCTTCATTGGCGCGCGTGGCCCATTGCATCGCCACGCGCTTTTCGGCGCTGCTGGCATTGATGAAGCGGTCGGGATGGACCTTGCCCTGCACGTCGCGGTAAGCCGCGTCGAGCGCGCTCATGTCGAGCGCGAAGCGGGCCGGCAGCTGGAAGAGTTCGAAGTGGTTTTGCATGATTGTCGGTGGTCGCTGTGCCTCAATCGATGAGTACAGCGCACCGACCGGGGTCTTGCCAGCTTTTAAATTCTAAAGCTCTCGCCGCAGCCGCAGGCGTCTTTTTCGTTCGGATTGTGGAACTTGAAGCCTTCGTTCAAGCCTTCGCGCGCAAAATCGAGTTCCGTGCCGTCGATGTAGGGCAGGCTTTTCGGGTCGACGAAGACCTTCACGCCGTGCGATTCGAAGACGCTGTCCTCGGCCGCCGCTTCATCGACATATTCCAGCTTGTAGGCCAGGCCCGAGCAGCCCGTGGTACGCACGCCAAAGCGCAGGCCCACGCCCTTGCCGCGCCGTTCGATATAACGGTTGATGTGCTTTGCCGCTTTTTCGGTCAGTGTGATCATGTATTTCTCCGCAACTGCCCCGACCTTGCGGCCGGGGCGGGCTGCCAACGTTTAAGCTGCTGCCGGGTGACGGGTCTGGTAATCCAGCACTGCCGCCTTGATGGCGTCTTCCGCCAGGATGGAGCAGTGGATCTTCACTGGCGGCAGGGCCAGTTCTTCGGCGATCTGCGTGTTCTTGATGGCCAGCGCCTGGTCCAGGGTCTTGCCCTTGACCCATTCGGTCACCAGCGAGCTCGAAGCGATGGCCGAACCGCAGCCATACGTCTTGAATTTCGCATCTTCGATCAGGCCGTCGGCGCCGACCTTGATCTGCAGTTTCATCACGTCGCCGCAGGCAGGCGCGCCGACCATGCCGGTACCGATGGTTTCATCACCCTTGTCGAAAGCGCCCACGTTGCGCGGGTTTTCGTAGTGATCGAGTACTTTGTCCGAGTAAGCCATTTTGATGCTCCTTTAATATTCTTGCCGGCCCTGTCCAACAGGGCCAGGGTGTTGGTTAATGGGCAGCCCATTGGATGGAATTGATATCAATGCCATCTTTAAACATGTCCCACAGCGGCGACAGTTCGCGCAGCTTGTGTACTTTCGATTTCAGCAGGCTCACGGCGAAGTCGATGTCTTCCTCGGTCGAGAAGCGGCCGATGGTGAAGCGGATCGAGCTGTGCGCCAGTTCGTCGCTGCGGCCCAGGGCGCGCAGCACGTACGATGGTTCCAGGCTGGCCGAGGTGCAGGCCGAACCGGACGACACGGCGATATCCTTGATCGCCATGATCAGCGACTCGCCTTCGACGTAGTTGAAGCTCACGTTCAGGTTGTGCGGCACGCGGTGGTCCATGTCGCCGTTGATGTAGACTTCCTCGATCTCCTGCAAACCCTTGGCCAGGCGGTCGCGCAAGGCCTGGATGCGGCCGATTTCGCTGTCCATCTCTTCCTTGGCGATGCGGAAGCTTTCGCCCATGCCGACGATCTGGTGCGTCGGCAGGGTGCCCGAGCGCAGGCCGCGCTCGTGGCCGCCGCCATGCATCTGCGCTTCCAGGCGCACGCGCGGCTTGCGGCAGACGTACAGGGCGCCCACGCCTTTCGGGCCGTAGGTTTTATGTGCCGTAAAGGTCATCAGGTCGACCTTGGTCTTTTGCAGGTCGATGACGACCTTGCCCGTCGCCTGCGCGGCGTCGCAATGGAAGATGATGCCTTTCGAGCGGCAGAACACGCCGATCTCGTCGATCGGCTGGATCACGCCGATTTCGTTGTTCACCAGCATCACCGACACGAGGATGGTATCCGGGCGCACGGCCGCGGCCAGCTGCTCGACGGTGATCAGGCCGTTGTCCTGCGGTTCCAGGTAGGTCGCTTCAAAGCCGATGCGTTCCAGTTCGCGCACCGTGTCCAGCACCGATTTGTGCTCGGTCTTGACGGTGATGATGTGCTTGCCCTTGGTCTTGTAGAACTGTGCCGCGCCCTTGATGGCCAGGTTGTTGCTTTCCGTCGCGCCGGACGTCCAGATGATTTCGCGCGGGTCCGCGTTCACCAGGGCCGCCACGTGGCCGCGCGCCTCTTCCACGGCTTTTTCCGCCGTCCAGCCATACATGTGGCTGCGCGATGCCGGATTGCCGAACTGCTCGCGCAGGTAGGGAATCATCTTGTCGGCGACGCGTGGATCGATCGGCGTCGTGGCCGAATAATCCATGTAGATCGGGAAATGCGGTGCGGTTTCAAAGTGCACTTGGCCTACGTTTTTTTCAGGGGCGTTCATCAATAACTCCAATGCAATCAGCAACTTAGTATTTTTAATTATCAACCGAGGGCGGCATGGTTACGGTGCATCACCATCACGCTTTGCTCGGCATTCTTTTGTCTCTGCTGGTCGACCAGGTCCTGCAAGGACACAGAATCCAGATAATCGACCATTTTTTCGTTGAGTGTGGACCACAATTCATGCGTCATGCAGCGCGCGCCCGTGGCCGCGTCGGCGCCGTGGCAATGCTCCTTGCCGCCGCACTGCGTCGCGTCCAGCGGTTCGTCGACGGCGATGATGATGTCGGCCACCGTCACCTTGTCGGCGCGGCGCGCCAGGCTGTAGCCGCCGCCGGGGCCGCGGATCGATTCGACGATCTCATGGCGGCGCAACTTGCCGAACAGCTGCTCCAGGTAGGACAGGGAAATCGACTGGCGCTGGCTGATGCCGGACAAGGTGACCGGTCCCTTGCCCTGGCGCAGGGCAAGATCGATCATCGCTGTCACGGCAAAACGGCCTTTTGTAGTCAGACGCATACATCCTCGGTCAACTGTTCAATAACTGGTTTAAAATATTGCGGCTTTTCAACTTCTCAAACCCCGAGTAGTTGAATGATTTAGTCAAGTATAACAAATTCGGCGGGGTTTGTCAGAGCGCCCCGCGATGACCACAGGGCTGGCAGGGGCATGGCCGGCCGCGCCAGGCGCGGCGGCTTCAGGAAAACAACAGTCGGGAAATCGCGGGCGGGCCCAGCCCCGCTGTCAGGCCTATCTTCAGCCCCTCAGGGCAGCACGCACTTTCATCAATTCAAAGCCCAGCAGGTTCAAGCCGTCCCAGCGGGAAGGATCGCCGATGCGCGGGTTGTCCGACGCCAGGCCCACGCCCCAGATGCGGTCGACGGGGCTGGCTTCGACGATGATGCGCTCGCCCGTGCCCAGCAGGAATTTGCGCAGCGCGGCCTTTTGCGAGAACTTGGCGAAGTTGCCATCGAAGACGATGCCGGCGCGCGCCGCTTCCCATGCCTTGGCGTCGAAGTTCGCCACCTCGCGCCCCAGCTTCTTCACTTCGGACGGCCGCTCGGCCGCCACGATGCGCGCCTGGACGGCCGTGTCGCCGAACAGGGCCGCCTTTTGCGCCATCATGTAGTGCTCGGCCGTCGCGTACGTCACGCCGGCCAGGCTGAACGGCGACGGAAACCACTGGCTGAAACAGCTCTTGTCTGCCACCTGCGGCTGGGCCGGCGTGTGGCCCCAGAAATACAGATAGTCGGGCACGCCGCCCGCTGCGATCCACGCCTTCAATTCTTCCACGTTACTGATTTGCATATTCCCCGCACTTCCGCCGGACAGGCGATGATTCAAGCTCAAACACGCAACAGCTGCATCGGGCCAAACAAGGCCTGCATGTCACGATTGCCAATAAAGGACAGATTATACGGATGTTCCGCCGTCACCTGCGGCAGCATTGCCGCCACCGGCAGGCGTTTGATCAGCTCGGCAATCTTGCCCCACAGCACCAATTGCGGCACGACCGCCCCGCCCTGCTGCGCCAGCGCTTCCAGCACCACCTGCAGGAAGGGCAGCCAGCCGCGCGCATCCTGCACGGGCGGCACGTGGGCGCGGAACACCAGCGCCGCGTTGAGCAGCAAAAAACCCTGCTCCGTCATCTTGCGCTGCAGCTCGGGCAGGGTCTGGATGACGCCGCTGTCCGCTTGCAGCGCGGCGGCCGCCACGGGCGCCATGGCGGCGCCGGAGGTGTCGCCACCCTGCAGTTGGCCGTCGGCCACCAGCAGCATCTTCATGAAGTTGCGCAGCGAGGTGGCGCGGTTGACGGGCTTCGACAGCCCGGTCGCCGACCACAGGCTGCCCACGGCGCCATCCATGAAGCACACGCCCGTGGCGCTGTCGGCGCGCGGATACGGCCCCTCGCCCACCAGCACGTGGCGCACCTGCGCCAGCGGCAGGGCAAAGGCGGCAAACAGGCGGCCCTGGGTAGGCAGGTAATCGTCGGCGGCCAGCGCCGGCAGGTAGGCGGGATCGGCCGCCATCACGGCCTGCAGGCCGCGCAGCAGGATGGGACGCCAGGATGGGTGCGCCAGGGACAGGGCATCGGTGATCCCGGCAGGAACAGTGGTAACGGTCATGGCGCGTCAGTAAAATATTTGGGCAAACGCAAATTGTAGCGCACCGGCAGGCTGGCATTGACGAAAACACACGATCCAAATCAATCGCGCATGAAAAAGCCCCGCCGGTTGCCGGGCGGGGCTTGCCGCATTGCGCCGTGTCAAAGCTATTCGGCGTCGGGCTGCTGCGACGGATGCGCGGCGGCAAAGGCCGGCAAACCGGCGCAATGCGCGTGGATGCGCGCCACGCGCGGATACGGCGCCAGGTCGATGCCGAAGCGCTGCGCATTGAACACCTGCGGCACCAGACAGCAATCCGCCATGGTCGGGCTGTCGCCATGGCAGTACAGGGCCGTGCCGGCCGGATCGCCCTGCGCCAGCAGCGCCTCGACGGCCGCCAGCCCTTCGGCCATCCAGTGACGGTACCACTCCTGCTTGACTTCCTCCGACACTCCCAGCGTGCCTTTCAGGTACTTCAGGACGCGCAGATTCGTCAGCGGATGGGCGTCGCAGGCGATGGCCAGCGCCAGCGCGCGCACGCGGGCACGGCCCGGCGCGTCGGCCGGCAGCAGCGGCGCGGCCGCGTGCGTCTCGTCCAGGTATTCGA
>NZ_RFSK01000011.1 GCF_009923995.1 Janthinobacterium sp. | reverse complement strand
GCCATCTTGCAAGATGGCTTATTCCGGGGTCAGTTCCTGCGGAATCGGAATACGGCCCATTGGGCCGTATTCCCCCGCCGGGTCTGACCCCGGCCTTCACGTTTTACAGCTTCAGGCGCGCGCGCGCCGCCTCATATTCGGCCTTCAGGCGTGCCACCATCTCTTCCACGCTCGGCACGTCATCCATCAAGCCCACGCCCTGGCCCGCACCCCAGATGTCGCGCCAGGCCTTGGCGCTGCCCGAGCCGAAATTCATCGAACTCTTGTCTGCTTCGGGCAAGGCTTCCGGATCGAGTCCGGCCGCGACGATCGATTTCTTCAGATAATTACCGTGCACGCCAGTAAACAGGTTGGTGTAGACGATGTCCGAGGCCGCGGATTCCACGATGGCGTCGCGGTAGCCGTCACTGACGTTCGATTCCTTGGTCGCCAGCCAGCGCGAGCCGATATAGGCGAAGTCCGCGCCCATGGCTTGCGCGGCCAGCACGGCGTCGCCCGTGGCGATGGAGCCGGACAGCGCCAGCGGACCGTCAAAGAATTTGCGCACTTCGCCCACCAGCGCGAACGGCGACAGGGTACCGGCATGGCCGCCGGCGCCCGTGGCAACCAGGATCAGGCCATCGACGCCCGCTTCCAGCGCCTTTTTCGCGTGGCGGATCGAAATCACGTCATGCAGCACGATGCCGCCATAGCTGTGGATGGCGTCGAGCATTTCCCTCGGCGGCGCGCGCAGCGAGGAAATAATGATGGGAATCTGGTGTTTCACGCACACGGCCACGTCGTGCGCCAGGCGGTCGTTCGACTGATGCACGATCTGGTTGACGGCGATCGGCCCCACTTTTTTATCCGGATTGGCGGCCTGGAAGGCGGCCAGTTCGGCCTGCAGCTCCGTGAGCCAGGTGTCGAGCAGTTCGGCGGGACGCGCGTTCAGGGCGGGAAAGGATCCGACGATGCCGGCCTTGCACTGCGCCGCGACGAGGGCCGGGCCGCTGGCGATGAACATCGGCGACGCGATAACGGGTAAGGAGAGGTTTTGCAACGCAACAGGCAATGCCATGGCGGACTCGCTGGAAAGTTGATCGGACGTAAAAAACACTGAACGTTGATTATAGTGCAGAAAAAGTACGATCGTGCTGAATTTAATCCGACGCGGTGTCAACCTTCGTTAAGCAAGTACTCACCCTCAACACGCGCGGCTGTCGCTCTTATCAACTGGGAAATGGCCCACTCAGCCAGCGCGGCCGCTTCCTGGCGCAGGAAGCGCCGGTTGGCCTCTTCGAAGATGGGCATGCCGCGCAACAGGGTCGGCACCTCGGCGACGGCGATACGCTGGCGTTCCAGCAGCAGGAACTTCAGCAGCACTTTTACCGCATTCTGCGCATTGCGCACGGGGTCGGACGACAGGTAATCGAGGCGTGAATAGGCGCGCTGCAGGGCGCCGGCGGCATCTTCGAATGGCCGCCCATGGCCGGGAATCACCACCCGTACGTCGAGGCTGGCGATCAGGTCCAGGGTGGCGCGCGCTTCCAGAAAGCCAGAGCCGCCATCGAGTTCGGGGAAGATCACCCCGAAGCCGTTTTCCCACAGGGCGTCGGCGGAAATGAGGATGCCTTCCTCGGCGCAGTAAAAAATCAGCGAGTGCGGATCGTGGCCCGGTGCGCCCAGCGCCTGCCAGGCCATGTCGCCCAGCGTCAACGTGTCGCCAGGCGAGACGGTGGCGTCGAAGCCGAAACGCGGGCATTGCTGGCCCGTCGCCTGGAAGCTGAGCGCGTCCACGTCCCAGACGCGCACCTTCTGCGCTTCCGAGACGGGAATGGCCGTGCTGCAGCCGTATTCCGCCTGCAGCAGCGCGTTGCCGCCGCAATGGTCCGAATGCAGATGGGTGTTGAAGAGGCGGTCCAGCGGACGGCCTGCCAGGCTGTGACGCAGCAGGGCCAGGGTTTGCGGCGCGTGCGTGACATAACCGCTGTCGATCAGCGCCGTGTCGTCCCGGCCCTGAAACAGGATGTTATTCGACGACAGCCAGCCGCGCTCAAATACCTGGAGCGAGTCGGGGAACAGCGCTGGCGATCGCGGCATGGGCTTCCTCAGTAATCGGGCTCGAAATCGAGCAGCGATTCGCGGCCCGGCAATTCGGCCCATACGGCACGCTTGAAGTCGTCGTCGGCCTTGCTCCAGGCGATGATCTCGTCGAGCGTGCGCAAGCAGCCTTCGCACAAGCCGCTGTTGCGGTTCATCTTGCACAGACTGACGCACGGCGACGGTACCGGCGACGGCAAGGGAAGTGGAACAGCAGGCGAGGTATCGACCATCATGGAGCGGCAACAGTGACTGTACAGGCATGCATTATGCCGCGAAACGATGCCGGCGCGTCGATCGCATCGCCCGGCAATGTTTCTTTAGCTATATTTTTTAGCGAAAAACATGACGAAAAAGCATCTGCCGCAAATTTATTTTAGGCCGCGCTTTCACTCTGCGGGTACCCCTCCTACAGGCTGGCCAGGCCAATTCCTGCTTGACTTGGGATGTTTCAGAACTATACTACCATCCATGTAGATGGCAATTGGATGCCACGTGGAGTTTCTGGAGACTTATGGCCAAGCAAGACAACAAGCCCAAAATTGGGGAATCAGAAAAAATCACGATCAATCTGGGCTTGATCGACCTGGGGCAGATCGATCTGCTGGTCCAGGAAGGATTTTATTCCAACCGCACGGATCTGATCCGTACGGCCATACGCAACCAACTCAATACGCACGCCGACGTGGTGAAACAGACCGTCGCCCGTAAAAGCCTGGTATTGGGCATGCAGCATTATTCGCGCGCCGACCTGGAAGCGATCCAGGCAGCCGGCCAGCGCCTGCAGATCCAGGTACTGGGACTGGCCAGCATCGCCAGCGACGTCTCCGTGGAACTGGCACTGGCCACCATCGAGTCGATCTTCGTATTAGGTGCCCTGCACGCCAGCACCGTCGTCAAGACGGCGCTCGCAGGGCGAATTCACTAGCGTATCGGTTCGCGGCAATGACCCAGCCGATGCGCGGCACCGTTAAGGATGGTCATGAAACTAGCTCAAGACATGTTGGCGCACATGCGCGCCGCAACCCGTAATCTGATGGGCAGCGGTCCTGCCGCCGCCACCGAAGCCATTCAGCAGGCACTCTCCGCCGCCGGCCTGACGCCGCCAACCGCGGCCACGCAACCGCCGCCACCCATGCGCGACATTAATCCACCGCCAGCGCCGGCAGCGGGAGCGCAGCCGCAGCCTGCCGCCGCGCCAGAAACGCCCGCTACGCCACCCACGCCGGCGCAGGCGGCGCAGGAATTTGCGCAGGATTTCATGGCGCGCCTGGGCGTGCCGGCCGGCCTGGGCCAGCACAGCTTCGACATGCCCAGCTTCGAACTGCCGAACTTCCACCCGCCCGGCTTCAATACGCCGGCCGCCACGCCGGTGGACATACCGGCCGGTGCGCAGTTCATCGATGGCGTGTACCGTAACCATGCGGGCACGCGCGCGTACAAGCTGTATATCCCCAGCAGCTACCATGGCCAGGCCATGCCGCTGGTCGTCATGCTGCACGGCTGCACGCAAAACCCGGACGATTTCGCTGCCGGCACGCAGATGAATGCGCTGGCCGAAGAAAAAGAGTGTTTTGTCGTCTACCCGGCGCAGACGCAGGGTGCCAACAGCTCGCGCTGCTGGAACTGGTTCAATGCCCTCGACCAGCAGCGCGACCAGGGAGAGCCGTCGCTGATCGCCGGCATCGCCCAGCAAGTCATCGACGAATACCCGGTCAATGAACGCGAAGTGTTCGTCGCCGGCCTGTCGGCGGGCGGCGCCATGGCCGTCATCGTCGGCACCCTGTACCCGGAACTGTTTGCCGCCGTGGGCGTGCATTCGGGCTTGCCCTTCGCCTCGGCGCAGGACTTGCCGTCGGCGCTGGCGGCCATGAAGGGCGGCGCCATGCCCAATCCGAAGCGCCAGGCGCCTGCCGGCGGCGTGCCCATCATCGTCTTCCATGGCGACCGCGACACCACCGTCAACCTGCGCAATGGCGATGAACTGATCGCCCAGGGCGTGCGCAGCCAGGCGGGCGGCAAGGCCGCCAGGGCCGATTCCGTCGATGGCAGCGTGCCGAATGGCCACCGCTACACGCGCACCACGCACAGCCAGGCGGATGGCTCGCCCCTGGGGGAATACTGGGTCATCCACGGCGCCGGCCACGCCTGGTCCGGCGGCAGCGACAGCGGCAGTTATACCGACGGCAAGGGACCGGACGCCAGCCGCGAGATGCTGCGCTTCTTCAAGACCGTCAGCTGAGCACTTTTTGCACGTGAGGCGCGCTTGGCGTCACCGGATGCATCCACGGCAGCGACACGGGCGGCAAGGGGCCGGACGCCAGCCGCCGGCTGCCACATGGCTGCGCTGCTTCAAGACCGTCAGCTGATGTTTTCGGCGAAGGGCGCGATCTGCCGCTGCTTGGCGGCGATCTCGCACACGCCATCGGCGTAGCGGTTGGAGATGGCGATGAACTGGTCCTGGATCTCCAGGAACGCGTCGACGATCTCGGCGTCGAAATGCGTGCCCCGTCCTTCGCTGATGATCTGCACGGCCTGCGCATGGTCCATGCCCTGTTTGTAGATGCGACGGCTGATCAGGGCATCGTACACGTCAGCCAGCGCCATCAGGCGTGCCGAGATCGGAATGGCCTCGCCGGCCAGCCCCTGCGGGTAGCCGCTGCCATCCCATTTTTCATGGTGGCTGTAGGCGATCTCCTTGGCATACTTCAAAAAATCGACTTCGATGCCCAGTTCATGCTCGGCCGCCAGGATGGCGTCGCGTCCCAGGGTCGTATGCGTCTTCATGATGGCCATTTCATGCGGCTCGAAGCGACCCGGCTTGAGCAGGATATGGTCGGGGATGCCCACCTTGCCGATGTCGTGCAGGGGTGCCGTCTTGAACAGCAGTTCGATATTCTTGTCCGTCAAAAAATCGCGGAAGCGCGGCAGGTGCCGCACCTTCTCCGCCAGCGCCTTCAGGTAATGCGAGGTGCGGCGGATATGGTTGCCCGTCTCGCTGTCGCGCGTTTCGGCCAGCGAGGCCATGGCGTGAATGGTGACGTCCTGCAGCGCCTTGACTTCCTGTACCCGGCGCTCCACCTCCGTTTCCAGGTACTGGTTCTGGTCACGCAAGAAATCCTGCATCTGCTTCATCGCCAGCTGCGTCTTGATGCGCGCCAGCACGATGGGCGCGGAAATCGGCTTGGTGATGTAATCGACGGCGCCCAGGGCCAGGCCCAGCTGCTCGTCGGCCACTTCGCTCATGGCCGTGACGAAGATCACGGGAATGCCGGCCGTGGCAGGACTGGCCTTGAGCGCGCGGCACACGTCGTAACCGCTCATGCCCGGCATCATGATGTCGAGCAGGATCAGGTCGGGCTGGTCGCTGCCGGCGGCGATCTTCAGGGCGCGTTCGCCATTGACGGCGATCTTGGTGCGGTACTCGCCTTCCAGCACGGCGCGCAGCAGGTCGATATTGTCTGGCGTGTCGTCGACCACCAGGATGGTTGGCTTGCTTGCCGGCGCTCTCATGCCCGTCCTTCGCTCTGCATAATTATCCTTGTCACAGTGTCAGCTCCAGCGCCTCGGCCACCTCGCCCAGCTGCGCCAGCGCACCTTCGAAATCGTATTGTCCCAGCATGCGCTTCAGCTGACGCGCATGTTCGGCCTGTCCGGCCGCCACCAGCACGGGACCGATGCCGTCGAGGTGCTTGACGGCCTGCGCATCGTCCTGCAGCAGCAGCTGCGACAGCTCGCGCAAGCCGGCCTCCAGGTGCGCCCGGTCCACCGGCGCCGCGTGCGCCGCCGCGCTGCCCGCCTCGGTCACACTGCCGCGCGACTGCATGGCCAGCACGATCTTCGGCACCAGCTCGTCGAGCGCCAGGGTGCAGGCGGCCAGCGCCTGCGGCAAGCCGTCGTGCGAACCCAGGCTGAGCAAATGCTCGACCCGCGCGGCGCTGTCGGCCAGACCACCGGCACCGATATTGCCAGCCAGGCCTTTCAGCGTATGCGCTTCGCGGATGGCCGTTTCCAGCTGGTTGTTCTCGATGGCGGCAACGATGCGCTGCATGGCGTCGAACTGGGTTTCCACAAAACGCTCCAGCAATTTTCGCATCAAAGCGGCATTGCCGCCCACGCGGCGCATGGCCTCGGCCATTTTCAGGCCGGCGATCACGGGCAGCTCCGCTTCCGGCTGCGCCACCACCTCCGCCATGTCCTGCGGCATGGCCGGTGCTATCCAGCGCGCCAGGGTGCCGAACAGCTGGGCCACGTCGATCGGCTTGGCGATGAAATCGTTCATCCCCGCGTCCAGGCATTTCTCCTTGTCGCCCACCATGGCATTAGCCGTCATGGCGATCACTGGCAGGCTGGAATAACGCGGATCCTGGCGCAGCTTGCGCGTCGCCTGGTAGCCATCCATCACCGGCATCTGGCAGTCCATCAACACGCCGTCATAGGCATTTTCCTCGATCTTGGCCAGCGCGATGGCGCCATTGCCCGCGATATCGACGCGGATGCCGGCATCGTTGAGAATATGCTGCGCCACTTCCTGGTTCACCTCATTGTCCTCCACCAGCAGCAGCCACGCACCGCGCAGGGCACGCTCATCGTCGCGGTAGCTGCTCTGGCGCTGTGTCTTGCGGCTCTGCCCCGTCACGCCGCCAAATACGAACGAAATCTGGTCCAGCAGGGTCGAGGCGCTGACCGGCTTGTTCAAGACGCCGTCGAGCGGCAAGTCGCGCTGGCGTGCCGCTTCCAGCAGCGCTTCGCGATGGAAGGCCGTGACCATGATGCAGGCGGGCGGCGCATCGATGCCGGCCGCATCGGCGCGAATGCCGGCCAGGGTATCGAGGCCGTTCATGCCCGGCATTTTCCAGTCCATCAGCACCAGCCCGAACGGCCGCCCCTCGGCACGCGCCTGCGCCACGGCCCCGATGGCCAGCACGCCGCCATACACGGCGCGCGCCTCGAAGCCCAGTGCCGTCAGCATGCTGACGAAGATTTCACGCGCGCTGGGGTTGTCGTCCACCACCAACACGCGCAAGCCCTTGAATTGCTGCTGCTGTCGCTGCAGCAGCTGCGGCAGACTGTCGCGCGGCACGGCGGCCAGGCCGAAGCGGGCCGTAAAGAAGAAGGTACTGCCCACGCCCGCTTCGCTCACGAGGTCGATCTCGCCTTCCATCATTTCCACCAGACGCTTGCTGATGGTCAGCCCCAGGCCCGTGCCGCCATGGTGGCGCGTGGTGGAGGTGTCGGCCTGGGTAAAGGCCTGGAACAACTTGCTGCGCTGGGCCGGCGTCAGGCCGATGCCCGTGTCGCGCACATCCACGCGCAGCACCGCCGCGTGCTGCTCCATCTGCTGCAAACGGATGCTGACGACGATCTCGCCCTTGTCCGTAAACTTGATGGCATTGTTGGTGAGATTGATCAGTACCTGGCCCAGGCGCAGCGGATCGCCCTGCAGTGCGTTGGGCACGTCGGGCGCGACGTCAAACAGCAATTCGAGGCCCTTGTCCTGGGCCCGCATCACGGACAGGTCGGCGATCTGCGCCAGCACGTCTTCGAGGAAGAAATCGACCTTTTCGAAGGCCATCTTGCCCGCCTCGATCTTCGAAAAATCGAGGATATCGTCGATGATGGCCAGCAGGTTCTTCGATGCCGACTCCACCTTCTCCAGGTAGTTGCGCTGGGTTGGCGTCAGCTCCGTCTGCAGCGCCAGATGGGTCATGCCGATGATGCCGTTCATCGGCGTGCGGATCTCATGCGACATATTGGCGAGGAAGTCGGACTTCATCTTGGTCGCATCCTCGGCCACTTCGACGGCATGGCGCAGGTCCTGCTCGACGGCCAGGCTGGTACTCATGTTCTTGAGCGCCTGCAGCAATTCGCCCGTCTCGTCGCGCGACGTCACTTCGATGGCGGAACTGAAGTCGCCGTTGGCCACGCGCGTGGCGATCGACACCGCCTCGCCCAAGGGCCGCGTGATCGAACGTGCCGACCAGGCAAAGGCCAGGCCAATCAGCAAGGCAGCCAGGCCGATGCCGCCCATCAGCAGCAGCGAGGTATCGATATCGTTGCGTATCCTGGCCGCGCTGTCGCGGATCTGCTGCTGCTGCAAGTCATCGAGCTGGCCCACGTACAGCAGCACCTTTTCCAGCACGGGCAAGGTCACCGTCTGCATGGCCTGCTCTGCCGCGGCATCGTCGCCTCGCTCGACCAGCGCGAACAGCGCCTTGAGCGAAACATAATAGCCGGCGCGCGCATGATGCATCTGTTCCAGCAGGCGCCGCTCGTCGGGCCGCGCATTGATCCCGTCGAGAATGCGCACCTGTTCGTCGATGCCCTGCTTGATCGCCTCCAGACGCGCCTGGTTGGCCTGACGCAGCGCCAGCTTGTGCTGGCTGGGCAGGCTGGCGATACGCGTGGCCGCCTCGCGTGCCAGGCCATGGATCTTGCTGGTCGCCTTGGCCGCGACCCAGTCGCGCTGCAGAATATTGTCCGTCTCGGCGCGGATCGCGTAAATGCGGCTGCCAGCGAGCACGATGACAACCAGCATCAACACGATCAGGATGGCGTAGCCCGCATTGATGCGCACGCCGATCCGGATATCCCTGAAACGCATGACAGTTTCCTATCAGAAATTCTTAAAAACGGCAGTCTGACCGGATTCCCCTACAAAACGCAAGGTCTTTTGCAAAGGAATTGCCTGCCAAAGCGCCTATTTGGCCGCTGTTGGGGCTTTTTCAGGGGATGCCATGGTGGCGATATGGGCTTGCAGGCAGGTGGGACACCAGCAAGCCACGGTAGTGCTACCGGGTACGGGGACGGCCGGCGGCAAGGCCGCGCACCAGCACGGGGTGGTGGCGTCCGGGTCAAGCTGGCCACACTGGAAGGTGGCGCCGCACAGGCTGCACTGGCTCATGGCTGTGTTTGAATTGGCAAGTGTGTGTCATGCTGCGCCGGGATGCGACGCAGATGTAACGGGCAGTAAAAGGGCTGGCTGGGGGACATATCGGGCCAGACTATAGGATCATCAGGGAAAATACAACAAGATCGCCCTATAATGCCTCCAGGATTTTCTTCTTCCCTGTAAAATCTCACAAATCTATTTTCCGGACTCGCCATGAATCAACTAGCTAACTTGAACCTGGACATGAATGACGACTTGACGGCGGTGTCGCCGCAAATCAAGGCGCAGATTCTGGCCGAGGCCCTGCCATACATTCGCAATTTCCACGGCAAGACCATCGTCATCAAATACGGTGGCAATGCCATGACGGACGAACGCCTGAAGCATGGCTTCGCGCGCGACGTCATCCTGCTCAAGCTGGTCGGCATGAACCCCGTCGTGGTGCACGGCGGCGGCCCGCAAATCGACAACGCGCTGAAAAAAATCGGCAAGCAAGGCACTTTCGTGCAAGGCATGCGCATCACCGATGAAGAAACCATGGAAGTGGTGGAGTGGGTGCTGGGCGGTGAAGTGCAGCAGGATATCGTCATGCTGATCAACCATTACGGCGGCCAGGCAGTCGGCCTGACGGGCAAGGATGGCGGCTTGATCCGCGCGCGCAAGATGCAGATGCCGGACCGCGAACATCCGGGCGAATTCCTCGACATCGGCTTCGTCGGCGAGATCGACGCGATCAACCCTGCCGTCGTCAAGGCGCTGCAGGACGACGCCTTCATTCCCATCATCTCGCCAATCGGTTTCGGCCAGGATGGCCAGGCCTACAATATCAACGCCGACGTGGTGGCGGGCAAGATCGCGGAAATCCTGAAGGCGGAAAAGCTGATCATGATGACCAACATCGCCGGCGTCCAGGACAAGCAGGGCAACCTGGTGACCGACCTGTCGGCACGCGAAATCGACGAGATGTTCGCCGATGGCACGATCTCGGGCGGCATGCTGCCGAAGATCTCCTCCGCGCTCGACGCCGCCAAGTCCGGCGTGAACACGGTGCACATCATCGATGGCCGCATCGAACACTCATTATTGCTGGAAGTGTTGACCGAGCAGGCTTTTGGTACTATGATCCGTTCGCACTAAAAAAATCGCAACGCATCACAGCGAGTAGTTTGGCGGCGCAGATCACCTGGCGCCGCTTTTAATTTGCCCTTGTAGCTCAGTGGTAGAGCACTCCCTTGGTAAGGGAGAGGCCACGTGTTCGATCCACGTCAAGGGCACCATCGATTTATCCCCGTATCTGAAAAATGTCCATGGCCGCGTTGTCTCGCCTCGCCGTACATGCGTACTGTCTTCGGCTCGACGCCTTGCCCTGAACACTTTTCTTCTACTCTGCCGTCGTCTCCCCATAGAAAAAATGTCCATGGCGGCGTTGTCCTTCCTCGCCGTACTTGCGTACTGTCTTCGTCAGTCCGCCTTGCCCTGAACATTTTTCCATCTGCTCAGCCGCGTGTTTTACGCGGCTGAGCTACCGTCATCCCTTCTGCAGTTCAATAAAGCCGCTCGACCTTCAAGCCCTTCTGACGCAATAAATCCGGCACGCTTTTCGCCCCGACCAGATGCAGTACACCAATGGCGGCCAGGCTGGACTGCTCGCGCGCCAGCAGGCGGGCGATGCCATCGGCCAGGGCCGGGTTGCGGCCATCTAACAACACCTTTTGCACGAACTGCGCGGCGAACGAGGGGTCTGTCGCCGCCTTCGCCGCCAGCTTGTCGAAGGCGGCCGCGTCGGCGTTACGCCACGCATCGGCGATTTCGCGCGCTTCCTGGCTTTGCTCCTGGTCTTCGATCGAGGCCACGCCGTCCTCCAGGAAGCGGCACTGGTCAGCCGGCGACATGGCGCCGAACAGCGCCATTTGGCCCTCCATCGATTCAAGTTCCACCACGGGGATCTTGTGCGCCTTGGCCTGCTGCGACAGATAATTATCGACCGCCAGGTCGGAGCGGTAGCCGAGGGTGGAAAATTCGCCGATAGCCAGCACACTGGCCAGCATCCACGGCTTCATCGGCACCACCGCTTCGGGCGCGATGCCGTATTTTTGCAACAGCGGCGCCAGGCGCGGCGCCAGGGTCTGGCGGCAATCTGACGGTACCTTGCTGCCCGGTGCCTCCATGCCGTATTTCAGCACGGCGCGCATGGCCGTGCGCGGATCGGCGCCCGGATCGATCTCCAGCGCCAGCGCCCCGGCACCCTGCAAGGCCCGCGTCACCGTCGGTTCGAGCGGATAAAAATCGGGTGCACCAACATGGATGGTGCCGAACAAATACAGGGTGTGGCTGGCATCCTGCACCTTGAACAGGGCACCCCGGTTTTGCGTCACGGGCGGTGCTTCGGCGCGGGCTGCCTGCAAGGGCAGCAAGAATAATCCGCAAAACATCACTATAATCTGGCGTCGCATGGTTTTCCTGATTGTTGAATTTTTCATCTTATCTCGCTAGCAAAGACTCCTGTGCCTGTGTCCCATCTTAACCGCTCGTCGCCGGTCTGGCTGTTTGACCTCGACAACACGCTGCACAATGCCTCGCACGCCATCTTTCCCACCATCACGGCCAATATGAACACCTATATTGCCCGCGTGCTGGGCGACGGCGTGACGCCGGCCGACGACGCCATCGTCAACGCGGCGCGCGCAGCCTACTGGCGTCGCTATGGCGCCACCTTGCTGGGCATGGTCAAGCACCACCAGGTGCAGGCCGCGCATTTCCTGCACGAGACGCATGCGTTCGACGATTTGCGCGCCATGATACGCGCCGAGCGGGGACTGGGGTCTTTACTCAAGCGCCTGCCTGGCCGTAAAATTTTACTCACCAATGCGCCGCTGCGCTATTCGAGCGACGTGATGCGCCACCTGGGCCTGCGCCAGCATTTTTCACACCACATCGCCATCGAAGCGATGCAGGTGCACCGCCAGCTGCGGCCTAAGCCTTCGACCCTGATGCTGCGCAAACTGATGCGCAAGCACCAGATCCGGCCCAGCCGCTGCATTCTGGTGGAAGACACCCTGGCCAACCTGAAGGGCGCGAAAAGACTGGGCTTGCGCACGGCCTGGGTCACGCAATATTTGAAAATGGCCGATCCCATCGGCGTGGCAAAGCTGCCCAAGGCGTTAAATCGCCCCGCTTACGTCGATGTCAAAGTAAAATCTGTCCGGCATTTGGCACGCCGCCTTCACCGCCTGCGTTGAAGGGGAACTCCTTGGCCTCCGGTTGACATCGGAAGCCGCACCGCTAGCGGCGGTTTTGGCACTCCCCATCAAGGCAGCATTTTTTTTAACGACAAGAGAAAATATGGCAAGCACACCGCCGGGCCAACGCAGGCTACAAATTCTTCAGGCCCTCGCCGCAATGCTGGAGCAGCCGAAAGGCGAAAAGATCACCACGGCCGCACTGGCCGCCAGACTGGCCGTCTCGGAAGCGGCCCTGTACCGCCATTTCGCCAGCAAGGCGCAAATGTTCGAGGGACTGATCGAATTCATCGAGTCGAGCGTCTTCGGCCTGATCAATCAGATCGCGGAAAAGCACAGCGACGGCATGACGCAGACGCGCGACATCATCGGCATGCTGCTCAACTTCGCCATCAGCAATCCGGGCATGACGCGCGTGCTGATCGGCGATGCGCTGGTCAATGAGGACGAGCGCCTGCAAGTGCGCATGAACCAGTTCTACGACCGCGTGGAACTGGCGCTCAAGCAGGCCTTGCGCGTGGCGGCCACGGAAGGCCATGGCAAGGAAAGCGAAGTGGCGGCGCGCGCCACCCTGATCGTCAGCTTCGTCATCGGACGCTGGCACCGCTACGCCAAGAGCGGCTTCAAGATCAATCCCTCCCAGGAAGCGGCGCTGCAAATCGCCATGCTGCTGGGATAAAGCACCGCCGTCGCTGTCCCCATGCCTACCGACTGTTTCGCCCTGCTCGACGACGCCAGCACGCCCGGCGCCGGCTCGCGCCTGTACACGGGCCTGGCGACGGTCTTGCAGTGCACCGGGGGGGAGTCGTGGCCAGCCTTGCTGGAAGGGCTGCAAGGCGCCCTGGAACGCGGCCAGTACGCCGTCAGCGTGTGCAGCTACGAACTGGGGGCGCACCTGCTGGCCATGCCGCCGCGCGGCGCTACGGCCGACGCGCCGCCACTGGCGCAGGTGCTCGTCTTCGAGCAGTGCACCCACCTGTCGCAGAACGCCGTGGCGCAGTGGCTGGAGGAGCACGCGCCAGTGACCGCCACGCCGGCCGGCGTGGCCGCTATCCGCGCGAATGTCGACCTGGCCGCATTTACGCGCGCCCTCAACCGCATCCACGACTACATCGTGGCCGGCGACACTTACCAGGTCAACTATACGTACCGCCTGCGCTTCGACGCCTTCGGCTCGCCCCTTGCCCTGTATGCGCGGCTGCGCGCGCGCCAGCCCGTGCCCTACGGCGCGCTGGTGATGCTGCCCGATGGCGGCGCCCTGCTGTCGCTGTCGCCCGAATTGTTCGTGCGCCATGCGCAGGGCGAACTGACGGCGCGCCCCATGAAGGGCACGGCGCCAGCCGCCCCTGCAGAACAGGTGGAAGAAAACGCGCGCCGCGCCAGCGCCCTGGCACAGGACCCCAAAAACCGCGCGGAAAACCTGATGATCGTCGACCTGCTGCGCAACGACATCGGCCGCATCGCCGTGACGGGCTCCGTCAAGGTGCCGGCACTGTTCCAGGTGACGCGCTACAGCAGCGTACTGCAGATGACGTCTACCGTGCAGGCGCGTCTGCGCGATGACGCCAGCCTGGCGGACATCTTCCAGGCCCTGTACCCGTGCGGCTCGATCACGGGCGCGCCGAAACGGCGCACCATGGAAATCATCGCCGAACTGGAGCCGGCGCCACGCGGCATCTACACGGGCGCCATCGGCTGGTTCGATCCGCCGGCCGCCGGCCCTGCCCACCCAGTGGGCGACTTCTGCATGTCCGTGCCGATTCGCACCCTGGCCTTGCAAGCGACAGGGGCGAACGGCGTGCGGCGCGGCGAAATGGGCGTGGGCGCCGGCATCGTCCTGGACAGCGATCCGCCCGATGAATTCGCGGAATGCCAGCTCAAGGCGCGCTTCCTCACAGGCTTGAGCAACGACTTCGAGCTGTTCGAAACCCTGCACGCCAGCCGTGCCGATGGCTGCCGCCAGCAGGAACGCCACCTGGCGCGCCTGGCCGCGTCCAGCGCCTACTTCGGCTTTCGCTGGGATGACAAGGCCGCCCGCGCCGCCCTGCAGGCCGCATGCGCGGCGCGTCCCGACGACGTCCCTTTCCGCCTGCGCCTGGCGCTGCGCCAGGACGGCCAGTTCAGCGTGCAAAGCGGCGCCCTGACCGCCTTGCCGGACACCGTGAAAGTCATGCTGGCGGAAGACGCCACCACGGCGGACGACCTGTTCCTGCGCCACAAGAGCAGCGTGCGCACGCGCTACGATGCGGCCTGGCGCGCCGCCGAAGCGCAGGGTGCCTTCGACATGCTGTTCTTTAACGAACGGGGCGAATTGACGGAAGGCGGGCGCAGCAACGTCTTCGTCCGGCTGGACGGCCGCTGGCATACGCCGCCCCTGTCCTGCGGCCTGCTGCCCGGCGTGCAGCGCGCCGTCATGCTGGCCGATCCCGCCTGGAACGCACAGGAAACCATCATCACGCGCGCCATGCTGGCGCGGGCAGAATCCATCGTCGTGTGCAATGCGCTGCGCGGCGCATTGCCGGCACATCTTATCGCCAGCACCTGAAACCATTCAGGGCAAGGTACAGTGTCGACGGCAGTGCAGCCGCACGACGAGACACTGCAACGCCGCCATGGACTGTTTCAACCGCTAGAGATCCACCTGCATTTCATAGCCGCCATAAATCATCCGCTTGCCATCGAACGGCAGCTTGGCAGGGTCCATCATGTCAGCCAGGCGGGGATCCTTCATGACCTTGTCGTTGACTTCATCGCGCTTGGCGCGCGATTCGTACACGATCCAGGAGAACACCACGACTTCGCCGTCCTGCAGGTCTACCGCCTGCGGAAACGAGGTCAGCTTGCCCGGCTTGACATCGTCGCCCACGCATTCGCGAAACTCCAGCGCGCCATATTCGCGCCAGACGGCGCCGCAGCTGCGCGACATGGCCAGATAGGCATCGAGCTTGGCTTTCGGCACGGGCACCACAAATCCATCCACATACGCCATGATGTTCTCCTTGATGGTTGTTTTGACAAATTTTGACAAACGCGAACCACCAGCTTAGGACAAGCATGGCAAGACGACAAGCGCGGCTTTAAAAAAAGCAGGCCCGCAAGCCTGCTTCTTCCTTACATCGCCAGCGCTTTTTCCACCGCGCCCACGAGTTTCTTGTCATCCGGCGTCACCTTGCTGGGGAAGCTTTCCACGACCTTGCCGTGGCGGTCGATCAGGTATTTATGGAAATTCCAGGCCGGCGTCTTGCCCGTCTCCTTGATCAGGTTCACGTACAGCGGGTTCGGCGTAGGGCCGGACACCACCGATTTGGCGAACATGGGAAACTTCACGCCATAGGTGTTGTAGCAAAAATCGGCGATTTCCTTGCTGTTACCCGGCTCCTGCTTGCCGAAATCGTTGGACGGGAAACCCAGCACTACCAGGCCCTTGCTGCCGTACTTGGCGTACAGTGCTTCCAACCCTTCGTACTGATTGGTAAAACCGCAATAACTGGCCGTGTTGACCACCAGTACGACCTTGCCAGCGTACTGGCACAGGTTTTGCGGCGCTTCGTCCTGCAGGCGGTTGAAGGTCTGCTTGAGGATGGCGGGACAGGCTGCCGGCGCGGCGCTGGCAGTGGCATCGGCAGCATGGGCCGGCACGACGGCCAGGCTGGCACTGGCGGCAAGGGTGGTCAGCGCGAACAGCTGGACAAGGGTCTTGGACATGAAGGGCACCATGGTCGAAAAGAAAAAAACCATTTTATGCCAAACACCATAAGTGCGTATGAGAGCAACAACAACGGTAAGGACTTGAGCGACATCAAGGCTAGTGCAGTACTTGCCCAGCGCACAGTTTTTTTACCTATGCTCGTCCTTCCTGCCCATGTCCTGTGGAGTTGCCATGCCCTTCCCGCACCTGACCGCATTCCCCGCCGCCTTGCTGGCCGCCAGCCTGCTGATCCTGGCACCGGCCGGCGCCCATGCCGCCACGGCCGTCAAGGCCGCCGCCACCAAAGATGCTCCCGCCCTGCCCGGCTACCTGGCCGACTTGCGCCAGACCACCGTTTCCGGCCTGTCATCGGGCGGTTTCATGGCGGCGCAGTTCGCCGTCGCCTATTCGGCCACCGTCGCCGGCGCCGGCATCATCGCGGGCGGGCCGTATTTCTGCTCGGGCCAGCCGGGCCGTTTTCCCTACATTCCGTATCTGACGAATGCCCTGACGACCTGCATGAACCCGGGCGAGTCGCAGGTGGCGCCGCCCGTGGCCAGCGAATTGCTGCGTGCGGCGAACGATTTCGCACGTGCCAGCCTGATCGACGATACGGCCAACCTGAAACGCCAGCGCGTGTATCTGTTCAGCGGGACGAAAGACCGCACCGTGACGCGACCGGTGGTGGAACAGGTGAGCCAGTTCTATCAGCTGGCGGGCACGCCGGCGGCGCAGATCCGCTTCGTCGAGAATGTCGGCGCAGGCCACGCCATCCTGACGGACAGCAACGCCGACAAGCCATGCGCCGTGACGGAGTCGCCATTCATCAACGATTGCGACTACGTACAGGCGCGCGATATCCTGCAACACCTGTATCCGGATCTGCAGCCGTCGTCCGGCACCCTGACGGGCAAGGTGATCGCCTTCAACCAGCGCAGCTTCATCCAGAACTCCTACTCCAGCATGAACAATACGGGCTACGCCTACATCCCGAAAGCCTGCGACAGCGAGAGCTGTCGCGTGCACGTGGTGTTCCACGGCTGCCTGCAAACGACGCAGGCCATCGGCGACCGCTTCTACACTCGCACCGGCTACAACCAGGTGGCCGATGCCAACAAGATCATCGTACTGTATCCGCAGGCCGAGCCGAGCCCCATCTATCCCTACAACCCGAAAGGCTGCTGGGATTTCTGGGGCTACACCAGCGTCAACCCCATCGACCCGGATTTTTACCGCAAGAGCGGCACACAGATGGAAGCGGTCAAGGGCATGCTGGACAGGTTAGGATCGGCTCGCAACAGCCGTCGATAACAGACGTCACGGATGCTTGAGGAAATCGTAGCGAGCGGCAACGAGGCTCGGCGCCCCCATCTGGCTAAGAAGCGCAGCTGTACTGAGTACGGGGCCGCCGAGGCAGCGCGCATCGCAGGCGGGAAAGCGCGCCGCGCAGTAGATTTAATCAAGCATCCTAGATACCGCCCATGCAGATGTACTTGATGACCAGGTAGTCCTCGATACCGTAGGTCGACCCTTCGCGGCCCAGGCCAGACTGCTTGACGCCGCCGAAGGGCGCGATCTCGTTCGAGATCAGGCCCGTGTTGACGCCGACCATGCCCGTTTCCAGGCCTTCGGCCACGCGCCAGATGCGGCCGATGTCGCGCGAATAGAAATAGGCGGCCAGGCCGAATTCGGTGTTGTTGGCCAGGGCGATCACTTCATCGTCGGTCTTGAAGCGGAACAGCGGCGCCAGCGGGCCGAAGGTTTCTTCGGTGGCCACGCGCATGTCGTTCGTCACGTCGGCGATGATGGTCGGCTCGAAGAAGCCGTTGCCCAGCGCATGGCGCTTGCCGCCGGCCAGCAGGCGGCCGCCCTTGCCCAGCGCGTCGGCCACGTGCTCTTCCACCTTGGCGACGGCCTTGTCGTCGATCAGCGGGCCTTGCGTGACGCCCGCCTCGATGCCATTGCCGACCTTCAGCTTGGCCACGGCCGCCACCAGTTTTTCGGCGAACGCTTCATACACGCTGTCCTGCACGTACAGGCGGTTGGCGCACACGCAGGTTTGGCCCGCGTTGCGGTATTTCGAGGCGATGGCGCCTTCCACTGCCGCATCCAGATCGGCGTCGTCAAAGACGATGAACGGCGCATTGCCGCCCAGTTCCAGCGACAGCTTCTTGATCGTCGGCGCGCACTGTTCGGCCAGCAGACGGCCCACCTGGGTCGAGCCCGTAAAGGTCAGCTTGCGCACGATGGGGTTCGACGTCATTTCGCCGCCGATGTCCTTCGGCGCACCCGTGACGATGCTGAACACGCCGGCAGGCACGCCCGCGCGCTCGGCCAGCACGGCCAGCGCCAGCGCGGAAAACGGCGTCGCTTCGGCAGGTTTCAGGACCATCGGGCAGCCGGCGGCCAGGGCCGGGCCTACCTTGCGCGTGATCATCGCGGCCGGGAAATTCCACGGCGTGATGGCGGCGCACACGCCGATCGGTTCCTTGGTGATGACGAGGCGGCGGTCCGGCCATGGCGACTGCAGGGTGTCGCCCGAGACGCGCTTGCCTTCCTCGGCAAACCACTCGATGAACGAGGCGCCGAACTGCACTTCGCCCTTCGCTTCCGGCAGGGGCTTGCCCTGCTCGGTGGTCATGATCAGCGCCAGGTCGTCGGCGTTTTCCAGGATCAGGTCGTGCCAGCGGCGCAGCACGGAAGCGCGCTCCTTGGCCGTCTTCTTGCGCCAGGCGGGCCAGGCCGCATTGGCCGCTTCGATGGCGCGGCGCGTCTCGGTCGCGCCCATCAGGGGCACCGTGCCGATATGCTCGCCCGTGGCGGGATTGCTCACATTAATCGTCTGGCCACCGTCGGCATCGACCCAGGCTCCATTCAGGTAAGCCTGGTGACGCAACAAGGTAGGATCTTTCAACTGCAGCATATGGATCTCCGGTCTGGTTTGAATTATCGACGGGAGATACTATGCCACAGCGCGGCCGATTCCGCAGGCGCACGGCCGAATCGCCCGTGTATTTACTCGACCTTGAACGACGACAGCTTCGGGTCCGGCGGCGGATACGCGAGCTTCATGCCCTGCAGGGTTTCCAGCAGCAGAGTCGCCACCACCAGGTTGCGCTGGGTCTTGGAATTGGACGGCACCACGTACCACGGCGCGTGGTCGGCGTCCGTCTCGCGGATGGCTGTTTCATAGGCGCGCTGGTAAGCTTCCCACTTCTTGCGCTGGGCGATATCGTTCGGATCGAACTTCCACTGGCGGTCGGGATCATCGAGCCGTTCCTGCAGCCGCCCACGCTGCTCGTCCTTGGAAATATGCAGGAAGACTTTCAGGATGACGGTGCCCGTTTCGCTCAGCATGCGCTCGAAATCGCGGATCTGCGCATAGCGGCGCTGGCATTCCGGCTTGTCGATCATGTCCTGCACGCGCGTGATCAGCACATCCTCGTAATGGCTGCGGTTGAAGATGGCGATCTCGCCCTTCACGGGCACGTGCTGGTGCACGCGCCACAGGTAGTCGTGCGCCAGTTCGATGTCGGTCGGGCCCTTGAAGGCCACGGCGCGGATGCCCATCGGGTTGATATTGCTGAAGATCGCCTTGACGGTGCCGTCCTTGCCCGAGGTATCCATGCCCTGCAATACCAGCAAGACCTTTTTCTTGTGCTGCGCGTACAACATGCTCTGGCACTCGGCGATCTGCGCCGTCAGCGCCACGGTTTCCTCGCGGTCCAGCGCCTTGCACTGGGCCGCCGTCAGCTTCTTGTTGGCCGCCTTGGTGGCAGCGCCCAGCAGGCGCTTGCCGGCGAAATCCTCGTCCAGCGCATAGCCCTTGCCAGCCCGGAATTGCGTGCGCGCCTTCATGCCGTCACCGCCAGCTTGCGGTGCTCGATTTTCGTGCAGTGGTCCATCACCACCTCCAGCCCTGCCGTCCGCGCCAGCTGCGCCGCCGCCTCGTTGATGACGTCCAGCTGCAGCCACAGGCAGCCCGCCTTGACGGCGATGGCTTCCTCGGCGATGGGCAGGATATCCTCGGACTTGCGGAAGCAATCAACGATGTCGATGCGCGCGGGCGCTACCGCCGCAGCCGCCTCCGTCAGGGTGGCATAGGCACGCTGGCCCAGCACTTCCTTGCCGGCCAGGGCTGGATTGACGGGCAGCACGCGGTAGCCATGCTGCAGCAGGTAATCGGCCACCTCGTGGCTGGCGCGTTCCGGCTTGTCGGACATGCCGACGATGGCGATGATATGGCTCTCTTGCAGGATGCGGGCGATGTTGGACATATTTTTCTATGGTCAGGCGTGCGACATTGCCCGTCTAGCGTAGCAGAATTAGCCCACCGTGGGAGCTAGCCAGAAGACTTAGCCGCGCGTATCGCCGCCATCTGCGCCACGAAGGCTTGCGCACGCGCCGTCACGGCAGCATAGTCGCCCTTGGCGCCCGGGCCACTCAGGCTGCTGCCGATGCCCACGGCGACGGCGCCGCTGGCGAACCACTCGGCCAGGTTTTCCACCGTCACGCCGCCCGTCGGCATCAAGGGCGCCTGCGGCAGCGGGGCGCGCAGGGCCTTGATGTAGGCCGGGCCGAACATCTCGGCGGGGAAGACCTTGACGATGTCGGCGCCCGCCTGCAGGGCCGTGACGATTTCCGTCGGCGTCATGGCGCCCGACATGGCCAGCACCTGATAGCGCTGGCACAGCGTAATGGTATCCACATTGACACCGGGCGAGATGATGAACTGGGCACCAGCCAGGATGGCCGCACGCGCCGTCTCGCCATCGAGCACCGTGCCCGCGCCCAGCAGCACGCCGTTGCCATGGCGCTCGCGCAGGGCGCGCAGCACGCCCAGGGTGTCGGGCGTGGTAAACGCCACTTCCAGCGCCGTGACGCCGCCAGCGATGCACGCCTCGGCGATCTGCAAGGCCGCTTCGGGCGTGTCGGCGCGCACGATGCCCACCATGCCCCGTTCGAGGATGCCCTGGAAAACCGTGTGCTTGTCCATGTTTTTCTCCTCTCAGGCCGGCAGGGCGCCGAAGCGCACTTCCGGCAAGCCGCGCACGCCCGGCTGGCGCGCATGGAACAGGCCACCGGCCAAAGGTTCGGCCGCCAGCTGCGCCGGCGCCAGGCTTTCCTGCGCCGTGGTGATGAACAATTCGTCAAACGCGGCACCGCCCAGGCTCACGCAGCTGGGCTGCGACACGGGCAGCTGCACCGTGCGCTCGATGCTGCCATCGGGCGCGAAGCGCAGCACCTTGCCGGCGCCCCACTGCGCGCTCCACAGGTGGTCGCGGGCATCGATGGTGGCGCCATCGGCCGCTCCCGGGCCAGAATCGAGCACGGCAAAGACCCTCACCTTGCTGACATCACCCCCGAGGTAATCGTCCCAGCGGTAAATGGCCTTCTTCATCGAGTCGCAAAAGTACATGACCGTACCATCGACGCTGAAGCAGATGCTGTTCGAGATGGCGATCGCCGGCAGCGGCAGGCGCTCCAGGCTCAGATCCAGGTTGAGGCGGTAAAAACTGGCGATGGCGTCGCGGCAAGGACGCTCGTCGAGCGTACCGAAGACAAAGCGTCCCTGGCGGTCGCAGCGGCCATCGTTCAGGCGCGTCATGGGCAGCTCACCCTCCACCGTGTGCAAGGGCATGACGGCCCCGCTGTGTACGTCAAACCACGCCAGGCGCGAGGCGAGTCCCAGCAGCAGAATATCGTCGCTGTCCGTCTGCGCGAAACAGGCCAGGCGTTCGGGCATGTCCCACGTCTGGCGCGCCCCCGAGGCCAGCTCCAGCGCATGCAGCTGGCAGCCCTCGATATTCGTCCAGAAAACCCGGCCGCTGCGTTCGCACCAGCGCACGCCCTCGCCGAGAAAATTTTGCGCGTCGACCAGTAATTGGGCCTGTGTCCCCATTTTTTTCCTCTTTATTTTTCGTTCAATGCGATTCGCGCGGCACTGCGGAGCCGCGGCAGCCGACGAGAAAGTCCAGGTCCGCGCCTTCGTCAGCCTGCGTCACGTGCTTAATGTACATCGACTGGTAGCCGCCTTTCATGGCCTGCTGCGGCGCCGTCCACTGCGCGCGGCGGCGCGCCAGTTCCGCCTCGTCGACGTCCAGGTGCAAACGCCGGCCTTCCACGTCCAGTTCGATCATGTCGCCGTCGCGCACCAGGGCCAGCGGCCCGCCCACGGCCGCTTCCGGCGCCACGTGCAGCACCACGGTGCCGTATGCCGTGCCGCTCATGCGCGCATCCGAGATGCGCACCATGTCGCGCACGCCCTGCTCCAGCAGTTTTTTCGGCAGTCCCATGTTGCCCACTTCCGCCATACCGGGATAACCTTGCGGGCCGCAGTTTTGCAGCACCATTACGCAGCTGGCGTCGATATCGAGCGCCGGATCGTCGATGCGTTTTTTATAGTGCTCGATGCTGTTGAAGACGACGGCGCGGCCCCGGTGCTGCATCAGGGCGGGCGTGGCGGCCGACGGCTTGATGACGGCGCCGCGCGGCGCCAGGTTGCCGTGCAGGACGGCGATGCCGCCCTCTTCCTTGAATGGCTGCGCCAGCGGCGTGATTACCTGCGGGTTGAAGTTTTCCGCTTCCGCCACGTTGACGGCCAGGGTGGCGCCCGTCACCGTCAAGGCCTCGCCATGCAGCTTGCCCAGCAAGTCGCGCAGGATGACGGGCAAGCCGCCCGCATAATAAAAGTCTTCCATCAGGTACTGCCCCGACGGCATCAGGTTCAGCAGGCACGGAATGTCGCGCCCCAGGCGGTCCCAGTCGCCCAGGCGCATGTCCACGCCGATGCGCCCGGCGATGGCCAGCAGGTGGATCACCGCATTGGTCGAGCCGCCGATGGCGCCATTGACCATGATGGCGTTTTCAAACGCTGCCCGGGTCAGTATCTGCGACAATTTCAGGTCTTCATGCACCATGCCGACGATGCGCCGGCCCGTCAATTGCGCCTGCAGCTTGCGGCGCGCATCGACGGCGGGAATGGCCGCGTTGCCTGGCAAGGTCACGCCCAGCGCTTCGACCATGCTGGCCATGGTGGACGCCGTGCCCATGGTCATGCAGTGGCCGGCGGAACGCGACATGCACGATTCGGCCTGCTTGAATTCGTTTGAGGTCATGCGGCCGGCACGCACGTCCTCGGAAAACTTCCACACATCCGTGCCCGAGCCGATGGGCTGGCCGCGGTAATTTCCATTCAGCATGGGGCCGCCGGACAGCACGATGGTGGGCAAGTCCACGCTGGCCGCGCCCATCAGCAGCGCCGGCGTCGTCTTGTCGCAACCCGTCAGCAGCACCACGCCGTCGATGGGGTTGGCGCGGATCGATTCTTCCACGTCCATGCTGGCCAGGTTACGGAAGAGCATGGCCGTGGGCCGCAGATTCGTTTCGCCCAGCGACATCACGGGAAACTCGACGGGAAAGCCGCCCGCTTCCAGCACGCCGCGCTTGACCATCTCGGCCAGGTCGCGGAAATGGCCATTGCAGGGCGTCAGCTCGGACCAGGTATTGCAGATGCCGATGACGGGACGGCCATCGAAGGCGTCGCTGGGATAACCCTGGTTTTTCATCCAGCTGCGGTGGATGAAACTGTCCTTGTCATCGCCGCCGAACCACGCCTGCGAGCGCAAGGGACGCTTAGCTTTCAATTCGCTCATGCTGCCTCCTGGCGGGGAATCAGGCCGCGTGCGGCGGCGATCAGCAGCGCGCCATGGCCCGCCAGATACTCCTGCTGGCGGTCGTCGACAACGATGCGCTTGCCGTAAAAGAAACCCTGCTCCTCGATCAGCAGCGACAGCGCCTGGCGCAGCATCGGCTTGCCGGCGATGACGAGCGGCGTATCGGGGCGCATCTGGATGGCCGTGCTGTTGCGCAGCGCCAGCAAGTCGCCACTGAGCACGGCGCCCATCAGGAAATTGGCCCGTTCATTGCAGTCGACGGCGCTGAACTGGCCTAGCGTGCGCACGCTGAAGCAGGCGCGCGCCAGTCCCGTTTTTTGCGCGGCGGCGGCGCCTGCCAGCAGCATTTTCGGCACCAGGGTCTGCGCAAAGCCGCCCTCGACCGATTGCTTGATCAGCGTATGCTGCGAAATCGCCTGCAGCAGTTCGCCGGCGATGGTGGTGCTGCAACCGAGGATGCGGCGCTGCTCGTCCACACTGATCAGTTTCGTGTGCGAACCGGGCACGATGATGGTGGCCGCACCATGCAGCTGCAGCCGCTCCAGCAAGCCGATGACTTCCGTCTCTTCGCCGCGCATCATGTCCATCGCTTCGACGTTATGCAGGCCGATGGCGCCGTGCTGGTTGCGCACGCCGGGAATCAGCCACAGGGGCTGCGCCAGCACATCGGGCATGACCACCGCCTGCATGCCTTGCGCCAGCTGCGCCAGGCCGGCCGGCGCCGGCAAATGCGGCACTTCCTGCAAGCCCATGGGTGAACTGATCATGCCCGACGCCAGCGCCAAGTGCACGTCCGCCGGCGCGATACCGGCATTGGCCAGCACGGCGGCGATGGTCTCGCGCAGCGCCTGTTTCAGCGCGCCGTTATGGCCATCGATGGCCGTATTGCGCACGCCCGTTTCCTGCTGCGCCTGGGCCAGCACGGCGCCGTCCCGCCATAAGAGGGTACGCGTGTTGGTGGTGCCGGCATCGATGGTGACTATATTCATGGGCAGGTTCGCAGCGTCGGTAAGAAAGAAAAAAAGGGGAAAAACTACCTCATGGTAGAACTGCCCCGCATATCTGACCAATCACTTATTTAACATCATTGATACCGGTTCGGATATGTCAAAATCATCGATATCCTGCACGCCCAAACGGTAGCTCAACGCCAGCCGCGCACACTGGCCGGGCAGCAGTTCCAGGGCCTGCGCGGCACAGCAAAAACCGCCCGCATCGGAGCGCAAGTGCAAGCCGTTCTGCGTGGTGGAAACACGCAAGACCCGGCCCGATGCCGGATCGGCGACGCGCGCCGCCTCCGTGCCTGCCTCGCGTGACGGACCGCCATCGGCGCAGTAAAAATCGTGGTCGAAACCGGCCGCCCCCGCCAGCGACGGCCATCCCAGACGGGTGCCCATGGGCGCGGGCTGGCGAAAATCCAGGGCGCTTCCCGCCACATCGCATGGCTCCTCCGTCAACCGCCCTGCGGGACGGCAGCGGCCGGCCACCAGACGCAGTACATGGTCGGCCACGTTCGTGTTCCGGCCGTGCAGATTGAACCACGGTGCGGGAAGCTGCAGCCGCGACACGGCATCGGCCGTGGCCTCGCAAGCGAGGTGCAGGCTGCCATCGTCGCCAAGGCGGTACAGCAGGCGCGCCGACAAGCCATCGCGCGACCAGTGCAGCAACAAGCTGCCTTCGTCCGGCATCTGCCCCTGCCAGCCCGCCAGCGATGGCGCGAGGGGTGCGGTGACTGCCAGCACGTCGGCCATGCGGCCATAGCGGTCGGGCGCCCACCAGGCTTGCAGGCTGGCGTCATGGCTATCGATCACCACGCGCATGCCGCGCGCGTTGTACAAGGTAAAAGTCGTCATGGGGGCGGGCGGCTGCGCTGCTGGAATTCGCGCGGCGTGCAACCGAGTTCGCGCTTGAAGACAGCATGCATGTACTGCACCGTCGTAAAGCCGCAGCGCACGGCCACGTCGGCCACCTGGCCCGGTTCGCGCACCAGCAGGGTCTTGGCCGCATCAAGCTTGAAATGCAGGATTTCGTCGTGCACGCTGCGTCCCAGTTCGTGGCGGAAGTGCGCTTCCAGCGAGGAGCGCGACACGCCCACGTAATCGGCCACCTGCTCCGTCTTGATGCCCTGGCAGGCGTACTGGCGGATGAAATGGCGCGCCTGCATCACCTGCGGATGCTGGAAGGGCTGGTGGCGCGTGGAGGCGAGCACGTTCAGGCCGGCCGGCGGCACGAGGATGCGCGTGCCGGACAGGCGCGCGCCATTGAGCATCTGGTGCAGCAGATGCGCCGCCGTGCGGCCCATTTCCTCCGTGCCCTGGATGACGGAACTCAGGGGTATGCGCGTGAGCATGCGCGCCAGCGGGTCGTTGTCGATGCCGATCAGGGCCACTTGCTCCGGCACGGCGATCCCCGCGTGCATGCAGGCCTGCAGCAGCTGACGCGCGCGCGCATCGCTGACGGCGATGATGCCGACGGGTTTTTCCAGGCTGTTGAGCCAGGCGATCTGCTGCTCCACCGCCTCGTCCCACGAGGGCGCGCTGGTGGCGACGCCGCGGTACACGTCGGCAGGCAGGTGGTCGCGCTGCATCAGCGCGCAAAACGCCGTTTCGCGCTCCTGCGCCCAGCGGTTGACATCCGCCTCGGGCAAGCTGAAACAGGCAAAGCGTGTCAGGCCCGCCTCCACCAGGTGGTCGTAGGCCAGCTTGACGATCTTGAAATTATCCGTGGCCACGTAGGGAATGCCGGCCGGGTAGGCGTCTTCGCGCGCATACGAGCCGCCCACGGCGACCACGGGCACGCGGCTGTGCGCCAGCGCCGCGCACACGGCGGGATCGTCGAAGTCGGCAATGATGCCGTCACCCTGCCAGCGCTCGATGCCGGGCAGGCGACAGCGAAAATCCTCTTCTAGGAACAGATCCCACGACACGCGCGTGGTGTTCAGGTAGGCGGCGACGCCCGCGATGATGTCGCGGTCATAGATCTTGTTCCCGTTGAACAGCAGCGCGATGCGATGCGCGGTCGGTAACTTCATGCTGGTGTCTCCTCCATGTGGCGGCCGGGACGTATATTCATCCCTGGCTGCCGGTCACGCATCGGTCTTACCTGCGTCCCGCTCTGGTGCTGACATCCACCCAGACGGCAAGGGTCAGAATACTGCCTTTCACGATCATCTGCCAGTAGGTATCCACGTCCAGCATGGACATGCCGTTATCCAGGCTGGCCATCACCAGCGCGCCGATCAGCGCCCCGTACACGGTGCCCGAGCCGCCGCGCATCGACGTGCCGCCGATGAAACAGGCGGCGATCGCATCGAGTTCGCTGAAGGTGCCGGCCGAGGGCGAACCGGCCGCCAGCCGGCCCGTGTTGATTAAGCCAGCCAGGGCGCACATCAGGCCCATGATGCCGAAGATCCACAGCTTGACGGCTTTCACGTTGATGCCGGACAGGCGCGTCGCCTCCATATTGCTGCCGACGGCGTAGATACGCCGGCCAAACACGGTCTGGCTGGTGATGTAGCTGAACAGGCCCAGCAACGCCAGCAACAGCAGCACGGGCAGCGGGATGCCTTCATAGCCGTTCAGGGTCTGCACGAAGGCATACAGCACGGCACCGATGACGATCACGCGCAGGCCATCGAGCCAAGCGGCCGTCTGCGGCAAGCCATGCTGCGCGCGGCTGGCGCGCGCGCGCCATGTGAGGAAGGCGGCCAGCAGGAACAGGCCGATGCCCAGCGCGATGCCGGGCAGCGCGGGCAGGTAACCCTGCCCCAGGTAGACCAGCGGCTCGGAGACGGGCGCGATGGTGATGCCGCCCGTGATGCCCAGCAAAATGCCCCGGTAGGCCAGCATGCCGCCCAGGCCGACGATGAAGGACGGAATGCCCCGGTACGCCGTCAGGTAGCCATTCAAGAGGCCGATCACCAGGCCGCAGCCCAGCACGGCCGCCAGGTTCAGCGCCAGCGGCCAGTGCTGCGTCACGTCCAGCACGGCGGCGATGCCGCCCAATAGCCCCAGCAGCGAGCCGATGGACAGGTCGATCTCGCCGGCGATAATCACCAGCACCATGCCGCAGGCGAGGATGCCCGTCACGGACATCTGGCGCAACAGATTCGACAGGTTGCGCGGCGTGAGGAAACTGCCCTCCGTCTTCCACGAAAAGAAGGCCCAGATCAGCGCCACGGCGATCAGGAGGGCCAGCATTTTATACTGGGTAAATAACTGTTTCACGCTAGGGGTGTTCATGCGACGGGTTCCTTGTGTGCGGTGGTGGCGGCAGGCACCGGATGCTGGGACAGCGCCGCCGCCAGCACGGTTTCCTGGCTCAGGCCATCGTTGATGAAGTCGCCGCGCAGCCGGCCTTCGCCCATCACCAGCACGCGGTCGGACACGCCCAGCACTTCGGCCAGTTCCGACGAGACCATGATGATGGCCACGCCCCGGTCGGCCAGCGCCAGCATCAATTTGTAGATTTCGTATTTGGCACCCACGTCCACGCCGCGCGTGGGTTCGTCGAGGATCAGCACGCGCGGGCGCGTCAGCAGCATCTTGGCCAGCACGGCCTTTTGCTGGTTGCCGCCCGACAGGCTCGTGATCGGCAGCGACGGGCTGGCCGTCTTCAGCTCCAGCTGGGCGATCTCGCCGCGCACGGCAGTCAATTCCGCTTCGCCATCGATGCGCGTGGCGCGCGCAAACTCCGCCAGCACGGCCAGGGTAATGTTCTGCCCCACATCCAAGTCGGGCACGATGCCGTGGTGCTTGCGGTCTTCCGGCACCATGGCCAGGCCCATGGCGATGGCCTTTTGCGGCGTGCCGGTATCGATGCGGCGGCCGTCGAGCCACACCTCGGCCTGGCACGGCCCCTGGTAGGCGCCGAACAGGGCGGAGACGAGCTCCGTGCGCCCCGCCCCCACCAGGCCGGCGATGCCGAGGATCTCCCCCTTGCGCAGGGTGAACGACACATCGTCGACCCGCTTGCGCTGCGGGTTGTCCGCGTCGATGCACGTCACGTGGCGCGCCTCGAACAGCACCTCGCCGATGGCCGCCGACGCATTGTTTCCCGCTGCGCGCTGCGGATACAGCTGGCTCATTTCGCGGCCCACCATCTGCGCGATGATGCGCTCCACGTTCATCTGCGCCATCGGCGTGGTGGCGATATGCTTGCCATCGCGGATGACGACGATGGTGTCGCAGATGGCGGCCACTTCATCGAGCTTGTGCGAAATGTAGATGCAGGTGACACCGCGCGCCTTCAGCGCGCGCAGGATGTCGAGCAGCACGGCGATTTCCGACGCCGTCAGGGACGACGAGGGTTCGTCGAGGATCAGCAGGCGCGCATTCTTGTTGAGCGCCTTGGCGATTTCCACCAGCTGCTGGTGGCCGCCGCCGTAATTCATCACGGGCAGCGCCACGTTCAGCTGCGGAATCTTCAATTCTCGCAGCAATTCGTCGGCGCGCTGGTACATGGCGGTATAGTGCATGCGCCCGCCGGGCAAGGTGATCTCGCGGCCCATGAAGATATTCTCGGCCACGGACAGCTGCGGCACCAGCATCAGTTCCTGGTGGATGATGATGATGCCCGCATCCTCCGTATCGCGGATGGACTGGGCGCGCAAGGGCTGGCCTTCCCACAAAATCTCGCCTTCCCAGCTGCCATGCGGGTAGACGCCGGACAGCACCTTCATCAGGGTCGATTTGCCGGCGCCATTTTCGCCGCACAGGCCGATGCACTCGCCGGCCCGCACCTGCAGGTCGATGCCATCGAGCGCGCGCACACCGCCAAACTGTTTGACGATGCCTTTCATTTCAAGCAGATAGTCGGACATTCTTGCTCTCGTTGCGGTAGTTGCTGATCAACAGAAATCAGGGGTCAGTCCCTGCGGGATCGGAGTACGTCCCATTGGGGCGTACTCCCCCGGCGGGTCTGACCCCAGCTCTTAATTGCCCAGCTGCGCCTTGGTATAGAAACCGTCATCGACGAGAATGTTGACATTCGCCTTGGTCAAGGGCGTTGGTTTGAGCAGCACGGTGCTGACCTTTTTCAGGCCGTTGTCATAGCTGGAGTTGTAGGCCGGCTTTTCATTGCGCGCCAGTTGCACCGCCAGCCTGGCCGCTTCGGCAGCGATGGTTTTCAGCGGCTTGTAGACGGTCATCGCCTGCGTGCCGGCGATCACGCGTTTCACTGCCGCCAGGTCGGCGTCCTGGCCCGAAACGGGCACCTTGCCCGCCAGCTTTTGCGCGGCCAGTGCCTGAATGGCGCCGCCGGCCGTGCCGTCGTTCGAGGCGACGATGGCGTCGATCTTGTTGTTATTCGCCGTCAGCGCATTTTCCACGATGGACAGGGCTTCCGTGGCGCTCCAGTCCTTCACCCACTGCTGGCCGACGACCTTGATGTCGCCCTTGTCGATGTACGGCTTCAATACCTTCATCTGGCCTTCGCGCAGCATCTTCGCGTTGTTGTCCGTCGGCGCGCCGCCCAGCAGGTAGTAATTGCCCTTCGGCTGCAGCTTGACGACGCCTTCGGCCTGCATCTCGCCCACTTTTTCGTTGTCGAACGAGATGTAGGCGTCGATATCGGCGCCCAGGATCAAACGGTCATACGACAGCACCTTGATGCCGGCCTTTTTCGCTTCCTTGATGGTGTTGTTGAGGACCGTCGCATTGAACGGCACGATCACCAGCACGTCCACGCCGCGCGAAATCAGGTTTTCGATCTGCGAAATCTGGCGCTGCTCGCTGGCGTCCGCCGATTGCACGAAGACCTTGGCGCCCTGCTTTTCGGCCGCGGCGATGAAGAAATCGCGGTCGCGCGTCCAGCGCTCCACGCGCAAATCGTCGATGGAAAAACCGATCTTCGGGTTCTTCGCGTCGGCCAGGGCGGCGCTGCTGGTCAGCGCCAGCATGGCGGTCATGATGGCTGCACTGATGATCTTGTTCATTACGTGTCTCCTTGTTGGATTTTATTAACGACGTTTTCTAACTGCGGGTACAACGGACAACAAATAAACTAGTGATTGTGGCGCGGCAGGGTCTGCCCCACGGCCCGGTATTTCAGCGCCAGCTCCATGCAGGCGCCCGTCTCCAGCTGGCCCACGCTGGCGCGGTAGATCTCCTGCCACGGCGTAGAACTCTCATTGACGGGGGGCGGCAGTTCCTGCGCGCGGCGCGCCAGCTCAACGCTGTCGACCAGCATGTCGCAGCGGCCGCCGTTCAAGTCCACGCGGATGATGTCGCCCGTGCGCAGCAGGGCCAGGCCGCCGCCGACGGCGCTTTCCGGCGACGCGTTCAGGATCGACGGGCTGTCCGAGGTGCCCGACTGGCGCCCGTCGCCCAGGGTGGGCAGGTTCAGGATGCCGGCCTTGAGCAAGGCGTCGGGTGGCTGCATGTTGACCACTTCGGCCGAGCCGGGCCAGCCCACGGGTCCCACGCCGCGCATCACCAGCATGCAGCCGTCGTCGATCTGCAGGGCGGGATCGTTGATGCGCGCGTGGTAGTCGGCCGAGCCATCGAACACAATGGCGCGCGCCTCGAACACGCCCTCATAGCCGGGACGCGACAGGTAGCGCTCGCGGAAGGCGGGCGAGATCACGCTGGTCTTCATGATGGCAAAGTCGAACAGATTGCCCTGCAGGGCCAGGAAACCCGCCTTGTCCTTCAATGGCGCGGCAAACGGAAGGATCATCTCGCGGTCCGCGCTTTCGCGGCCTTGCAGGTTGGCTGCCATGCTCAGTCCCGTGACTGTCAGGCGGTCCGTGTGCAGCAAGCCCGCTTCTTGTAGCTCCCACATGACGGCCGGCACACCGCCGGCGCGGTGGAAGCGCTCGCCCAGGTATTTCCCGGCCGGCTGCATGTTCAGCAGCAGCGGCACGTCGTAGCCATGTGCCATCCAGTCACTGGAGTGCAGGTCCACACCCGCGTGGCGCGCCATGGCCATCAGATGCGGCTGCGCATTGGTCGAGCCGCCGATGGCCGCGTTGACGATGATCGCGTCCAGAAACGCCTCGCGCGTGAGGATGCTGGACGGGCGCATATCCTCATGCGCCATGCCGACGATGCGCTGTCCCGTGGCGTAGGCGATCTGCCCACGTTCCCGGTAGGGTGCGGGAATCGCCGAGCAGCCCGTCAGGGACATGCCCAGCGCCTCGGCCAGCGCATTCATGGTCGACGCCGTGCCCATGGTGTTGCAGTGGCCGGCCGACGGCGCCGAGGCGGCGGCGATCTGCAGGAATTTATCGTTGTCGATGGCGCCGGCGGCCAGCTGGCGGCGGCCTTTCCAGATGGCCGCACCGGAACCCACCAGTTCGCCGTCCATCCAGCCGTCGAGCATGGGGCCGCCCGACAGCACGATGGCGGGAATGTCCACCGTGGCGGCGGCCATCAATTGGGCCGGCGTCGTCTTGTCACAGCCCGTCGTCAGCACCACGGCGTCGATCGGGTAGCCGTGCAGGATCTCCACCAGGCCCAAATAGGCCAGGTTGCGGTCCAGCGCGGCAGTGGGACGGCGACAGTTCTCGAAGATCGGATGCAGCGGGAATTCCATCGGGATGCCGCCCGCGTCGCGGATGCCGTCGCGCACGCGCTGGGCCAGTTCCAGGTGGATGCGGTTGCACGGGCTGATGTCGCTGCCGCTTTGCGCGATGCCGATGATGGGCCGGCCCGAACGCAGTTCCTCGGCCGTGATGCCGTAGTTCATGAAGCGCTCCAGGTACAGCGCCGTCATGTCGATGTGCTCAGGATTGTCGAACCAGTCCTGAGAGCGGAAACGCCGCGCCGGTGTCGTCGTGCCGCTCATGCGCCGTACCATCCCGCGTCGACGAAATATTCGCGGCCCGTGCACTTGGCCGCGTTGTCGGACGCCAGGAACAGCGCCAGCGCCGCCACGTCATCCGGTTCCACGCGCACCTGCAGGCACTGGCCCTGCAGGATGATGGCTTCCGCTTCCGGCGTATGCCACAGACGCTCCTGACGCGGCGTGCGCACGGCGCCGGGAATGATGCAATTGACGCGGATGCCATCGCCGCCCAAGTCGCGCGCCAGGCCATGCGTCAAACCTTCGATGCCCGCCTTGGCCGTCATGTAGATCGACAGGTTGGCCTGCGCCAGGTGCCAGGAAATCGAGCCCAGGTTGAGGATCACGCCGCTGCCCAGCGCGCGCATGGACGGCGCCACAGCCTGGGCGCAGAAATACTGGTGGCGCAGGTTGACGGCGATGCGTTCGTCCCAGTAGGCTGGCGTGACATCCTGCAGCTGGTGGCGGTCGTCGTTGGCCGCGTTGTTGACGAGGATATCGGTGGCGCCACCGCTGCTGCCGATGTCGGCAAAGGTGGCGGCCAGTGCATCGAGATCCGTCAGGTCGCAGTAGCGGAAAACGGGCGGCTGCGGCAGGTGCGCCAGCTTTTCCTGCAGCGCCAGCGACGCCTCGCGGGCGATGTCGAGAAAAGTGACGTGGGCGCCCTGGCGCGCGAATGCCTCGACGATGGCCACGCCGATGCCGGTGCCGCCGCCCGTGATGACGACGCGCTTGTTGGCCAGGCTGGGGTAAGTTGCATGCTGCATGGTGTCTCTCGTTATGGGAATGAGGAAATCAGATCAGGCCGCGCTGCGCCAGGTTCTGGTACAGGGCGCGCACGCCAAAGGTCCAGGGCGGGATCGCATCGCAGCGCTGCACTTCATTGACCAGCGCGCCCAGCGCGGCGCTGGCGATGGTGACGCGGTCGCCCAGGTGGTGCGTAAATCCGCCGCCCTGCGCGCCGCGGTCTTTCACGGGCGAGAACATGGTGCCGAGGAAGAGCATGAAGCCGTCCGGATACTGGTGGTATGCGCCGGCCGTCTGACGCACCAGATCCAGCGGATCGCGGCTGATCTCGCGCATGAAGCTGGCGCCTTCCAGTACAAAACCGTCGTCCGCGCCCTCGATCAGCAGCGATACTTCCGCCTGGCGCACGGTGTCGAGCGTGAAGCCCTCGTCAAACAGGCGGATGAAGGGGCCGATGGCGCAGGAACCGTTGTTGTCCTTGGCCTTGCCCAACAACAGCGCGCTGCGCCCTTCGATGTCGCGCAGGTTGACGTCGTTGCCCAGAGAAGCCCCCAGCACCTGCCCGCGGCTGTTGACGGCCAGGACGATCTCGGGCTCCGGGTTGTTCCAGGCGGACGACGGCAGCAGGCCCACCTGCGCACCGCAGCCGACGGAAGACATGGCTTGCGCCTTGGTGAACACTTCCGCATCGGGACCGATGCCCACCTCCATGTACTGCGACCAGGCGCCCCGCTGCTGCAACTGCTGCTTCAGGCGCTGCGCCGCCTCCGAGCCGGGACGCAGGGCCGACAGGTCGCTGCCCAAAGTATCTTGCAGCGCGCTGCGCAAGCTGGCGGCACGCGCCGCGTCGCCGCCCGCCTGCTCCTCGATCACGCGCTCGAGCAGGCTGACGGCAAACGTCACGCCGCAGGCCTTGATTGCCTGCAGATCGCATGGCGCCAGCAGCAGCGGCCGATCCGCCGGCGCCTTCAACGCTTGCGCCATCAGCGCCTGCACTGGACCGAGCGCGGTGCCCGGCGCATGGCGGGCGATGCCCAGCGCATCGTCGCTCTCGAACAGCTCGGCCACGGTGGCGACCGTTTCTGTGATGTCGACGACTTCACCGCCGCGCACGGCGGCGACGCAAGGGCCATCGCGCCAGATGCGGCCAATCAGGGTGGCCTGCGCCAGGTCGACGGGTAGCAGGGAAGCGGGAGAAATCGGCAACATGGCAGCTTTCAGAAAAATCGTCATCGGGTGGCTAACTTCAAGTCCGGACCGATTCTGCGCGCCGCCATGGGCCACCGCAATTACGAAAATCACCAAATTGCATGATGATTATTGGTATTGCAACGCACCAAAAAATGCCTGGACAAAGCCCTGTGCAGGCTTCCCTTCTCGCGCCTGGGGCGGGCCTTTTTGCGCATCGCATCAATCGCGCCAGCGATACCGTTTTGGATATCGACAATGCGAAAAAAGTGATTGGTGGGGCCGGTATGGACAAACTAGTATCAGCCGTGGCCCACATGCGGCCATCGGCACGGAGCCGGCCCACAGAGACCGCGACGCCGGCACATTCACACTCAAAAGACGGTGGAGACCTGAAATGAAAACAACAATGAAAATGCTGGCCGCAAGCCTGGTGCTGGCGACGTCCGGTATGGCAGTCACTCCCATGGCGAATGCCGCGGACAAGGGCGCCATCGGCATCTCGATGCCGACCAAATCCTCGATGCGCTGGATCGCCGACGGCGACAATATGGTCAAGGTATTCAAGGAGCGCGGCTACAAGACGGATCTGCAGTTTGCCGACGACGATATCCCCAACCAGCTGGCGCAGGTGGAAAACATGATCACCAAGGGCGCCAAGGTGCTGGTGATCGCCGCCATCGATGGCACCACCCTGTCGAACGTGCTGCAAAAGGCGGCCGACAAGGGCATCAAGGTCATCTCATATGACCGTCTGATCCGCGGCACGAAGAATATCGATTACTACGCCACCTTCGACAACTTCCAGGTGGGCGTGCTGCAGGCTGGCTATATCGAATCGGCGCTGAAGCTCAAGGAGGGCAAGGGGCCGTTCAATATCGAACTGTTCGGCGGCTCGGCCGACGACAACAACGCGCACTTCTTCTACAACGGCGCGCTGTCGGTGCTCAAACCCTACATCGACAGCGGCAAGCTGGTGGTGCGCTCGAAGCAGATGGGCATGGACAAGGTAGCCACCCTGCGCTGGGACGGCGCCGTGGCGCAGGCACGCATGGACAACCTGCTCAGCGCCTACTATGGCAATGCACGCGTCGATGCCGTGCTGTCGCCCTATGATGGCCTGAGCATCGGCATCCTGTCGTCGCTCAAAGGCGTCGGTTACGGCACGCCGAAGCAGCCCTTCCCCGTCGTCACGGGCCAGGATGCGGAAATCCCATCCGTCAAATCCATCATCCGCGGCGAGCAGTCATCGACCGTGTTCAAGGACACGCGCGAGCTGGCCAAGGTGACGGCCAATATGGTCGACGCGATGATGAGCGGCAAGACGCCGGCCGTCAACGATACCAAGACCTACAACAACGGCATCAAGGTGGTGCCGTCCTATCTGCTCAAGCCCGTCACCGTCGACAAGGCGAACTGGAAGCAGGTACTGGTCACGGGCAGCGGCTATTACACCGAAGCGCAAGTGAAGTAAGACGCACGCGGTACGCAAGGCCCGGCCTGGCCGGGCCCAGAGAGGCTATATGACGAACACGATCCTGGAAATGCGCGCGATACGCAAGACCTTCCCGGGCGTCGTTGCGCTCGACAATGTGAACCTGCGGGTGCGCAGCGGCGAGATCCACGCCATCGTGGGGGAAAACGGCGCCGGCAAATCCACCCTGATGAAGGTGCTGAGCGGCGTCTACGACCATGGCAGCTACACGGGCGATATCGATTACCAAGGCCAGACGCGGCATTTCCGCGGCATCAAGGACAGCGAGGAAATCGGCATCATCATCATTCACCAGGAACTGGCGCTGGTGCCGTTGCTGTCGATCGCCGAGAATATCTTCCTCGGCAACGAGCCGGCAAAAATGGGGGTCATCGACTGGGAATACGCGCAAGGCAGGACGCGCGAGCTGCTGCAGAAGGTCGGCCTGAAGGAGTCGCCCGATACCCTGGTCACCAACCTGGGCGTGGGCAAGCAGCAGCTGATCGAAATCGCCAAGGCGCTGTGCAAGGACGTCAAGCTCCTGATCCTCGACGAACCCACGGCCAGCCTGAACGAAAGCGACAGCGCGGCCCTGCTCGACCTGCTGCTGGAGCTGAAACGCCAGGGCATCGCCTCGATCCTGATCTCGCACAAGCTCAATGAAATCTCGCGCGTCGCCGATGCCATCACGGTGCTGCGCGACGGGAACACGGTCGGCAGCTTCGACTGCCGCGTGGAGCCCGTCAGCGAAGACCGCATCATCGAAAAAATGGTCGGGCGCGAGATGGCCGACCGCTATCCGCCGCGGCGGCCTTCCATCGGCGAAACCATCTTCGAGGTGCGCGACTGGCGCGTGTTCCACCCTGAGCATGCCGAGCGTCCCGTCATCAAGGGCATCAACCTGCACGCCAGGAAGGGCGAGATCATCGGCATCGCCGGCTTGATGGGTTCCGGACGCACGGAACTGGCGATGAGCATCTTTGGCCGCGCCTACGGCCAGCGCATCAGCGGCACGGTGCTCAAGAACGGCCGGGAGATCGACGTCAGCACCATCGGCAAGGCCATCGCCCATGGCCTGGCATATGTAACGGAAGACCGCAAGGGCCTGGGCCTGATCCTCGAGGAGGACATCAAGAAAAACACCAGCCTGGCCAACCTGGACGCCGTGGCGAAGCACATGGTGATCGACGAGGCACGCGAATTCGGCGTGGCCGACGATTTCCGCCGCAGGCTGAAGATCCGCTGTTCCAGCATCCTGCAAAAGGTGGTCAACCTGTCCGGCGGCAACCAGCAGAAAGTGGTGCTGGCGAAGTGGCTGTTTTCGCGTCCGGACATTCTGATCCTCGATGAACCGAGCCGGGGCATCGACGTGGGCGCCAAGTACGAGATCTACAGCATCATCAGCGAGCTGGCCGCCGAAGGCAAATGCATCATCATGATTTCCTCGGAAATGCCTGAATTGCTGGGCATGTGCGACCGGATCTACGTCATGAACGAAGGCCGCTTCGCGGCCGAATTAAGCGCAGCAGAGGCGTCGCAGGAGAGAATCATGCGCGCCATCGTCACACACGGAGACAAGCATGGAGAATAAACTGACTGCGGATGCGGCAGCGGCGACAGGCAGCCCCCCTGGCACGGTACCGGCCGCCAAAAGCTACGCCGGCTTCCTGAAAAATAATATGCGCGACTACGGCATGCTGCTGTCGCTGATCGTCATCATGGGCTTCTTCCAGTACATGACGGACGGCACCCTGATGCAGCCGCTGAACCTGACCAATCTGGTGCTGCAGAACAGTTACATCGTCATCATGGCGCTGGGCATGCTGATGGTGATCGTGGCCGGCCATATCGATTTATCCGTCGGCTCGGTGGTGGGCTTCGTCGGCGCGCTGGCGGCCGTCCTGATCGTCAATTACCACATGCACTTTATCGCTGCCAGCATCCTGTGCCTGATCGCCGGCGCCGTCATCGGCGGTGCCCAAGGCTATTTTGTCGCTTTTTTCAAGATCCCCTCCTTCATCGTCACCCTGGCCGGCATGCTGGTGTTCAAGGGCCTGACCCTGGCGCTGCTGGCGGGCCAGTCGGTCGGCCCCTTCCCCGAAGGCTTCCAGATGCTCAGCTCGGGCTTCCTGCCCGACCCATTTGGCGGCGAGAACCTGCGCGGCTTCTCGCTGCTGCTGGGGGTGATCGCTGCCGCCGCACTGATTGTCACCTCGCTGCGCAGCCGCGCCAGGCAGCTCAGGCACGGCATGGAAAACGAGCCGCGTACCTTCTTCCTGCTGAAAAACGGCATCTTTGCCGCCGTGATGGTGTATTTCAGCTATCTGCTGGCATCGTACCGCGGCTTTCCCAACGTGCTGGCCGTGATGTCGGTGCTGATCGTCGCCTACACCTTCATTACCAACCGCACCGTGCTGGGACGCCGCGTCTACGCCGTGGGCGGCAACGAAAAGGCGGCGCGCCTGTCCGGCATCAAGACGGAACGGGTCAGCTTCTACACCTTCGTCAACATGGGCATGCTGGCCGCGCTGGCGGGCTTGATCTTCGCGGCACGCCTGAACACGGCCACGCCAAAGGCGGGCACGGGCTTCGAACTGGACGTAATCGCCGCCTGCTTCATCGGCGGCGCCTCCGCCTCGGGTGGCGTGGGCAAGGTGATGGGCGCCGTCATCGGCGCCTTCATCATGGGTGTCATGAACAACGGCATGTCCATCATGGGCATCGGCATCGACTACCAGCAGGTGATTAAGGGACTGGTGCTGCTGGCGGCCGTGTTCATCGACGTGATCAACAAGAACAAGTAGACCGGTTCGAGCCTTAGGGGGCTCTGGCCGGCGTCCGCGCCGGCCTTTTTCATTGTATTGCCAGCCGCGCCGCCCGATCCCCCCACCACGCCGCTTCCTCGAACACGGAAAAGCCCGACAAATCGGCATGCGCGAACAGGATGGCACCGTCGTGCTCGCGCAGCGCTTTCAAGCCCGCATTGCTGCGAAATCCCGGCAAGGGAGCGGCCATGGCGTGGCCGCGCACGGTGATGTCGACACGTTCGACGCAGTTGGCAAAATCGCGCCCGTACGACGTTTTCAGGTCGACACTGGCCAGCGCCAGCAATTCCTCGGGCGTGGCCGTGTCAAGCCATTTGCGGGCCTGCTGTGGCGTGCGGTCGGACAGGGCCACGTAAGCGCTGAAGACGGTTTTTTCGGGTGGACGCACGCGGATATCCTGGTGCGTGGCGACGACATAACCGAGACCAGGCTCCTGGTACACCACGTTGTCCCAGCACAGGGGCGCGTGCGGCAGTTCGTCGGGAAAGCGCTTGAGCAGGAAGTTGGCTACCATCCAGGGCGCATACGCGGGCGTATCGCGTTTGAGGTCGAAACCATAGTCGGCGATATTGCTCACCACGCGCGCAGCCACATACAAGGGCATGGCACAGATGGCCTTGCGCGCCTTGACCAGGTAGGTACGCGGCTGACCATCGACCAGTTCCAGGCACAGCGCCTCGACGCCGTTGCTCGTCGTCGTGAGGGAAACCACCGTGCCCGCATGACGTTTGACACCTGAGGCTTGCTCCATGGCCGTGGCGACCGGTTGCATGCCGCCCGGCCAGGTCAGCCAGGCGCCATTGCCGGCATTCGCTGCCTGGCCCCAGCGGCTGCAGTAGTAATGCAGGCCGGCCCAGGCCGACACCTGATCGTAGCGCGTGCCGTAGTCGTCGCGGCAGCAGTAGTTCAAATACCAGTGCAGGGTGGGCGAGGTATAGCCTTCGCGCTCCAGCCACTGCTTCAAGGTGATGTCATCGAGCGCCTGCCAGGCCGGGTCCTGCGACGACTCCACGGTGGGGAAGACGAAGACGCGCTTGCCATCGTTGCCATGCGTCTGGCGCAGGCGCCGTACCTCGGCAAAGAAGCGCTCGTGCTGCGCCAGTTCCGCCGGCGGCACGCCCTCCGTGGGAATGAAGCCGTCCTGCCACTGGCCGTTGAACAGCAGGCGTTCCTCGGGCGCGTGCAGGATGTAGCGCTCGTCATAGGTCGGCTTTTCCGCCATCGGATCGCGTTGGATGATGCCCAGGTCAAACAGGATTTCGCGCACGTGCGTCGATTCGGGCGACGGCAGCGGCAGATAGTGGCCGCCCGTAGGATAGGCCAGGTCGCCGAACTGCCCGCCAGCAGCATTGCCATACGGCTGCGGCCCATCGATCATGAGGAAATCCCGGTGCCCCAGCTTGTTCAGGCGCCAGGCGGCCGTCAGGCCCGCGATGCCGGAACCGAAGATGGCCACGTCGGTACTGATGGTTTCCGCAGGCGGCGGCAAGGTCTTGTGCTCGCGCAGCAGCTCGCGCAAATAGTGGCCTTCCGTGCGGCCCGGATACAGCACCCTGGGCGTGATTTCCTGCCAGCGCAGATACGCGGCGATGCTGCCGGTGCCGGCCAACGCTGCCGCGGTCCCGCCGGCAGCCCACAGCATGAAGGAACGGCGCCGCATCAGCGGATCACCCGGTTCCAGTCCTGCTCGAATTCATGCACGAGTGACTGGGTATTCAGGCGGTTCGGCGCCATGGGCAGGGGCTGCATGTCGGGCGGGAAGAGGAACATCTCGCGCGTGGTGTCCGCATTCAGGTAGCGCATGGGCAGGCGGTATGTCGCCGGCGGCTGGTAGTCGAGCTGCGGCGAGGCGAGTATAAAACCCCATTCGCCGAACGAGGGCACGTAGGCATGGTAGGGCCAGGTGCGCATGCCCACTTCACGCAGGGTGGCATCGATGGTCCAGTAGGCGTGCGGTGCGAAGAACGGCGACGTCGACTGCACCACCATCAGGCCCTTGGCGGCCAGGTGCTTTTTCACCAGGTCGTAGAACGGCACGGAATACAGTTTGCCAAGCGCGAAACTGGACGGATCCGGGAAGTCGACGATGGCCGCGTCGAACATGTCGCCATTATTGCGCAGCCAGACGGCGGCATCGGCATTGACGACGGTGACGCGCTTGTCAGAGAACGAGCCGTTGTTCAACTTGGCCAGTTCCGGGCGCGTGGTAAACGCTGCCGTCATGGCGGGGTCCAGGTCCACCAGCGTGACGTGCTCGATATTCGGATAACGCAGGATTTCGCGCAGCGCCAGGCCGTCGCCGCCCCCCAGCACCAGCACGCGGCGCGCCCAGGGCAGCGCTTCCAGCACGGGATGCACGAGCGCTTCATGGTAGCGGTACTCGTCGCGTGAGGAAAATTGCAGGTTACCATTGATGTACAGGCGTGTATCGTCCTTCCAGCGGGTGATCACGAGGCGCTGGTAAGGCGTGGTAGTGGAATACACGATCTCGTCGCCGAACAGGCCGTGTTCGCCCCAGGCCACCATGCGATCGGACATGGCAAAGCCGGCGACGAGCAGCAGCATCACGGCACAGGCGCGCAGGAAACGTCCGGTCAGGTTCTTCAGCTCCGCGCGAAACACATGGATCGTCCACAGGCCCACGCCCACATTCAGCATGCCGAACAGGAAACCCGTGCGTACCAGGCCCAGGTAGGGCGACAGCACCAGCGGGAACAGCAGGGAGACGGCCAGTGCGCCCAGGTAGTCAAAGGTCAGCACGCGGCTGACCAACTCGGAAAATTCCGTCTGGCGCGAGTTCAGGGCGCGCATCACCAGCGGCACTTCCATGCCGACCAGTGCGCCGATGAGGAAAACCATCACATACAATAAGGCGCGGAATGGCGCCGCCATCCACGAGAATGTCATGAAGAGGATGGCGGCCGACAGGCCACCGATCAGGCCCACGGCCAGTTCGATGTCGACGAAGCGCGAGAGCACGTCGTCATCCCGCACATACTTGGAAAAGTGAGCACCCACACCCATGGCAAACAGGTAGCAGCCGATGATGGTGGAAAACTGCAGGATGGAGTCGCCGAGCAGGTAGCTGGACATGGCGCCGGCGATCAGCTCATAGGCGAGGCCGCAGGAGGCGACCACGAAGACGGACAAGATCAGAATCTTTTTGTTCATGGGGCTTTTTTTGTTCTAATATGCTGTGACGTTATTAACTTGATCATTCGTTGCTCATCTCGGCCTCGTCTTGCCGCGAGCCGGACGCGCGATCACTACGAGGAATGCCGTGCCCGACATCCTAAACTATCTGATCCATCTTTTACTGGCCGCCGCGCTGCTGATTGTATTTTTTATCATCTATACGCGCGTCACGCCCTACGACGAAGTGCTGCTGATCCGCCAGGGCAACCAGGCGGCGGCCCTGTCGCTGGGCGGCGCCATGCTGGGCTTTTCCGCCACCGTTGCCTCGTCGCTGATGCACACGGCCGACTATCAGCAGTTCTTCGCCTGGGCCTTCGGCGCCATGCTGGTGCAACTGCTGGCGTACGTGGTCACCACGCGCCTGCTGCGCATGTCGAAGGACCAGATCGAATCGAACAACAGCGCTTTCGGCGGCCTGCTGGCCGCCATTTCCCTGTCGATCGGCGCCATCAACGCCGCCTGCATTTCCTGACACCGCTTCATCTTATTCAAGGATATCCATCATGAGCCTCGGCAGCTTCATCAAGAAACAGTTTATCGACGTACTGCAGTGGAACGAAGAGACGGACGGCGTGCTGGCCTGGCGCTTCCCCATGCAGGATTTCGAGATCCAGAACGGCGCCATCCTGAATGTGCGCGAATCGCAGGTGGCCGTCTTCGTCAACGAAGGCAAGATCGCCGACGTCTTCGGTCCCGGCACGCACAAGCTGACGACGCAAACCCTGCCGCTGCTGACCAACCTGAAAAACTGGGACAAGCTGTTCGATTCACCGTTCAAGTCGGACGTGTATTACTTCAGCACGCGCGTACAGACGGGCCGCAAGTGGGGCACGCCGCAGCCGATCACCATCCGCGACAAGGATTTCGACATGATCCGCGTGCGCGCCTTCGGCATGTACTCGTACCGCATCGCCGACGCCCGTACCTTCTTCACCGAAATCAGCGGCACGCGCGAGGTCTACACGCGCGACGAGGTGGAAGATCAACTGCGCGGCATTTTGATGTCGAGCATGGCCAGCTCGCTGGGCGGCGCCAACGTGCCCTTCCTCGACATGGCGGCCAACCAGGCGCTGATGGCGCAGGAAGTCAAGGATGGCCTGGCGCAGGCTTTCGCCCGCTATGGCGTGGGCCTCAATGAATTCAACGTGGCCAGCATCAGCCTGCCCGAGGAATTGCAGGCGGCGCTGGACGAGCGCATCTCGGCCGGCATGAAGGGCGGCCTGGGCGCCGACAAGATGAGCGGCTACACCAAATTCCAGGTGGCCAATGCGATCCCGCTGGCGGCGCAGAACGAGGGCGGCATGGCCGGCATCGGCGCGGGCCTCGGTGCCGGGCTGTCGATCGGCCAGGTGATGGCGCAAAGCATGGGCGGCGCGCTGCAGCAACCCGCTCTGGCACCTGCGGCGCCACCGGCGCCCGCGGAAGAGCCGATCGAGGCGCGCCTGGAAAAGCTCAAGGGCCTGCTCGACAAGGGTCTCATCTCGCCAGCCGACTACGACGGCGCCAAGGCTGAACTGCTGAAAAAACTGATCGGCTAAGCGCGACTGCATGCAAACTGTTTCCTGTCCCAGCTGCGGCGCGGAAGTTCACTTCCGCTCGCATGCTTCCGTGCTCGCCGTGTGCGAGTACTGCCACAGCACCATTCTGAAGGACGCCGATTCCGTCAAGGACGTGGGCAAGATGTCGGCCGTCCTGGAAGACTATTCACCGATCCAGATCGGCACGGCCGGCGTCTACGATGGCCGACACTTCACAGTCGTCGGGCGCATCCAGCAGCGCTATAGCGCCGGCACGTGGAATGAGTGGTATGTGCTGTTCGACGACACGAGCACGGCCTGGCTGGGCGACTCGTCCGGCCTGTACACCATGACGCGCGAACGCGCCACGCAAGACGCCCTGCCCGCCTTTGGCGAGCTGGCACCGGGCAAACGCTATACGATCTGCGGTGAACCCTACACGGCTGCCGAGATCCGCAACGCCGAATGCATCGCCGGCCAGGGAGAATTGCCGTTCAAGGTGGGCGCCGGCTGGCGCATCCAGGTGGCGGACTTCCGCAACTACGCCAGTTTTGTCACGCTCGACTACACGGATGGACCGCACCCCGTCGTCTACCAGGGCGTGGCCGTCACGCTGGCAGGCCTGCAGTGCCAGCTGCTGCGCGACGACGATACCATCGCCAAAAGCGCCGGCAAGTACCGTGGCAAGCTCGATGCGCTCGACTGCCCTTCCTGCGGCAGCGGCATCAAGTACATCCCGGGCGCGGCGGCGCAGCTGGTCTGCCCCGCCTGCCACGCCCAGCTTGACGCCAGCGGTCCGGAAGCACAGGTGCTGGCCATCGCCAAGCAGGTGCACGACAACGTCGACATCACCCTGGAGCTGGGCGCCAGCGCGAAGATCAACAATGCCGACTTCACCGTCATTGGCATGATGCGCCGCGCGGACGATGAGGGCAGCGAGTGGAATGAATACCTGCTGTACGGCGCGCGCGCCGGCTTCTTCTGGCTGGTGGAGACGGACGACGGCTGGTCGCGCTCCAACGTGCTGCCGAACTGGCCCACCTGGCCGTCCATGGATGCCGACCGGTGCGCGCTCGACGGCACCACCTATGCCAAGCTGTATGACTACGGTTCGCAGGTGGTGTATGCGGCGGGCGCCTTCAACTGGAAGGTGACGGTCGGCGACAGCACACGCGTCTATGAATTCGAACAGGGGCAGACCAAACTGGCGGCGGAAATCACCGAAGAGGAGATGACCTGGTCACGCTCCGTGCCCGTCGCCTACGACCAGATGAGCGCCTGGTTCGGCGCCGCCTTCCATGGCGTGGCCGCTGGCCGCAACATCAAGCTCAGTCATACGCAAACCGCCAGGATCTTCATCGCCATCGTGCTGGTCCTGAACGCGATCCCGATGTTTGTCTCGTTTTCCAGCACCCTGCTATGGAGTGTGCTGGGCTGCCTGGCGCTGTTCCTGCCGGCCGTTTTCCTCGACAAGAATGCAAAGAATTCCCCATGAGTAAATATGTGATCTACGCGCTGATGGTGACCTTCACCGTCACGACCACCAACTGGGTGCGCATGTTCATGCTGACCAGCAGCACCATGCGCAGTACCAGCACGAACACTGGCGGCAGCAGCTGGAGTTCGCGCACGGGCACGGGCGGCGGCAGCTACGGTGGCGGCTACGGCGGAGGCTCGGGCGGCGGCGGCGGGAGCCACAAATAAGCATGGCATCCATAGCGCATCTGCCCCTGGGCACCCATCTTCTGGCCGACCTGTCTGGCATTCTTGCTGAGCGCCTGCGCGACTGCGACGCACTCGAACGCCTGCTGCGCGAAGCCGCCGTCGCGGCTGGCGCACAGGTGCTGCACGGCCATTTCCACAGCTTTGGGCCGGGCCAGGGCATCACGGGCGTGCTGCTGCTGGCCGAATCGCACATTTCCATCCACACCTGGCCGGAATGCAACTTTGCCGCCGTGGATATCTTCATGTGCGGTGCGGCCCAGCCGCAACGGGCGCTGGACATCGTCAAGGATGCGCTGCAGGCGACCCAGTGCCAGTTGCAATCCGTGCGGCGCGCACCGCCCTCATCGCCTTCCCCCAACTGAAAGCCCCCATGCAAGACGCCTTGATCACCACCGCCTTCACCCTGCCCGGCCAGCGCATCGTCAGCAACCTTGGTGTCGTGCGCGGCATTACCGTGCGCTCACGCTCCATCGTCGGCAATTTCTTTGGCGGCATCCAGTCTCTGTTCGGCGGCAATATCACCATCTATACAAGCTTGTGCGAACGGGCGCGCGCCGACGCGTATCAGCTCATGTGCGACCACGCGCGCGCCATGGGAGCCAACGCCATCATCGGCATGCGCTACGACGCCACGGACGTCATGGCCGGCATCACCGAAGTGTTGTGCTATGGCACGGCCGTCATCGTCGAAGCGGAAGCCTGAGGTCACTGGTGGATCAGGTGGGGATCGCTTACACTGTCGGCTCATTCTCCAACCGTGATTCCCATGCGCCGCTCCGCCCTTCTTGCCCTGCCCCTGCTGCTGCTGGTCTCCGCCTGCAATGACTACACGGCACCCAGCCTGTACCAGGCGACCACGCCCGAGTGCAAGACGTGGACGGAAGGTTCGCGCTTCGAGCTGCCGCGCGGCATCAGCGTATATGCCACGCCCCCCGTCACCCTGAAGGAAGGCGGCACGGAACTGGCGCTGATCTTCACCTTGCCTATCGGTACCCAGGCCAGCTTCACGCGCCTGTCCTTCCTGCTGGAAGAACCGCACAAGGAACCGTTCGCCGAGGCCAAGGTGCTGACCATCTATCAACGCGGCATGAACCGCAAGGCGGAAATCGTCGACGTCATCGAAACGTTGCCCATCATGTTTTCCGCCGTGGGTTCCAGCGCCGAGACCCAGTGGCGGCTGCGCCTGCAACTGCCGCGCCAGTTGCCGCAGCGCTTTGATTTGTCGATGCCCGACATGCTCATCGGCGGCAAGCGCTACCCCGTACGCACGTTTACCTACCGCTATTTCCCCGAGCGCAGCGCGTACGGCATGTGCAGCTGATGTTGACGGCGGCGCACGCCGCTGGCACACTGGCGCTTTCCATCACACAACAGGAGTAGACAACATGCGCCATTCGGATACTGCCGTGCTGTCGGCTGCCTGATCACTACCGTTCCAGTCTGCATTCATATTGCATTGATCCTGTTGTTCCCTTGCGCGTGATCGCGTAGCCGACTTCCCCTTCTTTCGTGCCAGTCATGCCGATTGGCGGTGCCTGCACGCGCAGGCGACATGTCCGCACGCGGACGACAGAATACGGAATCACGCTACCATGATCGCATTCGATTTTGCGCAACTACGCCCCATCGGACTGCAGCAGGCCACCGCCAGCGCAGCCGCCCAACTCGACTTCCCTTGTTCCACCGCACAGCTGATGCGCGTGAGCGCCGTGCACCGCGACAGCATCGTCGTGCACGACGGCAGCCAGGAACACCCGGCGCATATCCTGCCGCGCCTGCTGCATGACTTGCAGGCACAGGACACCGTGCTTGCCGTCGGCGACTGGGTCGCCACCGAAGCCGATGCGCACGGCGCGCTGTGGATAACGGCGCATTTATCCCCATTCACGCAAATCGCCCGGCGCGGCAATGACGGCCGGCGCCAGGTGCTCGCGAACAATGTCGACACCGCCCTGCTGGTGATGGGGCTGGACGCGGACTTCAACCCGCGCCGGCTGGAACGCTATCTGGCCATCGTGCTGGCTGCCCGGGTCAGCCCCGTGGTGGTACTCAGCAAGGCCGACGTGGCCGACGACGTGGCGGGCAAGCTCAGCCTGCTCAAACAGCGCCTGCCATCCCACGTGCCCCTGTTTGCCGTCGATACGCGCCATGCGTATGACGTGGCCATCCTGGAACCCTGGCTGGATGCGGGCCAGACCCTGGTGCTGCTCGGTTCATCGGGCGCCGGCAAATCCAGCCTGACCAATACCCTGTGCGCAGCGGGGCAATCGACGCAGGGCGTGCGCCACGGCGATGGCCGCGGCCGCCACACGACGACGGCCCGCTCACTGCACCTGTGTGCGGGCGGCGCTTGCATCATCGATACGCCGGGCTTGCGCAGCTGGCAGGCCGACGCCGGTGCCGAGACCGTGGCCGCCACCTTCGACGACATCGCGGCACTCGCTGCCACGTGCCAGTTCCGCGATTGCCGGCATGCGAGCGAACCCGGTTGCGCCGTGCGCGGCGCCGTCGATGCGGACCGCCTGTGCAATTATCACAAGCTGCTGCGCGACGCCCGGCGCAGCGAAGCAACGCCGCTCGAGCGCATCAGCGCGCGCGCCAGGTGGAAGACGATATTGAAGGCGGGGCAGGAAAGGAGCAGGCAGAAGCGCCAGGAATAGTCGTCCAAAGCAGGCATAAAAAAAGGCAGCCCGAAGGCTGCCTTTCTGTGCGGCGCAAAGAACTAAATCTTGCGCAGCTTCTGGATCGCTGCCAGCTGCGCAATTGCGCTGGCCAGCTCGGCTTGCGCTTGCGCGTAGTCGATGCCCGAATCCTTGTTGTGGATATTTTCTTCCGCCAACTTCTTCGCTTCCAGCGCTTTCGCTTCGTCGAGGTCGTGACCGCGGATCGCGGTATCGGCCAGGACGGTCACGGTATCCGGTTGCACTTCCAGCAGGCCGCCGGCAACGAAGACGAACTCTTCTTCAGCCTGGCCGACTACCTTGATGCGGACCGCGCCCGGACGGATGCGGGTAATCAAAGGCGTGTGGCGTGGGTAGATACCCAGCTCGCCCTGTTCACCCGGCAACGCGACGAATTCTGCTTCGCCTGAAAAAATCAGTTCTTCAGCGGAAACCACGTCAACGTGAATTGTGTGTGCCATGTGTGTCCTATCGGGTTGAAGAACCCCGCCGTGTAACGGGCGGGGTTAGGCCCAGACTTAACTTAGTTAAGTTTCTTGGCTTTTTCGATTGCTTCTTCGATCGTGCCGACCATGTAGAACGCTTGTTCCGGCAGGTGATCGAGTTCGCCCGAAGCGATCATTTTGAAGCCCTTGATCGTGTCTTTGAGCGAAACGTATTTACCAGGCGCGCCGGTAAAGACTTCAGCGACGTGGAAAGGCTGCGACAGGAAACGCTGCATCTTACGTGCGCGGGCAACCAGCAGTTTGTCTTCCGGTGCCAGCTCGTCCATACCCAGAATCGCGATAATGTCGCGCAATTCCTTGTAGCGTTGCAGGGTCGTTTGCACGGCACGCGCGGTGTCGTAGTGCTCTTGACCAACGATCAACGGATCCAGCTGACGCGAGGTCGAATCCAGTGGATCCACGGCTGGGTAGATACCCAGGGAAGCGATGTCACGCGACAGCGCAACGGTCGAATCCAAGTGAGCAAACGTGGTAGCAGGCGACGGATCGGTGTAATCATCGGCTGGAACGTAGACGGCCTGGATCGAGGTGATCGAACCGGTCTTGGTCGACGTGATACGCTCTTGCAGACGGCCCATTTCTTCGGCCAGGGTCGGTTGGTAACCCACGGCCGACGGCATACGGCCCAGCAGTGCCGACACTTCGGTACCGGCCAGCGTGAAGCGGTAGATGTTGTCGACGAAGAACAGAACGTCCTTGCCTTCATCACGGAACGATTCAGCGATCGTCAGGCCGGTCAGCGCGACGCGCAGACGGTTACCTGGCGGTTCATTCATCTGACCGTAAACCATCGCTACTTTGGAGTTCTCCGGATTTTCCAGATCGACCACTTTCGCGTCAGCCATCTCGTGGTAGAAGTCGTTACCTTCACGGGTACGCTCACCCACACCGGCGAACACGGACACGCCGCTGTGCGCCTTGGCGATGTTGTTAATCAGTTCCATCATGTTCACGGTCTTGCCTACGCCAGCGCCGCCGAACAGACCAACTTTACCGCCTTTTGCAAACGGGCAAACCAGGTCGATCACCTTGATGCCGGTTTCCAGCAGTTCTTGCGATGGCGACAGTTCGTCGTATGCAGGAGCGGTGCGGTGGATCGACGCGATCTGCTCATGCGACACGGGGCCGCATTCGTCGATCGGGTTGCCCAGCACGTCCATGATGCGACCCAGGGTTGCTTTACCGACTGGCACCATGATAGGTTTGCCGGTGTTCTGGATCATCATGCCGCGACGCAGGCCATCGGACGAGCCGAGTGCAATGGTACGGACAATGCCGTCGCCCAACTGCTGTTGTACTTCCAGGGTCAGTTCCGAGCCTGCCATCTTCAAGGCATCAAATACCTTAGGCATCGCGTTGCGGGGAAACTCAACGTCCACCACAGCGCCGATACACTGAACGATTTTGCCATCAGCCATGTTCGTTCCTTCAATATAGTTAAATTCGTTTAAACCGCAGCCGCACCGGCGACGATTTCGGAGAGTTCTTTGGTAATCGCAGCTTGACGGGTCTTGTTGTAGATCAGCTTCAATTCGCCGATCACACTACCCGCGTTGTCGCTTGCAGCTTTCATCGCGACCATCCGTGCCGATTGCTCGGACGCCAGATTCTCCGCGACTGCCTGGTACACCAGCGCTTCTACATAGCGCTCCAGCAATTCGTCGATGATGCTTTGTGCATCCGGCTCGTAGATGTAATCCCACGAGTGTGCGCTCTTGTCGGCGACCATCTTGTCGGCCGTCAATGGCAGCAACTGTTCGACCACTGGTTCCTGCTTCATCGTGTTGATGAATTTGGTGTAGCACAGGTACACTGCGTCGAGCTTGCCAGCCTGGAACTCTTCGAGCATGACCTTGACAGGTCCGATCAATTTATCCAGGTGGGGCGTATCACCAGTTTGAATGGCAGAGGCGACGATCTTGACGCCGATGCGATTCAAAAAACCCAAACCCTTGTTACCGATGGCAACTGCTTCAACCCGGTTGCCAGCTGCTTCCAGCTCGCGCGACTTCGACGTCACCTGACGCAGGATGTTGGTATTCATGCCGCCGCACAGACCCTTGTCGGTCGTGACAACGATGAAACCCACTGCCTTCGCTTGCGTACCCTGGGCAGCTGCCAGGAACGGGTGCGTGTATTCCGGATTGGCGGTCGCCAGATTGGCGGCGATATTCCGAATCTTGTCACTGTAGGGACGGGCGGCCCGCATCCGGTCTTGCGCCTTGCGCATTTTGGACGCGGCGACCATTTCCATCGCCTTGGTGATCTTCTTCGTATTCTCTACGCTCTTGATCTTGCCTCGTATCTCTTTGCTTGATGCCATGAGTCCTTACTCCTTCTGCGCGTAGGGCGGCACCTCACTCAAGGTGGGCGCCGCCTGGCCGCTTAATATGCGCCGGATTTCTTGAAATCAGCAATGGCCGCCGACAGAGTTGCTTCGCTGTCTTTGTCGAGTTGCTTGGTTTCTTCGATCTTGGCCAGCAGAGCAGCTTGCTTGGTCTTCATGTAAGCGTGGACACCAGCTTCGAACGACAGCACTTGCTTGACTGGCACGTCGTCCATGAAGCCTTTGTTCACCGAGAACAGCGATACGGCCATCAGCGAGATCGACAGTGGCGAGTACTGGGCTTGCTTCAGCAATTCCGTTACGCGGGCACCGCGGTCCAGCTGCTTGCGGGTCGATTCGTCCAGGTCCGAAGCGAACTGCGCAAACGCGGCCAGTTCACGGTACTGCGCCAAGTCGGTACGGATACCGCCGGACAGGTTTTTGATGACCTTGGTCTGGGCGGCGCCACCGACGCGCGATACGGAAATACCGGCGTTAATTGCAGGACGGATACCGGCGTTGAACAGCGAGGTTTCCAGGAAGATCTGACCGTCGGTAATCGAAATCACGTTGGTTGGAACGAATGCGGACACGTCGCCAGCTTGCGTTTCAATGATCGGCAGTGCCGTCAGGGAACCGGTCTTGCCTTTGACGGCGCCGTCGGTGAACTTCTCGACGTAGTCGGCGTTCACGCGTGCTGCGCGTTCCAGCAGGCGGCTGTGCAGGTAGAACACGTCGCCTGGGTACGCTTCGCGACCTGGTGGACGGCGCAGCAGCAGCGAGATTTGACGGTATGCAACAGCTTGTTTGGACAGATCATCGTAGACGATCAGTGCATCTTCACCGCGGTCACGGAAGTATTCGCCCATGGCGCAACCGGAGTACGGCGAGATGTATTGCATGGCGGCCGATTCCGAAGCGGAAGCGGCGACAACGATGGTGTATTCCATCGCGCCGTGCTGTTCCAGCGAGCGCACGATGTTCTTGATCGACGAGGCTTTTTGGCCAATCGCGACGTAGATACATTTCATGCCCTGGCCTTTTTGATTGATGATCGCATCAATCGCCACGGCCGACTTGCCGGTTTGACGGTCGCCGATGATCAGTTCACGCTGGCCGCGGCCAACTGGAACCATCGCATCGATCGACTTCAGGCCGGTTTGCATCGGTTGCGACACGGACTCACGGGCGATCACGCCCGGGGCGATTTTTTCAATCGCGGCCGTCATTTTGGTTTCGATGGCGCCTTTGCCGTCGATCGGCTGGCCCAGCGCGTTGACTACGCGGCCGAGCAGCTCAGGACCGACTGGCACTTCCAGAATGCGTCCGGTGCATTTCACCGTGTCGCCTTCGGAGATGTGCTCGTAGGCACCCAGAATCACGGAACCGACGGAGTCGCGTTCCAGATTCATTGCCAGGCCAAACGTGTTGCCTGGGAATTCCAGCATCTCGCCTTGCATCACGTCCGACAAACCGTGGATGCGGCAGATACCGTCGGCGACGGAAATAACCGTGCCTTGATTACGCACTTCAGCGCCGCCGTCAAGACCTTGGATCCGGCTCTTGATCAACTCGCTGATTTCAGATGGGTTGAGTTGCATACTAACTCCTAAAAGTGTTTCTCTCAGCTTGCGCGAGGGGTAAGGGTCTGTCTAAGCTGGCCTGCCGAAGCGCGTGTCTTACGACACCAGTGCAGCGTGCAGTTGCTGCAGCTTGGCGCGCACCGAGGTATCGAGCACTTGGTCGCCAACAACCACGCGCACGCCGCCGAGCAGCGATGGATCCACTGTGACGGCAGGGTTGAGCTTACGACTGAATTTCTTTTCCAGCGTTGCGACCAGCTCGGCCGTTTGGCCTTCGCTCAGATCGAAAGCGCTCGTGATCTCGGCGTCAGCCGCACCTTCCAGGCCATTTTTCAAGGCATGGAATTGCGCGCCGATTTCCGGCAGCAGGCTGATGCGGCCATTTTCGATCAACATGGTGACGAAGTTTTTCACTTCCTCATTGAGCGGCGATTTCAACAACGACAGGATGGTGGCGGCGACGTCGCTTTCCGAAACTTTCGGATTGCGCGCGTACGCCTGTACCTCGGGGTGGCTACCGATCTGTGCCAGTTCGGACACCAGTTCGGACCACGCCGCGAGGTTGCTTGACTCCTTACCAGCTTGGGCTACGCGGAACAAAGCTTCCGCGTAGGGACGGGCGACGGTTGCGAGTTCTGCCATGATTACAGCTCGACAGCAAGACGCTGCAACATTTCGGCGTGAGCCGTTGGGTTTACTTCACGCTTCAAGATCTGCTCGGCACCCTTGACAGCCAGGTCAGCCACCTGAGCGCGCAATTGTTCGCGTGCTTTCGACAGTTGCTGTTCGGCGTCCGACTGGGCTTGCGCAATGATACGCGCAGCTTCAGCTTGAGCATTTTGCTTGATCTCTTCAGCAACCAGCTGCGCGCGCTTTTCAGCGTCCGCAACGCGTTGCGAAGCTTCTTCACGTGCACTGTTCAATGCCTCTTGCGCACGCTTTTCAGCGACAGCCATCGAAGCTTGACCTTGATCGGCCGCAGCCAATCCATCCGCGATTCGTTTGGCACGCTCATCCAGCGCATTGTTCAACGCTGGAAATACGAACTTCATCGAGAACCAGACCAACACCGCGAAGGTGATCATCTGGCCGATGAGCGACATATTGATGTCCATACCTTTGCTCCTAACTAAAAGTTTCTCCTAGGGTTGGAGCGAATTACTGAGCAACAGCCGTCAGAGCGGACAGGAACGGGTTAGCGAACGTGTACAGCAGAGCAACACCAACGCCGATCATCGAGATAGCATCCAGCAGACCAGCGATAACGAACAGTTTGGTTTGCAGTTGTGGCATCAGTTCTGGTTGACGTGCCGACGCTTCCAGGAATTTGCCACCCAAGATAGCGAAGCCCAGAGCGGTGCCGATTGCGGCCAGGCCGATGATGATTGCTGCTGCCAGAACGGTCATGCTTTGTACTTGTGCGATCAGAGCTTGCATAAAATTCTCCTAAATTTAAAAACGAAAGATACTAAAAAAACAAAATATAAAGTCGATGATTAATGTTTCTCAACCGCAAGGCTCAGATACACAACCGTCAACGCCATAAACACAAAAGCTTGCAAAGTTACAATCAAGATATGGAAAATTGCCCATGGACCACCCAACGCCCACTGTGCCCACCAAGGCAACAACGCGATCAAGATGAAAATCAGTTCGCCGGCATACATATTGCCGAACAGTCGCAGCGACAGGGAGATCAGTTTGGCAACCAACTCAACCATTTGCAGCAGGAAATTGACAGGTGCCAGGGCGATCGTGCCGATCAGGCCGCTCGCATGGAACGGTGCCGTGAACAGTTCCTTGATCCAGCCGCCCAGGCCCTTGGCCTTGATCGAGAAGGCGATCACGCACAGCACGACCGACAGCGACATGGCGAAGGTGTGGTTGACGTCGGCGGTCGGCACGGCACGCAGTTTATGCACGCCAAACCAGCTCAGAATCTTCGGCAACAGGTCAACCGGCAGGAAGTCCATCGCGTTCAGCAACCAGACCCACACAAAAATAGTGATGGCCAGCGGCGCGATGACCTTGCTTTTCGCGTGGAAGGCCCCATTAATAGTGTCATTGACGATTTCCATGACCATTTCGACGAAGTTTTGCAACTTGCCAGGCACGCCGGCAGTGGCACGACGCGACGCCATGTAGAAAACAGCCAGGAAAACAAAGCCCAGAATGGCCGAAATCCAGAACGTGTCCAGATTGATGGTACCTTCGGCATTGCGGAGGTGAGCCAGATGGTGGCTGATGTATTCTGTGGCGTTGGCCGGGGCAGCATGGCCCGCTTCAATAGCGTGTTCTGTGGTCATAATGAATTTAGATTTGTCGTTTCAGAGCACAACAGGCCCCAAAACCAATGATTAAACAGCGAGCAATGAAAACCAGTATGCTAAGGTTGCCACCGCGAAACCCAAGATCAGCCATAACCAGGCGGCCGACTGAAACAACACCAGTGCCAAGATAAAGAGCACCGCTGTGATAAATATTTTCACCACTTCTGCGCGCAAATGCGCCCGGAATGCCTTGTTGGCGTCGCTAGAACCGCGAACCACCAACATGGCATACACCAGGCTACCGATGACTGCGATAGCGCCGCCGTATGCGGCGGACCAGCCTCTCACACTGCCACCGAAAAACAGGGTGACCGTGGCAAAACTGATAGCGATAGCTAGCTGCAAAGCAACTACTTTGTAGACTGGTTTGGCAATATTTTGTTGTGAATCACTCAATTGCCAGCTTCCCAGAAAAATCTACACACGCAAAGACACGGGATTATAGTTGGCTTTGATCTATAGAGTCAAACGTTGCTGCACCGCAGCAGGGCGATTGCTGCGCGAAACTGACGCTTTACCGACTATTCGCCGCCATTTGCACCACTATATGGCAAAGTCGCTTGCCGGGCCGCTTCCAGCCGTGTTATCAAGGAATTATGCAGTGCGCCTGGAAAGCATGGTCAGCTTGTCCAGAGCGCTGGTGACGGCCGGCGCTCCCGTCTTTGCCAACTTGCTATTTAACCACGCAAACGGGTCAGCAATCCATCCAGCACGTCAAGATCGGCAAAATCGATCACCAGTTGACCACGGCCTTTGTTGCCCATCTTGAACACCACGGGCGTGGCCAGGGCATCGGACAGCTCTTCTTCCAGGCGCGCGATATCGCCGGACTTTTCCTTGTGCCGCGGTTCGACCGGGTTGGCCGCTTCCTCCACCGTGCGGGTGACGAGCTTTTCCGTCTCGCGCACGGACAGGCGCTTGGCCACCACCTGGTTGGCCAGGGTGATCTGGCTGGCCGCATCGACGGCCAGCAGCGCGCGCGCATGGCCCATGTCGATATCGCCGGCCATCAGCATGGTCTGCACGGGACTGGCCAGGTTCATCAGGCGCAGCAGGTTGGAGACAGCGCTGCGCGAGCGTCCCAGCGCAGTGGCCGCTTGCTCATGCGTGAAACTGAAGTCGGCGATCAGGCGGTGGATGCCCTGCGCCTCTTCCAGGGGATTCAAGTCTTCGCGCTGGATGTTCTCGATCAGCGCCATGGCGGCGGCGGCCAGGTCATCCACGTCGCGCACGAGGACCGGCACTTCCGTCAGGCCGGCCAGCTGCGAGGCGCGGAAGCGGCGTTCGCCGGCGATGATTTCATATTTGACAAGTCCGCTCAAGGTGTCCTGCCCGATCGGGCGCACCAGGATCGGCTGCATCAGTCCCTGCGCCTTGATCGAGGCGGCCAGTTCATTCAGGGCCCCTTCGTCCATGCGCGTGCGCGGCTGGTATTTGCCGGCTTGCATTTGTGACACGGGCAAGTTCGACGGTTGATGCGTTTCCGCACTGGCGAAGTCGCCCCCGCCGCCCAGGAGGGCGTCGAGTCCGCGACCCAGTCCTTTTAATTTTTTCGTAGCCATGCTGTCCTAATCGTGTTTTCAGAGTAAGCGCTTACATCATATTCTGCAGACGCTCGCCCCTTGTTTACATATGTTTGATGCGTTCGACCATCTCGGCGCCGAAGGCGATATAGGCCTGGGCCCCTTTCGAGCTGGGGTCGAAGGTGACGCCGGGCAAGCCGTACGATGGCGCTTCGGCCAGGCGCACGTTGCGCGGGATGATGGTATTGAAGACCTTGTCGCCGAAGTGCTGCTCCAGCTGCGCCGACACTTGTTGCGATAATGTCATGCGTGGATCGAACATCACGCGCAACAGGCCGATGATCTTCAGATCCGGGTTCAGGTTGGCGTGCACCTTCTTGATGGTGTTGACCAGGTCGGACAAGCCTTCCAGCGCGTAGTACTCGCACTGCATCGGGATGATCACGCCATGCGCGGCGCACAGGCCGTTCAGGGTCAGCATCGATAATGCCGGCGGGCAATCAACCAGGATGAAGTCATATTCCGCGTCCACTTCGGCCAGCGCATCCTTCAGGCGGCGTTCGCGGTTGTCCAGTTCGACCATCTCCACTTCCGCGCCGGCCAGCTCGCGGTTCGACGGCAAGACATCGAAGCGCCCCGCTTCCGAACGCTGGCGTGCCGTTTTGACATCGGACTCGCCCAGCATCACTTCATAGGTCGACGCCTTCAGGCCGGCCTTGTTGATGCCGGCGCCCATGGTCGCATTGCCCTGCGGGTCGAGGTCGACCAGCAGCACGCGCTGGTTCAACTTGGCCAGACCGGCGGAGAGGTTGACACTTGTTGTGGTTTTACCAACACCACCCTTTTGATTTGCTACACAAAAAATTTTGGCCATGTATCTTCTAGTTGTAAAGAGATGCAAACTTCATCGTGCGCCCCGGCATTTATCCGAAACGATTTATACTGTTTATTTCATTTATACGATATAAATCGTTTATACGGTTTATATAATTTATACCGTATAAACTGTTTATACTATTTATACCGTTTAATTTTCAGGTCTTTAAATTCTTGCTATAAAGACCAGATGACGCTCTGCATTTAGCCCTGGCACCTGGATCGGCCGCAATTCCCTCACTTGCCAGTCTGCCGGCAGTCTCTCCCGCTCGTCCGGTGGCGCCACCCCTTTCAAGGCGATGAATTGCCCGCCCTCGGCCAGCACGTGGTTCGACCAGTTGACGAAGTCGGACAGGTCGGCAAAGGCGCGCGAGGTGATGACGTCGAATTTTTGCGCCACTTCCAGCTGTTCCACCCGTTTCGTGTACACGGTGACGTTGGAAAGTCCCAGTTCCGCCTTCACCTGCGTCAAAAAGGCCGTCTTTTTATGCACGGTGTCGATCATCGACACCTTGATATCGGGCCGCGCGATGGCCAGGACCATGCCCGGCAAGCCGCCGCCGGCACCCACGTCGAGCACGTTTTTCGCTTCAGCGAAGGCCGGCACGGCCGCCAGCGAATCGAGCACGTGCAGGGTCAGCATCTGCAGGGGATCGCGCACCGACGTCAGGTTGTACACGCTGTTCCATTTGGCCAGCAAGGCCAGGTAATCGAGCAGTTTTTCCGTCTGATCCGCGCTCAGCTCCAGGCCCAGCGCGGCGATGCCTTCATTCAAAATGGGGGCCAGTAGCGCCCGGTCAAACTGCTTCATTCAACAACCTCGTCCTTTAAAGTGGTGGTCTGCGCGGCACCGAAGCCGCGCTTTTTCAGGTGGACCAACAGCAGCGAAATCGCCGCCGGCGTCACGCCGGAAATGCGCGATGCCTGGCCCAGGGTTTCCGGGCGCTGCTTGTCGAGTTTTTGCCGCACTTCGACCGACAGCGCACCGATGTCCAGGTAGTTAAAACCTTCCGGCAAGGCCAGGTTCTCATAGTGTTCGTGGCGCTCGATTTCCTTGCTCTGGCGCTCGATGTAGCCCGCGTATTTGAGCTGGATTTCCACCTGTTCGCGCACGGCCGCGTCTTCCACGCCGGGGCCGGCCAGGGCCTGGCCTTCCATGCCCGTCATGCTCATCAGGGTGTCGTAGGCGACGTTCGGACGGCGCAGCAGGTCCGCCAGCGAGTATTCGCGCTCGATGGCCTGGCCGACGATGCGCTCCGACTCGGCGGCCGCCAGGATGCGCGGGTTGACCCACGTGGAACGCAGGCGCTCCAGTTCCAGCGCCACCGCTTCGCGCTTGGTCTCGAACGCTTGCCACTGGGCGTCGCCGACGCAACCCAGGGCGCGGCCGATTTCCGTCAGGCGCATGTCGGCATTGTCTTCGCGCAGGCTCAGACGGTACTCGGCGCGGCTGGTAAACATGCGGTACGGCTCCTGCACGCCCTGCGTGATCAGGTCGTCGACCAGCACGCCCAGATAGGCCTCGGAGCGGCCCGGCACCCAGGCGTCCTTGTCCTGCGTCAGCAAGGCCGCATTCAGGCCCGCCAGCATGCCTTGCGCGGCCGCTTCCTCGTAGCCCGTGGTGCCGTTGATCTGGCCGGCAAAGAACAGGCCGGCCACGGCCTTCGTTTCCAGCGAGGCTTTCAAGCCGCGCGGGTCGAAATAGTCGTATTCGATGGCATAGCCGGGACGCAGGATGTGGGCGTTTTCCATACCCTTCATCGACTGCACCAGGGCGATCTGCACGTCGAACGGCAGGCTCGTCGAGATGCCGTTCGGGTAGAACTCGTGCGTCGTCAAGCCTTCCGGCTCGAGGAAGATCTGGTGCGATTCCTTGCCCGAGAAACGGTGGATCTTGTCCTCGATCGAGGGGCAGTAACGGGGGCCGACGCCTTCGATGACGCCCGTGTACATGGGGCTGCGGTCGAGGCCGGCGCGGATGATGTCGTGCGTCTGGCTATTCGTGTGCGTGACCCAGCACGGCACCTGGCGCGGGTGCATGGCCGTGTTGCCCATGACGGAAAACACGGGCACGGGATCGAGGTCGCCCGGCTGTTCCTGCATCACGGAAAAGTCGATGCTGCGGCCGTCGATGCGCGGCGGCGTGCCCGTTTTCAGGCGGCCCTGCGGCAGTTTCAGCTCTTTCAGGCGGGCCGACAGGGAGATGGCGGGCGGGTCGCCGGCGCGGCCGGCCGAGTAATTGTTCAGGCCCACGTGGATCTTGCCGTCGAGGAAAGTCCCCGCCGTCAGCACCACGGCGCGCGCCAGGAACTTCAGGCCGATCTGCGTCACGGCGCCGACGACGCGGTCGCCTTCGACGATCAAGTCATCGACGGCTTGCTGGAACAGCCACAGGTTCGGCTGGTTTTCCAGGCGCGTACGGATGGCGGCCTTGTACAAAATACGGTCGGCCTGGGCGCGCGTGGCGCGCACTGCCGGGCCTTTCGAGGAATTCAGGATGCGGAACTGAATGCCGGACTCGTCGGTGGCGATGGCCATCGCGCCGCCCATGGCATCGACTTCCTTGACCAGGTGGCCCTTGCCGATGCCGCCGATGGAAGGATTGCACGACATCTGGCCCAGTGTCTCGATATTATGCGTGAGCAAAAGCGTCTTCTGTCCCATGCGGGCGGAAGCGAGGGCCGCCTCGGTACCGGCGTGACCACCACCGACAACGATGACGTCGAATTCTGTAGGAAATAACATGATAAATAGGTAACAGTGCAAGTAAAAATGCGAGGAGAGAGCTCCGATTATAGAGTCTTTTTGCAAGCGCAACCTTCCAGGGGCCAATTTTTGCTTAATTTTTACTCAGCAAGAGCATGGCGAGCGCCGTTTCTGTTTCACGTGGAACACGCTGCCTGGCCAGGCAGAGGGCTGCGGTCCCGTGAAATGTTTGCTACAATTGCCGCATTGTCCGTATGCGTGGCCACGCCAGTGGCCGTCGGGACGATCATCCAGGAGGACGGCCTCCCCCATCATGGGAACACACCGGGACGGCCCGCTCTGTATAAGGAGCCGCCATGGCCTGGATACTCTTACTCATTGCCGGCATGCTGGAAGTCGTGTGGGCATACTCGATGAAACTCTCCGAGGGTTTCACCCGCCTCACCCCCTCCATCGTTACCGTGGTCATGATGATCGCCAGCTTCGGCTTGCTGTCGCTGGCCATGCGCACCCTGCCCCTGGGCACGGCGTACACCATCTGGACGGGCATCGGCGCCGTCGGCGCCTTCATCGTCGGCGTTGTCTTTCTGGGCGAGCAGCTCAACGCCATGCGCGTGTGCGCCGCCGTCCTCATCGTCAGCGGCATCGTGCTGATGAAATTATCTTCCAGCCACTGAGGAGTAGCACCATGTTCCTCGAAAGCTACTTCCCCGTGCTGCTGTTCATCCTGATCGGCATCCTGGTCGGCATCGTGCCCATGCTGCTGGGACGCGTGCTGGGTCCGCACAAACCCGACCCGGAAAAACTGTCCCCATATGAATGCGGCTTCGAAGCCTTTGGCGATGCGCGCATGAAATTCGACATCCGCTTCTACCTGGTCGCCATCCTGTTCATCCTCTTCGATATCGAAGTCATCTTCCTGATGCCGTGGGCGGCGAATGTGAACGCGTTGGGACTGCCCGGCTTCTGGGCCGTCATGGGCTTCCTGAGTCTCCTGACCATCGGGCTGGCGTATGAATGGAAACGCGGCGCGCTGGACTGGGAATGAACCAGCTCCTGTTCCTGAACCTGCTGATGGGGGTGGCCCTGGCCTATGCCGCCAAGCGGGAATACCCCAGGCGGCAGCATGCCCCCACCTTCCGCGTGCTGGCCGGCACGGCCAGCGTGTCCGTCGTGGCCAGCCTGGCGCTGCTGCTGCATGGCCTGCGGCACGGCGGCTGACGCTCGCACCGGCCCGTCGCTACGTTCCACGTGAAACCTGCGTGTCAGCGGAAAGCGGAGTAAGCTTGCTGCTGGCCTAACTTCCAGGAGCATGCATGTCCGCCTTCCAGTTCCGCACCGTGCCGCATGTGATCGTCGAGGCAGGTGCCGCCGCCCAGTTGGGTACGCACATCGGCCACCACTTCCCCGCCGTGCGCCGTGCCCTGCTCGTTACCGACGCGGGCTTCCTGCGCACGGGCCTGGCCGAGGCTCCCTTGCGCAGCCTGCAGGCAGCAGGGATCGAGGTCCACGTCTTTTCCGAGGTACAAGCCGATCCCCCCGAAGCCATTGTGCTGGCCGGCGTGCGCCAGGCGCAGATGTTTCACGTGGAACTGATTATCGGCCTGGGCGGCGGCAGTTCGCTGGACGTCGCCAAACTGATCGCCGTGCTGGCGCCCGGCCGCCAGGAACTGACGCAACTGTACGGTATCGGCAATGCCCACGGCCAGCGCCTGCCCCTCGTGCAATTACCGACCACGGCGGGCACGGGCTCCGAAGTGACGAATATCGCCATCGTCACCACGGGCGCCACGACCAAGATGGGCGTGGCGGCACCACAGCTGTACGCGGACCTGGCTATCCTCGATGCCAGCCTGACCCTGGGCTTGCCGCCCGCCATCACGGCCGCCACCGGCATCGATGCCATGGTGCATGCGATCGAAGCGTACACCAGCCGCTTGCTGAAAAATCCCCTGTCCGACATGCTGGCAAGACAGGCGCTGTCGCTGCTGCATGCGCACCTCGTGACGGCGTGTCGCGATGGGCAGAACCTGGCCGCGCGCGAAGCGATGCTGCTGGGCGCCATGCTGGCTGGCCAGGCCTTTGCCAATGCGCCCGTGGCCGCCGTGCACGCCCTCGCCTATCCCATCGGCGGCCTGTTCCACGTGCCGCACGGGCTGTCGAATGCGCTCGTGCTGCCACACGTGCTGCACTTCAACCTGCCCCATGCGGCGCCCCTGTATGCGCAGCTGGCCACCCTGCTCCAGCCCGGCATCACGGGCAGCGACGAGGCACGGGCGCACACCCTGATCGACGCCATGCAGGACCTTGCCCACGCCACCGGCATCGCGCGCACCCTGCGCGCAGTGGGCATCGCGGCCGGCGACCTGGACCGGCTGGCCGACGAAGCCATGCTGCAGACTCGCCTGCTGGGCAACAATCCCCGCCCGCTCACGCGCCTCGACGCCCGCGCCATCTACGCGGCGGCCTTGTAAGGACGTAAAAAAGCCACGTACAGCACGTGGCTTTCCTGCAACGGCCAAGCCGCCAGTAATCCTCAGGAAATTCTTGGGACGTTATGACGAACAGAAGCGAATGCGATGCCAGCCGCCCGCTGCGACGCTGTACGCGCACGGCCAGCAGTGGGCAACGCCGTAGTGCGCCGGTTATGGACGTCAGACATCACCATCATTTATTGGGCCTTGCTTAGTTGGGGATATCCACCACCGTGCCCGCCACGTTGATCACATTGCCGGCCGCCGGCGCCGCCGCGATGGCCGGCACGTTGACATTCGTGATCAGGGTCGATGCATCGGCCCGCGTTACCGTGCGCACCACCTGCGATGGCGGCAGCGCCTGCTTGGCGGTCAGGTGCGCATACATGGCATCGAGCGCCCGGTTCAGGTACACATGCAAGGGCACGATCAGGGTCGGCAAGGCACTGCTGAAGGAATCGAAGTGGTTGGCGTGCGTCACCTCGATATAGCGCAACTTGCTGTTCGCGCCTTCCACGGCAGCATTCAGACCCAGGTAGGCACGCGAAGCATGATTGACGGGAATCAAGGTATCGCTGCGGCCATGCACGAGGATGGCCGGTTTGCCGTTGAGTTTGGCGCTCGCCTGCACTTCGGTCATGCCGGCGCGCACGCGCGCGCTTTGCGTGGCCAGCGTGCCGCGCAGGCCGGCGCCATTGACGGCATCCAGTCCCGTCGCCAGGCTGCGCAGGCACAGGAAGCCGTCGAGCGACTGGTCCGCCAGGCTGGTCGACGGCGACACGCCCGCCGTGTACACCCTGGCGCCGCCGACGCTGTCCTCATACAGCACATTGCCGAGGATGCCGTTTTGCGCGGCAAAGCTGGCCGCCTTCTGCGCCGACGTGAACGCGACCGGATTGCCGCTGCCATCCGTCTGCGCAAAGGTAAAGCCGCACACCTTGTCCGTCACGGAGAATTTCCCGTAAGCATAGGCATACGTGACGGCCACGAGGATATTCGTGCCCGCATGCGCCGCCTGCAGCGGATCGGAGTCAGGCAGCCAGCCATACGCCTGCAGGCGCAGTTTTGCGTCCGCCTGCTGCGATGCCAGGTCGGCGCCGTTGAGCAAACCCTTGGCGGCCAGCGCCGTGCAGCGTCCCGCGCTGCCAGCCACGGAAGCGATGCATGGCTGGTACAGGGCGGCATACGTGGCATAGTCGAACAGGGCGCGCCCCGGCGCATTCACCACCACGCCGCCCTGGCGCACGGTGTACGCGTTCGATGGCTGGGGCTGTATTTGCGGCTCGCTGGCGGCCACGCCGCTGATCAATCCCTTGGTATCCTGTTCCGCCGCCAGCAGGGCCGAGCCGGCGCCGTTGGAAATGCTCGACGCTATCGTGACGGTGTTCTTCGGCGTCAGGCGCACGATGTGCGAACTGCCGTCGCGGGCCAGTACGCCGTAGCGCTCGTTCAACACGTAATACGCCATCTCGACGGCCTGCAAGGTGACCTTGCCCCAGTCCTTCTCCGGATTCTGCTGCGAGTGCGCGTGCTTGAAGGCGACGCGGTTCGGGTAGGCGCCAGCCCAGGCCAGCCGGTCGGCGTCGCCCAGGTCCGGCGCGAAGAGCGCGTTCTTGCCGGCGGCCACCCTGCCCGTGCGCACGCCGTTCTGCAGGTTGACGCTGTCGTCCTCGAACACGTACAGGCCCGTGCCGGAACCCTTGTCCGCATACGCGACGGCGCAGCCCTTTTTCAGGCCCCATTCGCCGGAACTGCCGATGGCGCCGTAGATGCCGCGCGAGCCGCTCGACGTGCCCGTGACGATGCAGGCGCGGTCCGGGTCGAAGCTGGCCGGCACCTGCACCATCAAGGTGACGTTCTTCTTGCCCGTGCCATCGTCCGCATAGGCGATGTATTCGCTGCCCGCCACCAGGCCCTCCCCCGTGCCGACATTGCCGGCCGCATCCACGTTGGGGCCGTACAGGGTGCCGTAGCCGCTGTTGGCGGCGATGTCGAGCACGGCGCGGTAATTGGCGTGGATGGCGTTGCGACGCAGCTCGGCCGGCGTCGGCTGCTCTCCATTCGCATACGCGGGCGTAGCGCCCGCCAGCCCCGTCTTGCCCAGGCCGGCCGTCAGCAGGTCATTGCTCTTGCCGTCGTAGTCGGCCCGCGAAATGGTGCCCAGGTAGTTGGGCAGCTGGTTCAATTCTTCCGGCGCATGGTTGCTGCCGCAGCCGGCCAGCAGCAGCAAGGTGCACAGGCCCGTGCCGTTGGCCGCGCGCAAGATCGTCGTTTGCATGGTGGTTCTCTCCGTTGAGGACACAGTGGACGCACAATGAAAAACGCCGGACGATCCGTCCGGCGTTGCTGGAAAATCAGACAGCGGCCTTGGCGGCCCTGCCGCCGAAGCGCGCGATGGCCTCGCCGACGATGCCGCGCCGGAACAGCAGCACGCAGATGACGAAGATCACGCCGGTGACCATGCCCACCGATTCGCCCAACGTCCCGAACCACTCGACGCCCGTGTGCGCGGCCAGGTAGGTGCCGAAATCGCCCAGCTTGTTTTCCAGGGCAATGATGAGCACGGCGCCGAGGATGGGACCGGCCAGGGTACCCATGCCTCCTACCAGTGTCATCAGCACGACCAGGCCCGACATACCCCAGTACACATCGGTCAAAGTCTCAAAGCCCAGCACCAGGGTCTTGGTGGCGCCGGCCAGGGCGGCGAGCGACGCGGACAGCACGATGGCCATCAGCTTGTACTTGTTGACGTCGTAGCCCAGCGAAATGGCGCGCGGCTCGTTTTCCTTGATGGCCTTGAGCACCTGACCGAACGGCGAATGGATGGTGCGCACGATCAGGGCGAAGCCGGCGACAAAGATGGCCAGCACGACGTAGTACAGCACCGTGTCGTTGCCCAGGTCTATGGTGCCCAGCAAGGTTCCACGTGGAACACCCTGCAAGCCATCCTCGCCGCCCGTAAACGGCAGGCGCAAGGCCAGGAAGTACACCATCTGCGCCAGCGCCAGGGTAATCATCGTAAAGTAGATGCCCTGGCGGCGGATGGCCAGGCCGCCCATCACCAGGCCCAGGAGCGCTCCCGTGGCGACCCCCGCCAGCAAGCCCAGTTCCGTCGGCCAGCCCCACGTGCGCAAGGCATAGCCGGTGACATAGCCGGCGCCGCCAAAAAACGCCGCATGGCCGAAGGACAGCAGGCCCGTATAGCCGATCAGCAAATTGAAGGCGCAGGCAAACAGGGCAAAGCACAGCAACTTCATCAGGAAGACGGGATAGCCGTAAAACGGGGCCGCCAGTGCCAGCAGCAGGGCAATGGCGTAGCCTACATTCTTATTCATCGTGGTAGCTCCAATACATGACTGATGAGGATTACTTTTCTTTGCCGAACAGGCCGGCGGGACGCAGCAGCAGCACGATGACCATCACCACGAAGACCACGGTGGCCGAGCCTTCCGGGTAGAACACGCGGGTCAGGCCCTCGATCACGCCCAGGCCCAGGCCCGTGAGGATGGAGCCCATGATGGAGCCCATGCCGCCGATGACCACGACGGCGAAGACGACGATGATCAGGTTCGAGCCCATCAGCGGTGAGACCTGGATGATGGGCGCGGCCAGCACGCCGGCAAACCCCGCCAGCGCCACGCCGAAGCCGAAGGTCAGCGTGACCATCAGCGGCACGTTGATGCCGAACGCTTCCACCAGTTTCGGGTTTTCCGTACCCGCCCGCAGGTAGGCGCCCAGCTTGGTTTTCTCGATGACGAACCAGGTGGCCAGGCAGACGGAGAGCGAAGCGATGACGACCCAGGCGCGGTAGTTCGGCAGGATCATGAAGCCCAGGTCCGTCGCGCCGGCCAGCGCTTCAGGCACGGCATACGGCTGGCCCGAGACGCCGTAGAAGGAGCGAAACACGCCTTCCATGATCAGGGTGATGCCAAAGGTCAGCAGCAAGCCATACAGGTGGTCGAGTTTATACAGCCAGCGCAGCATGGTCTTTTCGATGAGGATGCCGACCAGGCCCACGAGGATGGGGGCGATGACCAGCATGGCCCAGTAATTGATGTCGAAATAGCTGAGGCCCATCCAGGCCAGGAAGGCGCCCATCATGTACATGGCGCCGTGCGAGAAATTAATGACGTTAAGCAAGCCGAAGATGACGGCCAGACCGAGAGACAACATGGCATAGAACGAGCCGTTGACGAGGCCCAGCAGCAGCTGGCTCATCATCGCTTGTAATGGAACGCCGAAAATTTCCATGGCATCACAGTATAAAAAGCACCGCCGGACGACGGTGTGGCATCAAGGGAAACACGCCACCGCAGACGGGCGCGGCGGCGCAAGGCTCACCCCGCGCACCGGCAGGTGGCGCGCAGGAAAACAGACTGCCCGCGCGCGGCGGGCAATCCGCAAGGTTTGCTACCGCGTTACTTCCACAGCGAACACTTCGACTCAGCCTTCGTCACGTACGCCTGCGCGCCGGGCACGGTGGCCACCACCTTGTAGTAATCCCATGGATATTTGGACTCGGACGGCTTCTTCACTTCCATCAGGTACATATCGTGCACCATGCGGCCGTCGGGACGCACTTCGCCGTTCTTGGTGAACATGTCGTTGATCTTGGTCTTTTTCAGGTAGGCCATGACTTTGTCCGTATCGTCCGAGCCCACCGCCTTGACGGCCTTCAGGTAATTGGCCGCCGCCGAATAATCGGCCGCCTGCAGCATCGACGGTTCCTTCTTCATCTTGTCGAAGTAACGCTTCGACCAGGCGCGCGTTTCCGGATTCAGGTCCCAGTACCAGCCATCGGTGAGGTACATGCCCTGCGTCAGGTTCAAGCCCAGCGAATGGATGTCATTGATAAAGATCAGCAAGCCGGCCAGCTTCATGGATTTCGTCAGGCCGAACTCGTTGGCCGCCTTGATGCTGTTGATGGCGTCGCCTCCCGCATTGGCCAGGCCGAGAATTTGCGGTTTGGCTGCCTGTGCCTGCAACAGGAAGGACGAGAAGTCCGAGGCGCCCAGCGGATGCTTGACGCTGCCCAGCACCTTGCCGCCGGCCGCCTTGACGACCTCGGCCGTGTCTTTTTCCAGCGAGTGGCCGAACGCATAGTCGGCCGTCATGAAATACCAGTTCTTGCCGCCCTGCTTGACGATGGTGCCGCCCGTGCCGCGCGCCAGTGCCACCGTGTCGTAAGCGTAATGTACGGTGTAGGGCGTGCACTCTTCATTCGTCAGGCGCGAGGAGCCGGCGCCGATGGCGATGAAGATTTTTTTCTTTTCCGCCGCCACCTTGGCCATGGCCAGGCTGGCGCCGGAATTGGTGCCGCCGATCAGCATGTCGACGCCCTGCTGGTCAAACCATTCGCGCGCCTTCGAGGCGGCGATGTCGGCCTTGTTCTGGTGGTCGGCGGAAATGAATTCCACTTTCTTGCCGGCGATGACCACGCCGGCATCGGCAATCGCCATCTTGATGGCTTCGGCGCCGCCCAGGCCGTCGACGTCGGAATACACGCCGGACATGTCGGAAATAAAGCCGATCTTGATGGTGTCGCCCGATACCTGGGCGTGCGCGGCGCAGGACAAGCCCAGGGCGCACAGGGTGGCGGTGGCAATGGCGATAGCGTTACGTTTCATAGTGTCTCCGTTGGGGATTATTGTTTGCTATTCAGTCGATTGCTGGACGATGACGGGTAAAACGGACTGGGACTACACGCCGAGCAGCTCGGTCAGGACCGGCATCTTGGCCTCCAGTTCGGATGCAGCAAAAGTCTCGACGATCTGACCGTGCTCCATCACATAAAACCGGTCCGCCAGCGGCGCGGCAAACCGGAAATTCTGTTCCACCATGACGATGGTGTAGCCCTTCGCTTTCAGGGTGGTGATCATGCGCGCCAGGCCCTGCACGATGACGGGCGCCAGGCCTTCGGAAATTTCATCGAGCAGCAGCAGCCGCGCGCCCGTGCGCAGGATGCGCGCCACGGCCAGCATCTGCTGTTCGCCGCCCGACAGGCGCGTGCCCTGGCTGTGGCGGCGCTCCTGCAGGTTGGGAAACATGGCGTAGATTTCCTCGACCGACATGCCCTTCTCGCCGCTGGCCAGGGTGGGCGGCAGCAGCAGGTTTTCCTCCGTCGACAGCGAGGAAAAAATGCCGCGCTCTTCGGGACAATACCCGATGCCCAGGTGGGCGATCTTGTGCGTGGCCAAACCGATGGCTTCGGCGCCGTTGACCTTGATGGACCCCGTGCGGGCGCCCGTCAGTCCCATGATGGCGCGCAAGGTCGTCGTGCGGCCGGCGCCGTTGCGGCCCAGCAAAGTCACCACTTCGCCCTGCTCCACTTTCAGGTTCACGTCGTGCAGGATGTGCGATTCGCCATACCAGGTATGCAGTTGTGCAATTTCCAGCGCCGGTGCCTTGTTGCTAGCGGTCATCAATGTGCCCCTTCCAGTTCCGCGTGGGTGGTGCCCATGTACGCTTCCATCACTTGCGGATTGCGCGACACTTCCGCGTAGCTGCCTTCGGCCAGCATGGCGCCGCGCTGCAAGACGGAAATCTTGTCGCAGATGCCGGAGACCACGTTCATATTGTGTTCCACCATCAGGATGGTGCGCCCGGCCGAAACCTTCTTGATCAGTTCCGTAACGCGGTGCACGTCTTCGTGGCCCATGCCCTGCGTCGGTTCGTCGAGCAGCATCATTTCCGGTTCCATCGCCAGGGTGGTGGCAATTTCCAGCGCCCGCTTGCGCCCGTAGGGCATGTCGACCGTGATGGTGTCGGCGAACTCCGTCAGGTCCACCTCGGCCAGCAAGGCCATGGCGCGGTCGTTGAGCTGGCTCAATGAACGTTCGCTTTTCCAGAAGTGGAACGAGGTGCCCAGCTGGCGCTGCAAGCCGATGCGCACATTCTGCAGCACGGATAAATGGGGGAAGACGGCGGAAATCTGGAACGAGCGGATCACGCCCATGCGGGCGATCTGGGCCGGCTTGGCGGCCGTGATGTCTTTGCCATTGAACAGGATCTGTCCGGCGGTGGGAACCAGGAATTTGGTGAGCAGGTTGAAACACGTGGTCTTGCCGGCGCCGTTCGGACCGATCAAGGCGTGGATATGGCCCCGCTCTACCTTCAGGTTCACCTCGCTGACGGCGGTGAAACCCTTGAATTCCTTGGTCAAATTTCTTGTTTCCAAGATTACGTTTGACATCGTGTCTCCTAGTTGTACTTTTTGTACTACTTAGTCATTTTTATAATACACAACTTAAATTTAACGCACAATACAGTATAACTACGGGGATTTTTGGCCAGGCCGAATGGCGCAAACTCGCGCTTTTCACCCGTTATTTCCAGGCCGCGTGTATCATTTGCGCCGCTTTTTCCGCGATCATCACGGTGGGCGAGTTGGTATTGCCCGACGTGATGTACGGCATGATGGACGCATCGACGACGCGCAGACCCGCCACGCCGAGCACGCGCAGGGTGCTGTCGACAACGCTCGACGGATCGCTGGCCACGCCCATGCGGCACGTGCCCACCGGGTGGAAGATGGTGGTGCCGATCTGGCTGGCCGCCTGCGCCAGTTCTTCCTGGCTCTGGAATTGCACGCCCGGCTTGTATTCCTGCGGCGCAAACCGCTTGAGCGCCGGCGCGGCGGCGATGGCCCGCGTCAGGCGCAAGGCATCGGCCGCCACGGCGCGGTCCTGCTCGGTACTCAGGTAATTGGGCACGATCTTCGGCGCCGCGTAGCTGTCGGCCGAGGCGAGGTGCACATGGCCGCGCGAGGTGGGACGCAGATTGCAGACGCTGGCTGTAAACGCGGGAAACGCATGCAGCGGCTCGCCGAATTTATCCAGCGACAGCGGCTGCACGTGGTATTGCAGGTTCGGCGTGGCTTGCTGCGGGTCGGACTTGGCGAACGCCCCCAGCTGCGACGGCGCCATCGACATGGGCCCGCTCTGGAACAGCGCATACTGCAAGCCGATCTGCATCTTGCCGACGAGATTGCTGGCCATCACGTTCAAGGTCTTGACGCCCTGTACCTTAAACACCATGCGCAGCTGCAGATGGTCCTGCAGATTGCCGCCCACGCCAGCGGAATCCAGTACGGGAACGATGCCGTGCTGCTGCAGCAAGGCGGCCGGACCGATGCCGGACAGTTGCAGCAACTGGGGCGAGCCGATGGCGCCCGCCGTCAGCAGGGTTTCCCGCCGCGCCGTCGCCTGCCACTGCGTGCCGCCGCCCGTAAACACGACGCCCGTGCAGCGCGGGCCCGATTCTGTCGTTTCCAGCAACAGGCGTTCCACGTGGCAACCCGTCATGATGGTCAGGTTCGGCCGCCGGGCCGCCGGTTTCAAGAACGCTTTCGAGGTATTCCAGCGGATGCCACGGCGCTGGTTGACGTCGAAATACGCGCTGCCGCTATTGTCGCCGCCATTGAAATCGCTGGTTTTCGGGATGCCGACCTGCTGCGCCGCATCGCGGAACGCATTCAGGATATCCCACGACAGGCGCTGTTTTTCCACGCGCCATTCACCGCCCACGCCATGGTTTTCCGAGGCGCCGCCGTAATAATCCTCGCTTTGCTTAAATAGCGGCAAGACTTTGTCCCAGCGCCAGGAAGCGTCGTCCGTCAGGTCGGCCCAGTGATCGTAATCGCCGGCCTGGCCGCGCATGTAGATCATGCCGTTGATGGAAGAACTGCCGCCCAGTACTTTTCCGCGGGGATACATCAGGCTGCGTCCGCCCAGGCCCGCGTCCGCCTGCGTGGAATACAGCCAGTCCGTGCGGGGATTGCCGATGCAATGCAGATAGCCGACGGGGATATGTATCCACACATAGTCATCCTTGCCACCCGCTTCCACGAGTAACACGTTGGCATCCTTGTCGCGCGTGAGCCGGTTGGCCAGCACGCAACCTGCCGTACCGCCGCCCACGATGATGTAGTCGTATTCGCCTGCCGATTCCAATGAAGCTCCTTTCGGTATGCCATCAAGCTGTCGCGCAGCGTGTCTCCCCGCCGCGTCCCGTTACCAGAGTCTGTCTTTCTTCATGCATGCATGGCTGCTGAGCCGCAGTGAGATTACCACCAGTGCCGGCCCAGGGCGACATTAATCGTCGGGCTTCCATGATCCGCGCAGCAACGCGCCGTTTCGGCAGCCAAAAATCGTCCCCGCACAGGGGCTGCAAGCTGTGGATAAGCGTATGGATATCCACAGGTACGATATGTGAGTAAACGAAAATTTTTTTCAGCGGCTATTTTTTATCCCAAAACCATCCCGGCCACATACAACGCTTACTCAGCGCTTATCCGTACGCCAAGCGATTGTTTACAAGGATAAATCAGGACTTATCCACAGAAGTTGCCGCCGTTAACTACTATTACTATTCTTGTATACGATCTTGTTAAGGTAAACCCGACAAGACACGTTTTGCCTGCCCTTCTCCGTCAAGCAGCTTCGCCCGCTTGTCGTCAAAAAAAAAGCCGACGAACGGCGTTCACTGACAAAAAAAAATCGAGCCAACAACTGAGCGACGAAAACCGGCACGGCCGACATCACGCCAACAGCACTGCCAAACCGTTTCGCAAAATAGAATTGTCAACCGGCCTGGCCAGGCATCTTGCCAGCCAGCCATTCGACGTCGAAAAGAGGGGGAATTTGAAGCGATTGTGGATAAGTCACTTGATATCCACAGGATGACTTGTGAGTAAACACGAAGTTATGCGCAGGCCCGCATTTTATACAATTTTGCTCCTCGCGCGATACAGCGATTATGCACGCTTTATTTTTCACGTAAACGCTTGATCCTGTTGAAAAAAGGCGACTTATCCACAGAAAAAAACGCGTTTACTATTACTACTATTTTTATATATAGATCTATTGTAAACCGACAAAAAAAACGGAAGTCCGGGGATATTTCCAAAAAACAAGCAAAAACGACCAAAAAAAAAAGCCAACGGCGACACTCAGACCCACTGCCAAACCGTCTTCCAGGAATCACCTGGATGCCAAGGTCCGTGCAAGAACAGCGCTCGTGTTCGTTCAAGGTGGATTGCCCGACAAGCATGGGGGACAGTGAAGCGCGTCAAACATGCCACGACAGCAAGAAAATCCGTGATTTTTGCTTGCCGGTGTGGATAAGTGCCTGCATATCCACAGGATGAGATGTGGGAAAAGTCGTTCTTTGTCCACAAGCCGATTTTTATCCCAAACAAGTCCTCCGTAGATACAATGCTTGTGCGCCTACTTTTTTGTACGCCAAGTCGATGATTTTTATACGGTATACCGACTTATCCACAGAAAAATGGCCGTTTACTATCACTACTATTTTTATGTATACATCTTTATTTAAAACACAGAGACAAACGCGCACGGTAGAAAAGTCACCGGAATAGCTGTTTTCGCCATGAAAACCGTTTGGCAATCCTGAAAACCTGTAAAAACAGCATGAATTCACCTAAAAAAATGCGTTTAGGCATCATCAGTGCCTTGCACGAAGAACAGCAGGGGCTGGTAGAAGCCATGCAAGGCCCCCAGAGGCGTTCACACGGCATGCGCGACTACACCCTGGGGACCCTGTGGAATATCGACGCTGTGTGCGTCCTGTCGCGTCTGGGCAAGGTTGCCGCCGCCATGACGGCTTCCATCCTTGTGGAAAAGTACGGAGTTACCCACATCGTCTTCACGGGCGTGGCCGGCAGCGGGGATAAACACGTGAAAGTGGGCGATATCGTCGTGGCCGAAGCGCTGTTGCAGCACGATATGGATGCCCGCCCTCTGTTTCCCCGCTTCGAAGTGCCGCTGACGGGACTGCAGCGTTTTGCCACGGACCGGGAATTGAGCACGCAGCTGGCTGGCGCCGCCGCCGATTTCCTGCGTGACGATGTTTCCAGCGTGCTCAAGCCAGCCGAGGTCGTGGAATTTGGCTTGCAGCACGCGCAAGTGCACCGCGGCATGATCGCCAGCGGCGACCAGTTCATCAGCAGCGCCGCGCAGGTGCGGCAATTGAAGGCGGATTTGCCCGATTTGCTGGCCCTCGAGATGGAAGGCGCGGCCGTGGCGCAAGTGTGTTTTGAGCTGGGCGTGCCGTTTACGGTCATGCGCACCGTTTCCGACAATGCCAACGAAGAGGCGGCCGTCGACTTCATGCGTTTCGTGCAGACGGTCGCGTCGCCGTACGCGTTTGCCGTGATTCAACAGCTGTGCCGGCGCCTGGCTGGCTGATTTTTTGGGTCAATGCATAAAAAAAGGGCAGAACCACTGGTTCTGCCCTTTTTACTTAACAACAAAGGAGCCTGAAAAATGTTCAGGGCCAGGCGCCTTGCCGCAGGCAGTACGAATGTACGGCCAGGCAAGGCAATAACGCCATGGACTTTTTCTCAGCTTCCTTTAGACACTCAGCATCATCAGACTGGCGTTACCGCCTGCCGCCGTCGTGTTCACGCACAGGGCCCGCTCGGCGACCAGGCGCCACAGGGGGATGACACCTTCCTGCGTGGTGGCGATGGTGCCCACCAGGGCGCCTTCCCGGGCCGCCAGCGGCGCTTTGAGCTGGCCATCGAGGCTGGGCTCGATCATGGCGATCTGGAAATCCTGTTGAATGGACGCAAGATCATGGATGACCTGGATGCGGTCCTTCAGCGCGGCCGGCAGGTCGCCGGGAATCAGGCCAGCCGATTGCGCCATCACGAGGGCCTGGTTGCCTGTCGCCAGCACGGCTGCCAGCTGGTTCATCAAGGTGCCGGAAGTGGCTGCCGCGCACAAGATCGTGCCGCGCGGGGCAAAGCTCAGGGTATTGCGTTCGCCCGTCGGGCCCGGCAAGACGGTGGTGCTGCCCAGCAAGGTCGTACGCGCGTATTCCTGCGCCAGCTGCTGCACCTGGTCGTGGCCATGCATCTTGGCCCACACGGTCAGCGCGTCGAGGGCTGGCGGCGCCTGGCGCTGGTGCTGCGCGCCGGCCGGCGCGTTGCGCTGCAGGCGCTTCAGGTACAGGGGGCCGCCCGCTTTCGGACCCGTCCCCGATTTGCCCTCGCCGCCGAAGGGCTGCACGCCGACGACGGCGCCGACGATGTTGCGGTTCACGTAGATATTGCCCACGTGCGCGCGCTTGGTGATGAAGTCGATGGTTTCATCGATGCGCGTATGGATGCCCAGGGTCAGACCGTAGCCGCTGTCATTGATCGATTGCACCAGTTGCGGCAGTTCGGCCCGCTTGTAGCGGATCACGTGCAGCACGGGGCCGAAGACTTCGTGCGTCAGTTGCTCCAGCGACTTGATTTCCAGCACGGTCGGCGCGACAAACGTGCCTTTCACGGTCGGCAGGTCGAGCGAATAGTGGTCGAGGGCCACGGTTTTCATCTTGTTGATGTGCGCCAGCAGATTGCCTTGCGCTTCCGCATCGATGACGGGGCCGATATCCGTGGCCAGGCGGTCAGGATTGCCAACGCGCAACTCCTGCATGGCGCCTTTCAGCATGTGGATGGTCTTGTCGGCGATTTCCGCTTGCAGGAACAGCACGCGCAAGGCCGAGCAGCGCTGGCCGGCGCTGTCGAAGGCGGACGACATCACGTCCTGCACCACCTGCTCCGGCAAGGCGGAGGAATCGACGATCAGGGCATTCTGTCCGCCCGTCTCGGCGATCAGGGGCAGGTCGATGCCTTCGGCGACGGCGCGCGCGGCCAGGTTGCGGTTGATCAATTGCGCCACTTCCGTCGAACCCGTGAAAATCACGCCTTTGACACGCGCGTCATTGCACAGGCCGGCACCGACCACTTCTCCGCTGCCGGGCAAGAATTGCAGCGCGCCCCGCGGCACGCCCGCCGCGTGCAGCAATTGCACGGCGCGGTGGGCGATCAGCGGCGTTTGCTCGGCCGGCTTGGCCAGTACCACGTTGCCGGCCGCCAGGGCGGCGGCCAGCTGGCCCGTGAAGATGGCCAATGGGAAATTCCACGGGCTGATGCAGGTCACGGGACCGAGCGCCAGGCTGTTCGGCGCATGTTCCACCTGCGCCGCGTAGTAGCGCAGGAAGTCGACGGCTTCGCGGATTTCCGCGATGGCGTTCGGCAAGGACTTGCCCGCTTCGCGCACCGCCAGGGCCATCAGCTCGATATGGTGTTCCTCGAACAGGTCGGCGGCGCGCTGCAGGGCTTGCGCGCGCAGCGACGGTTCCGTCGTTTGCCAGTCCATGGCGTAGGCGCTGGCGCTGGCCAGGGCCGTTTCCACGTCCGCCGGGCCCGCTTCCATGACCTTGCCGACGAGATCGTCGTGCTGCGCCGGATTGTGGATGGCATGTGTGGGCGCATTCAGGCTGACGGCGCCGTCGATCAGGGGACCCGCCTGCCATTGCTGCTGCTGCGCCAGGCCGGCGGCCAGGGTGCGCAAGGTGTCCTCGTTCGACAGGTCCAGGCCGGCCGAGTTCTTGCGTTCGCTGCCAAACATGTCCAGCGGCAAGGGAATCGACGGGTGCGGCAAGCCGCCCTGCAGGCGCGCCTGTTCCAGCGGATCGCGGATCAGGCTATCGATGGCCACGCTCTCGTCGACGATCTGGTTGACGAAGGACGAGTTGGCGCCGTTTTCCAGCAGGCGGCGCACCAGGTAGGCCAGCAGGGTTTCGTGCGAGCCGACGGGGGCGTAGATGCGGCAGGGCTTGTCCAGGTTGGCCGGGCCGACGACCTGGTCGTACAGGGTCTCGCCCATGCCGTGCAGGCACTGGAATTCGTAGTCGGTGATGCCGTCGCGTTTCGCCCAGGTAAAGATGGTCGACAGGGTTTGCGCGTTGTGCGTGGCAAATTGCGGGTAGATCAGGCCGCTGGCGCCCAGCAGTTTCTGCGCGCACACGAGGTAGGACACGTCCGTGTAGACCTTGCGCGTGTAGACGGGATAGCCTTCCTGGCCGTCGACTTGCGCGCGCTTGATTTCCGCGTCCCAATACGCGCCCTTCACCAGGCGCACCATGAACTTGCGGCCGCTGCGCTTGGCCAGGTCGATCAGGTAATCGATGGCAAACGGGCAGCGCTTCTGGTAGGCCTGCACCACGTAGCCGATGCCGTCAAAGCCGGCCAGATCGGTATCAAAGGCAAGTGCTTCCATCAGGTCCAGCGACAGTTCCAGGCGGTCCGTTTCTTCCGCATCGATGTTGAAGCCGATGTTGTACTGTTTTGCCAGCAAGAGCAGGGCTTTGACCTTGGGCAGCAATTCCTGCATGACGCGGGCGTGCTGGGCGCGGCTGTAGCGCGCGTGCAGGGCCGACAGTTTGACGGAAATGCCGGGGCCGTTCTTGATGCCGCGGCCGTTCGACGCCTTGCCGATGGCGTGGATCGCCGTTTCATACGAGGCATAGTAGCTGGCCGCGTCTTTTTCCGTCAGGGCCGCCTCGCCCAGCATGTCGTAGGAATAGCGGTAGCCGCGCGTTTCGTTGTCGCGGCTGTTTTTCAAGGCTTCCTCGATGGTCTGGCCCGTCACGAACTGGTTGCCCAGCATGCGCATGGCCAGGTCGACGCCTTTGCGGATCAGCGGCTCGCCGCCCTTGGCGATGAGCTTGGTCATGGCCGAACCGAGGCCCGATTCGCTGCTGGTACTGACCAATTTTCCCGTAATCAGCAAGCCCCACGTGGCCGCATTGACGAACAGCGACGGCGATTCGCCCAGGTGCTTGCGCCAGTCGCCTTTGCTGATCTTGTCGGCGATCAGGCGGTCGGCCGTTTGACTGTCGGGTATACGCAACAGCGCTTCAGCCAGACACATCAATGCAACACCCTCTTCCGAGGACAGCGAGAACTCATGCATCAGTGCATCGACACCGGACGCGCGTGTGCGTTTTTGGCGCACGTTCGAGACAAGGCGGTGCGCCAGGGCCTGGCCTTCGGCCGTCGTTTCGGTGCTGCTGGCGCGCACTTGTTGCAATAGCCACTGCACGGCGGAAACCTCGTCGCGCCTATAGGCGGCAGTGATGGCGGCGCGGTGTGGCGTCGCTTCGGGCAGGATTTCCGCCTGGAGCGCAGCAAAGGGAATCGGGGTAAAAGCCGAAGGGCCAGCAGGGTGCATAGGGACTCTTTACAAGGAAAAATGGGACGAAACCTGCGGTAATTTTTGCTCTTTTTTGGTGCAAAAAAATACAGAAAGTCGAACGTTAAGATGATTCGATTGTAAAGGGGATTCTTATGGATTAATTCTGGTAATACAGAGGACTAGCAATAGATAGTTTTTGATGCGACAATTTAACCAAATAATATTTATATGGGGGTGATTCGCATGCTGGACAAGATCAGTAAGAAAATCTTGATGGAATTGCAGAGTGATGGACGCATCAGCAACGTGGAACTGGCCGCGCGCGTGAACCTGTCGCCGGCCGCCTGCCTGGAGCGCGTGCGCAAGCTGCACGAATCGGGCTACATCATGGGCTATACGGCCCAGTTGAACCCGCAGCTGCTCGACGTCTCGTTGCTGGTGTTTATCGAAGTCGTGCTCGATCGCACGACACCGGAAGTGTTCGACGCCTTCAAGCATAGCGTACAAATCATTCCAGAGGTACTGGAATGTCACATGGTGGCCGGCGGTTTCGATTACCTGGTCAAGGCGCGCGTCAAGGATATGGCCGCTTACCGCGAATTCCTGGGCAAGACGCTGTTGCAAAAAGGTGTGCGGGAAACCCACACTTATGCCGTCATGGAAGAGGTCAAAAACACCACCAAATTGCCGATTAAGTGACCCCGGTGTAGTGCTGCCGTTTTTCTGATTGAGCTATCGGAACAAATGTTGTAGGGTAGAACCACAATTCTGCCATCCGGTAGCCGCCTGAAACGACGCGCAGACGCCAGTTCAGGGTGCAAGGCGGGCAATCGTGCCCATCCGCATACGGTTACACCCCCTTCTCCACGGGAGGGGGACGGGTTCTCGCAGCGGGGGACAAATGAAGCAGTTGCAGCATCAGCTGGTGCGTTTCTTTGTATTCACGATCCTGGCCATGGCCGTCGCCTGTTGCCTGGTTTATCTGCTGCTGGCGCTGGGCGGCGGCGCCTCTCCCTATCTGATTGCCTGCGTGGCCGCCTGCACGGGCGCCGCGCTGCTGGCGCTGGCCAGCCGCCCCCGCGGCGACACGGGCTTGCAGCAGTTCACCGACACGGTGGGCAAGGCCATCGACGCCATCATGATCGGGGCGGCGGAAACGTCGTATTTTGTCGACTCCGTCAAACAGAAGGTGGAACTGGACGTGCAGACGGCCAGCGACATCGCCGACAGTTCCGGACAAAATGCGGTCATGACGGAAAAGATCGCCGCCAATGCGGAACGGGCCGCCAAAGTGGCGGCCGGCGTGCGGCAGGAAAGCGTGGCGGCGCGGGCCGAAGTGGACCAGGGCTTGCGGCGCATCAATAGCGCCCGCGAAGAGGCGCAAGGCGCGTCCAGCACCATGCTGAGCCTGCAGGAAAAATCCAAACGCATCACGGGCTTCACGGAAGCCATTTCCGATATTTCCGCGCGCACCAATCTGCTGGCGCTGAATGCCGCCATCGAGGCGGCCCGCGCCGGGGAACACGGGCGCGGCTTTGCCGTGGTGGCCGGGGAAGTGCGGCAACTGGCGCAGCGCACCAAGGAAGCGTCCGATGAAATCAGCGTGATGGTGCGCGAAATCAATGAACAGGCGGAAAAAGCCGCGCGCGGCATGCGCTCGCTGGCGGCCGGCGTGACGGAAGCGGCGCGCAATGTGGAAAGCGTGCATGCCTCGCTCAGCCATATCGAGGAATCGTCGGGCGTGTCCGAGGACGAGATCGGGCAGATTGCCCGCGCCTCGCGCGAGCACGTCGACACGACGCAGGTGATCGCCGATGCCATCGGGCAAATCCGCGACAGCATGCTGTCGACCAACGCGGAATTGCCGCGCGCCACGCAGTCGGCGATGGCCCTGGCCGAGCGGGCCGAAGTGATCGCCGGCGCTCTCGGCGAAGCGAGCGTGGCCACGCCCCACGATGAAATCCGCGAGGCCGCCCAGCGCGCCGCGCGCGAGGTGGGCAAATTGTTCGAGCATGCCATCGCCTCGGGCCGCATCACGCGCGAAGCCCTGTTCGACCGCCACTACCGGCCCATCCCGAACACCAATCCGCCCAAGCACAACACGCAGTTCGACGCATTCACGGACAAGGTTCTGCCGGACCTGCAGGAAGGCGTGCTGGCCGCCCTGCCCCATCTGGCGTACGCGGGCGCCGTCGACAACAATGGATACTTTCCAACGCACAACAAGAAGTTTTCCCAGCCGCTGACGGGCGATTACGCCACCGATATCATCAATAACCGCACCAAGCGCATCTTCAGCGACCGCACGGGCAAGCGCTGCGGCAGCAATACCAAGCCGTTCCTGTTGCAGACGTATAAACGCGACACGGGCGAGGTCATGCACGACTTGTCCGTGCCCATCCACGTCGAGGGCAAGCACTGGGGCGGGTTCCGGGTCGGCTACCGCTCCAGCAGCCACGCATAGCAAAACGCCTGATGATTACTCATCAGGCGTTTTTTCTGGTGCTGGCAGATCATTTACTCGATATGCGGTTTCGGCGCCACGCCGCCGCCGGCCGCCGTGGCCGAGCGCAGGGTGGGCGTATTCATTTCTTCCAGGTGGTTGCGCAGCCATTTGTGGGCGGGGCTGCGGGCGTCGCGCTCGTGCCACAGCATGTCCAGGTGGACGGCCGGCAAGGTGAACGGCAAATCCTTGTACAGCAGGGATTCCGTCATGCCCGTCGAGGCGATCAGGTGGCGCGGCAGGACGGTGATCAGGTCGGAATTGGCGACGACGCGCCCGGCCGTGAAGAACTGGTTCACCGTCAGTAAAATGCGGCGTTCGCGGTGGATCTGCGCCAGCGCTTCGTCGACGAGGCCGTGGGCGCGGCCGGAAAAGCTCACCAGCAGGTGATTCGCCGCGCAATAGTTATCCAGGTTGAGTTCCACCTTGGCCAGCGGATGGCCGCGCCGCATCACGCACACATACTTGCCCGAATACAGGCGCTCATGGCGGATGGGCGAGCTGGTATCGCTCGACAATTGCGCCGCCACGCCGGGAAAGAAGCCCACGGCCAGGTCGATGTCGCCGCGCAGCAGCATGGGGCGCGGTTCGCGCGTGGTCAGCGGCATCATGCGCACGTTCACGCCCGGCGCTTCCCGTTCGATCGAGCGCATCAGCGAGGGCAGCCAGAACGCGGCCGTGGCGTCGGCCATGGCCATGCGGAAGGTGGCGTGGGTTTTCGACACGTCGAAGGTTTCCGGCGTGACGGCCGCTTCCAGGCTGGCCAGGGCCGAGCGCACGGAAGGCCACAGGGCTTCGGCGCGCGGCGTGGGTTTCACGCCATAGGCCGTGCGGATCAGCAATTCGTCACCGAGGCTTTCGCGCAGGCGCTTGATGGCGTTCGATACCGCCGGCTGCGTCATCGCCAGGTGGCCGGCTGCGCGCGTCAGGTTTTGTTCCGTCATGACGGCGTCGAAAACACGCAGCAAGTTCAGATCCAGCGTCAGAAAACTCATGGAAAGCCCAGATAAAAGTTGAATTCGAAGAATTAGTCAGGAGTGTAAACCGCGCCGGGCACGAATATTTTCACTCGTAAAAAAATATTACAGTTTTCCATTCACGATTCATATAATTGGTATCAGGAAATGGAATTAGATTTATATGTTGCACTGCACTATAGTACTGGCAAATTCTATAATGCACTGGAACAGTATGTCTACCTTCGCCTCCGCCCTGTACGCAGTATCCGCACCCGTGCTGGAGATTTCCCTGCTCAACGCCCTGCAAATCGTGCTGGTGATCGTCGCCGCGGGCGCCTTCGCCCTGCTGTTCAAGCCCTTGCTGGTGGGCATCGCCCGCGCCATGGTGCTGGTGGTGCGTCCCAAACTGAGCCGCGAAGAGCGCCTGGCGCGCCAGCAGATGCGCGAAGCGCAGGCGCTCAAGCGCACCCTGGGCAAGATGGATGGCGTGTCGCCGAGCAATGCCGCCGAACTGCGCGCCCTGTCGACACGCGCATAAGCTCGCTGTGACGGAAAGACCAGCCGGTGTGCGCACCGGCTTTTTTTACGCCCGCGTTTTTGCCTACGCCACGTCGCCCAGCAAGTGGGCGCGCAGCTGGGTATCGGCGGGATGGGCGCCGATCCAGATTTTCAGCAGCGCATTGTAGAAAGCCAGCTCGGGCACCTTGTCGCCCACTTGCTTGCCGTTCAGCTTGCATAAAGTGCCTTCCTCCGGCAGCCAGTCGACGGTCAGGATGTCGCCCTTCTTCAGGCCCGGGACCATCTCGAACATGGCGCCGAACTGCATCGTCTGGCTCAGCAGGCGCGTGCGGTCGGCCTGGTCGGAACTGCGGTTCAAGCCCTGCATGAAGGCTTGCCCCAGTTCGTCGGAGGTGATGTCGCGCAGCATGACGATCTCGAGACGGCGCGGCCCGGGCAGCGCGAGGATGTCGGCCAGCTGGGTTTTCTTTTCCGGCAGGTACAGGGCGATCGTGTAGACCTTGAAGATGACTTTATAGCGCACGCCGGCGCCGTTGAGCTTGAGTTCGCGGTTGGCCAGCTGTACCGTCTCGTCCAGCCTGACGCCGCCCACGTCGACGGCCAGGGCCGGCTGCGCCAAGAGGCCGCACAGGCAGGCGGCGGCGAGGCAAGGGCGCAAACGGGATGTACTGATGTGCATCTTCTACCTCCGTGGAAACCATGTGCTGTGGATAAGTTTGCACAAGCACACAGTGTAGAACAGTTGGCAGAAGCTGGCGCCACGCAGGCGCGGTGGCGAGGAAACGCCTAGGCCTTGGCGGCAGGCAGCTCGGCCTGCAGGCGCTCGTACTTGGCCATCAGCTGTTCCGGCGTCTCGCGCCAGGCGGGATTGAAGGGGATGCAGCTGACGGGGCACACTTGCTGGCATTGCGGCTCGTCAAAGTGGCCCACGCACTCGGTACACTTGTTGGGATCGATTTCGTAGATTTCCGCGCCCATGTAGATCGCGTCATTCGGGCACTCGGGCTCGCAAATGTCGCAATTGATGCATTCGTCGGTGATCAGTAATGCCATGATTTCACTCTTACTTATTGCGATGAGGCAGCGTTGGCGGCAATCTTGTTTTGCAGCCAGCGGTTCACCGAGGGGAAGACAAACTTGGAGACGTCGCCGCCCAGCGCCGCGATTTCGCGCACGATGGTGCCCGAAATGAACTGGTACTGGTCGGACGGTGTCAGGAACATGGTTTCGACATCGGGCAGCAGGTAGCGGTTCATGCCCGCCATCTGGAATTCGTATTCGAAGTCGGAGACGGCGCGCAGGCCGCGCACGATGACGCGCGCTTCGTGCTTGCGCACGAAATCCTTGAGCAGGCCGGAAAAGCTTTCCACCTGCACGTTCGGATAGTGGCCCAGCACTTCGTTGGCAATTTCCAGGCGTTCGTCGAGCGAGAAGAACGGTTGCTTGTTCTTGCTGTCGGCCACACCGACGATCAGCTTGTCAAACAGACCCGATGCGCGGCGCACCAAATCTTCATGACCGCGCGTGAGCGGATCGAATGTTCCTGGATAAACGGCTACAACCATTGCGGCTCCCTAACGATGCACCAATATAGACGCGCATTATGCCTGAAAATGGTGCCTCGCCCTGGGCCGGGGCGCCGTTTTAGCCCTCTTTTGCCTGTTTTATAGGCAGATTCAGGCTGTTGCCGGCACTTTGTTGTAAGTTAGCAAATGATAGTAAACGGTGCCCGCCTTGTCGGCGCGGATGACTTCCCACGGCGCCATCCACTCGGGCTTTTCCAGTGCGCTGTGTTCGTCGAAGACCAGCGGCAAGCCCGATTCCGCGTACACCATGCCGCCTTCCTTGAGCAGGTTGGCGCACAGCGGCAGCACTTTGGCGAGGAAATCCTGCTGGTACGGCGGGTCGAGGAAGATCAGGTCGAAACGCTGGCCCCGTGCCGCCAGGCCTTGCGCCGTCAGCAGGGCGTCGCCGCGCAGCAGCTGGACATTGTCGGCGCGCAATTTGGCCTTGTTCTCTTCCAGCTGGCGGATCACGGGCGTGTGCGTGTCGACCATGGTGACGCAGGCCGCGCCGCGGCTGGCCGCCTCGAAGCCCAGGGCGCCGCTGCCGGCGAACAGGTCCAGCACCTGGGCGTTGGCCCAGTCGCCGTCGCGCAGGTGGTTGATCCAGTTGAACACGGTTTCGCGCACGCGGTCCGGCGTGGGGCGCAAGCCCAGTGCCTGCAAGACAGGCAGCACGGAGCGCTTCCACTGGCCGCCGATGATGCGCACCTGGTTCGGTGGCGGCGCGTGGTGGACGGGAACTTTGGCGGGTTTTTTAATTTTCTTTTGCATGGGCATTTAAAACGCCTGACAAAACCATAGCGAGCGGCAGTGCGTTGTGGCCAGGAAGCGCGGCTGTGCGCAGGCACAGTGAGCATCGCAGGCCGCAAATCGCGACGCGCAGCAGGTTTTGTCAGGCGTTCCATTTCTTCAATTCGATGGCGGCCACTATAGCATATGGCCCCCTCGCCCAGCGCCGGCCCCCCGGCTGGCGCTGCTCTCCGCCTGGCCTTATTTGGGCTGGCTGGCGAGGGAATTGAAGTCGTCGATCCAGCCCTGCATGCGCTTGACGGCATGGGCTTTCTGCGCCGGCGTGGCAATCTTGATCACCGTCAAGACCATCTGCGCCGTGCTGTCCTGGTAAGCGTCAAAGAAGGCCTTGCGCTCGGAGTGCTCCAGGCGCTCGAAACTGTCCTTGATCAGGGTATTGATTAAGGCCACGGTGGCGTCCTTGCCGAGCTTTTCCTGCTGCACTTTCTTGACCAGGTTCAACACATTCTGCTGGCGCCGCATGCGCTCGTCGAGCCAGATCTCGTTGTTCAGCGGGCGCGCGTCGGACGCCTTGCGGATGATGGCTTCCTGCTCGCTGCTGAAACCGCCGAACCACAGCTCGAACTGCTCCATGGCTTTCTTGTAGCGCAGCTTCTGGCGCTTGTCCTGGTCGCCGCTCAGGTATTTCTTGCGGTAGTCGTCATTGTTCGACTTGAACTTCTTTTCCATCTGCGCGATCTGCTCGGGCTTGAGCGAGCGCGCCAGGTCGGCCAGCTCCGGCGCCGCCCTCAGCAGCAGCGTCTGGGTGCGGTGCTTGATCTCGCTGTAATCGGCCAGCAAGTCCGCCTGCGTGATGTTGCCCTGCAACTGTTTCTGCCCCGTGCGCAGGATGTCCACGTAATCCTTCAGCTGCGTCTTGCGGTGCCAGTCGAACAGCTTGTCGATGTCTTCCCGCACCCAGCCCTTCTGGTCGCGGTCCAGGTCGACGTATGCATTGAGCCACCAGTACAGCACGGTGTCGCCGTTGTTGTAGGCCAGGCGCAAGCCGCTGCAGCCGGCCATGATGACGAGCAGGATGGCCAGCACGGCATAAGTAAAGCGCCGGAACGGCGTGGAATACGGGGCCTGCGTGTTAAACTTTTCCATATTCTTAACTTTTAAAAAATTACGGTCTATGAACGTTGTCATTCTCGCCGCCGGTATGGGGAAACGCATGCAGTCGGCCCTGCCCAAGGTACTGCACCCGCTGGCTGGCAAGCCGCTGCTGTCGCATGTGATCGATACGGCGCGCACGTTGGCGCCGTCCCGATTATGCGTGATTTACGGACATGGGGGCGCTGCGGTGCTGAAGTTGCTCGACGGCTACAAGACCAGCCATGGCCTGACCCTCGACGCTGCCGAGCAAACGCAGCAGCTGGGCACGGGCCATGCGGTGCAGCAAGCCGTGTCCCTGCTCGACGAGTCGGTACCGACCCTGATCCTGTACGGCGACGTGCCGCTGACGAGTGCCGTTTCCCTGCAGAAATTGGTGCAGGCGGCCGGCAGCGACAAGCTGGCCATCCTGACGGTGGAACAGGACGATCCCTTCGGCCTGGGCCGCATCGTGCGCGACAACGGCGCCATCGTGCGCATCGTCGAGGAAAAGGATGCCACGCCGGCAGAGCGCGCCATCCGCGAAATCAACAGCGGCATCATGGTCGCGCCCACCGTGCCGCTGAAGAAATGGCTGTCGGCTTTGTCGAATAACAATGCCCAAGGGGAATATTATCTGACCGATATCGTCGCCCAGGCCGTCGCCGATGGCGTGGCCGTCACTTCGGCCCACCCGGCCGCCGTGTGGGAAGTGGCTGGCGTCAACAGCAAGGTGCAGCTGGCCCAGCTCGAGCGCATCCACCAGAACAACATCGCCCAGGCCTTGCTGGAGCGGGGCGTGACCCTGCTCGACCCGGCCCGCATCGACGTGCGCGGCGAACTTGTTTGCGGCCGCGATGTCACCATCGATGTCGGCTGCGTGTTTGAAGGCAAGGTGGTGCTGGGTGACGGCGTGCGCGTGGGCGCCAACAACGTCATCATCAACGCCACGGTGGCCGATGGCGCGCACATCAAGCCGTTCTGCCACATCGAGGATGCCGTCGTCGGCGCCGCGTCCATCATCGGCCCCTACGCGCGCCTGCGCCCCGGCACCGTGCTGGCGGAAGACGTGCATATCGGTAACTTTGTCGAAGTGAAGAACAGCCAGGTCGCCGCGCACAGCAAGGCCAACCACCTGGCCTACATCGGCGACGCCACCATCGGTTCGCGCGTCAACGTGGGCGCCGGCACCATTACCTGCAACTACGATGGCGTCAACAAGTTCCGCACGGTCATCGAGGATGATGCCTTCATCGGCAGCGACAGCCAGCTGATCGCCCCCGTCACCGTGGGCAAGGGCGCCACCCTGGGCGCCGGCACGACCCTGTCGAAAGATGCGCCGGCTGGCAAGCTGACCATTTCACGCGCCAAGCAAGTGACCATCGACGGCTGGAGCCGCCCCGTGAAGATACCGAAGTAAGCGGGCGCACCGTCCGGCAAGCATGACGCCGCCAGCCTTTCCGGGCTGGCGGCTTTTTTTACGCCTGCCAGATCCCTCCCCCGTCTGTGGGTAAGCCTGTGGAAAGCTTGCGCATAAGAAGGGATAACTGGGACTCTTGGGTTGCTGCCCTTGCCACCGCGTTTTTTACAGTGTGGATAACCGTGTGCACAAGCCTGCGCACAAGTCATGGACAAGCCCGGTATAAGCCTTGTATAAGCGCTGGACAAGCCGTGGACAAGCCGGGATAAGTTTTTCCTCCCGTCAGCCTTATGCCCAGGAAAGAGCCGTCTCATGTCAATGGGAAATCACCGTGCTGTGTGAACGCCAGGGAATGTGGATAAACCTGTGCGCAAGGCGTGAATAAGCCGGGAATAACTTGCAAGCCATTGTATCGACAGCATATTTTTGCGAGATGCGCGTCACGCCCCTGTGGGTAAGACTGTGCATAAGCATGTTGCTAACGGGTGAGCAAGCTGAGGATAAGGCGGGATAAGTCTTCAGCACTGGCCAGCTTGCCAAATTCGGCGCCGGTCTTTTTCTGCCAGTCAATGTGCATGCCTGGCGGGAGGGAGAGAATGGCTTGTGGATAATATTGTGCATAAGTGCACTGATAGCGCGGGATAACTTCGCCGCCACGGGGATTCAGACGGCGATGCGCGTCTCGAACTTGCTGCGAAACGTGGAAAAATAGCTTTTCACGTTGCGCACATTGGCATGCGCGGCAAACAGGCGGTGCGCCAGCGCGTGATACGCGGGCATGTCGGCCACCTGCACCATCAGCACGAAGTCGGGGCCGGGTGAGACGCGGTAGCACTGCAGCACGGCGGACTCGTCCGCCACGAGCTGCTCGAATTCCGCCAAGCGTTCCGCCGCCTGCACGTCGAGCGTGATTTCCACGATGGCCGTCAGGCGCGCGCCCACCAGCTGCGGCGCGACGATGGCCACTTGCCGTTCGATCACGCCGCTTTCCCGTAAATGCTTGACGCGCCGCAAGCAAGTGGGCGCCGACACGTGCACGGCCTGGGCCAGCTCGCTGTTGGTTTGCGATGCATCAATTTGCAAGGCGTTCAGGATGCGACGATCGATCTCGTCGAGGATGAGGTGGTGTTCGCTCATGATTTTGATGAATTGGAAAATAAATCAAGTATAAATGAAAGAATATTTCATCGCAAAATAGGTGTGAAATATTCAGTCAAAAATACCATGATTTAGAAAGCATATTTCATACGCTCTGCTTTAGCATGCGTGCATTGATTAATTTTTAACCAGAGGTTTCCATGTGCGGCATCGTCGGCGCAGTTGCGCAACGTAATATCACTCCCATCCTGCTCGAAGGCTTGAAGCGCCTGGAATACCGCGGCTATGATTCCTGCGGCATCGCCCTGCACGCGGATGGCCGCCTGCAGCGTTCGCGCTCCACCTCGCGCGTGGCCGAGCTGGAAAAGCAGATCGCGGAAGAAGGCTTGAGCGGTTTCACGGGCATCGCCCACACGCGCTGGGCCACGCATGGCGCCCCTGTCTCGTTCAACGCGCATCCGCACTTTTCCCCGACGGAAGAGAACGCCCGCGTGGCACTGGTGCATAACGGCATCATCGAAAACCACGACGAACTGCGCGCCGAACTGACGGCCCTGGGTTACGTCTTCCAGAGCCAGACGGACACGGAAGTGATCGCCCACCTGGTCGAGCACATGTACAACGGCGACCTGTTCGAAACCGTGCAGCAAGCCGTCAAACGCCTGGACGGCGCGTATGCGATCGCCGTCTTCTGCCGCGACGAGCCGCACCGCGTCGTGGCCGCGCGCCAGGGTTCGCCGCTGATCGTCGGCCTGGGCAATGGTGAAAACTTTGTCGCCTCCGACGCCATGGCCCTGGCCGGCACGACGGACCAGATCATCTACCTGGAAGAAGGCGACGTGGTCGACCTGCAACTGTCGCGCTGCTGGATCGTCGACGTCGATGGCAAGCCCGTCGAGCGCGAAGTGAAGACCGTGCATGCGCACACGGGCGCGGCCGAGCTGGGCCCGTACCGCCACTACATGCAGAAGGAAATCTTCGAACAGCCGCGCGCCATCGGCGACACGCTCGAAGGCGTGACCGGCATCATGCCGGAACTGTTCGGCGACGACGCCTATAAAATCTTCAAGCAGATCGACCGCGTGCTGATCCTCGCCTGCGGCACCAGCTCGTATGCGGGCATGACGGCCAAATACTGGATCGAATCGATCGCGAAAGTGCCCGTCAGCGTGGAAGTGGCCAGCGAATACCGCTACCGCGACAGCGTGCCGCACCCGAACACGCTGGTGGTGACGATTTCGCAAAGCGGCGAGACGGCCGACACCCTGGCCGCCCTGAAACATGCGCGCAGCCTCGGCATGCACCACACCCTGACCATCTGCAACGTGGCCACCAGCGCCATGGTGCGCGAATGCGCCCTGGCCTACATCACGCGCGCCGGCGTGGAAGTGGGCGTGGCCTCGACCAAGGCGTTTACGACGCAGCTGGCCGGCCTGTTCCTGCTGACCCTGTGCCTGGCGCAAGTCAATGGCCACCTGTCCGAAGAGCAGGAAGCTGCGCACCTGAAAGCCATGCGCCACCTGCCCGTCGCCATCGCCTCCGTGCTGGCGCTGGAACCGCAGATCATCGCCTGGTCCGAGGAATTCGCGCGCAAGGAAAACGCCCTCTTCCTGGGCCGCGGCATGCACTACCCGATCGCCCTGGAAGGCGCCCTGAAGCTCAAAGAAATCTCCTACATCCACGCCGAAGCGTATCCGGCCGGTGAACTGAAACACGGCCCGCTGGCCCTGGTGACGAATGAAATGCCGGTCGTCACCATCGCGCCGAACGATGCCCTGATCGAGAAGCTGAAATCGAACATGCAGGAAGTGCGCGCCCGCGGCGGCCAGCTGTACGTCTTTGCCGACGTCGACTCGCACATCCACTCCGGCGAAGGCTTGCACGTCATCCGCCTGCCCGAGCACTACGGCGACCTGTCGCCCATCCTGCACGTCTGCGCCCTGCAGCTGCTGGCGTACCACACGGCCCTGGCACGCGGCACGGACGTCGACAAGCCACGCAATCTGGCCAAGTCGGTGACGGTGGAGTAAGCGGGCCGGATGCTGCCTGTCGCTATTGTTGATAAATAAAAATGTTTGACACAAACTAAAAATGTTTGACACTGTCTAAAAATGTTTGACACAAGAATATCGAGTGTGACGAGAGCCAAATAAAGTTGGTCGGACTCGAATAAAGTTGGTCGAGCCAAAGTGGTCGGAAAAAGGACTCGACCTACGCCCTTTCAATCATCATATCGTAGTGCGGCATGTGGTTGGTTCCCTCGAATATTCTCTTGAAGATGACAAGCTGCGCCGCAATGACGTCGTCGCCGAACGCGTAGTATGCGTCGTCGTGCGAATAGTGTGAGCCATCGGCGGTTACGCCTGCAGGGCGCGGCGCTGGCGCAGAACCGAGACGTGCTGGAGCTGCGCCGCATCGAGGTGGACATGGTGCGCGCCGGCAAAGGGGGGATGGCGTGTTGCCGGCCAACATGTATGCCGGCGCGCCGTTGCCGTTCATCAACGCAGCAAAGTAAAATGCAATCGACTCGCCGGGCGTAAGCGGCGGCCAAAACGAGAGGTAGCCGGCTGGGGGCTAGCGAACCTCTCTTGTTGGTGAATGCGCAGGCAGATGCGAGGCAGATGGACCGAACCGGCGCCGGCGAATGTACTAGGCTGTACCAAGAATGTGAGCAAAGCAGCTACGATAAAAAATCACCGCGGCCCCGAGCCAGAGTTCAGCACTGGCCACCAACAAGAATTCTATGCATCAGTTTTAAGTGTTGATGGTGGTTGTTGAGCTGCAGTTCCGACAACGTCTGGCCATATCAGTTCAGCAGCCTTAAAAACCACAGAGGGATGAACATCTATCCCCCCAGCAGAATTGATTGCCCAAATATAGCTGGCGTCAGGACTGCTACTTTTTGGAAAAGAGAATTCAAGCTTATAGTCAGGGAGTGCTGCACTCAAACGGTCTTGGTAGACTTTTATGTCTACTTTATTATCAGAAAGCGTTAGAAAATCAAGACCCACGTTTATGATATTGCTCATAAATTCTCCATATTTAGATTCGGTATTTTGATAATGCCTAAAACTACATCTTGGCAGTAATATATAGTATCAGAACATATCAAGAAGCGAATGTTTTTGGCAATTCATTCCGTCGAGTCGTGTATGCCGGCGTCTTATTTTCTGATCGCATGCACCAGCGCGGTGCCAGTCCGGACGATGCCAGCGTGACCGTATCGCGCCCGAAGCGGCTGTTCAACGCATCGAGCGTTGCCATCACCTTGACACCTGGCTCGCGCGGGCGTGCCTCATCAAACAGCACACCCTGCAGCATACTCTTCGGGGACAGGTCCATGAGCATCACCCTGGCCTTCTTGTAGCGGAACCCCTCGATGAAAATGCGATCCAGCCCATGCAAGGCAGCACCTGCAAGTACGCGGCTATCATCCGTCGGCACGATCAACGGGACGGTTAGTCCGTTGCTGTACTGGAGTTCATTGCGGCGGCAGCGATCCGTTTGCACGAAAACATGCACAGCGCCACACACCGACCCTTGTGCCCGCAGCTTCTCGCCCGCTCGGGTGACATAGGCGGTCATGGCCTGGGCCAGCTCGTCAACGCTGGCCACCATGGCGCCGAACGACCTTGAGCTGATGATTTCCTTACGTGGCGGGGCTACTTCATCCAATGCCAGGCACGATATTCCCTGTAGCTCGCGGCACGTTCTTTCCATGACCACGCCGAACCTGGCGCGCATGTCGCGCGGCGAGGCATTCTTGAGGTCTTGCACAGTGTTGATGTCCGGGGCGCGTAGCTTTTCGCCGATGCGCCGGCCAACGCCGCTTACTTCGCCTACGTCGATATGGGTGAATAGCCAGTGCATACGGGCAGCGGACATGGTGGAGAGGTCACACACGCTGTCGAAGAGCGGGAATTTCTTGGCAATATGGTTGGTCAGCTTCGCTTGCGTCTTCGAGGCGCCAATTCCAACACAAACCGGCAGACTGGTCCAGAGTAGTACCTTGGCGCGGATATCCTGGCCCATGGCCGTAGGCGAGGCCCACAGCTCGCCCAGGCCGTTCAAGTTCAGGAATGACTCATCGATACTGTAGACCTCGACGTGGGGGCTACCCCCACCAGTATGACGGACACTTCTGATAGGTATGATCACCCTACTTCGCGCTTCATCTGGCACAAATACTGTATATCTATACACATTGAGCGCAAAACAGTGTAAAATTTAATTAGTCCAGAAATCATCGTAACTTTTCACATTAAAATCAAAGACTTATATTTAAAATGGACGAACAAAATGCAGTTAAAAAAGATTTAGTCCAGCTCGTTAGGCTATCTCTTTTGGAGCAAGCGGATGATGTACGTCTGTACGTCGCCCGATTGGTTCGCAAATACCGAACTACTGAGCCTCAATTAGCAGAGCAGCTAGATCTGTTTCTTAAGAATCGTGCAACAAGGACGAACACTCCACTGCGACGAGCTGCAGTACCGCCGAGGAACGCAGAGCATGCAATGCCGGTCGATGATGAGTCACGATTAACTCTCCTTCGGACATTCAACGATCCACGGGATTTTCCCGAGCCATTGCTCTCTGAAGATTTGGGAGCCTCGTTGAGTCAACTGCTAGAGGAGCGCCGTCAAGCCGATAGGCTAAAGGCAGCCGGACTTGAGCCCTCAAGGTCAGCAATCTTTGTCGGTCCTCCTGGTGTTGGCAAATCGTTGACTGCCAGATGGATTGCTGCACAGTTAGGTGTACCACTTTATGTACTGGACCTAACTGCCGTAATGAGCAGTTTGTTGGGCAAGAGTGGGAGCAATCTACGTGCAGCGTTGGATTTTGCAAAGCGAGTTCCATGCGTTCTATTTCTTGATGAGATTGATGCGATTGCAAAACGCCGAAGCGATGAAGCCGATATCGGAGAACTTAAACGATTGGTAAACGTAATACTGCAAGAGGTCGATAACTGGCCTGTCACAAGCTTACTAATTGCAGCAACCAATCATCCGGAACTAATAGATCCAGCGCTCTGGCGTCGCTTCGATCTCGAAATTAAATTTGAAATGCCTGATGAGACCGCCATCAAAGATTCCGTGCGACGCTTCCTAGGCAATGATTACCCTCTTCTAGCTAAGTGGATAGATGTGCTTACTTATGCGTTTAAAGGCCTCTCGATAAGCGATATCGAACGCTCAATTCAGAAGTTTCGGCGCACCTTGGTGCTGGGAATTGCTTCAGACACTGATCTAATTGAAGAGTTTATTCGCGGGCGAGCCCAAATGCTTGAGCACACGGCACGGATAGAATTAGCTGTCACGTTGACAAATAGCAAAACATTGTCTCAGCATACAGCTTCGGATCTCACTGGGGTAAGCCGAGACACAATTCGTAAACATGGAAACAAAAGCAATCAAACTAAAGAGAGGTATAAAAAGGCATGAACAAACCGAACTTTCTGATTGGCCGCGGCGAGCTTCTGGTACGTGACATCAAAGGTCCGAAGCGTTTTGGTGATAAAGCTGAGGTTTATCCTTACTCCTATGCCATTCAACGTCTCCGACCAAAGTTGAAAGACGCCTCCCAAACGCTGGATAGTCTGCCCGATGATGCGTGCCCTCGTGACTTTGGGGTGGCCTTGCTAACTCTCAACCCAGGTTACATTGCACGATCGTATTTTCCCGTCGCATTATTACGAGCAGCAGGCCTAGAATCGGTAGGCAGTCGAACAGTGAAGGTAACGCCGGAGGCTTGGACAAAAAAGGGAGAACCTGCTGAGTCTAGTACTACTCAGTTATTTGTCGCTGGAAAGCGCAGCGTTTTTCGTAGCCTACCCGATTGGATACAACATGCGGAGCAAGGTTCAGATGAAGCACTAGATATCGCACACATTGAAGAATTTCAAGCATTTTCACCGGATGCAAGAGTGCGAGATTATGGCAGTCTAAAGGAACGATTTTTTGAGGTAGGCCTTCATCTTCTGCAAGAAGATAGCTCTGCGTTCATTCAACAAGGATTCGCGAAATTCGCAGCTAAACTCGACGTGAAGTTATACGGAGATTTGGCATTCCGAGCAGGAAATTTGTGGTTCATACCCGCAGAGGGTAGTAGGCAAAGCGTAGAGCGTCTGGCTCTATTTTCGTTCGTACGCGTAATCAGGCCGATGCCTAAACTTCGAGGAATGAGGCCGATCACGCGTACATCGAGTGTTTCCATTACATGCCAATTACCCACGACGCAGCCGTTATCTTCTGAGCCCCGGGTAGCAATCTTAGATGGAGGGCTCCCATCTCAACATCCGATTTCTCCTTGGGTGAAGGCGTATCACCGCTTGGATCCAAATGCAGCTGACGATCTTGAGGCAAACGAGCACGGCCTCGGCGTGACCTCTGCATTTTTGTTTGGCCCCTTACAGCCAAATGGTATGGCTGATCGACCTTACTCATACGTGGACAGCATTCGTGTCCTCGACGATGATTCACATACTGAAGATCGGCTAGAAATGTACCGCACACTCGGATTTGTCGAGCAGGTACTTCTATCTCGCCAATACGAATTTATTAATCTAAGCCTAGGCCCTGATTTACCAATCGAAGATTCAGATGTCCACGCTTGGACCGCTGTTATTGACGATCTTCTCGGAGATGGTGATACATTTATGACCATCTCAGTAGGAAATAATGGAGAGAACGATCGTGTTTCTGGTAATGCGCGGATACAAGTTCCAGCCGACTGTGTCAACGGCATTGCGGTTGGTGCTGCTGATAGCACAACTGCAAAATGGGCGCGAGCAGCATACAGTGCCGTCGGACCGGGACGCAGTCCAGGAGTAATGAAACCGGACCTTCTCGCATTTGGTGGCGATTCATCTCATTATTTTCATGTGTTGACGCCCTCTAATCGGGCACGCCTTGCTCCACAGATGGGAACAAGCCTAGCGGGACCGTATCTCCTGCGATCTGCAGTAGGCATGCGGGCGATTTTAGGTACGGAGTTGTCACCACTTACCCTCAAGGCGCTCATGATTCACGGCGCGGACGCTGGGGAACATGATAAGTGCGAAGTAGGCTGGGGAAAAATTCCTGAGGACCTTATGACGCTGATCACCTGTCCAGATGGCGTCGCACGAATTATCTACCAAGGCGAGCTTAAGCCTGGAAAGTACTTGCGCGCAGCATTACCGTTGCCGCAAGGTGGCCTCACGGGCAATATTGTCCTGGGCGCTACATTCTGCTATGCCTGTCCAACCGATCCGCAAGATGCTTCCGCGTATACTCGCGCCGGACTAGACGTGGTGTTTCGCCCCAACTCGGCGAAAGTAAAAGACGGTGCCTCAAATGCATCGTCTAAGGGGTTCTTCGATATGAAGCAATTTGCTACTGAAGAGGAGCGGCGTTCCGATTTGGGTAAATGGGAGACTGTCCTGCATGGAGAAAAGAGCATGCGTGGCTCGTCATTAAGTGATCCAGTATTCGACATCCACTACAACGCCCGTGAGGGTGGGGGCAAAGCAAGCAATGCCGAGAAAATCCGATACGCATTAGTGATAACCATTAAGGCCCCCAAACATGCGGATCTCTACAATGATATCCTTCGTACTTACGTGAGCATTCTGACGCCACTTCAGTCTCAGGTTTCTCTGCCAATTCGAGTGTAAACCACCTGCGCTGGCGGGCAGTACTAAACTGTCTACCAGTGCAGGAGTGGGGCGCCCGCACCCTACGGAAGTTCAATGTGCCTTACTCTAGGACGTCCTGCAGGAATAACGTCTTTGCAGCACTACCAGAAACTGCACGCTGCGGGGTAGACAATAATACATTCGCACTTAGCCGAATGGTTTCCGCCGCCATGCGAAGCTGTCGGCGCGAAGAATCATTGCGGAGGGCTGGGAAGGATCCGACCGTTTCAAAGTGGGTAAGGACGTTTACTTGCCTAGTTGCTTCAGCCAAAAGTTGTCGACTACGAACCTCTTGCCGCCGCTCGAACGCTTTGTGAGCGGTCATCGGCTTGTCGGGGGCCTTTCCCGCGAAGCCAAAGCTCAGTCCGGCAGGACGTGAGGATGCAAGCATCATGCGCAACATCTTCGCAGTCTGCGGGTCCAACGGCGACTCAGCTTTCTCCGCCAATGCTAGAAGGTCGCTAAGTAACGTGCTAGCCTCCGCAAACAACGGCATCCCGTTATCAAGAAAACGCGACAACGTTTCGACGGCAAGGCTAGCGGCGCGGTCCATTGACATACCACGTTCGATCTGGCTTGTAGCACGAATCAGCTGTGCATCGGGGATCCCCTCATTCCAGTTGACAAGGTTGTCCAGCCATGAGGACGGCAGGCGATCCCAATCACGCTTACGAAGCAGATAGTAAGCTGCAGCAGTTGCAGCGATAGGATCTTCGAGCTTATCGCGCAACAGCTGATGTGCTAGTTTACTACCTGGATCAAGCATCGATTCAACCGAGCTGAGCCTGCCAGCCAGTAAAAACTCCATAATAGCCTCGGCATTAGGGCTATACCCGCCTACCACTACTCGCGGCGTCACCACTCCCGACAGAGTGCGCAACGACGTAACCAACACTCTAGTTTCCAGTGTGGGTAAGGACACAATCTGTGGCGTATCACTGTCCAGGCGCACAACCAGTGCACGTGGGTTGTGCGAATCCCGAAGCTCCAATTGAATTGCGTCCTGTGAGCGAGGAAGATCAATCAATTGTGCGTCCATCGGAATCTGCCGCCAGGCCCGGGCATCCGGTGTTTTCTCCCACAGTTGAAACCAAGCGTCCTTCATACCAGGTTGATTCAGCAGGGCCCCACCATGTCGCTTCATGTTTACACGCATAGCCGACCATGCCATCCAGTGGGAGGTTGTGACATCATCTCCAAGACTAAATGTCACTTCGTCGCGCCACACACGATCACGTGTTTGCAGCGGCTGCATCTCGGCCGTTCCATTAGGCAGAGTCAAACGAACGAAAATCGGTGCGTCGGTCCGGTCGTAGTGAATTTCCGTGAAGCGACGGGTATTCACGGCGCCAGTGGTAAGCACTTGTCCGTGCGCGTCAACAATACTCACCGGAAGAAAGGCAGGGAGAAAACCAAGCTCCTCGCGCAAGCTCAGTCGGATACGTAAACGATGCTGACTCATGGCTGCACCTCCACAGGAAGATGGTAATGCGGCGGTTCTAAGTACTGTACACCACTCGCATAGGGTTGGTGGCTCGCGCAATCTATCCGTACTTCGTACATCCCTTTATTCGCTTCAGTACACCAGATACCATCCGCTTGCCCACCAGTGATCGGTGGCGCGCTGGTATCAGCCAAATTGTGAATCTCGTAACGGCTTTTCATTCGCAACGCCTCGGGCGAGAGTTCGATCTCTACCCTGACTTTAGGTACCATGGCCGTTATATGCAATGGAGCATCCACTGCACCAGAAGGATGTGGAGTGCAGGATTGGGGATCGCCGCCACGCTCCTTGTTCACCATGGCCAGCAGCTTTGGCATCGCCTGGGTAAGTGCACTGCCATTAACGTGCCAGTTTGCTGTTCCGGGCTGAGGAACGCCACAATAGCCATCCAGCGCCTGCAGCAATGCATCCGTAAAGCGTGAGATCCCTACGCTATCGCCGTAGGCCAACTCGCCTTCCGTGGTGGACTCGATCCAGGTGGTACCACGGTTGACGTTAGCTGAGGAGAGTCCATCGTCCAACAACGGAGCTGGCCGCGCGCCAAGCCGTTCGCCAATGCCCCGGCTATATGTTCGGCAGGCATCGACGAATACGTAGAGTTGAGCAGGCACCTGTCGCCAAAGCGCGCGAACGGTGTTGGACAGATCAAAGCTTCCGGTTTGAAATGGACGGTTGCCATTAGCACCGTGATCATCTAGAAGCAGGATATGCTCAGGGCCATTACCCATCACGCCGTGCCCGCAAAAGTAGATCATACCCACATTATTGGCATGGCGTTGAACCTCGTCGATCCAGCGGTCGAAGCCAGCTTGGACAAGAGGCAAAGAAGCTCGCTCAATGCTATATGCAACGCCTGCCGCGTTAAGCTGCTCACTCTGCTCCGACGATACTAGAACTTCAAGCGTCGTAAGTGGCGCGCGCGGGTTGTGTAAGCCGCTGCCAGCACCGTCACCATCAATCAGCCAGCGTGCCAAACGCATGGCGGATATCGGCGGTGAGCTTAATACGTTTAATCCTAAGTGCACTTTGTTTCGTTGCTCGGGCCCCCCTCGCAGGTGACGGTAGTAGCCGACACCGATGATCAATACATGAGTACCCGGCATATCGTCGGCACTGCGCAGTCGAATTTGAGTCATTTGCTCATTTCCCCTCGAGGATATGTTGCGCCAACCGTTGATAGAAACTCGGCCATTTAAAGTACCCGGAATGCGCGCCGGTGACAGGGTAACCAGTGTTGTACTTGAAGTCATGTACAGTGTCGGGTACCGCTGCAGTGAACGTCGGCAAAACAAGAAAGCCCAGCACATCATTGGTATCGATGATGTTCAGCCAGCGCTTTACCCGCTTAGGCGAGGTGATGGCCTCTTGCGGCACTGCCTTACGGTCCGTTCGCCCAGGACTGGCCCACAATAGCGACATCTCTTCAAATAATCCGACTTGTGACCCTACGGTAATCCAAGCATCGATCTCAAGGTTAGTGCCTTCAGCGTAGTGGGTAAGGATGTCGTAAACGATCTCACCGCCAAAACTATGGCTGATGATCACGAGAGGCTCGTTTTTTGCGCGAGCGAGTTCGGACGCCTCTAGCAGAGATTGGAGCACCGCGGAGGCAATAGGGCCAGGCGTGGTACCATCACCGCGCTCGCTCAAATACCGGAAAGCATCGCCGATAAAGGTCGCGATCTTGCGCGTCAAGGGACGGCGTGAAAGGCCGACGACGGCATGGGAGAGTTGATCGGGGCCGAATAGTTTGAGACGTTTAGCGCCCTCTTCGAGCATACTCCAAAAACCGACACCGCCAAACGATTCAGCACCTGTAGTCTTAGGTGGACTGACGACGTCGAATATCTGATCCAACAGGTCATCTTTGGTACTCTGTGCCAACCAAGGCGAGGCGGTATCGGCTAAGCGAGCCTGTACAAGTCGATATGCTTTTGCGACCGCATGTATATCGGCATCGGACTGTGCCTCCTGAATGATCGCATCGAATAATAAGTCAATCGCAACGTCAGGCCGACGGCGCGCCAAAGCATCTAAGCTATCTCCTGTCGTCAAGGCGCCCGTCGCGATAGCGATTCCCAGCGAGGGTGACAGTTCACTCTCAATGCTACCGAATGTCTCGACTTCGCTACCTTTAGGAATCACGGCCAGATCGCGCCAGAAGCTGACTCCATCTCCTCCCCAATAGGGAGCAAACACAGGATGCTGTGGATCGATTCCTACTACCGGGGCAACGATCTCGCGCAGGAACGCCTCTCGCAACTTTTCTTCCCGCGTATAGTCAACGTCCTTGCGATTGTTAACACCGTGAACAAACACAAATGGCATGACAATCCTTTCTTGTGGTCTTAGCCTGTCACCATAGCATGAAATCATGTGATATCGCGATGGTAATAGAGGGGCACGAAATCACAGCTATAGCCCCTAATTAGTTCCAGGCTACGCCCTCCACGAATTCCCCTTCTTTATTTGGTACATTTATCCACAGCTGCTACTCACAAACGCAGCGCCCCGCCCTGGGTCATTTTTCGATTGGCATGGTGGGGCAGTATTTGGTCGGCGCCAACAAGTGGGCGTCTCATGGAGTTGTGCCGCCCAATTGATTGTCATGAATGGCGTGTCAGGACTTCGTTAGCGACGCGTGTTGGCGGCAATGGGCGATTGGATTGAACTCAACCTTGGAAAGCGTGACCGGCGCGAGCTGGAGATCAAACGCCGTGCGAAATTCGCATACCGGTTCACTCGGCAGTTCGCAGCTCATTGTGCCGCGAGGGGGCGTCGTCACTGACAAGCGCGTGGCCGCAGCTCCGTCGGCATCGACTTCGAAGCACACGATGGCGGTCGCAGGAAAAAGCCGCGAATAAAGGGGATGCCTTTCGCTATAATTACGTGCAATTTCTTTTTGAAAGGCAGGAACAGTGCGGGGACGACGCTTTAAAACGCAAGCCGATATTGATCGTCATATTGCGCACGGATACGGGCAAGGGGATGGTGCAAGCTACAAGCCCTGGCTACGCGTACAGGATGTTCCATCACAAGGTCGTTCACGCAGGGTGCAAGGCGTCAAGACGGGCCGGCTGCACGAATTTCTGTCGGAGCTGGAATTTGGTTATTTTCTGGTTCTCGAATTTTCTGAACAGGTAGTCGATATCCGAGAGCAGTTTCCGATTTTCCCAACGGAACAGACCATCGATATCGCAGCGCAGCTTGGCATTCGCTATCCCCGCTTCCACGGTACCCAACTTCACTACGTGATGAGCACTGACTTTATGGTCACACTGCAGGCGCCCGATGGAGCACAAAACTGGTGGCCCGCACGATCAAATACGAAGAAGCCTTCCAACCATCCCCCGACCTGAAACACACTGTTGAGAAGCTGGAACTGGAAAAGGCCATCTGGCATGCTCAAGGCATTGACGACTGGAAGGTGGTCACGGAAAATACTTTAGGGCCGACATTAATCACAAATCTGATCTGGCTTAGAAAAGGTAAGTCGTTGGAGCGGCACCTGCAGAAGCTGGACGTTCAGCTTCAATTCCTGGATGCCTTGGAGCATTATGCCCGAGGAGAGCGAACATTGTCGTCCATGATCCGTGCTGCGGCGACCGCCACCCATGTCCCCTATCCGGATGGTGTTTTGCTGTTCAAATATTTGGTTCTTCAAAAGGCAATCCGGCTTGATATAGCATACCATGCTCTGACGCTTGGCGGGCTCTGTCCGGCGTTGACGATTCACCACGGCCCGATATCCGCTGTGAGCCAATTAAAGGCCCCTTGAGATGATGACTCCCACGATTACCACCCAGGAGGTGTTCGAATCCATCCATCAAGAAGAACCCTTTGCGCTGCCGGCCAGGGTACTGTGGTTGGATAAAGAGAACAATCTCGCCAGCCTAATCACTATGCAGGTTCCACCTCGGCAGCCGTGGACGATATCCCTTGATGAGCTGCATGGACTACTGCAAGAGCAGAAGATCCGTCGTGTTGACATCAAAGTGCCGGCCTTTATGTTGCTGCTGGAGGACGAGCTCACCACCAAAGCCAAACTTATCCGCCAAACCAGCTGGGAGCGTATCCGGCCTCTCGTGCAAACCAAATATCCCGGCGAGATATTCGTCCCTGACGCCATGGGACCTTTGTTGTCTGCGCATGCTGCCGCCATGGGTTTGCCACGCAAGACGTTATATCGATTGTTGTACCGTTATTGGCTATTTGGCTCCACCGAAAATACGCTGTTACCTGACTATGTACGTTCTGGTGGCCCTGGCAAGCCGAAGACCTTCGTCAACGGGAAGATTAACGGCCGCCCTCCGAAATTTCAAGGCGTCGTGATGGACTCCAAGGCCAAAATTCTGTCTGACCAGGACAAGGCCATGATCAAGATCGGCTACGCTCTTTATAAGAACAATGAGGTCCAATGTATCACCGACGCCTATACCAGGACACTGAACAAATTTTACCGGACGACACAACCGGTAGCAGGCTATTCGGACGATGAGGTAGAACTCAAGCCCGCGCACGAACTGCCCAAGTTCACGCAATTCGACTACTGGGGCAAGAAAGCATTCGACGAAATTACAGTGCTGCGTGGCCGTAAAGGTGAGCGCAAATGGGCAAAAGATCATCGTGCCCTGGCGGGCCGAGCCAATCAAGGTCTGTTTGGTCCTTGCCACCGCTTTGAAATTGACGCCACCATTGCCGATGTCTATTTGGTCAGCCGCTTTAACCGCAATTGGATCATCGGCCGGCCCGTGGTATATGTCGTGGTCGATGTGTTTTCCAGGATGATCGTCGGCTTGTATGTCGGGCTGGAGGGGCCGAGCTGGAGCGGCGCTCGGCAAGCCCTGTGGAATGCCTTTAGTGACAAGGTGGAATTTTGCCGGCAATTCGATATCCAGATCAGTGTAAACGATTGGCCATGCCATCATTTGCCGCAAGAAATATGCGGCGATCGCGGTGAGATGCTGGGGACCGGGGCCGCAAGCTTGGCAACGGGCTTGGGCATCGACCTGGTGTTTCCTCCGCCGTACCGCCCTGACTGGAAAGCGATTGTCGAGAGCCGTTTCCGGGTACTCAATCGCTTGACTCAAATACAGTGGGCGCCTGGTGGTGTTGCCGAACGAGTTAAGGAGCGTGGCGAACGGGACTATCGTCTGGATGCGACGCTGGACCTGCAGGAGTTCACCAAAATCATCGTAGCCAGTACTTTGCACTATAACCGCCATAGCCGGCAGCCCGATTGGCTCAACGCGGACATGATCGCTCAAGGGATTGATTCCACACCCTTGGGTATCTGGAACTGGGGTATCGAGCATGGCTTTGGCACGCCAAATATCCAGGCCTCCGAATTGATCTACCTGCATCTTTTGCCGAAGGCAAAGGCGAGTGTGCAGTCCGGCGGTATTTACTTCTCAGGCATGTATTACACCTCGGCCGGTGACCGCGAAGGCTTGAAATTCGCTCGTGCTCGCGCCAAGGGACGTGAGTCGATCGATGTGTGGCACGATCCGACCAAGCCCGAACACCTCTGGATACGCGGCGACGACCATTCATTTGTTCAATATAATCTGCGCGCATCCGAGGTTCGATATCAAGGGCATCGGCTGGAGGAAATCCAGGACATGCTAGCAGTGATCGAGCACGCATCGCCTGAAGAAAAGTACGTCGAGCTGACCAGTAAGGTCCAACTCGATGATCAGGTGCAAAGCATTATTGTGCAGGCTACCGCGGAAAAAAGCTGGCCCCGGATCATCTGTCGGCGGCGCAAAGCGTAGCGGACATCCGCGGCAATCGCGCAATCGAAAAGGCCGCCGAGCGGGCTGGCAGCGTGAATCCAGCGCTTGCCTCTCCAAGCGTTACTGCACGCCATGTTCCTCCACCAGTCCCCGCCGTTTCTGAAACCTATGGGCAGCGCAGTGGTGAGGTTATCGATCTACTGAGCCGTCTGCGTCGAAAACAATAAGCCGTCACCATGAGCAACCAAGCACCGGTATATGCCACCTACACCCCGTCTCCCGTTTCCGAATATGGCGGCAATCCTTTGATCGAAGCACTGCCGCCGATTCTATCGGAGCAGGATGCGGCGTGTTTGATTGGCCACTTTCCTGACGGGAGCGAACAAGAGCGCAGCTTGCCCAAGGAAGTCCGGCTCCATTGCATTGATCGGTTGAGAACCGTAGTGCAGCCGTTGGAGATTCACCTTGAACTGGAGAGCGCAGTCTCGTCGCTGATCCGCAGCGGCTATGTCAGCCGCAATCCCATGTCGGCGGCCACTTGGCGGCATTTGCATACCTTGTCGACCGATCGACGCGCCATGGCAAATTTCCAGTCCTCGGCCACAACCTTTAGCTTGGTCGGCTTAAGCGGTATTGGCAAGACCACTGCGCTCAATTCGATCTTGCGCTTGTATCCGCAAACGATACTCCATAAGCGCTACAAGGATCGCGAATTCATCCACACACAGATTGTCTGGCTGAAAATTGAATGCCCTTTCGATGGCTCTCTATCTGGCCTGTGTCACGCGTTTTTCCGGGCCGTGGATCAAGCCTTGGGACAGCAGAAGTACGCCAGCGATATAAATCTAAGGGCGGCATCCTTGAAATGATTCAAAGGATGGAACAAATCGCCAGCACCTATTTTATCGGTGCGATCTTTATTGACGAATTGCAGCATCTGAACGCGGCCAAGACCGGCGGCAAAGATAACATGCTTAATTTTTTCGTCAATCTGATCAATACCATCGGGATTCGAGTTGTTTGCGGACGTGCTTCGAAATGCCAGGCGCGCGTGTGGCTTGGGTACTTATGATTTCAAGCAACCCGAGGAAAGTGGTGATGCCTGGACATTGCTCGTCGAAACTATCTGGGAGTACCAATGGGTCAGCAATCCCGCAGTGCTGACCGACGGCATACGGGCCACTCTGTACGACCTCACGCAGGGCGTCACTGACTTCCTAGCCAAACTAATGATACTGGGACAGCGTTACGCCATCCAGTCCAATGAGGAGACGCTGACGGAGGCTGTCTTTAAGCATGTCGCCGACACCAAAATGAAACTCCTGAAGCCGGCGCTGGCGGTTCTGCGCAGCCGGGATCCCAAAAAAATGCGCAAATTTGAAGACCTGATGCCGACCGACGATCAGCTCGACGATATGATGATCGATGCTGGCGTGCTGTCCTCCGAGAGCCGCCTGTCGATACTGCGTCAGGCCAAGGCCGCCAGGGGCACACCGCCGTCAACCGTGCCAACTACGGAAGAATCGCCGTCTTCGGCGGCATCTCCGCAGCAAGTGGCCGCCAACGCCACCCCATCAACGCCGACGATTTCTGCCACCATCGCGGAACAGGCAAACCCACTGGAGATTCTTCGTCTGGAGAATTGGTTGCAAACCGATGCGCTGGAGTTTTCCGACAGCTATTGCAAGAGTGCATAGGACAATGAGTGGTTGCGGCCGCTTGCAATTTTTCCCTACCAGTTTCCCGGACGAGTCGCTGTTTAGTTTGATTGCGCGATACCATCGTCTTTCCGGCCATCATGACGATCGGGACACATTGCATGAACTATTCGGTAAGCACACACAGATCGTGTCGTCACACCTTCCGAGTTTGCTCGATACCCTCGCTTCCAGGCTTCCCCAAGCAGTGGCGCTTGATGCCCAAGACATTGTCGACCGACATACCTTGTTCCCGTATTACCGTCCATTCTTGACTGAGCGGCAGGTCGCACTTAGTCTCATTGCCATGAAAGGTCCATCGGCTTCAGGGCTCAAGACGTTGATGGGGCTGATCGCAAGCCAAGTGGGCGGGGGAAATTGCTATCGTTATTGCGAACAATGCAGCGAGCGGGATGTGGAACTTGTTGGACAACCGTATTGGCATCGAGCCCATCAGCTGCCGGCGGTTCATATCTGCGCGCAACATGGCGCACCGCTTGTCGAACTGGCGGCGAGCTGGGTGGCACAGCATCGCCACCAACTGTTTCTCCCAGCGGACAGGGAAGTCATCTTGCACGCAAAGCACGTCGTCGTTTCAGCACAGCATCGAGAAGGGATGCTAGCCCTCTCGATCCTGAGTCGGCAAGTTCTCAATTTGCATTTGGATATTATCCCTACAAGGCGACTTCAGGACTTTTATCGCAGTCTGGCATCGGACCTCGGATTCACTCATGCTGGCGGACGGGTGATGGTTGCCGAATTGTCCCAGCAAGTAAGACAGCAAGTGTCATCGCTGTCCGCAAATGGCGCAATGCAATGCCTCCAGCGACCGGCTTCCGGCCTCCAGGATTGGGCGATCAGTTTGCTGCGCAAGTCACGTAAGTCAACGCATCCGCTTAAGCATCTCGTTCTGCTGCAGTGTCTCAACGGCAAGATTGAGCACCTTTTGATGGCGGCGAATGAGACGGTCAAGATATCGCGCCCATCCAGTCGTTCGCTACCGCCGCCTGTGCCTGCACTTCCTGGAAATCAGTTACGCACGATGCTCGTGGATCTTCAGTACTCGTTGCGGCGCTGTGCCCAACTTCTCGGCAAGTCCGTGACTACTTTGCGTATCGAGGCTGCCCAAGGCGGCATCCCTGTTGCCAAGCGGCCCAAGAAACTCGATGGACCCACGATGGCAATACTGACGAGGGCGCTCCAGTCCAACACTGCGCTCGAGACACTGGCGCGACGCCATCAGACTTCGACCGTCAGCTTGTATCGTTTACTGCGCATGTTTCCTGATGTGGCAAAAGTCAGAAAGGAATTGATCTTTGTGAATCAACGAGATCGGCGACGGAAGCGATTTGTACGCGGACATCCAACCGCCTTACTGCGTGCGCGACCCGACTACGCTTGGTTGCACAGGAATGACCGGGAATGGTTGACCCATACTATTGAGACAACACCACGCCGGTTGATAGTGCACAATGCGCGGATAGATTGGGGCCGACGAGACCAAGAAATGGCCGACGCTGTACGGGAATGTAGCCAGGAGCTTTACGCAGTGGAAAAGCCTGTTCGAGTCAGTCAATCGGCAATAGGCCGGAAAATTGGCTGCCTCGCGGTGCTGGAAAAACATTTGATCAAGTTGCCTCTGACCGCTGTTGCGCTTGCCGCATGCGTGGAGACGACGGCGCAATTCCAGTGTCGCCGCCTGTCTTGGGCCGCTCGGCAAATGTATCATCAGGGCTTGCCGCCATCGTGGTAGTTGATGCATATGGCCAGACTGAGACCACCCCTGGCCAAGGAGGTAGAACTGTTATTGAATCGGCTTGTCAATCAATATTGATTTCCAGGCGCACGAGGCGCCAGTACGTCGAGAGCGCCTGAGGTCTTGTCGCTTTTCTCGATCAGTGCGGTGGCCTGCGTCTTGTTTTCGCTGGTGTTGGGTTAAATAGCCCATTTTTTTCGGCGCGTGCCTTTTGACACGTAGCCGCGGCCAGCAAATTCTCCTAACTTGTTTTCGGACGGGCCGCGCCATGTGCGCGTGATGCCTGCTTTCGCCAGCAAGAGTTTGGGGTTGATCGTGGTCTTGCTCAGCTTCTCTCCATCCCAGCCACAAAATTGCAATATTTCCTCCACGGCGCGAGTTCCGACAGCAGATCTCAATACGATGTTGCCTATCGTGATCGTTTCTTCGAAGCGATCCAGCTCTCCCAAGGCCCACAATATCCGGCGTGCACTAAAGCACCAAGCGGTTTCCTTGCACAGATCGAGGGCGGCGAACAACAGCGGATAGCGCTCCCGATTGCCTGCTGTGCTGGCTACTGGCTTGGACAGACCGGTGAGAATTTTGCTGATTGTCACACGCTGAGGTTTACCTGTCTGTTCAAACAGCTTGCGCGATACCTCTTCAATTTGACGGGCACCTTCACGATCGAGGGCATCAGCGGCTTGTATCTTGGACGCTAACGCATCGGTTTCTCTACTTACGCCCGCAGTCACTGTGTTGTTCAGCCAGGTCTTGTCGTGCTCGAATAACCATGCCATCGTACGCACTTGCTTCTTCCAAAGTTTTTCCATACTGAGCGTGGGATTTTTCTTCAATTCCTTTGTGATTTTTTGTCTGAATTCATCCCGCAGCATGTTTTGGCTGGCGTGGGACTGCGTGGCCTTCTTGCGGAGCGTAATATGCCCAGCGTTCTGCATCGCTTGCACTTCGATATGAAAATGAGAGGCCGTGCCAAACAGATGCATTCCCATCAGGAGATGACGCGTAATCGGCAGATCCAGTGCTGACTGAAGGTAGGATAAGCGCAGCCAAGTGCTGGTCCGGTTCAATGAAAAAGCGGGATCCACCTTGCGGATAAATGGCTCTCCCAGATATCGAATCATCGCCTCCTGAAAACTTTTGAGATCGATTTGGGACTTTCGGACATAGCCGCGTTGCCGGATCTTTTCCCGATACGTGTTCATGAGAATGTCAGGCGGCACCGACGCCATGTTTTCCTGGAGCAGATCGTGCGCGTATCTCGCAAACGCAACTTCCAACTCCGATACGGTCTGCCCTTGGCCGGCCTTGCTCAAACGCTGCTTACATTGGTAGCAAGACCCCCAAGGCACGGAGAGCAGTCGATTCGCGTGTTGAAACGGGTATCGGCAATTCGGACAGCTGCTGATCAGTGCCTCTTGGTGTTTATAGCATACGGTCACGCCAGGGATTTGATGGGATCGGTGCCAATACCCGGCGCCATGCAACTTTTCATCATCGTTGGCGCAGCTCAGGCAAAGTTTCGCCTCTCCGCTCATGCCGACCACGTGCCTGGGCAGGTGGCTGACTCCCGCGCCCTCGCCAGCCTCATCGCTGGGGGGCGAGGGAGATTTGCTTGATCTCCCTAAAAACGGGCGAAATGCCGGAAGCAAGGTGCTCTCCCAGTGAATGGCGACTACATTGGTGTCGAGGTCTCCTGGTAGGCGCAATGCCAGTTCCCCAATATGCGGCGGCACTACCGCCCCCAATCCAAAACCCGCTCTACCGAAAAGCTCGATAAATGTGGACTGGTCAGTTCTGTTGCCTGACATCAGATGATAGCGTGAGACCCTCGAAATGAGGGTTTCGTCAGGGAACGTAGGCGGAAAGAAAAGGAGTTTTGCAGGCATTGAAGGCGGCGTGGAACGGACGGAGGGTGAGTCCCCCCGATATTGTGTCAAACATTTTTATTGCAAGATTCCGATGTCGTTTAAAATCTGGTTTGTTTGTATCAAACTTTTCTCGAAAATCGTCTTTATGTATTTTTCGTAAATCATTGATTTGTATGGGCTACTTGTGTCAAACTTTTTTATGTGTCGACAGCTATTCCTGCTCATTAAAGTCGTAAATGGTTCATTAAAGTCGTAAATGAGTCATTAAAGTCGTAAATTGAGTAGGCGAGCGGGAGACTTGATCCAACATTGATGTTCTTAGCCTTGGAGCGAAGTTCTATTTTATTCATAGACAACACAAGGATTGAAAATCCTTGTGTCGGTGGTTCGATTCCGCCCCGGACCACCAAGGAACATCGTTCACGCAACGCCAACCCATCGAGATTGGCGTTGTCGTTTCCGGGGTTTGCAGTCCTCGTGCCCGGTCCATTTCTGGTTCCGCCGGGGGGACTGATAGCTAGCGATTAGGCAATATATTCATTCATAGGCGGAAGACTCTTCACGATGCGGACGCTTTCAAGACTTACGCGGACAATTCGTTTTAGCAAGTCCACAATGTAACGCGGATTCGAATTCTCAGCACACCAGCCGTTAGGATCTTCGATAGGTTACTGGTTAGGTGCGCAAAACCCGCATTTTTTCATGACTCGAGGGGGGCATCTTTGGTGAAGTTTCCCAATGTCATTATAAGTAATAGCTTTGGGTAAGGGGAAGCCTTGGTCATAACGAGCCGCCCCTCATTTTGTGAACACGTTAGAGGGCCTCGTTACTCTGTAGGGACGCAGTCCGCTGGTTGCCGACCTTTATACTGAGCGAACTAGTTGCCGCTTCGCAGTTGTAGCCGGCAGCATGAAGATGACACCGAACAGCGGGCCAGGGCTGAGTTTGCAAATGCAGTGACCTATCAGCATGTCGTTCATGGCCGGGCAATGCCTAGGAAATAAAGAACGTCAGCCTGATCGACAACCAGTGCCAAATGGCTGCCGAATTGAATCAACTTGGCATTCTCGCCGTCATGGGTATTGTGACTTCCAACCCAATGAGGTAATATCGGATCAGTGCGGTAGTTTATATTAGTTAAAACGCTTACTTCATAAGTAAGAGAAGAGGGAGCAAAGCCCTCCTGCAAATTTCCAAAACCTTGAGGAACCAACAACAAATTAGCTTTTTCCTTCCGAAATATGAATAAAGCTATTGGCCAAAGCCAACTTGAATTTTAATTCAAGAAAAAATTTGACCGACGCATTTCTCAAGCTTTCGGTTGTCTCTTGGCTCCAATCACTAGTTGGTTCTGTTTCGGGTCCCATCTTTCGAAATTTTCGTTCTTCCATTCATTTATTCCAGAAAACAAATCTGGAGCTTGAACTGGTAATCCAAGAACGCGATTATCTCCATTTTTGTTAATGCCGAGCAATAAGCAATGGCCATTTCGCCGGATCGTTACTACTTGTGGCACACCTCCGACACTCGGCAAATTAACATCATCTATGCATTCGCAAAATCTATGGAACGCTTGATAAGTTGTATCTGGGGGCACTTTTCCCCTAAATTTTGAAGCGCCACTGCCCCTTATAATTCTATCTGTTCGGTCTTTTTTTTTTGACGGTTTTACATTTCTAGTAAACTCGATTTTATTAATTGTTACAACCATTTCTTTGGAAATTATAATTTCAAAAACGTTGTAACTATTGATATGTCGCTGTATATAAATGATATTTGAGGACGAAACAATTTGTTCTTTAGGATAGCTGATCAAGGCATCTTTAATTAGATCTGCATACAATTCCACGCGATTCAGAGTGGTCGGAAGACTATTAAATCCTCCTAGGTTACCAAGTTGCACAATCTGACTGAGTGTTTGTGTCACGCACATGACGTCGCCGCAGTAACCAAATATTTCTTTGGTTATCGGAATGCAAAAAACTTTTTGCGCATAATCCCACGTAGAGTTGTTTCCCCACGAAATTCGGCTGTCTGTAGTAATATAGACCGCCGATGGATCAGTTTTTCCGTCATCAAAGGCCGCCCAGGCTAGCAGTAATGTCATAAGTTTACGCCCAAGTTAATTTATGCCCAAGTTAAAATTGGAGTTTTCGAATAAAACTGCCTCGAATCTCGGCAGAAGATTCCATACTTCCAGTGGTGGATGGTACTTATAAAATGTCGGCTTCCGTTTTGCAGTATCCCTTATGTTCCAGTAAACGCGCCCGGTGATCAATTGAGCTTCATGACCAACGATCTTAGCAACTGCATGTTCAGGAACGTCGTGATCAAACAGCGCCGATATGAAGGTGTGCCTGAAGCTATGAAATACCTTTGTGTGCTTGCCATCTATACCACAACGCTTTTTATAGCGCTGAAACCAATTTGATGCAGCGTGCGCGAATCCTTCTCTCCGCTGGCTAAGCTCAGGAAATAGACGCTCTTCGCCAGCTACGCGCAGCGTGTCTACCCAGAACGTAGCTGGGTTCACAAGTTGAAATAGGAAACAACCCTGCCTCCGGCTGCCCGGTGGTCCGGCTATCCCCCCGCCGTGCACAAACAGTCGTTTACGATGCTACTCGACCGAATCGACAATCGACCGAACCATAGCCTCAAGAGGTAACAGGTCCCAAACGCGAATGCTCATGTAGCAAAAATGAGATGTAGCTACGTGTGAGGTCGCAATACAACCTCGCTTCGCTTTCCGTGATTTCGATGTTTTCATTAAGCAAGGCCCCGTGACGGATGCCGCCGCCGCCGGGCGAAGACAAATATCCATGCAACTTCTCTATCCAGTCCACTACCGTGCTGAGAGTGCGAGCGCGATTAAAACGGCGGAGATCGCCGATGATCTTGTTAAAGTATTTCCCTGTGATATTCCCCTCGGGATACTCTGCTCCTTGAAACGCGGTTGAAATGGTCTCCAGTAACCACAAGATTTCCTGAACCCCAGCTCGATAGCTGCCCGTGTTTAAAAACGTCTCGGAGTCACTCAAAGAGCGCTGAATGCGCTCGTTCGCTTGAGTGTCAAGCGATGGCACATTCGCCGGCACGGAGATAGGCACCGGCACGCTGCTCATGATTAGATTCGGAGGATCGATCACATAGCCGCTCGATGCTAGCACTGTGTTCACATAGTTCCATGGAGGAATAACTGCACGCAAATGGCCCATGTCAATTAGGCCGTTGTGCAAAGCCTCGACAAACAGTGGGGCGTTTTCCGCTGCATCCTTCATGTATTGGCGAAGATCACTTTCCGCCCAACTCTCGTTCGAGCTGTTGCTTGACGTTTTCCCCGCAGCTTGCGCGAAACGACGCTTAAACGTTTCGAGTACGTCCTGCCGACGGGCACTTGTACCTATTCGACCGATAACCTTTATGAGGATATCCTCTTGCACGTCCGGCGCGATCGTTCCAGGCGATTGGAAGCGCCACTGGCCATCGAAGTTCAACATGAATCGCTTTCTAATTAAAAAGACATCGTGAGCATAGCATTGGCACTAGTGGTTTATCATAGTTCATAAGCAACGTTCAGTCTGCTGTTTCCCTACTTATGCTTCATTCGAGAAAAATTGCCTGAGCTAGGCAAAAAAATAGATATCGGCAAACCGAAATTCATGGGTTCCTTGATGTATCGTCGTAGGCGGGGCGCCAAATTACGGGGCGCTAATAGACGATTCTTGTTCAGCAAGATGTCGCAAGTTCAAAGCACGACTCAGGAATTTTGGCATAGTGAATCGCCATGAGTTTGCTAGATGCTTGACAGCCTCAGAAAGTATCACTTTACTACTTTATTTTGCAACCTCACTAAAGATTGGTGTATGGTGGGCTGCCAATTTACGACTTTATCAAGTTCCGCGCCGTGACAATTCTGGGTTTCGGCCCTTGATCAATTTACGACTATATTTGGCAAGAATAGTCGCTGGCGGCGCAATGCCGCCGGCGAGGCAGTCATCATCCAGCGGCCGGAACGGCGCGTGCCCGGTACTGCTCTATCCACTTCACGGACTGTGCGACGCCGCCGAAGGGGAAGAAATGCAGGCTGACCTTGCCATGGCCCGCCGTCAGGCCGCCGGCCAGGCGCTCGACAAACAGGTCCGGCCCCGCCGTGCCGAGCAGCTTGCCGATCGAGATGCCGTACTTGGACCACATCGATGCGCAGGCGCCCACGCCGCACAATGCCGCATAGCGCGCCAGTACGGCGATGCTCGCGGGACCCGGCACGCCCACGCACACGGGATGGTCCATGCCGCGTTCGCGCAGCGCTGTGAGCCACGTCAATACGATGTCGGCATCAAACGCAAACTGCGTGACGATCATGGGCGCCATGCCGCGCTCCTCGATGCTGCGGCACTTGCGTTCAAGCACCTCCCATTGCTCGGCCTTGCTCATGACCGGATGGCCTTCCGGATGCCCACCCACGCCGATCACCTGCATGCCTCGTCGCTCGAACACGCCGGTGGCGATCAGCGCGGCACTGTCGGCAAACGGCCCCGTCGGGGTGGACGGGTCGCCGGCGATGACGAAGCAGCGCTCGACGCCCGCTTCCGCCACCGCGCGCTGGACGAACGACTCAAACCCGGCGAGCGAGGCGATGCGGCGCGCAGACAAGTGCGGCATGGGCTCGAAGCCCAGCCCGCGCACGGTCCGCACGGCGGCCAGCCGCGCGTCGTCGTCCTCGCGCGGCAGGTAGGGAATGGCAATGGTCGACCCGGGCATTATCCGAGGCGCCGCTGCGCGCAAGGCAGCCATGTCCTTCGCGCCCACTTCCAGGGAATAGGCGTGCGTGAGGCCGCTGGCGGGCGTGGGCTGATCGGGATGCATCATGGGGCTAGCCCTGGTTTTCTGGCGCAATGGCCGGCTGGCGCGCCAGTGCGATGAAGGCGCGCACGTAGTCGATGGCCGTGTCCGTCTCGCGTGCGCCCAGGAAGATCTGCTTGGCGACGCCGCGCGCACCCAGGCGCACGGGCACCACGTCCATCTTGGCCGCGTATTCCTCCACCAGCCAGCGCGGCAGGGCGGCCACGCCGCGCCCGCTGGCCACCATCTGCAGCATGATGTCGGTCGTTTCGATGGCTTTGTGGCGCTTGGGCGTGACACCGGCCGGCAGCAGGAACTGGTTGTAGATGTCCAGGCGTTCGATGTCCACGGGGTAGCTGATGAGCACTTCCTGGCTCAGCTGCTGGGGCTGCACACAGGCCGCCCCAGCCAGGGCATGGCCCTTGGCCACGACGAGCACCTGCTCGTAGTCGAACACGGGTTCGAAGGTCAGCCCCGGCTTGTACAGCGGGTCGGGCGTGACCAGCAAGTCGATCTCGTAGCCGAACAGCGCGCCGATCCCGCCGAACTGGAACTTCTGCTTGACGTCCACATCCACGTCGGGCCATGCGGTCAGATAGGGCGACACCACCTTGAGCAGCCACTGGTAGCACGGGTGGCATTCCATGCCGATGCGCAGCGTGCCGCGCTCGCCCTGTGCGAACTGGCCCAGGCGCTCCTCCGCCAGGTCCAGCTGCGGCAGTACCCGGTTCGCCACCGCCAGCAAGTACTGGCCGGCCTGCGTCAGGCGCAAATTTCGCCCTTCGCGCAGCCAGACGTCGGTGCCCAGTTGCTGCTCCAGCTTCTTCATGCTGTGGCTCAGGGCCGACTGGGTCAGGTTCAGCACACCTGCGGCGGCCGTCAAGGACCCTTGTTTCTCGACTTGCTGGACGATGCTGAGGTGGATGCGTTCAAGCATTTGAATGAGCCATATTCATGGATTTATGAAATAAGACCATTATACTTCATCGATTCCCGCCGTTATCATCCATTCCCTTGCTGGCGGCATTTCTCGGCCCGCGCGCATCACCCCTATGAAAGCAAACATGACACGTCCACTGCGTTTAGTCGCCGTTTCCGGCGGGCTGCAACGCCCTTCCAAGGCCGCCGCCCTGGCAGAGCACTTGCTGGACCTGATCGCCGGCGTAGTCCCGTGCGAACAGCGCCTGGTCGAACTGGGCCAGCTCGCGCCCCAGCTGGCCGGCGCGGTTTGGCGCTCCCAGCTGCCCCATGCGGTGGAGCGGGAACTTGCGGCGGTCGAGCAGGCCGACATCCTGGTGGTGGCCACGCCCGTCTACCGCGGCTCCTACACGGGCCTGTTCAAGCACTTCTTCGATTTTATTGACCAGGACGCCCTGATCGACAAGCCCGTCCTGTTGGCGGCCACCGGCGGCAGCGAGCGGCATGCGCTGATGATCGACCACCAGTTGCGGCCCCTGTTCAGCTTTTTCCAGGCACGCACCTTGCCGCTGGGCGTGTACGCCACGGACAAGGATTTCGCCGACTACCGGGTGCAGGACGAGGCCTTGCTGCAGCGCGCCGCGCTGGCCGTCCAGCGGGCAGTGCCATTGCTCGCATTGACGCGCCATGCGAGACCTGCCGCCGCCAACGAAGCGGTCGCGGCTTGATACGCCTCACCACGGTCATTACGTCATACACACATTCCTTTATTCGCAGCAATCAGGACAGCCGATCACCATGAGCAAAGACTTTGTATTCAGCATCAAGAGCATCGCTTTCGATGAAAACTATCATCCTTCGGACAATACGCGCCTGACGACCAACTTTGCCAATCTGGCCAGAGGAGCGAGTCGCCGGGAGAATTTGCGCAATACCTTGCGGATGATCAGCAATCGCTTCAATAACCTGGCGCATTGGGACAACCCGAAGGGGGAGCGCTACTCGGTCGAGCTCGAAATCATTTCCGTCGAGCTCAATATTGACGTCCAGGGCGGCAATATCCCGCTGATCGAGATTTTGAAGCCGAATATCCTGGACCGGGAAACGGGAGTGCGCCTGGCCGGCATCGCGGGGAATAACTTCTCCTCGTACGTGCGCGATTACGACTTCAGCGTGCTGCTGCCGGAGTACAACAATAATAAGGCCACCTTTGGCACGCCGGAGAACTTCGGCGATTTTCATGGCAAGCTGTTCAAGCACTTTGTCAATTCCACGACTTACAAGGAGCATTTCAGCAAGCCGCCTGTCATCTGCATCAGCGCCTCGAGCAGCAAGACCTATCATCGGACCGAGAACCGGCATCCCATACTCGGCGTCGAATATCGGCAAAATGAATTTTCGCCGACGGATCAATATTTCGAAAAAATGGGGCTGCAGGTCCGCTATTTCATGCCGCCAGACAGTGCCGCGCCGCTGGCTTTTTATTTTGTCGGCGACCTGCTGGGCGACTACACGAACCTGGAGCTGATCGGCACCATCAGCACGATGGAGACATTCCAGAAGATTTACCGGCCCGAGATTTACAACGCCAATTCGGCGGCGGGAAAGTTTTACCAGCCCAGCTTGAAGAACCAGGATTACTCGCTGACGCAAATTGTCTATGACCGGGAAGAGCGCAGCCAACTGGCGGTCCAGCAGGGCAAATACACGGAAGAGCACTTCATCAAGCCCTACAAGCATGTGCTGGAACAATGGGCTGCGACCACGCTCTTTAATTAATCTCAATACACGACATCATTGATCATGAAAAAATTATTACCTACTTCGACTGCCGGCAGCCTGCCGAAACCTTCCTGGCTTGCCCAGCCTGAAAAGCTGTGGTCGCCCTGGAAATTGCAGGGCGAGGAATTAGTCGAGGGAAAACAGGATGCCTTGCTGCTGTCGCTGCAGGAACAGCAGCAGGCAGGCATCGATATCGTCAGTGATGGCGAGCAAACCCGCCAGCATTTTGTCACGACGTTTATCGAGCATTTGAGCGGCGTCGATTTTGACAAGCGTGAAACCGTCAGAATCCGTGACCGCTACGATGCGAGCGTGCCGACCGTCGTCGGCGCGGTGAGCCGCCCGAAGTCCGTGTTTGTCGACGACGCCAGGTTCCTGCGCCAGCAAACCACGCAGCCCATCAAATGGGCCCTGCCCGGTCCGATGACGATGATCGACACGCTGTACGACAGCCACTATAAAAGCCGCGAAAAACTGGCCTGGGAATTCGCCAAGATCCTCAATCAGGAAGCGCGGGAACTGGAGGCGGCCGGCGTCGACATCATCCAGTTCGACGAACCCGCCTTCAATGTCTTCTTTGACGAGGTCAATGACTGGGGCATTGCCACGCTGGAGCGGGCGATCGAAGGCCTCAAATGCGAAACGGCCGTGCATATTTGCTATGGTTACGGCATCAAGGCCAATACGGACTGGAAAAACACGCTGGGGTCCGAGTGGCGTCAATATGAAGAGTCGTTCCCCAAGCTGCAGCAATCGAATATCGACATCATCTCGCTGGAATGCCACAACTCGCGTGTGCCCATCGACCTGATTGAACTCATTCGTGGCAAAAAAGTGATGGTCGGGGCCATCGACGTGGCATCCAACACCATTGAAACGCCGGAGGAAGTGGCCAACACCCTGCGCAAGGCGCTGCAGTTTGTCGATGCCGACAAGCTCTACCCGAGCACCAACTGCGGCATGGCGCCCCTGGCGCGCCGGGTCGCACGGGGCAAACTCCATGCGCTCAGTGCCGGCGCAGCAATCATCCGCAGAGAAATCGCCTAGGCGGCCGGTGACAGAGCGTACAGCGGCGTTTTGCCCGCTACCTGACGGTGTAGTGTCAGCCGTGATTGTTTATTGACAGCAAGCCAAGACGCAAGCGATGGCGACATGTAACGCCGGCCCCGAGGCCGGCGTTGCCGTTTCTGAGCGCGGGGCAGCGTCGATGCCGTGTGCGCCTGGCCAGGACTCTTGCCGCACGAAAATATCCGCCATCCGCCGCAGGAGTGCGCTAGGCTGTCGCTGTTTGCCGTACAGTTCAGCAAACCCCGTACCACCCATCGCCCACACGCTGGCCGCCGCCGCGGCAGCGCCAGCCGGCGCGATGCCGTCTCGCTTCCACCGTATTGACCTGGCCGATAGGACCGCATGATTTCTTTCCGTATCCCCCATTCCGTTTCCACGCGCCGGCCCTGGCGCGGCTGGCTGCTGCCGCTGCTGTTGAGCCTGCTGCTGGCGTGTTCCCTGTCCACGCCTGCCGCCCGGGCGCAGCCCGTCGATGATGCGGCCACGGCCGACCAGCGCCTCGATGGCTTGCGCAAGCAGATCACCACCATCCAGAAGGCGCTCGATGGCGATGCCGACCTCGATGACGCGACCCTGTCGCAGATGAAGGCCGATGCGCTGGCCGCCAGCGCCGAGGCGGACAAGGTGGCCGAGTCGCTCGTGCCGACCCTGTCGAGCGTGCAGGCGCGGCTGGCCGAGCTGGGCAAGCCGGCGGCGGGGGCCAAGGAAGCGCCCGATGTGGCGGCGCAGCGCAGCCAGCTGGACCGCACCAGCAGCGCCCTCGATGCGCAGGTGAAACTGGCGCGCCTGCTGGCCGTGGAAGCGACGCAGGCCTCGGAACAGGTGTCGACGGCGCGCCGCGCACAGCTGCAGGCGCGCCTGGGCGAGCGCACGGCCTCCATCCTCGCCGGTTCCTTCTGGAAACAGCTGCATGGCGAACTGCCGCAGAATCTGCAGCGCCTGCGGGCGCTGGAGCTGGAGTTGGCGAACGCGGCGCGCGCCACGCCGTGGTCGGCCTGGGGCGGCTTGCTGGCCGCCGTCGTGGCCGTGATCGGCGCCAGCATCTGGGCCTCGCGCTACCTGCTGGTGGTGACGGCCACGCGCGTGCCGCATGGCCGTTTGCGCCGTTCGCTGCATGCGCTGGCCGTCATCGTGCTGGCGCTGGCCACGCCGGGGCTGGTGGCGGAATTGCTGGCCATGGGCTTGCGCTGGGATGGCAGCCTGTCCGAAAAAAGCTCGACTTTCCTCAGCAGCTTGATCGGCATCATCTGTTTTGCCGGTTTTACGGCAGGTCTCGGTCACGCGCTGCTGTCGCCGCGCCGCGTCTCGTGGCGTTTGCTGCCCCTGCCCGACGCGCTGGCGCACCGCATGCGCAACTTCCCGTCCATGTTTTCCTTCATCGTCGTGCTCGTGTGGGCGACGGAACGGGTCACCATCGTCATCAATGCGGGCCTGTCCACGGCCGTGGCCGTCAACTGCATCGTGGCCCTCGTGATGAGCACCACCATCGCCTATGGCCTGATGCGCGCCGAGCGCTGCTGGCGCCAGCTGCGCGAGGCCGATCCCGCCTCCCCCGTCACGCCGTTGTGGCTGCGCTGCGTCACGGTCGTGCTGTGGCTGGCGCTGGCGTCCAGCGTCATCAGCCTGCTGATCGGCTATGTGGCCTTCGGCAGCTTTGTCGCCAAGCAAATCGCCTGGGTCATCGTGGTGCTGTGCAGCACCTACCTGCTGACGGTGCTGGTCGACGACATCTGCATGCTGCTGGCATCCACGCCGCCGCCGCCGGACGCGGCCAACCCCGTGCTGGCCACGCCCAAGGCGCGCGACCAGGCGGCCGTGCTGCTGTCGGGCATCGGCCGCGCCATCGTCGTGCTGCTGGCCCTGATGCTGCTGCTGGCGCCGTTCGGCGAAGGGCCGGGCGAGCTGTTCCAGCGCGTCGGCAAGCTGCAGGATGGGCTGGCCATCGGCGAAGTGGCCATCCGCCCGGCCGCCGTGATCCAGGCCCTGCTGGTGCTGGTGGTGGGCTTCATCGCGCTGGGCCTGTTCAAGCGCTGGCTGCAGAACAGCTATCTGCCGACGACGAATCTCGATTCCGGCATGCAAGTGTCGTTCATCACCCTGTTCGGCTACATCGGCGGCGTGCTGGCCGTGGCGCTGGCCCTGTCGGCGGCCGGCATCGGCCTGGAACGCATCGCGTGGGTGGCGTCGGCCTTGTCGGTGGGTATCGGCTTCGGCCTGCAGGCGGTGGTGCAGAACTTCGTCTCCGGCCTGATTTTGCTGGCCGAGCGCCCCGTGAAGGTGGGCGACTGGGTGTCGCTGGGCGGCGTGGAGGGCGATATCCGCCGCATCAATGTGCGCGCCACGGAAATCCAGCTGGGCGACCGTTCCACGGTGATTGTGCCGAACTCGGAATTCATCACCAAGACGGTGCGCAACGTCACCCTGGCCAACCCGCTGGGCCTGGTGCAGCTGAAGCTGCCGCTGCCCCTGTCCACGGATGCGGACGAAGCGCGCGCGCTGATCCTGGCCGCCTTTGTCGAGAACCGCGACGTGCTCGACGCGCCGGCGCCCAGCGTGCAGCTCGACGGCATCGACAATGGCTACCTGATGTTCAACGCCACCGGCTACGTGGGGTCGCCGCGCCTCGCGTATGGCGTGCGCAGCAACCTGCTGTTCGACCTGCTCAAGCGCTTACACGCGGCGAACATGCCGATTTCCAAGCCCAGCACCATGGTGCTGAGCACGGTACCTGCCCAGCCCGAGGCGCCGCCCATCTCGGCGGTGGCAGCCGCGCCGACGGCCGCGCCCGCCCCCGTGCCACCGCTGACGAGCTAATTAACGCACCGTCGACCACAGCAGGGCCGCCAGGTACAGGCCGATGCCGAACGCCGCATGGGCCATCAGGCTGCGCAGGCGGGCGGCGTTTGGATGGGGCGTCCTGCTGGCGGCCAGGCCGGCACCCATGCCCGGCTGCAAGATGCAAAACGGCGCGGCCACGCTGACCAGGCCCGCCAGCAGGGCCGGCGCGAACGTCGGCCCTTGCACCCACTCCCGTCCCACCAGCGCCAGCAGCACGCCCGCAAACAGCACGCCGATGAGGTAGTGCGCCGTCCAGCCCAGCACCGCCTCATGGCGCACGGGCGCCGCCTGGGCGATGTTGACGTGGCTCAAGGTGCCGCGTGCTAAGTGACCGAGCCAGCGTCCCACCATGGCGAAGTTCAGCGAGGGGATGCACCAGTAGCGCTTCAAGGCCACGGCCCATACATCCATCACCGCCGTCGCGCCCACGCCGATCGCCAGCGCATCGAGCCAGAGTATTTGCATTGCCGCTCCCATCATTCAATGAATTGCTTGAATGTTATAAGGGTGCTAGCATCCTGTCAATGAACCATGCAGAAATCGAATCCCTGGCCAGTCCGGCCGAGTTTGCCCATATTTTAGGCAGTGCACCCCGTTTGCGCCTGCTCGAGCAGATCGCGCGCGGCGAACATGCGGTGGAGCAGCTGGTGGAGTTGACGGGCCTGTCCGTGGCGAATACTTCCCAGCACCTGCAGCAGCTGCGGCGCGCCGGTTTCGTGCAGGCCCGGCGCGACGGCAAGCGCGTGTTGTACCGGCTCGGCAACGGCCCCATCGTGCAATTGCTGGCCGCGCTGGACGTGTATGCCCAGCACCAGCGCAGCGAGTTGCAGGCGCTGGGCCGGGGCGACCACGTGGAAGCCATCACGGGCGATGAACTGCTGGCGCGCATGGACGAAGCCAGCATCACCGTGCTTGACGTGCGCCCCGCCCGCGAATTTGCCGCCGGCCACCTGCCCGGTGCGCTGAATATTCCCCTGGACGACTTGCAGCGCCGCCTGGCGGAATTGCCCGCGCACCAGGATATCGCCGCCTACTGCCGGGGGCCATATTGCGTGCTGTCCGTGCAGGCCGTGGCGGCCCTGCGCCAGCACGGCTTGCAGGCGCGCCGCCTCGGCAGCGGCTACGATGACTGGCAGGCGGCCGGCTTGCCGGTGAGCCGGGCGGGCTGATGGCCATCCCCCACAGCAAGCAGGAACTCATCACCGCCATCGACGGCACGTATGCCAGGCTGATGCAGGAAGTGGCGCGCGTGCCGCCGGCGCTGGCGCGCGATCCCGTGCTGGTCGGACACGTCAAGGGCACGCGCATGAGCGTGTGCGACCTGCTCGCGTATCTGCTGGGCTGGAATACGCTGGTCCTGCACTGGCACGCGCAGCTGCGCGAAGGCAAACGAATGGACGAGATTACCTTTCCCGCCGAAGGTTTCACGTGGAACGCTCTGGGGGCACTGGCGCAGCGCTTCTATGCCGACTATGCTGAACTGAGCATGCCGGAGTTGCAGCAGCGCCTGGAGCAGGCGAAAGACCGGTTGCTGGCGCTGGTCGATGCGCACGACGACGCGCAGCTGTATGGCCAGCCCTGGTACACGCATTACACGATGGGACGCATGATCCAGTTCAACACGGCGTCGCCGTATGCGAATGCGCGCACGCGCTTGCGGTCCTGGCTCAAGACCTTGTAGCCCGCCGCTGCGGGCGTGCACGATTGCATCAGTACGACAAGCAACATTTCAGGCAGGATAGTGGTTTCAAGCGCAACCGACTGAAGGATCACCATGCTGACCATCGCCCTCGCCCAGCTCAACCCCACCGTGGGCGATTTCGACGGCAATGTCGCCGCTATCACCGCCCGTATGGCCCGCGCTAGCGGCGAGGGCGCCGACCTGCTGGTGTGTCCGGAACTGTCGCTGTGCGCGTACTACCCGGGCGACCTGTTTGAGGATGCGGCATTCCTGCACGGCTTGCAGCAGGCGCTGGACACCTTGCTGCAGGCTTCCACGCGCTGGCCGGAACTCGTCACCGTCATCGGCACGGCGCGGCCCAATCCCGGCGTCGGCAAGCCTCTGTACAACGCCCTGCTGGCGCTGCGCGACGGGCGCATCGTGGCCGAATACTACAAACAGCTGCTGCCCACCTACGGCATCTTCGACGAGGGCCGCCATTTCGAGCCGGGCCCGCCCGGCGCCTGCACCCTGGAGATCGCCGGCTGCAAGGTGGGTTTCATGATCTGCGAGGATGGCTGGAACGACGATGGCCGCGCCTACGCCGTCAACCCCTTCGACGCCCTGCACGCGGCGCGCCCCGACCTCGTCGTCAGCATCAACGCCAGCCCGTCCGACATCGGCAAGCGCGCGCAGCGCCACGCCGTGTTCGGCGCCGCCTGCGCGCGCGTCAACTTGCCTTTGCTCTTCGTCAACCAGGTGGGCGGCCAGGACCAGCTCGTGTTCGACGGCGCCTCGTTCGCCATGTCGCCGCGCCACGGCCTGCAGTTCGAGGCGGCCCGCTTCGTCGAGGATTTTCCGCTGCTGCGCTTTGGCGATGGCGGTTTTACGCGCCCGGACGGCGCGGCGTTTGCCGTGCCGGACCCGGACGGCATCCCCGCCGTGGAGTTTGCGCGGCGCCAGATCGTGCTGGGCTTGCGCGACTATGCGCGCCGCTGCGGTTTTACACAGGTCGTCGTCGGCTGCTCGGGCGGCATCGATTCCGCGCTGACCCTGGCCCTGGCCGTCGAGGCGCTGGGCGCGGATAACGTCGTCGCCATCACCATGCCGTCCGTGTTTTCCAGCGCCGGCTCCGTCACCGATTCCATCACCCTGTGCGCCAACCTGGGCATCGCCCTGCACACGCATCCCATCCGCGACATCGTGGCGCAATACGAAGCCGGTTATGCCCAAGCCTTCGACGGCAAGCTGCAAGGCCTGCCGCTGGAAAACCTGCAGGCGCGCGTGCGCGGCACGATCCTGATGGAATACTCGAACGCCTTCGGCGCCCTGCTGCTCACCACCGGCAACAAGAGCGAAATCTCGGTGGGTTACTGCACCCTGTATGGCGACACGAACGGGGGGCTGGGGCTGATCGGCGACCTGTATAAAACGGAGGTGTTCGCCCTGGCGCGCCACGTGAACGCCAGCGCGGGGCGGGCGCTGATTCCCGCCGCCATCCTCGACAAGCCGCCGTCGGCAGAACTGGCGCCGGGCCAGCGCGACACGGACAGCTTGCCGCCGTATCCCGTGCTCGATGAAATCCTCAAGTGGCATATCGAAGGGCGGCGCCTGCCGGCGGCCGAAAGTGCGCAGGCGCTGACCTTTGTCGACCAGCTGCGCGAGACGGATGCCGGACGCGCGCTCGTGACGCGCATCCTCGGCCTGGTCGCCCGCAACGAATACAAGCGGCGCCAGGCGGCGCCCATCATCCGCGTGCGTTCGCGCGCCTTTGGCAGCGGCCGGCAATTGCCGATCGCCGCCCACTATCCCACCGGAGACGACGCATGACACTCGCCTGCCCAGCCGACGCGGCCATCCTGATCGGCCGTTTCCAGCCCTTTCACAATGGCCACGCGGGCTTGCTGCAGACGGCGCTGGCCACGGCCGCCCAGGTGGTGGTGGTGCTCGGCTCCGCCTTTCATGCGCGCAGCCCGAAAAACCCGTTTACGTGGCAGGAACGGGCCGCCATGATCGCCGCGACGTTACCCGAGGCGCAGCGCGCGCGCGTGCACTACGTGGCCGTGCGCGACTACTACGATGACGGCCTGTGGGCCGATGCCGTGCGGCGCGCCGTGGCCGCTGCCCTGCCCCGCGCGCAGCGCGTCACCCTGGTGGCCTGCTTCAAGGATGCCACCAGCTACTATCTGCACCACTTCCCCCACTGGCAGCTGCTGAACCTGGAGATCGATGCGGGCGCCCCCATCGGAGCCACCGCCATCCGCAACGTGCTGTTCGAGGCGGAAGACGTGGACGTGTCGCTGAGCGCCGTGGCGCAGCTGCTGCCCGCCGCCATCGGCCAGTATCTGAAGGCGTGGACCCTGCTGCCGTGGTACGCGCCGCTGGTGCAGGAATACCGCGCCATCGAGGCCTACAAGGCGCGCTGGCGCGTGGCGCCGTATCCGCCCATCTTTACCACCGTGGACGCGCTGGTGCAGACGGGCGGCCACGTGCTGCTCGTGCGCCGCGGCGGCTATCCGGGCAAGGGCCTGTGGGCGCTGCCGGGCGGCTTCCTGGAGCCGCGCGAACGCCTGCTGCAGGGCGCCCTGCGCGAGCTGGCGGAAGAAACCCAGCTGGGCGTGCTGGCGCCCACCCTCGTCGAGGCGCTGGTCGGCGTGGCCGTGTTCGACCACCCGGACCGCAGCCAGCGCGGGCGCACCATCACCCATGCGCATTATTTCGACCTCAAGACGCGCCAGCTGCCCGCCGTGACGGCCGCCGACGATGCGGCGCTGGCGCAGTGGGTGCCGGTGAGCGTCCTGCCGGCCATGGAAGAGGAATTCTTCGAAGACCACTTCCACATCCTGAACCACTTCCTGCAGCTCACGCACGAAGGGCGCTAGAGGGACAGCAGGCCCGGCCCGCCCCGGCGCGTCAGGATGTCACGCGCTCCCAGCCATGTCTGACGGCCGCCTTGAAGTCTTCCCACGCCGATTGGGGATAGGTGTGTTCCCAGTTGCTGCGCAATTCGGCTTCCACCTGCTCCCAGCTTTGCCCCCGGTAGCTGTCGCTGCCCGCCATCGAGTGGCCATAGCGGTAGGCGGGGTCGTAATCCTCGAAGCGCGCGCCGCTGGCCGCGTACTGGCTGCGCCAGTGCACCTGGTAATCCTGCTCGTCGTCGTCGCTGGTGCGCGGCAGGTTGTCGGCGCCGGGATAGTGGCGCACGGTGGCGCTGCCGCGCCCCCCTTCCTGCGGCATGCTGCCGGCAAACTGCTGCGACGACGCGCCCGGCGGGTTCATATTGCCGGCCGACGTACCCTGCTGCGACTGCATGCTGGCGCCCTGGCGCTGGCCGCTGTCGCCCGGGGCGGATGCCGCGGCGCCGGGCCAGCCGCTGGAACGCCAGTGTTCCGCGTGCGCGTCGATATCGATGGGGGCGTAGCGCTCGACGAGGTCGGTGGCGCGCTGGATATCGGCATCGCTGGCCTCTTCCAGGGTCAGCACGATGTGGCCGCGGCGCACGGCTTCCGCGTAGATGTGGCGGTCGGCGTGGCTGCCGAACAGGTCCGTAAAGAAGTGCTTGACGCTGTCGAGCAGGCTGTCGCCCTCGTCACGGCGGGCATCGTCCGTGTCGGCGGCACCGTCGCGGCCTGCATCGTGCAGGCGGATGTTGGCGCTGGGAAATCCTGCCGTGATCAGGTCTTGCCGCGCATGCTCGGCCATGTCGCGCTGCGCGAAAACTGCTGCCAAAGTGTGTGCCATGATGATCTCCAATCGGTGAACAACGTCCTTTCAGTGTAGGCCGTGAAAAACGAAAGGGGCGCCCGTTTGCCCCTTGGAAATCGTTGTGTTCAACAACTGTTTACCGTCTGAATCGGCATCCTGGCGCCACGTGAAACCTCAGTCTGTCGTGCCGACAAAGGCGCGCAGGAAATCGATGAAGGCGCGTACTTTTTCCGGGATATGCTGGGTATGCGCATACACGGCATACACGCCCTGCCCGGGGAAGACCACGTCCGGCAGCAGGTGGCGCAGGCGCCCCGCGCGCACCTCCGCTTCCACCTGCCACTGCGGCAGCAGGGCCACGCCGCAGCCGCCCAGGGCAAAGCCCAGCAGGGCCGAGGCGGAGTCGGAATGGATGACGGCATCGTCCTGTGCGGAGAAGGCGGCGGGGCCGTCCGGCGTCTGCACGTCCCAGCGCAGGGGCGAAGCGAGGCGGCTGTGCGCCAGCCAGCGCGCGCGCTGCAGCGCGTCCAGGGTGGCGATGCCCGCGCCGGGCAGGCTGGCCAGGTAGGCGGGCGAGGCCACGGGCCAGATGGCGTAGGGCTCGATCAGCGCGGCGCGGTAGCTCGAATCGTTGAGCGAGCCCATGCGGATGGCCAGGTCGTAGCGCCCGGCGATCAGGTCTTCGTGCGAGGACGACGAGGAATGCTGGATCTGCAGCTGCGGGTGGGCGGCGGCAAAGGCGATCAGCGCGGGAATCACCGTGCGGTTGCCGTATTCGACGGTGGTGGTCAGGCGCAGCGTGCCGCGCAAGCCCTGGTGGCCCTGGCGCGCCGTTTCGATGGCGCCATGCGCTTCGCTGAGCACGCGCTGGCAATCCTCATAAAAACGCCGCCCCACGTCCGTCAGGGCCAGGCTGCGCGTGCTGCGCGTGAGCAGCGACACGCCCAGCTCCGCTTCCAGCTGTTTCAGGTTAAAGCTGACGACGGCCTTGCTCTGGCCCAGCACGGCGGCGGCGGCCGTCAGCGAGCCGGCGTCGACGATGGCGATGAAAATACCCAAACGGTCAAGACTGATCATAAATAAATATGAGGATACATGCGGGTTACGGGAGTTTGTCAAAATTTATTTGACAGTGTAATCGGGGCTGGCCCGTTACGCAAATGGCGTGTGGCGCTTAAGCTGGCCGTTTGCCATTCGGAGCACCATGGACTACCGCAAAAAGGTCGCCGCCATCTATCTGCTGGGGTTTTTCGTTGACCTGATCAACATGTTCATCACCAGCGTGGCCTACCCCGACATCGGCCGTGCCCTGCACGCGTCGGTGGCGCAGCTGGCCTGGATCAGTACCGGCTACATCCTCGGCCTGACCATCGTCATTCCCGCCAGCGCGTGGCTTGCTGCCTATTATGGCAGCAAAACCGTGTTTATGGCCTCGTTGCTAACTTTTTTATTCGCCAGCGTGGGCGCCGGCCTGGCGCCGTCGATCGAGGCGCTGATCGCCTGGCGCTGCGTGCAGGGCCTGGGCGGCGGCCTGCTCATCCCGCTGGGACAAAGCATGACCTACCAGCTGTACCCGCCCGCGGAGCGGCCCGGCCTGTCGTCCGTCATCATGCTGGTGGGCTTGCTGGCGCCGGCCCTGTCGCCGGCCCTGGGCGGCGTGATCGTCGACAGCCTGTCGTGGCGGGCGATTTTTTATCTGAACGTGCCCTTTGCCGCCCTGGCGCTGCTGCTGGCCGCCTGCTGGCTGCGTCCGGACCCGCCCCGCGCAGCCGTGCCCCGGCTCGACGCGGGCGGCCTGCTGGCGGGCTGCGTGGCCATCCTGCTGCTGTTGCTGGGCCTGACCATGCTGGGCACGCCGGGCGATGCCTGGGCCGGCGCCGGCGTGCTGGCGCTGGGCGCCGTGTGCGCCCGGGTCTACGTGCGCGGCGCCTTGCGCAAGTCTGCGCCCCTGCTCAACCTGCGCCTGGCTGCCGAACCCCTGCTGCGCGTCTCCATGCTGATGTACCTGCTGGTGCCCGGCGTCTTCATGGGCGTAAGCCTGCTGGCCGTGCTCTACCTGCAGGGCGTGCTGGGCATGTCCGCTTCGACAGCGGGCGCCCTGATGCTGCCGTGGGCCCTGGCCTCGTTTGGCGCCATTGCGCTGACGGGAAAAAGCTATCGCCGCGTGGGGCCGCAGCCCCTGTTCATCGCTGGCGCGCTGCTGCAGGCGGCGGGCATGCTGATGCTGCTGCGGGTGAACTCCGCAGGCCAGTTATTCTGGCTGGCCGGCGCGTACGCCGTGATGGGGTTTGGCGGCGGCTTGTGCAGCAGCACGGCGCAAAGCACGGCCTTTTTGCGCACGCCCGATACGCAGCTGAGCCAGGCCAGCGCCGTGTGGAATATCAACCGCCAGCTGGGCTTTTGCCTGGGCGTCGCCCTGCTCGGCGTGCTGCTCAACAGCCTGCTGGCGGCACGCGGCATTGCGTCGCTGGACGACCCCGCGCGGCAGGCCAGCGCGGCGCAGGTGTTTCACTGGTGTTTTGCCCTCGCCGCGTGCTCGTGCGTGCTGCCGTTGATGCTGTGCGCGCGCATCGACAACCGCGCCGTGCTGGCCCTTTTTTCTCCCCCCCAGGAAGCTAAAAAATGAATGAAACGAACCGCTATTTTGACGACGTGCTGGCCACCCATGTGATGATCCGGGAATGGCTCGGCGGCGAAGCGACGGCGCCCGGATATTGCGCCGCATTGCTGGCCCGTTTTTCCCCTGATTTCACGATGATTTCACCTGGCGGCAAGCTGCTCGATGCGGCCGGATTGGCGGCATTTTTCCGGGCCGCCGGCGGCAGCCGCGCGGGCTTGCAGATGCGTATTGCCGACCTCGTGCTGATCCAGGAAAGCGCCGCCGGCGCCACCGTCTCCTACCGCGAATTCCAGTGCCTGCCCGGCGGCGACAGCACGGAGCGATTGTCCACCGTCGTGTATGACACCTCGCCCGCCGGCACCTTGCTGTGGCGCCATCTGCACGAGACGTGGACGGCCCCGGCGGGCGAATAAAACGGCAAGCTGCGCGGCATTTTCCTACAGACAGGCAAGCCGCGCGCCGGCTGTGCAGGCGGTATTTTCCGACGAAGATGGGGTTTTAGCGACCATACACAGGAGAAGCGCGATGAACGAGAACCCCGCCAAGCCGGCCGACCCGGGCCGCAGCGACGGCAGCGATGCCGCCAAGGACGATGGCGGCAAGCCTGCCAGCGGCAACGTCGCCAGCGGCCACTGGGCCAATAACGTGATCACGCCGCAGGGCGGACCCGACGCCGTGGAGCAGGAAAACATGCCCACGCTGGGCCAGCCGGAGCACCGCGAGCACGTCAAGGGAGTTGCCCAGCAGCCGCACAGCGAAGCGGGCAAACTGGCCGATGACAGGCCGGGCCGCAACGAGTCGAAGGACGTGCACCGGTCGCTCAATCAGCACGAATGAACCGCGGTGATTCTATGCCGGAAAATCAGCTTAAATCATGCAACGCTTTTCGTAGCGCGGGACCGGTGGAAAACTGCGAAAAGACTACCTCCAGGCCCCCGCGTTCCGGCGTGCAGCACATGGGGCCCACCAGGTAGCGGGGGGCCTCGGGAAACGGCGCCAGGCGCAGCAGCGGCCAGTGCCGTCCATCGGTGGAATACTGTACCCGGATCACGCCTTGCGCCACCGTCACGCGCAGCCAGACGCCGTCCGGCATGGCGGGTGCCAGGCTGACGGCCCAATCCGATTTGTCCTGCGTCAATACCGTGCTCAACAAGAGCTGGCCATCGGCAAATTCGACGCCGCACTTGATCCAGTTCTGTTCGTCGATGCGCACCATCATGCCGGCCTGGTCGTACAGCGCCGCGTACGGTGCCGCCACGTGCAGCTGCGCCGTAAAATCGCCGGCGATGTCCGTGCCAAAAAAGTGGCCGCTGTCGCGGATAAAACCATACGCAGTCTTGCGCCAGAAATCCGTGCTGGCATCCGTCGTCACGCGCAATTGCGCGCCGACGGCGGACCAGGTTTCCGGTGCATTCAGCCAGCTGCCTTGCGTGAACATCGCTTCTCCTTGTGATCGAAAAATGCTACATAGTGTGCCCCCATCCCAGCGCCTTGTACAGGGCGATCGCGTCGATGTAGGACGCCGTTTCCGCCTGCAGCGCCTCGCGCCGGATAGCGAACAAGGCGCGCTGGTTTTCCAGCACGGCCTGGTAGCTGCCCGAGCCGCCCGCATAGCGCGTGCTGGCGATGTCGAGCGCCGCGTTGCCGTGGCGCGCCGACTGCAGCAGCGACGCCAATCGAGCCTGGTTTTCCGCCAGCTGCGTGACGGCGTTTTCCACCTCTTCCTGCGCGACCAACAGCGTCTGTGCATAGCGTGCCTGCGCGCCTTGCGCCCCGGCCTGCGTGCCGCGCAGGCGTGCCTTCACGCTGCCCAGGCGGAAGGCTGGATACGTGGCGGTGGGCGCCACCTCGAACGCGCGCGCGCCGCCATCGAACACGCCGCTGCCGCGCAGGGCAAAGAAGCCCAGAAAACCGCCGAGACTGAGGCGCGGATACAGCTCCGCCGTGGCGGCGCCCACGTCTTCGCTGGAGGCGGCCAGCAGGCGCTCGGCGCGCACCACATCGGGGCGCTGCCTGATCAGGCGGTTGACGTCGCCCAGCGGCAGCTGGCCCGCCAGCGGCGCCTGCTGCTGCGGCGTGGTGGCCAGCGCGATGGCGTCCGCAGTGTCTGTGCCAGGTCGCTGGCCGCTCAGCACGTCGAGCCGGTACTGCGCCTGGCGCAAGCCCGCCTGCAAGGGCGGGATGGCTGCCTCGCTGCGCGCCAGGTTGGCCAGCGCGTTGTGGCGCTCTTCCGGCAGGCCGCTGCCGGCGCGGATGCGCGCGTCGATCAATGTCACCGTATCGCGCCAGCTTTGCACCTGCGCCTGCGTCAGCGCCAGGTCTTGCTGGTAGCCCAGCGCCTCGTAGTAATTGCGCGCCACGTCGGCGGCGATCGTCAGCTGCGCCTGGCGCAAGTCCGCCTGCGCGGCACCGGCGCGCGCCTGCGCCGAGCGGCTCATGTGCGCCAGGCGGCCGAACAGGTCGATCTCCCATTGCGCGTCGAATCCCACCCGCGTCTGCGCGCTGGCGGCGCGGCTCGCCGGCGTGTCCTGTTCGACGGTGCGCTGCCAGCCCGCCTGGCCCGTGACGGCCGGCAGTTCATCGAGGCGGCGCTCGTCGAAGATGGCGCGCGCGGCCAGCAAATTGGCCTGCGCCTGAGCGATATCGAGATTGTGTTCGAGCGCGCCGGCGATCAGCTGCGACAGGCGCGCATCGTCGAAAAACGTCCACCAGGCGCTATCGCTGGCTGCCGTTTGAGCTGGCGCAAACTGCGCCTGCTGCGGGCTGGCCAAGGCGATGTCGAGCGTGGCCGGCGTGACGTAGGCCGGACTGACGGCGCAGCCGGCCAGCACGGGGAAAAGGGAGACAAACAAGCGGTAATTTTTCATGGGGATTCCTCAGTGCGGCGCGGCATCGTGCGCCAGCGCCTGCGACAAATCGCGGGCACGCGGCGTGGCATGATCGGCCGCGTGGCGGCGGGCCAGGAAGGTGTACACGGTGGGCAGCACGAACAGCGTAAACACGGTGCCGATCACCATGCCCGAGACGATCACCACGCCCAGGCCGAAGCGGCTGTTGGCGCCTGCGCCGGAAGCGAACAGCAGCGGCACCAGGCCCACCACCATGGCCGCCGTCGTCATCAGGATCGGGCGCAAACGGATCTGCGCCGCCTTGCGGATGGCGCTGACGCGGTCGAGCTGTTCATGCAGCTGCAATTCGTTGGCAAATTCCACCATCAGGATGCCGTGCTTGCTGATCAAGCCGATCAGGGTCACGAGGCCGATCTGCGTGTAGATGTTGACGGAGGCGTAGCCCAGGGCCAGGGGAATCAGGGCGCCGCAGATCGACAGGGGCACCGTGATCAGGATGATCAGCGGGTCCGTCAAACTTTCATACTGGGCGGCGAGCACCAGGTAGATCACGATGACGGCCGCGAGGAAGGCCAGCAGCAGGGCATTGCCTTCCGTGGCGAACTGGCGCGCGTCGGACTGCCAGTCGTAGCTGAAGCCGGGCGGCAGGGTTTTCGCCACGCCATCGAGGAAGGCGACGGCGTCGCCCAGGGTCACGCCGGGCGCGGGCACGCCCTGGAAGGTGGCCGCATTTTGCTGGTTGAACTGCGTCAGCATGTTCGGCTCGACCGCTTCGCTCACGGAGACGACGGCCGACAGGGGCAGCAGGCTGCCATCGTCGGCGCGCACGTACTGCTGCGTCAGGGCGTGCGCCGTCAAGCGCTGTTCGCGCGGGCTTTGCGCGATGACGTCGTAGGCGCGGCCATCCATGCCGAAGCGGTTCAGGTAATTTTCGCCCACCAGCACGGCCAGCGACTCGCCGATGTCCTGCATCTGGATACCCAGGCTGTTTGCCTTGGACCGGTCCACGCGCACCTTGACGACGGGGTTGTTGTAATCGAGGTCGCTGTCGACGACGGCGAACAGGCCGCTGGCGCGGGCGCGCTGCTTGACGTCTTCCATGGTGCGGAACAGGGTGGCGTAATCCTGCGCGCTGCGCAGCACCATCTGCACGGGCAAGCCGCCGCTCGACCCCGGCAGGGGCGCCAGCTGGAAGGCGAAGATGCTGGTGCCTTCCACGTCGCCCGCGGCGTGCTGCAATTCGGCCTGGATGACGGCCGCGTTGCGCGCGCGTTCGGCCCATGGCGTGAGGTTGATGCCGCCGATGCTCGATGCCGGGCCTTCGCCGCCGTTGATGATCCAGCGCGAGGCCGTTTCGGGCACGTTTTTATAAATCTCATCGAGCTTGTACGAGAAGCGCTCCACGTAATCGAGGTTGGCATGCTGCGGCGCCTTGATCGCCGTCAAGACGCTGGCCTGGTCTTCCGACGGCGCCAGTTCGCGCTGCGGCAGCAGGTACAGGAACGGCAGGCTGACCATCACCAGCGCGGCGAAACTGGCGCTCCACCAGCGGTGGTGCAGCGAGCGGTCCAGCAGGCGCGCATAGCGGCTGGTGAGGCCGGCAAAGAAATGCTCGGCGGCGCGCGCCATGCGCCCTTCCGATTGTTTCGGCTGCAGCAGCAAGGAGCTCATCACGGGCGACAGGGTCAAGGCCACCACGCCCGACACCACCACGGCGCCGGCCAGGGTCAGTGCGAATTCCTTGAACAGCGCGCCCGTCAGCCCGCCCATCATGCCGATGGGCGCATACACGGCCGCCAGCGTGATCGTCATGGCGATCACGGGGCCGGCCACTTCGCGCGCGCCGACGAGGGCGGCCGCCACGGGCGTCTTGCCTTCCTCGATATGCCGGTGCACGTTTTCCACCACGACGATGGCGTCGTCGACCACCAGGCCCACGGCCAGCACCATCGCCAGCAGGGTAAGCAGATTGATGCTGAAGCCGAAGGCCAGCATCAGCGCCGCCGCACCCAGCATCGACAGGGGGATCGTCACGACGGGAATGAGCACGGAGCGCAGGGAACCCATGCACAGGTAGATGACGATGACGACGATGAGCAGCGCTTCGAGCAGGGTATGCGCCACCTCGTCGATGGAGGACTGGATGAAGCGCGCCGTCTCGAATGCCAGCTCGACCTTCACGCCGGGCGGCAGGGTTTTCTGGATCTCGGGCAGCAGTTTCTTGATGCCGTCGACGATCACCAGCGGATTGCCGCCGGGCGTGGGCGACAGGCCCAGGTACACGGCCGGCACGCCGTCCATGATGCCGCTCGTCTCCGTCGCGGCAGCGCCCAGTTCCACCGTGCCCACGTCCTTCAGGCGCACGAGGGCGGCGCTGTCCTTTTCGTCGCCGCCCTTGCGAATGACCATGTCGCGGAACTGCGCCACGCTGGTGAGGTCCGTGTTGACGCTGATGTTGGCGACGACGAACTGCCCCTTCACCTTGCCCGGTGCCGCTTGGTAGTTATTGCGCCGCACGGCAGCGGCCACGTCGGCCGCCGTCAAGCCCCGCGCGGCCAGTTTCGCCGGGTCTATCCACAAGCGCATGGCCAGCTGCTGGCCGCCATACACATCGACTTTCGCCACGCCGTCGATGGTGGCGAACATGGGCTGCACCACGCGCGCCAGGTAGTCCGTCAGCGCGGGCGCGGACACGCTTTCGCTGGCAAAGCCCACATACGCGACGGCCGAGGAATCGCCGGCCGCGCGCTCGATGACGGGATCGAAAGCGCCCTCCGGCAATTTATAGCGCACCTGGTTGACCTTGGCCATGACTTCCGTCAAGGCCTGCGTGGAATCGCGGTTCAGTTCCATGCGCACTGTGACGGTGCTGCTGCCCTGCACGGACGACGACGTCAGGTAGTCGATGCCTTCCACCGACGATACGGCTTGCGCAATCGGCTGCGTGACAAAACCCTGCATCAGCTCCGCCGAGGCGCCCGGATACGTGGTTTTCACGGTGATGGTGGACGATTCGAGCATGGGATACTGGCGGATCGGCAGCTGCTTGATGGCGATCACGCCCAGCATCAGGATCAAGGTGCTGATCACCAGCGCCAGCACGGGGCGGCGCACGAATAAATCGGTCAATTTCATGGTGTGGCCTTCCCTTGAGAGCCGGCTTTGGGCGCGGCGCGTTTGACTTCATCGAGGGTGTTGGCCACGGCCTGCACGGCCATGCCGTCGGCCAGTTTCAGCTGGCCCGAAGCGACCACGCGCTGGCCCTCGCGCAAGCCGTCCACAATGGCCACGCGGCCCCCTGCCCGCTCGCCCAGCTTCACGCCCACGCGCTTGACGGTGAGCGGCTGTTTTCTCTCCTGCTGCGCGACGAAGACCGTGTCGCCATACGCGCTGTAGGTCACCGCCGTTTCCGGCACCGTCAGCTGCTGTCCGGCCTCGCGGGCCACGCGCACGTTCGCATACATGCCCGGCCTCAGGGCGTTGCGGGGATGGGTCAGCGCCGCCTGCACCTGCACCATGCGCGAGCGGGCGACGAGCGGGTCGATGGCGTTGATCTTCGCCGTGAAGATTTCATGCGGATAGGCGTCCACCAGCACTTGCACGGCCTGCCCCGGCGCCAGCTTCGCGCTGCTCTGTTCATCGAGGGCGAAGTTCACCAGCAGGGACTTCGTGTCGATCAGGCTGGCCAGCGTGTCGCCTGCGCTCAGGTACTGGCCAGGGTGCACCTTGCGGATGCCCAGCTGCCCGGCGAACGGGGCGCGGATGGTCTTTTGCGCGATCAGGGCCTGCGTCTGGCGCACGTCGCCCAGGGCCGCGTCGCGCGCGGCCAGGGCGCTGTCGAGCTGCTCCTGCGTGGCCGCCTTTTCCTTGACCATCTGCGCCGTGCGGGCATGGCTGCTTTCCGCGTTTTTCAGCTGCGCGCGCTGGCGCAGCAGCACCGCCTGTTCCTGGGCGTCATTCAGCTGTACCAGTACGGCGCCGGCCGCCACGTGCTGGCCCGATTCAAACGCGATGTGCGTGATGCGCCCGCCCGTTTCGGCCGCCACCTGTACCTGGCGCGCCGCTTCCAGCTCGCCCACGCCAGCGAAGTAGCGTTCCTGTGTGCCCAGCACGACGGGCACCAGTGCCACCTTGGTGGCGGGCGTGGCGGCGGCATCGGCCGCATGGGAGTCCGCCCGCGGGTAGAGCGCGGCACCGGCGACGGCCAGGGTGAGGGCCAGCGCGGAGGCGCCGACGAGTTTCGTATGCATGATGAAGTCCTTTACAGCGGGGAAGAAGGGGCGCAGCGGAGGCTGATCAGGTCCGCTGCGCGTTGAAAAGAAGGAACAGGCCGATGCTCCACAGCAGCAGCACCAGGTGCGTCGTCTGCAAGCCTTCCTGCGCGATCCAGTAACCGAACCACAGGCCGCCCAGGTGCATCAGCAGCAAAAACGCGGCCATGGCGCACAGGGCCAGGTTCAGCCAGGGCAGCGCATCCATCAGGGACGCGCCAAGGAACAGGGCCACGCCTGTCCAGGCGGCGATGGCGGCCAGCAGTTGCAGCGCCAGCACCACGCCCAGCGCCAGCCGGTGCAGGGTCAATGAGGTGCGCGCGCGGCGCAGCAGCGGCGTCTCGATGGTCGGGTCCTGGCGCAGCGGGTCCATGCGCATGGTGTTGCCGATGGCCCAGACGGCGCCGTGGAAGGCGTGCAGGTTGTTGAGGGTGGCCAGGGTCAGCCAGGTGGCCAGGCCGATGGCGAGGATGGCGTGAAACAGCCAGATGGAGTGTTGCAGCTGCATGGGGAAATCCAGTCCAAAAAGTGTCTTGCCGGCATGCGGACGTGGAAACTCCTCGACAGCGGGGAGCTACCGGCCTATTATGCAAGCAATTAGTTGGTTAACTGGCCCCATGATAGTTGAGTGAAATGAATTACACAAGTAAACGTTTGGATAATAGCGAAGCGCCGCAAACGACGGAGCGCATCCTGTATTTCATCAAGACCAAGGGACCCGTCTCCACGGCGACCCTGGCCAAGACCCTGGACATGACGGGCGAGGCGGCGCGCCAGCAGGTGCAAAAGCTGGTGGCGGCGGGCCTCATCGAGGGGCGCCAGGAAGCACAGGCGGGCGCCGGGCGGCCGCGCCAGAACTGGGTCTTGACGGAAGCGGGCAATGCGCGCTTTCCCGACACGCATGCGCAGCTGACGATCAAGCTGATCGGTTCCGTGCGCCAGCTGTTCGGCGAGGCGGGGCTGGATAAGCTCATTTCGCAGCGTGAAGAGGAAAGCCGCAGCGCGTACGCGCTGGCGTGCTCGGCGCCGGACTTGCCCACGCGGCTGCGGCAGCTGGCGGCCGTGCGCGATGAAGAGGGTTATATGGCCCGCGTGGAAGCGGATGGCAAGGACTGGCTGCTGATCGAGGACCACTGCCCCATCTGCGCCGCCGCGCGCACCTGCCAGGGCTTTTGCCGGTCCGAACTGCAGCTGTTCCAGGAAGTGGTGGGACCGGGCGCGAGCATCGTGCGCGAGCAGCATTTGCTGGCCAACGCCATGCGCTGCATCTACCGCATTTCGCCGCTGCCCTGAGTTAATTTAATCCTTGGGAAACAAAGGCCAGGTGCACAGCGCCACCAGCCCCGCCAGCCACCACACGACGGGCCAGCTGCTGGCGGCCAGCACGTGCGGGATGGCGATGGGCGTGAGGAACAGGCCCACGTAGACGGCCGTGTTCGCCATGCCCAGGGCTGTGCCCGCATTGGCGCCGCCCGCTTCCGTCGCCAGCTCCGTGTAGGCCACGCCATGCCAGGCGGACACGGCGATGCCGGCGATGATGACGGCGGCCATCAGGACCCAGCCCGGCGCATGGCCGCCGGCGGCCAT
>NZ_RFSK01000002.1 GCF_009923995.1 Janthinobacterium sp. | reverse complement strand
TGCCTCTTCCACCACTGTAGCGCAAAGCGGCATAGCTTGCAGCGCCGCTTGAAACGGCGCGCCATGGCCCGCACATCGGGGCATGCCGGCCAGGATTGCGCTGGCATGGCCGATTTTTGGCATAATGGCAGCAAATACACAGGCCTCCCATGAACACACGCTCTCCCCGCGCGCCAGCGCAAGAATTCGATACCACCCATTTCCGCCAGGCATTGTCGCAGTTCGCCACCGGCGTGACGGTGATTACCACGCGCCTGGCCGACGGCAGTTTCCGCGGCCTCACGGCCAGTTCCTTCAATTCCGTGTCACTGTCGCCGCCGCTGGTCCTGTGGAGCCTCGGTTCCGTGGCCAACAGCATGCCCATCTTCAGCGGCAACTCGCACTACGTCATCAACGTGCTGGGCGCCGACCAGGCCGAGCTCGCGCAGCGCTTTGCGCGCCGCACGCCCAATCCCTTCGATGACGTCGAGTACGAACTGTCGCGCACGGGCCAGCCCATCCTGAAAGGCGCCTCGGCCTGGTTCGAATGCCACAACCGCAGCCGCTACCCGGAAGGCGACCACGTCATTTTCGTGGGTGAAGTGGAACAATGCGCGTTTGCGGCACAAGCGCCCTTGATCTTCCACAATGGAAAGTTCAATATTCCGCCGGCCTGAGCAGGAACAAAAAAAATCCGCCGAGGCGGATTTTTTGTTTTACAGGGTAAATTTATACCCGATGCTGACACTCACGGCGAGCGGGTCGAGCTTGATGTCCTGCGTCTGCCCCGTCGAGAATTTCGCCTTGGTTTTCAGGAAGGTCTTGACCACGGCCACGTCGGCAAACCAGCGCTCGTTGATCGTCACCGTGCTGCCGGCCACCAGGCTGCCGGCCAGCTTGTTATCCAAACGGTAGGTGACGGGTGCTCCACCCGGGTCCAGCAAGGCCGTCATCTGGCCCGAACCCGTTTCCTTTTGGAAATAAGCATACGTCAAGCCCGCGCCCACGTAAGGGCGGATCATCGCATTGGGCTGGAAGAAACGGTACTGGATGAAAGCCGTCGGCGGCAAGGCTTCCGCCGTGCCCAGCTTGCCCGTGCCCTTGATGGCGCCGTCGCCGATCAGGTCATGCTTGTACGGCACGCCCAGGATCATTTCAGCGGAGATGTTGTCCGTGATCATGTAGGCAAAGGTCAGGATGGGCTTGGTATCCGCCTTGACGTCGGCTTTCGTGCCCGGCAGTGCCGGCGCGGAAATGTCGCCGCTGTCCACATGGGGCGTGATCTTGTTGATGCCGACCTTGGCCATCCAGGTGCCTGCGCTTTGCGCCGAAGCGCCCGTCGCCATGGCCATCGCGGCAGCTGCAGCCAGCACGCGCACAGCGGTATTCAAACGATTCTTCATCTTGTCTCCTGATTCATTATGTGCGGAGTGTTCCGCTATCGAGTCTTGTCGCTGCCGGCGCCAGCCGCATCCCGGGGATGCCGCTGGCGCGGCCATCCCTTACAGCCAGCCCCGCACGACCATTTCCTTGGCCACATAGCGGGCCAGCAGCAGGTTGTTGAACGGCGTAGGATGCACGTCGTCGGCATAGGCGTAGTGGCTGACGTCGCCGGTTTTCAGGTTCTTGCCAGTGCACACCAGCGAGCTGCCCAGGAAGTTCTTCGCCGGGGTCAGGTCGCACGCCGTGTCCGTGACATTCGTCAAGCCGTAAGGGCCGGGATTGACGCCCTGGTCATGGCTGACGGCAAACACGTCGACCAGCAGGACTTTCGCATTGCCTGCCAGGCCGGAGCTCAGTTCGCCGTTGAAGGCGCTGACCATGGCATTGATGAGCGCCTTGGTATTGGCATCCTTGCTCAAGCCCGACGGCGTACCGGCCACGTCCGGCAGGTTGTTGACCACCACGTAGTTGGCGCCATTGGCGATGATCTTGTCCTTGACCAGCGCCACCAGCTCGGTGCCGGCTTGTTTCATGGCGGCAATCAGCAGCGGGCCCTGGGCCGCGGCGTAATCGGCACCGGCCTTGGCGCCGGCGGCGGCGCCGGCAGCATTGCCCGTGACGGTGGCATCGGCTTGCGCCTTGGCCACCAGCGGACCGTACACGGCTGGCGAAGCAACTGCCGTGTTGCCGGCAACCACCGCGGCCTGCACGGCGGCACCGACGATCGTTGCCGACGTGGCGCCCGGCGCCGCGCTGGCGGCGGCCACGGCCGCGCCGATGGCTTGCGCCGCCGTGGCAGGATTCGGGGCGCCGGCCGCCAGGGCCGCGACCAGGTTCGTGGCAAAGGCTTTCGCGCCGGCATCGGCACCGGCGGCCGCACCGGCCGCCTGGCCAGCAGCCGTCGCGCCCGCCTGCAGCGCACCCAGCTGATACAGCACGTCGTTACCGCCGGCCATCACGAAGATGGCTTCCGTGCCGCTGAACTTGCCGCCGGACACGGCCAGGTGGTTGGCGATCTGCGTCACGACGGGCACGGTCAGCGCGCCCAGCGCGCTGCCCGTCAATTTGTTGTTCGGACCGACGGGATTGGTCACGCGCGAGCCGCCCATGGCGTAGCCGAAGCAGCCGGCGTGCTTGACGCGGGGCGCGGACAAGCCCACGGAAGCATCGCCTTCCAGGCCCGTTTCCGCGGCGCATGGCGCCGGCAGGCTGAATTGCGCGGCCATGTGCTCGGTCCAGTTCTTGCCCGTCAGTTCAGGATTGATGGCCGTATTGTCGCCATTGATGGTGAACTTGCCGCCACCGCTCGCGGCCACGGCTCCGACGGCATACGACCCCACGTCGGACAGGCTGTCGCCGAACGACACCTGCGCCGAGTATTTGACTTTCAAGGTTTGATCGCCGCCAGTGGCGCCGCCGCAACCGGCCAGGACAGCCGCAGCCAGCACGGCCAGCGCGAATTTTGTTTGATGCATTTTGTCTCCTCGGGTCTTTTTCTGGTTTCTAAACGAACGGGCGTGCTATTCGCTACCCAACTAATATGCCATCGTTCCTCGGGCTTGTATAGAAATTATGTTTTAAAAATCAGCCAAATTACAACAACGCCGGCACCCTGTCACGACAGGGCGATCCGCTTGATTATGGAGGAATTAAGATGTTTCGTGGCAAGCATCTCTATTGCGCTGCATCAAGAAAAAGCCCCTTGCGGGGCTGTTTTCAGGCGGACAGGAATTGCTGCAAGATACCACTTGAGCCGAAGGCGGCACGCCGCAGACGGTCATTGATGCCCAGCCAGCCGGGACCGGTGGGCGGCGCCTCGACGAGGATCAGCTCGGCGCCGACCTGGTCCATCGTGCGCAGCGAGGCGTACAGCGCATGTGCGTAGCTGTGCGGGTCCGCTTCCAGGCGCACGCTGGCGCTGGCCGGCGGCAGGTCCGAGTAATGGATCAGGGCCACGCGGCGCCCGTCATTGAGCAGGCGGTTCAGCGTCTCGCCCAGTACATCGCCGTGCTGCATCGCAACAGGCGTGTGTGGCGCATAGTGCGATTCCAGCGTGCCCGAGGCGCGCGGTGCGGCCGCGTCCGCCACTGCGGGCAGACGGCCGATGACGGCGGCAATCTGCGCGCTGCTGATATGGCCGGGACGCAACAGCACGGGGCCGTGCGTGGCCAGGCGCGACAGGTCGACGATGGTCGATTCGATGCCGACGGCGCTCTGTCCGCCGTCGAGCACGGCGCCCAGCAGGCCGCTGTCGAGTTCGGCCGCGAATTCATCGCGCACGTGCTGCGCCGTGGTGGGGCTGACATTGCCGAATTTGTTCGCCGACGGCGCCGCCAGTCCTCCCTTGCCGCCCTTGAAGGTGCGTAGCAATTCGATAGCCACCGGGTGCGACGGGCAGCGCAGGCCCACCGTATCCTGGCCGCCGGAGACGGCGTCGGGGATGTGCGCGGCGCGCTTGACGATCAGGGTCAGCGGGCCCGGCCAGAAGGCGGCCACCAGCTGCTCGGCTTCGACGGGAATGTCGTCGGACCAGTGCGCCAGGTCGGCGCCGGGCGCCACGTGCACGATCACGGGGTGGTCGGAAGGCCGGCCCTTGGCTTCATAGATGCGCGCCACGGCGGCCGGGTTTTCCGCATCGGCGCCCAGGCCGTACACGGTTTCCGTGGGGAACGCGACGAGGCCGCCCGCTTCCAGCACGGCGGTGGCCGCTGCCAGCTCTTGTGCGGGCACGCTCACGGGGCGATTCCCAGGATCAGGCAAGCGTCGCGCAGGCGCTGCTGCGCCTCCTGCAAGGTCGCCGCGATGAAGGTCAGGTGCCCCATCTTGCGGCCCCGGCGCGGGTCGTCCTTGCCGTACAGGTGCAGGCAGGCGCCGGGCAGCGCCAGTACCCGGTCCCAGGCCGGTTCGCTGGCCACATCGCTGCCGTCGGCGAACCAGGCGTCGCCCAGAATGTTGAGCATGACGGCCGGCGAATGCTGGCGCACGTCGCCCAGCGGCAAGCGCGCCATGGCGCGTACCTGCTGCGCGAACTGGCTGGTGACGCAGGCATCCATCGTGTAATGGCCGCTGTTGTGCGGACGGGGCGCCATTTCATTGACCACCAGGCTGCCGTCTTCCAGCACGAAAAATTCGATGCACAGCACGCCGACGTAGCCGAGCTCGGCCACCATGGCCTGCGCCGCCCGCTGCGCCCTGGCGGCGCAGTCGTCGGACACGTTCGGCCCCGGCACGGTGGTGGTAAACAGCACGCCGTCGCGGTGCACGTTTTCGGCGATCGGATACACGACCGAGGCACCATCGACGCCGCGCGCCGTCAGCACGGACACTTCATACGCCAGCGGCAGCATCTTTTCCAGCAGGCAAGTTACTTCGCCCATTTCCGCGAAGGCGGCGCGCACGTCGTCGCGCGTACGCACGCGGTACTGGCCCTTGCCGTCATAGCCCATGCGCACGGTTTTCAGTATGCCGGGCAGCAAGTCGTCGCCGATGGCGTCGATGTCGACCTGCGTGGCGATGACCATGTGCGGCGCCGGCAGCACGCCGGACTTGCCGGCACAATCGGCAAAGAAGCGCTTTTCCGCGATGCGGTCCTGCGCCACCGACACGCCGTGGGCGTTGGGCGCCACGAAGACGCGTTCGGCCAGGCGCGACAGGCTGCCGGCCGGGACGTTCTCGAATTCCGTGGTGACGGCCAGGCATTGCGCCGCCAGGGCGTCGAGGCCGTTCTGGTCGTCATAACCGGCGTTGACCAGGCGCTGCGCCACCTGCCCCGCGGGGCAAGCTTCCGCTGGTTCAAGAACTGCAACCTGGTAGCCCATGCTCTGGGCAGCCTGGGCAAACATGCGGCCGAGCTGGCCGCCGCCCATCACGCCCAGCCACGCCGGTGGATTGGCGGCGGGCAGCAATGGGGAAGTCGATTTACTATTCATTATTTCTCAAACATATTAGTCAGGCAAGACCATGGCCTTGGCGGCGGCCGTCTGCGTGACGCGGAAGGCTTCGAGCTTCTCGGCCAGGACGTCGTCGTTGGCGGCCAGCATGGCCACCGCCGTCAGTGCCGCATTCGCGGCGCCCGCTTCGCCGATGGCGAAGGTGGCCACCGGCACGCCCTTGGGCATTTGCAGGATGGACAGCATGGAATCCTCGCCGCGCAGGTATTTCGACGGCACGGGCACGCCCAGCACGGGCACGATGGTCATGGCGGCCACCATGCCGGGCAGGTGGGCCGCGCCGCCGGCGCCGGCGATGATGGCGCGCAAGCCGCGCGCGCGCGCGCTTTTCGCGTAGGCATACATCTCGTCAGGCATGCGGTGCGCGGAAATGACTTGCGCCTCGTAGGGCACGCCAAACTGCTTCAGGATGGCGACCGCGTTCTGCATCACGTCCCAGTCCGAGGACGAACCCATGATGACGCCAACCAATGGCTTGTTTTGCTCTGCCATCTTATGCCTTCAGCTTCTCGCCCGTCAGGCGCTCGATGGCTTCGAAGTACTTGGCCTGGGTTTTTTCAATGACGTCGGCCGGCAGCGCGGGCGCCGGTGCGGTTTTGCCCCAGGTCAATGTTTCCAGGTAGTCACGCACGAATTGCTTGTCGAACGACGGCGGCGAGATGCCTGGCTGGTAGGAATCGGCTGGCCAGAAGCGCGACGAGTCGGCCGTCAGCACTTCATCCATCAGGTGCATGACGCCATCGTCGTCCAGGCCGAATTCGAATTTGGTGTCGGCGATGATGATGCCGCGCGTGGCGGCGTATTCGGCCGCCGTCTTGTAAAGCTCGATGGCGACGTCGCGCATCTTGGCGGCCAGGTCGGCGCCGATGCGCTCTTCCATTTCCGCAAAGCTGATGTTCTCGTCATGTTCGCCCAGCTCGGCCTTGGCCGCCGGGGTGAAGATCGGCTGCGGCAGTTTTTCCGCCTGCTGCAGGCCGGCCGGCAGTGCAATGCCGCAGATGCTGCCCGTCTCCTGATAATCTTTCCAGCCCGAACCGATGATGTAGCCGCGCACGACCGCCTCGACCATGATGGGTTTCAGGCGCTTGGCCACGACGGCGCGGCCCTTGACCTGCTCCACTTCCTCGGGCGCCACCACGGATTCCGGCGCGATGCCCGTCAGGTGGTTCGGCACGATGTGACCCAGTTTCTCGAACCAGAAATCGCTCATCTGGTTGAGGACCTTGCCCTTGCCGGGAATCGGCTCGTTCATGACGACATCGAAGGCCGACAGGCGGTCCGTGGTGACGATCAGGATCTTGTCGTCGCCAACGGCATAGTTGTCGCGGACCTTGCCGTGGCCCAGCAATGGCAGGGAGTGGATGGAAGTCTGATAGAGGCTGTTCATAGCGGGGGAATAGTTGGATGAGACGAAACCGGCAGGCAGGGGGCGCCCGCCGGTCGAGAAAATCGGGCGGGAGCGATGCTCCCGGCCCGTTCCAGACAGAATTTTACTTCACAATCTGCGACAGCTCGCCGGCCTTGTAGCGCTCGGCCATTTTTTCCAGCGGAATCGCCTTGATTTTCGACGCCTGGCCTTCGCAGCCGAACGCCTGCATGCGGGCGCGCACGACCAGTTCGGCAGCGGCGCGGGCCGGCTTGAGGAAGTCGCGCGGGTCGAACTTCGATGGGTTCTCGAACAGGTATTTGCGCACGGCAGCCGTCATCGCCAGGCGGATGTCGGTGTCGATGTTGATCTTGCGCACGCCGTGACGGATGCCTTCCTGGATTTCCTCGACCGGCACGCCGTAGGTTTCCTTCATGTCACCGCCGAATTCACGGATGATGGCCAGCAATTCCTGCGGCACCGACGAGGAACCGTGCATCACCAGGTGGGTGTTCGGGATGCGCGCGTGGATTTCCTTGATGCGGTCGATGGCCAGGATGTCGCCCGTCGGCTTGCGCGTGAACTTGTACGCGCCGTGCGAGGTGCCGATGGCGATGGCCAGGGCGTCGCACTGGGTGCGCTGCACGAAGTCGGCCGCTTGCGCCACGTCCGTCAGCAGTTGTTCGCGGGTCATCAGGCCGTCGGCGCCGTGGCCGTCTTCCTTGTCGCCCTTCATCGTTTCCAGCGAACCGAGCACGCCCAGTTCCGCTTCCACCGTCACGCCGATGGCGTGCGAGAATTTCACCACTTCGCGCGACACTTCCACGTTGTATTCGTAGGAAGCGACCGACTTGCCGTCCGCTTCCAGCGAACCGTCCATCATCACGGAGGTAAAACCCGAGCGGATGGCGGCCATGCAGACGGCCGGCGACTGGCCGTGATCCTGGTGCATGACGACGGGAATGTGCGGGTAGGCTTCGACGGCGGCGTCGATCAGGTGGCGCAGGAACGCTTCACCGGCGTACTTGCGGGCGCCGGCGGACGCCTGCATGATCACCGGCGAATTCAAGGCGTCGGCGGCGGCCATGATGGCCTGCACTTGTTCCAGGTTGTTGACGTTGAAAGCAGGAATGCCATAACCGTTTTCGGCGGCGTGGTCCAGTAGTTGACGCATGGATACGAGAGACATGGTAATACTCCAGATAACAATAGAAACCGTTGCGGCGCTTCGCGGCTCATGACCGCGCCGGCGCCTGAATTTTTTCGATCAGACCAGTACCGGGTCAAGTTCCCCCACCTTGACAATTTTCAAGGCATTCGTGCCGCCTACCTGGCCCATCGGCTCGCCCCAGGTGACGACGATCATGTCGCCCCTGCGGACGATGCCCTGCGCGACCAGCAGGTCTTCCGCCTGCTTCAGCACTTGCGCGCTGGGGGCGTTCTGCATCAGATGATACGCCCGAACATTGCGGTACAGCGCGGCTTTGCGCAAGGTTGTCACACTTGGCGTGAGCGCGTAAATGGGCGTGTCGATGCTGTGGCGGCTCATCCACAGGGCCGTGGAACCGGATTCCGTCAGGGCCACGATGGCTTTCACGCGCAAATGGTGGGCCGTAAACAGGGCGCCGTAGGCGATCGACTGGTCGATGCGGGTGAACGTGACGTTGAGGAAATCGGCGTCGAGCTTGTTGTATTCGGACTGCTCCGCCTCGACGCAGATGGCAGCCATCATTTCCACCGTCTCGATCGGGTACTTGCCCGAGGCCGTCTCGGCCGACGTCATGACGGCGTCCGTGCCGTCCAGCACGGCATTGGCCACGTCGGACACTTCCGCGCGCGTCGGCACGGCGTTGACGATCATCGATTCCATCATCTGCGTGGCCGTGATCGCCAGCTTATTGGACGCGCGCGCCATCTTGATCATGCGTTTCTGCAATGCCGGCACGGCCGCATTGCCCACTTCCACCGCCAGGTCGCCACGGGCCACCATGATGCCGTCGGAGGCGTCGAGGATTTCCTGCAGGGCAGGAATGGCTTCGGCCCGCTCGATCTTGGCGATCATCATCGGCTTGTGGTGGTAGGGTTCGCCGGCGATATTGGCCAGCTGGCGCGCCATTTCCATGTCCGTCGCGCATTTCGGGAAGGAAATGGCCAGATAGTCGGCCTGGAAACTCATGGCCGTCTTGATGTCTTCCATGTCCTTCGCCGTCAGCGCGGGCGCCGACAGGCCGCCGCCCTGGCGGTTGATGCCCTTGTTGTTCGACAGCTCGCCGCCGATCTTGACGGTGGTGTGGATTTCGCTGCCGTGGATGCGCTCGACGATCAGCACGATGAGGCCGTCGTTCAGCAGCAGCACGTCATGCTTGTGCAGGTCGCGCGGCAGGGCCTTGTAGTCGAGGCCGACCCGCTCCTGGTTGCCCAGTTCGCCGTTTTCACCCCATTTGGCGTCGAGGATGAACTTGTCGCCCGCTTCCAGCTGGATGCGGGCATTTTCAAACTTGCCGACACGAATCTTCGGCCCCTGCATGTCGGCCATGATAGCAACTTCGCGGCCACATTCGAGCGCCGCCAGGCGCACCAGCGCGGCGCGGTCGATATGGTCTTGCGCCTTGCCGTGGGAAAAATTCAAACGCACCACGTCGACGCCCGCCCGTATCATCTTGACCAGGATATCGAGGTCGGTAGAGGCGGGGCCGATTGTTGCTACGATTTTTGTACCACGTGGCATAGGATTCCTTGTGCGCCGACAAGACGCTAGCTGAGCAAGACCTGGCGGCTGTGCCGCCCGGCAAGGTAAAAGCGCAGCGGTCAGGCTGCGCTTGGTCTATTCATCATTCCACAGTCTCGAACATCTAAGAAAACCGTAGCGAGCGGCAATGAGTCGTGGCCGGGACGCGGAGCTGTGCGCATGCACAGTGAGCATCGGAGGCCGCAAATCATGACGCGCAGCAGGTTTAATCAGGTGTTCTTAGCCTGCGCGCTGCATCAGGATCTCGACTGCTGGCAAAGTCTTGCCTTCCAGGAATTCCAGGAAAGCGCCGCCGCCCGTCGAGATATAGCTGATTTTATCGGTAATATCGTATTTGGCAATGGCCGCCAGGGTATCGCCACCGCCAGCAATGGAGAACGCCTTCGAGTCGGCAATCGCCAGGGCCAGGGTCTTGGTGCCGTTGCCGAACTGGTCGAATTCGAACACGCCCACGGGGCCGTTCCACACGATGGTGCCGGCCGCGGCGATCTGGCCTGCCAGCAGGGCCGCCGTTTTCGGGCCGATATCGAGGATCATGTCGTCGTCCGCCACGTCGGCCACATCCTTGACGGTAGCGGCGGCCGTGGGCGAGAACTCCTTGGCGCACACGACATCGACGGGAATCGGCACTTGCGCGCCGCGCTGGGCCATGATGTCGATGATGGCTTTGGCTTCCTCGACGAGTTCCGCTTCCACCAGGGACTTGCCAACGTTCAAGCCGACGGCCTTCATGAAGGTGTTGGCGATGCCGCCGCCGACGATCAGGTTATCCACCTTGTCGGACAGGGCTTTCAGGATGGTCAGCTTGCTCGATACTTTCGAACCAGCAACAATGGCCAGCAGCGGGCGGGCCGGCGCGTGCAGGGCCTTGCCCAGCGCGTCCAGTTCGGCGGCCAGCAGCGGGCCGGCGCAGGCGACGGGCGCGAACTTGGCGATGCCATGCGTGGAGGCTTCCGCGCGGTGGGCCGTGCCGAACGCGTCGTTGACGTAGATATCGCACAATGCCGCCATTTTTTGCGACAGCTCATCGCTGTTCTTCTTTTCGCCCTTGTTCACGCGCACGTTTTCCAGCAAGACCACTTGACCGGCGGCCAAGGATTCCAGTCCCGCGCCATCGACCCAATTTTGCTTCAATGCAACTTCCTGACCCAGCAGTTCGGACAGGCGGGCGGCCACGGGCGCCAGGCTGTCGGCCGGCTTGAACTCGCCTTCCGTCGGACGGCCCAGGTGCGACGTCACCATGACGGCGGCGCCAGCGTCGAGGGCGGCGCGGATGGCCGGCACCGAGGCGCGGATGCGCGTATCTTCTGTAATCTTGCCACTGTCATCCTGCGGGACGTTCAGGTCGGCGCGGATGAATACGCGCTTGCCTTGCAGTGCATTTTGGGCGATCAAATCTTGCAGACGGATGAAGTTGAGAACAGCTGACATGGCGATCCAGATGACGAGTGGAAGGAAGTGCGCTATTTTACCGCAATGACCAGACCAAATCGCCGATTTGTCCTGCTTTACTGAAAAACATGCAACAGTCGCAAGCCTGTGAAAACCAGCATGCCGAAGACGATGGTTTGCAGCATATTGCGGCGGATCACAAAAAAGACCGTGGCGGCAATGCCGGACAGCAGTTTCAAATTCGACCATTCCAGGTGCACCTGCTGCCCTTCCATCAGCATGTCGGGCGCGATGATGGCCGCCAGCGCGCACGCGGGCGCATAGCGCAGCATTTCCCCCACGCAGCGCGGGATGCGGATGTGATGGCCGACCAGCCAGAAGGTGCTGCGCGTGGCCCCGGTCGCCACCACCAGCACGGCGATGGCGATCCACACGTCGGCCCGGCCCCAGTCGATACTGTCAAACATGGCGTTTTGTCCATTTTTCCGTCAATTCTTCCACGGCCATGGCCGTGACCATGCCCACCAGCACGGCCACCAGCAAGCCCAGCTTGTACGGCAAACCGTAGGCCAGCACGGCCACCGTGCCCGCCACCAGCACGCCGCACAGGGCGGCGCGGCCGAGGATCAGCGGTATCGTCACGCACAGGATCGCCAGGGTGCCCGCGAAACCCAGGCCCCACTCGGCCGGCACGACGGCGCCCAGCATGATGCCGATGAAGGAACCGAGCTGCCAGGCCAGCCAGTTGGGGTAGATCAGGCCTTTCAGGAAGGGCAGCTTGGCCGGGTCCGGCGCTTCATGCGGGTAGCGCTGCAGGAAGAGGCCCACCGTGATATCGCCGGCCACATAGCCGAGGGCGAAGCGCTGGCGCCACGGCAGCTGGGCGAAATGGGGCGCCAGCAGCACGGAAAAGATGACAAAACGCAAATTGACGACGAGGGCCGTGGCGAAGATCACCCACACGGGCGCATGCGCGGCCAGCAGGGGCAAAGAGGCGAGCTGGGCCGAGCCGGCAAAGACGAACAGGGTCATGGCCCCCGCCTGCGCCACCGTCAGGCCGCTCTTGACCATGGCCACGCCCACCACCATGCCCCAGGCGGCGATGCCCAGCAGGCTGGGCGCGCCCAGCTTCAGGCCGGCGCGCCAGGCATCCTTCAGCACGCCCTCATCGCGGGCGGAGACGGCAGCGTTCACGCGGCGCTCCGGCGAGGGAACTGTGGTAAATGCACAACAATGGTGCGCCGCGACGGGGGCGGCAACGGTGACACGGGCAAGGCAAATCCAGTCCAGGTGGCGGTGGCGCGGCGGCGGTGGCGCCAAAAAGCGCGACGCGGGCACCGCTGGTGAAGGCGCCATTTTAGCCATGATTTTTGCTGTCTGCCCGAATCCGTTAAAATCGTGCTTTTGGCAGCAGCCGACTTCCTTCCATACAGCCTCACGGAGCATGACAAGATGACAAAATCCACCCAGCCAGCGGTCGAACTCGACAGTAAAGACTTGCCAGCCCACTGCCCTAACCCGGCCATGCCGCTGTGGTCGTCGCATCCCCGCGTGTTCCTGGAATTTAACAAGGACGGCGTCGCCAAGTGCCCGTATTGCGGCACGGCCTATACCCTGAAGGAAGGCGCCAGCGCCGGCCACCATTAAACTGCCCAGCGGCGCGCCACCAGCGCGCCGTTTTTAATTGCAGCATTTATTTGCCCTACCGATCCAGTCCGGAGTCGTCATGAAACGTCTGAAGGAACTCAATGGCAGCGCCGCGGAAGTCGAAGCGGCCTTCTACGATGCGCTGCACCGCGCCGACCTCGAGGCGCTGATGGCGCTGTGGGCCGACGACGAGGAAATCGTCTGCATCCACCCGGGCGGCGTGCGCCTGATCGGCCATGCCGCCATCCGCGCCTCGTGGGAAACCATCCTGGCCGGCGGCGGCCTGCACATCGTGCCGGCCCAGCTGCATGAAACGCACAATCTGATGAGCTCGGTGCACACGGTCATCGAAGGCGTCACGGCGGGCGACGACGGCCCCGCGCACCTGCTGGCCACGAATGTGTACGTGAAAACGCCGCGCGGCTGGCGCATCGTGCTGCACCACGCCTCGATCGCGCCAGGCGGCGCGCCGGCGGACGCCACGGGAGCGCAGATCCTGCACTAAACGCCGAACGATGACTTATACCGCCCCATTCTGGTTGCCTGGCGGCCACACGCAAACCATCTATCCGGCCCTGTGCATCGGCAAGCCGGCCGTGGTCTTCCGCCGCGAACGCTGGCAGGCGCCCGATGGCGATTTCGTCGACGTCGACCTGGTCGACGGCCAGCCGGGCCTGCCTTTCGTGGTGCTGTTCCACGGCCTGGAAGGCTCGTCGAACAGCCATTACGCGCGCGCCCTGATGCGCGAGGTGGAGGCCCGCGGCTGGTCCGGCGCCGTGCCGCACTTCCGCGGCTGCTCGGGCGAGCCCAACCTGGCGCCGCGCTTCTACCATTCGGGCGATGCGCAGGAAGTCGACTGGGTGCTGCGCCGCCTGCGCCCCCGCGCGACGGGCAGGTTCTACGCGGCCGGCGTCTCGCTGGGCGGCAATGCCCTGCTGTGCTGGCTGGGCCAGTGGCAGCGGCAGGCGGAAATCGTCGACGCGGCCGCCGCCGTGTCCGCGCCCCTTGACCTGGCGCAAGGAGGCAAGGCCCTGTCCTCGGGCGCCAACCGCCTCTACACGCGCATGTTTTTGAACACCCTGAAACCGAAATGCCTGGCCAAGCTGGAACAGTTTCCCGGCCTGTTCGCGCGCGACGCCATGCTGGCCGCGCGCGACCTGCACGCCTTCGACAACGTCGTCACGGCGCCCCTGCACGGCTACCGCGACGCCGACGACTACTGGCACCGCGCCAGCGCGAAACACGTCCTGCACGACATCACCGTGCCGACCCTGGTGCTGAATGCACAAAATGATCCTTTCCTGCCCGGCCGCTTCCTGCCATCCAGCGCCGCGCCGAACGTCACGCTCGAGTATCCGCGCCACGGCGGCCATGTCGGCTTTGCCACCGGCGCGCCGCCGGGCAGCCTCGCCTGGTTGCCGCAGCGCCTGCTGTCCCACTTTGAAGATGGCAGCGCGGCGCCGTCTTCGCCGCAAAGCTGTCACGCTGACGGCTTGCGCACTGCCCCGGAAAACGCCTTACATGGATGATCTCGTCAAGCAAGCCCTGGCCAAATGGCCGAACGTGCCCCACTGCTACGGCTGGCTGGGCCTGGACGCGCGCGGCCACTGGCGCATGCGCGACCAGCAGGCCCAGCAGCAGCAATTGCCGGGCGACAAGATCGCCCACGCAGCCCTGTTGAGCTTTATCAACCGCAATTACGGCCACGATGAACGGGGCTGCTGGTTTTTCCAGAACGGCCCGCAGCGCGTGTATGTCAACCTGCAGGCGACGCCGTACATCGCCCGCAGCGATCCGCAGCACGGTTTTGTCCTGCAGACGGGGGCGCCGCTGGCACGCATCGAGCAGGCGTACTGGTGCGACAACGGCGCGCTGATCCTGTGCCACGGCGACGTCGTGGCCCAGGTGGATGACCGCGACATGGCGCAGGTGCTGGCCGCGCTGCGCATCGATGGCCAGCCGGCAAGCGACGACGCCCTGCTGGCCTGGCTGGAAGAGGGCCACGGCACGCTGACCCTGTCGCATGCCGGCCAGGACATCGCCGTGCAGCCGCTGGCCTATGCCAAGGTGGCGCAAGCCTTGGCCTTCCAGCAGGCGCCAACAGCCCCGTAAACGCTAGCTTTTCTGGTCTTTCAGCTGTTCGCGGCGCTTTTCCTGCAATTCCCGCTCGCGCGCATCGATCACGGCCTGGTCGTAAAAGGTCGCGTCCGTGGATTTGCGGGCGATCGTCAGCTGGTCCAGCGCGGCCATGGTGGCGCCCTGCAAGACGTAGGATTCGGCCAGGGCCATGTGCTGCAAGGTCATCTTGCCCTGGTCCGCGTAGGCTTTCGCCAATAAATCGTAGAGTTCCGGCTCTTCCTTGTACAGCTGCACCTGGTCGCGCAGGTACAGGGTTGCCTGCTCCAGCTTGCCTGCTCCCATCAGCGCTTCCGCATACTGGCGGGCAATACCGCGCGAGAGGGGAAACTGCTGGCGCGCCGCGTCCGCCGCCGTCAGGGCCTGCTGCGCCACTTCCTTCTTTTGCGCCGGCATCAGCAGCACTTCCAGGGTCATCGCCGCCAGCAGCGAATTCGGCCCCTGCGTGCCGCCCGAGGTAAACACGTTCGGCCCGGCCGGCTGGTGCAGGGCGGCATAGGCCGCGTCGAGCTCCTTCTGCGCCTGCGCCGGCTGGCCCTGCTTGATGGCGACGAAGGCCAGGCCGTAATGGGCGGCCGTCACCTGGAAGCGGCTCTGCTGCTCCAGCTGCGTCGTGAAGACGGCCTTGGCATTGAGCAAGCCCTGCACGCTTTCATCCTGCAGCACGCGGGCGCGGGCGCGGGCCAGGTGGAAATTCAGGCTGTCCGGACGCTGCTTGTAGGGCTGTTCGCGGATGCGCGCCTGGATGTCGGCGATGCGCTCCGTCGTCAGCGGGTGGGTCTGCAGGTAGGCGGGCATCAGGTCGCTGTACGAGCGGCTGGCCGCCTGCATGCGGCCGAAGAAGGCCACCATGCCGGTGGTATCGAAACCGGCCTCGCCCATGATCTGGAAGCCGATGCGGTCCGCCTCGCGTTCGGCGTCGCGGCCGAAATTGAGCTGGCGCTGGATGGCCAGGCCCTGGCCGGCGGCAAACACGCCCATGGCCACGTCGCCGCCCGCGCGCGACGCCAGCGCGGCCAGCAGCATGGCCGCCAGCGGCATCAGGGCATCCTGGCGCTGCTGGCCCAGCATGCGGGCGATATGGCGCTGCGCCACGTGGCCGATCTCGTGCGACAGCACGGACGCCAGTTCCGCCTCCGTTTGCGCCGCCAGCAGCAGGGCCGAGTGCACGCCGATGAAGCCGCCAGGCAAGGCGAACGCGTTCAACTGGGGATCGCGCACGGCAAAGAAGAAATAATCGTAGTTCGTTTCGCCGCGCACGCTGGGCCGCGCCGCCACGAGGGCATTGCCGAAGGTATTCAGGTATTCCAGCAGGGGCGCGTCATCGAGATAATCGCGGTCGCCGCGGATGCCGCGCATGATTTCCTCGCCGATCTTGCGCTCCATCGCGGGCGACAGGTCTTCGCGCGAGGTATCGCCCAGGTTCGGCAGGTTGGGCGCGGGCGGCACGGCCAGCTGCGTCCACGTGCTGGCCGGCTTGGCCGGCGGATTGACGGCCGGTGCCGCTGGCGCGGACGTGAAGGTTTGCGCCAGCGCAAACGGAGAAGCCAGCCATAAGGCGGCCAGCACGGGCGCGCGCCAGGTCGCGCGCGGCAATGCCGCGCCGGCGTCGTGGAGCACAGTCTGGAGGGTAGTTTTTGCATTCACGGGTGCTATCATACCTTGTTAGCGGCGCCGTTTCCCACGCGACAGGCATGCGATATGCTTGTGACATGCCCGGCTGCGGCTGCGTGCCGCGCCCTCCATCCTCACCTATTTTGACGCCATGACTACAGCTGACCAGCAAGTCCCCGCCGGGGAACTGACCCATTTCGATGCCACAGGGCAAGCCCATATGGTGGACGTGGGCAGCAAGGACGACACGCGCCGCAGCGCCGTGGCCGCCGGCACCATCCGCATGCAGAGCGCCACCCTGGCCCTGATCATGTCCGGCAATGCAAAAAAGGGCGACGTGCTGGGCATCGCCCGCATCGCCGCCATCATGGGCGCCAAGCGCACCAGCGACCTGATTCCCCTGTGCCATCCGCTGGCCATCACGCGCGTGACGGTCGATTTTGAAGTGGACGCGGCCGCCAACAGCGTGCACTGCCGCGCCCAGGTCGAGACGACGGGCAAGACGGGCGTGGAAATGGAAGCGCTGACCTCCGTGCAGATCGGCCTGCTGACGATCTACGACATGTGCAAGGCCGTGGACCGGGGCATGGTCATGACCAACGTGCGCGTGCTGGAAAAGCACGGCGGCAAATCGGGCGACTGGCACGCGGCGGTATAAGCGGCCCGGCGTCAGGCCCGCGCTGGCCCCGCTGCCTTGACGCGGCGCAAGTCGCACAGCAGCCACACGGCGCAGGCCAGGCACAGCGCGATGACGGCCACGGACAGGGGCAGGTGGAACTGTTCCAGCCCTGCCAGCGCGAAACCGGCATGGATGGCGCACGTGCCCGCGCCCAGCGCGGCGCACACGGCCGCAAAGAAGGGTGCCCGCCGGGTGTCCAGCAGCACGTGCCGGTAGCCCGACAGTACGACGGCAATGGCCGCCAGGTTGAACACGAGGAAACCCTGGATGCCGCCCGGCACATGAAACATTTCCCATTCACGCCAGTAGGCTGCATCGATCTGATGCAGGATCAGGAACAACATGGTCCAGAAGTAGCTGCGCGCCATCATATTTAGATTCGTCAATATTGACGCAATTGTAAAGCCTGGACGGCAGGCAGGAAGGATGTACCGGCATTTATTCATGCGAATATGAATTTCATTGATATAAATGCTTTTTAACCAAGAAATCATGCATACTGCACTTCGCCCCCATCACGATGAGCATCGCATGACAAGCAACAAGCCCGCCGCGGCAGCCCCGCTCCAGGACTTCGAATTCGAAGCCATGAACCTGCAGGTGGGCGGGCGCATCCAGTTCATCACGCACCGTACCATCAAGCCCATCCAGCATTTCTCGACCGTGATCGGCTATGTGAAGGATGAGTATCTGATCGTCAAGATTCCCCTGGAAAATGGCACCCCCATCGTCCTCAACGAAGGCGACAAGCTGACCATCCGCGTGTTTTCCGGCGTCACCGTGTGCTCTTTTTCCTGCAGCGTGCTGCGCATCTTCGGCCGTCCCCTGCACTATGTGCACCTGAGCTTTCCCGACGCCATCCAGGGCACCAGCCTGCGCACGGCCATGCGCGTGAAAGTGGAGATTCCCGCGCAGCTGAGCTACCGCGACGTGGCAGCCGTGCCCGTGTTCATCGTCAACCTCAGCGTGTCGGGCGCGCTGATCGAGTCGCCCTGCATGCTCACGCCCGACGACGACGGCGTGACGCTCAGCTTTACCCTGCTGGTGCAGCCGAACAAGCACCAGATGCGCGTCAATACGCGCGCGCGCATCCAGAACGTCAGCGTGGGCAAGCCCTCGCACGGCCACGCCGCGCAGGTGGCGGAAATCCACACGTACGGCGTGCAATTCATCGACCTGGAGCCGACCCACTACACGCTGCTGCAAAACCTCACCTATGAAGCGCTGATCGCGGACCGGCAAAAGATCGTCTGACGCCAGGCGGGCAAGCTCACTGGGTTGCCGCCGGCACCGACGCCGGCGGATTGTTCTTCAGGATGGCTTCGGCCGCAGCCGCATTCGTCACGGTGGTACTGTTGAGCCAGCTCAAGCTGCTGGTGCCCGGCTGCAAGGTCATCTTCACGATCTTGCCTGCCATGCCCGCGCCCAGGCCGGGGGCCAGTATCAGTTCGATATCGCCCGTGGTGACCTTGGCGCTGGCCACTTCGCGCGTCGCCGTAAACAGGGGAATGGGGCCGGGAACATTCTCGGTGGGCGTGCTGCAGGCGGCCGCCTCGCCGCCATTTTCCTGCACGCACAGGGCCACGGCCGTTTTCAGGGGCGCGGCGGCGGCCAGCACGTTGCTGACCTTGGCCCGCATGGTGTAGTCGCCGTACTGGGGAATGGCCACGGCCGCCAGGATGCCGGCGATGGCCACGACGATCATCAGTTCTATCAGGGTAAATCCGCTCTGCCCGCGCATCGCATCCTCCCATGGTGCAGTTGCTCACGTCCTGCACGGTGCAAGCGCCATGCCAGCGGCGCGTCGGGGCAGCGACGGCACAGGTGGAAAGAAAAGCGACACTTTCCGGCAGGCGCGGCCCTGCCGTGTCAGCCGGCGTCCGCGGGCAGTCCTTTCTTTTCCGCAAAATAGGGATAGGCCAGCGGCAACAGCAGCAAGGTAAAGAAGGTGGCCGAGACGATGCCGCCCACGATGACGACGGCGAACGGGCGCTGGGTTTCCGAGCCGATGCCATGCGACAGCGCCGCCGGCAGCAAGCCCAGCCCCGCCATCAGGGCCGTCATCAGGATGGGACGCAGGCGCGCCACGGCGCCGGCGATGGCGCTGTCGACGGCGCTGGCTTCGTGCCGGGCGATCTCGACGATCTGCTCGACCATGATGACGCCGTTCTGCACCGAGATGCCGGCCACGGCAATGAAGCCGACCGCCGCCGAGACGGAAAAATGCAGGCCGACGAGCGCCAGGCCCAGGATGCCGCCGATCAGGGTAAACGGCACGATGGACAGGATCAGCATGGCCTTGCGCACGGAGCGGAAGGCCCAGAACAGCAGCGAAAAGATCATCAGCGCGGTGATCGGCACGATCACTTCCAGGCGCTTCACGGCGCGCTGCTGGTTTTCGAACTGTCCGCCCCAGGTGATCTGGTAGCCCGGCGGCAAGTGCACGAGGCGCGCCACTTTTTCTTGTGCTTCAGCAACAAAACTGCCCTGGTCGCGGCCCAGCAGGTTGGCCTTGACGGAGGCATTGCGCCCGCCCGCTTCGCGGCTGATGCGGGCCGCGCCCTGGCGCACCTCGATATGCGCCAGCTCGGCCAGCGCCACCGTGCCTGCGCCGCCCGGCAAATTCACCTGCAGGGCACCGATGGCATCGACGGAATCGCGCGCCGCCTCCTTCAGGCGCACGGTGATGTCGAAGCGCCGGTCGCCTTCGAAATACGCATTGACGGCGTTGCCTGCCAGCGCCGTCTGGATTGCCGTGTTGACATCGGCCACGTTGACGCCCAGGCGGGCGATGCGCTCGCGGTCGATAACAATGTCGAGTTCGCTCTGCCCGCCGATTTTCACGGCGCCCACGTCGGCCGCGCCCGCAATGCCGCCCAGGATGGCGGCGATCTGCTCGCTCTTTTGCGTCAGCACGTCCAGGTCGGGGCCGTAGATCTTCACGGCGATCTCGCCCTTCACGCCGGACAGCGCCTCTTCCACGTTGTCCTCGATGACCTGCGAAAAGTTCGTCGGCACGCCGGGCAGGCTGCGGATCTTCGCCGACATGTCGGCCACCAGCGCGTCCTTGTCCGCAAAGCGCCAGCTGCCGCGCGGTTTCAGGTCGGCCAGGATTTCCATGTTGTTGCTGCCCTTGGGGTCGGTGCCGTCGTCGGGCCGGCCCACGTGCGAGATGACATTGCCCACTTCCGGGTAGGACAGGATGATGGCGCGCACCTGCTGCTCCACGGCGCGCGTCTTTTCCAGCGAACTCGAGGTCGGCAGGCTGACCGTCAGCCACAGGTTGCCTTCGTCGAGCTTGGGCAGGAATTCACTGCCCAGCAGGGGCGCCAGGGCCAGCGTCACCACCAGCGCCAGCACCGAGGCGAGCATGACGAAGATGCGCTGGCGCTGCGCCGCCGCCAGCAGGCGGCCATAGCCGTCCTGGATGCGCTGCAGCCAGGCGCTGTGCTTTTCCGCCATCGGATGGCGGCGCATGGTCCAGGCCAGCAAGGTCGGCACCAGGGTCATGGTCAGGATGATGGCACCCAGCATGGCAAAGCTCAGCGTGAAGGCGACGGGCGAGAAGATCTTGCCTTCCACGCGCTGGAAGGTGTAGATGGGAATGAAGGCGACAATGATGATGGCCTTGGCAAACAGGATGGGGTGGCCCAGGTCGACGACCGTCTGCTTCAGGGTGCGCTCGCGCAGGGCGGAATCGTGCCGGCCCGGCTCGCCCAGCAGCGCCAGCCGCACCAGCAGGGCCTCGACCAGCACGACGGCGCTGTCGATGATGATGCCGAAGTCGACCGCCCCCAGCGAAATGAGGTTGGCGGGAATGCCGCGCGCGTCGAGCATGATGAAGGCGAACAGCAGCGACAGGGGAATCACGGCCGCGACGATGAGGGCGGCGCGCCAGTTGCCGAGGAAAATCACGAGGATGGCGATCACCAGCGCCGCGCCCAGCAGCAGGTTTTCCGCCACCGTGTGCACCGTGTGGCCGATCAGTTCCGTGCGGTCATAGATCGTGCGCAGGTGCACGCCTTTCGGCAGGCGCGCGTCGAGGCCGGCGATGGCCAGCTTGACGTCGGCCACGACCTTGGCGGCGTTGCTGCCCTTGCTCATCTGCACGATGCCTTCCACCACGCTGTTTTCGCGGTTGAAGGCCACCACGCCGGAACGGGGACGATTGCCCACGGTCACGTCGGCCAGGTCCGACACGAGCACCGTGCGCCCGCCCTTGGCGCTGACGATGACGCGGCCGATATCGTCGATGCTGCCGAAGATGCCGATGCCGCGCACCACCAGCGCCTCGTCGCCGCGGCGCACCAGGCCGCCGCCCACGTTGGCGCTGTTGTTGCTCAAGGCCGCGCTGAGCTGGTCGATGGTGACGCCGTAGCGCTGCAGGGCGGCCGGGTCCACCTGCACCTGGTATTCCTTGACGGTGCCGCCGAAACTGACGACGTCGGCCACGCCGGGCACGATGCGCAGCGCGGGACGCACGACCCAGTCCTGCAAGGCCCGCACCTCGTTCGCATCCATGCCGGGCGGCGCCTCGATGACGTAGCGGAAGATTTCGCCGACCGCCGTCGACAGCGGCGCCAGGCTCGCCTGCACGCCCGTGGGCAAGTTGACGTTCTGCAATTTCTCCAGCACTTGCTGACGTGCAAAATAATCGTCCGTGCCGTCGGCAAACGTCAGCGTCACCACGGACAGGCCCGTGATCGTCACGGAGCGCAGCTGCGTCTGCTGCGGCACGCCGCTCATTTCCCGCTCGATGGGCAGCGTGACGTTGCGTTCGACTTCCTCCGGCGCCTGACCCGGATACTGCGTGACGATCTGCACCTGCACGTCCTGCACGTCGGGAAAGGCTTCGATGGGCAGGTTGCTCAGCGCGCGGTAGCCGAAGACGGCCAGTGCCGCCGTCAGGATCAGCACGAAGACGCGTTGCGCCAGGACAAAATCGATCAGCTTAGCGAGCATTGCTGGCCACCTCGGCGTTGAGCAGGAAGGCGCCTTCCGTGACGACCCGTTCGCCGGCGCTCACGCCCGCGTCGACGAAGCTGCTGTCGCGTCCCTTGACGCGCACGTTGACGCGGCGCTTTTCAAACGTACCGGGCTGTTTTTCCACGAAGACATAGCTGTACATGCCTTCGGCGAACAGGCTGGTATTCGGCAGGGCCACTGCCAGCGTGCTGCCGTCGCCGGCCAGGAAGGCGGCGCGCGCGAACATTTCCGGCTTCAGGGCGCCATCGGCGTTGTCCAGCGTGCAGCGCACCTGGATGCGCCGCGTCTGCGGGTCCAGCACCGGCGCCACGTGCGCCACCGTGGCGCTGAAGCGGCGTCCCGGGTAGGCATCCGTCTCGACGCTGACGGCCTGGCCCTGGCGCACGCTGGCCAGGGCGCTTTCCGGCACGTCGACCAGCAGCCACAGGCGGCGCAGGTCGCTGATGACGAACAGGGGCGCGGGGGCGTCGGGGCGCACTTCCTGGCCCGGATTGATCTGGCGGTCGGCGATGGTGCCGGCCAGCGGCGCGCGCAGGGCGAAGCGGCCATTGTCGCTGCCGGCCGCGTTCAGGCTGTGCATGCGCAGGGCCGCGCGCCGCGTCTCCGCGCGCGCCTGCTGGAAGTCGGCATCGGCCGACTCGTAATCCTTGCGCGCCAGCACCTCGCCCCGGAACAGCGTGTCGGCGCGCTGGTAGGCCAGCTGCTTGCGCACTTCGTCGGCCTGCGCCTTGCGCCAGTCGGCTTCGGCACTGGCCAGGTCGGGCGAATCGAGGTCGGCCAGCAGGGCGCCGCGCGCCACCTTGTCGCCGCTGTCCGCATGCAGGGCCAGCACGCGGCCCAGCACGGGCGAACTGACGCGCGTGGTGACGTTTTCATCGTAGGCGATGCGCCCGTTCAGGGCGGCGCTGGCCGGCAGCGGCACGGCGCTCACGGCGGCGATCTTCAGCGTCGCCATCTGCGGCGCGTTCGCGGCAAAGTGCAGCACGCCGCTCGCGGCAACGCTGGTGGCCACGGCGGCGGCCGGCAAGGCGGCGGCATGCGCCCGCTGCAGATACTGCACGCCCGCGGCGGAGCCGCCGCACAGCAGGATGAACAGGGCGCCATAGGTCAGGGTGCTGCGCGATATCATGGTGTCGTTCTTTCAAGGGATGCACTGGGGAAAGATGCCTGCCAGGCGGCCAGCGCCTTGGCATAATCGTTGCGGGCGGCCAGCGCGTCGAGCTGCACGGCGCGGTAGCTGCGCCGCACGTCGAGCACGTCGGCGATGGGCAGGGCGCCGTGCTGGTAGGCGAATTCCGCCGCCTGGGCCGACTTGCGCGCGGCCGGCAGCAGGCTGTCGTCGATGCGCTGCAGGCGCTCGCCGTTGCTGCGCACGTCGAGCGCGGCACGCTCCAGCTCCGCCCTGGCCACGATGCGCGCCTGTTCCAGGTTTTCCTGCGCCAGGTCCAGCGCCGCCTGGGCGCTGCGGATCTCGCCGTCATACTGGTAGCGCAGGAACAGCGGCACCTGCAGGGAAATGCCGAAGCTGTTGCCGCTGCCCTGCGGATTGCCGGCGCTGGCCGGGTAATGTTCGGCCTGCACGCCGACGGACACGTCGCGCGTGCGCGCGGCCAGCGCCAGCTTGTGTGCGGACGCGGCCGCCGCCACCCGTGCCTGCGCCGCCATCACGTCGGGCCGCCGCGCGATGGCCGCATCGCTGCCCGCGCCGGCCGGCCCGTCCTGCGCCAGCGTGCCGGCGGCAACCATGGCCGGCCAGCCATCGGCCAGCGGCAGCTGCGCCTGGCGGCTGTCCATACCCGTCAGCAAGGCCAGCGCCTGGCGCGCCCGCGCGACCTCGCTGCGCGCCTGCAGGGCGTCATTGCTGGCGCGCAACGCCTCGACTTGCAGCCGCGCCACGTCGGCCGGCGACAGGTCTCCCGCCTTGCGCTGCGTCTGCGCCACGTCGACGGTGCGCTGGTACAGCTGCGCCGTCTCGCCGAGGATGGCCTGGCGTTCGCCCGCCGCCAGCGCATCGTAATAGGCCTGGCTGACGGCGAGGCGCAGCTGGCGCCGCGCCTCGCGCACGTCTTCGCGCGCGCCCTCCTCCTGGTGCTGGGCGCCGTCGCGGCGCAAGCCGCGCTTGCCGCCCCGCTCCAGCAACTGGTCGATGCGCACGCTGCTGTCGACCGTCTTGCTGCGCAAGCTGCCGGCGCCCACGCCCAGGCCGGGATTGATGTTCATCGTCTGCAGCGTCAGCATGGGATTGGGCGCGGCGGCGGCGCTGGTCACGGCAGCGGCGGCACTCTCCTCCGCCAGCGCGGAGACGCGCACGTCGTGGTTGCGCTCGAGCGCAATGCGCTGCAGCTGCTCCAGCCCCAGGCTGTCTGCCGGCGGGGTCTGCGCATGCAGAATCAGTGGCAGGCACAGGGGCAGCAGCGCTGCTGGCCAGCGGAAACATTTCATGAACATGGTGTGCACTTTCGCGTTCTCTTGCAATTAATTGCTGTCTGCAGGCAACAACTTGGAGATGCGCGACAAATGACCCTGCCCGCAATCTTCCGGCCACAGCTCCACCTGCACCCCGGGCCTGGCGTCGATATCGGGCGGCACCTCGGCCACGGCCGTGCGCATGACCCGCACATGGCGGTAGCGCAGCTCGACAAAATGGCGGCGCGCCAGCTCGGCGTCGGACAGGCGCGCCAGGCAGGCCGGCAAATCGGCGGCGCGTCCGGGCGCGTATGGCGCGACGATCCAGGCGCGCTTCGCGCCCCGCTGCCAATCCACCCTGGGCGCCTCGGCACAGGCACATAACAGCAGCAGGCATAGCGCGGCCACGCCCGGTTTCATGGCATCCATAGCTAGGGTTCCGAAGTAGAAAGTAGGCGCGCACGGGGCGCGCGACGATGGTGCTGACAGGCCGAATCATAGGCGCGCGCTACGCCGAACGGTGTTACAAGTTGGTAATGTCACATGCCTGTCATGGCCCCTCCGGACGGCTGCGAGAACGGCCATGGCGCGCTGTGAAAAAGGGGAAGGCGGGCGGCCGGAAAGACCGTGGAAGGGGAAGCGCGGGACGAAAAAAAAGGAGCCGAAGCTCCTTTTCTTGTGCTGCATCAAAACCTGGCTGAAATTACAGCATGGCTTTCAGCAGACGCGCCATTTCCGACGGGTTCTTGGTCACGGTGATGCCGCAAGCTTCCATGATTTCCAGCTTGGCTTGTGCCGTATCGGCACCGCCCGAGATCAGCGCGCCGGCGTGGCCCATGCGCTTGCCTGGAGGAGCGGTCACGCCGGCGATGAAGCCGACGACCGGTTTTTTCATGTTGTCCTTGATCCAATACGCCGCGTTGGCTTCGTCCGGACCGCCGATTTCGCCGATCATGATGACCGCGTCGGTATCAGGATCGTCATTGAACATCTTCATGATGTCGATGTGCTTCAGACCGTTGATCGGGTCGCCGCCGATGCCGACTGCCGACGATTGGCCCAGGCCCAGCGCGGTCAGCTGACCCACTGCTTCATAGGTCAGGGTGCCCGAACGGGAAACGACGCCGATACGGCCCTTCTTGTGGATGTGACCTGGCATGATGCCGATCTTGATTTCGTCTGGCGTGATCAGGCCTGGGCAGTTAGGTCCCAGCAGCAGGGTTTTGCTGTTGGCTTTGGCCATGCGGTCTTTCAGGGCCATCATGTCGCGGACAGGAATGCCTTCGGTGATGCAAATGGCCAGATCCATTTCAGCTTCGACAGCTTCCCAGATCGCCGCTGCCGCGCCTGCTGGCGGGACGTAGATCACGGAAACGTTGGCGCCGGTTTCTTTTTTCGCTTCGGTCACGTTAGCGAAAATAGGAATGCCTTCGAAATCTTCGCCGGCTTTCTTCGGGTTCACGCCTGCCACGAAGGCAGCTTTGCCGTTCGCGTAGTCGCGGCAACCGCGGGTGTGGAACTGGCCGGTCTTGCCGGTGATCCCTTGGGTGACAACTTTGGTATCTTTATTGATCAGAATGGACATGTTGATTCCTTAATTAAGCTTGACCGGCAGCAGCGGCAACGACGCTCTTGGCTGCATCTTCCATGGTGTCGGCTGCGATGATAGGCAGACCGGAATCGGCCAGCATCTTCTTGCCCAGGTCTTCGTTGGTGCCCTTCATGCGCACCACCAGCGGTACGTTCAGCGAAACGGCTTTCACCGCGGCGATGACGCCTTCGGCGATCACGTCGCAACGCATGATGCCGCCGAAAATGTTCACCAGGATGGCTTTCAGGCCTGGGTTTTTCAGCATGATCTTGAACGCTTCGGTTACTTTTTCTGCCGTGGCGCCGCCGCCGACGTCCAGGAAGTTGGCTGGCTCGCCGCCGAACAGTTTGATCGTGTCCATGGTGGCCATGGCCAGGCCGGCACCGTTCACCAGGCAGCCGATGTTACCGTCGAGCGAGATGTAGGCCAGGTCGAATTTCGACGCTTCGATTTCCGCTGGATCTTCTTCGTCCAGATCGCGCAGGGCGACGATTTCCGGATGACGGAACAGGGCGTTCGGGTCAAAGTTGAACTTGGCGTCCAGGGCGATGACCTTGCCGCTGCCGGTGACGATCAGCGGGTTGATCTCGGCCAGCGAGCAGTCGGTTTCCCAGTAGGCTTTGTACAGGCCTTGCAGGTTGACGCGTGCGTCGACGATGGAACCGGCAGGCACGCCGATTTTGGTCGCGATGTCGTCTGCCTGGGCATCGGTCAGGCCAACGCTAGGCTCGATGGTGACGTGGTGGATCTTCTCAGGGTGGCTCTCGGCCACTTCTTCGATGTCCATGCCGCCTTCGGACGACGCCATCAGGACGATCTTCTGGGTAACGCGGTCGGTGACCAGCGAAACGTACAGTTCTTGCTTGATGTCGGCGCCTTCTTCCACCAGCAGGCGGTTGACTTTCTGGCCTTCGGCGCTGGTCTGATGCGTGATCAGCTGCATGCCCATGATCTGGTCAGCGTATTCCTTGACCTGTTCGATCGTTTTTGCCACTTTCACGCCGCCGCCCTTGCCGCGGCCACCTGCGTGGATCTGTGCCTTGACTACCCACACCGGGCCGCCCAGGGTTTCCGCAGCCTTGACTGCCTCGTCGACGGACATGCACGGAATACCGCGTGGTACCGTCACTCCGAATTGCCGGAGGATTTCTTTGGCTTGATACTCATGGATTTTCATGCTGGCTTCCCTTCTGATACTGATTTGTAAAAATACGGTTAGTGGTGCAAAAAAAACAGGAAAAACAGCGCAGGGATCACGCTTTGGCTACCCAGCGCGGGTAATACTGTGCCACTGCCCCGCCATCGGTGCGCAGGGCGTGGCATTTGTCGAGTTGAAACGGCTTTTCATGCGGCAAATCAGCATTCTCACCGTCGCGGGTCGACCAGACATCGCCGGCAAATGCCTGAACTGTCGCAGTCGGCAAGACTTGCGCCAGTTCGGTCAAATGGGTACAGCCGGCGATTCCCGCCAGGCGCTGTTTCAAGTCGCGGCGGAAATTCTTCAATAAATTCAAGCCGATCAGCGCCCGGTAAGCGGGGCCGATGGTATCGCAAAAACCGGGATAGGGCACGGCATCGGAGGCGGCTTCGGCCTCGACGATGGTCAGTTCGCGATCGACGGTAATGCGTAAATGGAGGTCATGCAGAGGGGTGCCGGCGGGACGGGGGCCGGAGGCCAGGGTCGCGTCGTAGCTTTTGATGTCGGTAATACGGGCGTCAATATCCCACAGGCCGTCCTCGCGCACATACGCTTGGACGTCGATAACGCGGGAGTGCCGTAGGGCGCGCCGGGATACGGGAGTTGACAGGGGCATAAGACCGATGCCGCTTGCGCGGCCAAAATTTAGTAAGCAGCCATGTGCATAAAGCACGCCGTTCGCAGCTTCTACGAACGGCAACCGCACCTGCGGCGCCGCAAAAACCCTAAAAGTGTAGCACACTGGACGCCGGTTGCGCCGCAACATAATTTTTCATTGTTTCGTTAAAAACGTTTCAAATTATAAATAGATGCGGCGCTTTTCGGCAAAGTCATTCACGGCGCGAATGACTGATATCAAAAATCCATGCTTCTGCCGACCCGGCGGGAACGGCTACTCGGCCACGCCCAGCGACTGCAGGATCGGCAGCGTGGTGGCGCGGAAGCTTTCCGCATGCGCGGCCAGTTCGGCCAGGTTGTCTTCATCCGTCGTCAGCACCGTGCCATTGCGCACCACGGTTTGCTGCAATGCGCGGAAATACGGCCACGCAAATGCCACCCAGGCCTCCGGCGTGTCGTGCCCTTCCAGCCTCGCCAGCAAAAATAACTGTTGCAAATGATACACACCCATGCCGCCGCCCGTCACGGGACTGGCCAGCGCAACGAGGTCGGTACGCCCGCGGGCCTTGTTCAGCAGATGACGGTTCAGCCTGGCCGTGACCGGCCGTGCCAGGGCGATGGCGGCATCGTCTTGCACTGACACAATGCAGGCCTTATGCGCCAGCACCAGCAGCATCTGCAGCAAGGCGCCCAGTTCCGCCACATTGGCGGGCAAGCGCTGCTGCAATTCGCCTATCGTGTGCGGCTGGTAATCGGCCAGCAGTTCCAGCAGCGGGCCATAGACGGCCTGGTCCATGTCGGCCTCGCCCAGGGCGCCCGTCACCTTCATCGTGATCTGCGCGACCGGTGCCACCAGCAGGATGCGCACGGCGCGCAGCGCGCTGGCCTGTTCAAAGGCATTGAGCTTGCGGCTGCCCTTGACCCAGTAATCCTGGCGGAACTGGCGGTTGACGAGGAAGTCGGCGGTGGTCTCGCGGAAGGTGGCGTCCGGAATCTGCGCCAGGAAAGCCATGTGTTCGGGCGACAGGTTGAGCGGCGGCACATGGTCATGGTAGGCGGCCGAGCCGGCATACTCCAGCTTGACCGCGGCCAGCACCGGCTGGATGGCCGAAAACGACACCGGTTCCCAGTAATGATTGAAGTATTCGTGGGACAGGTAATTCGGGTCCTGTTCGCTGATCTGCTGCAGTCGCAAGGCGACCGTGGGGTTGGCCTGCAGGTAGCGCGGCTTGGTCTCCATCATGCTGTTGACGAAAGACAGCGCGCTGCCCACGCGCGCCAGGGCATCCTGGCCCGGCGCGCTCATCACGCGGCTATGCTGCGCCATCAGGTCGCGCAGCGGCGTCATCGCCGCCCAGCCCGCCTGCGTGTTGTAGCTGATGTACAGCACGCCACCCGGCTTGAGCTTGCGCGCCAGAAAATCGGCGATATGCGCCTGGTTTTCCGGCGAGATCCAGCTCCAGATGCCGTGCAGGGCGATGTAGTCGAAATCCGGCAGGTCGCTGCGGGCGCAAAAATCCTGGAACGACTGTTCCGACAGCACGGCCCCATTGCCCGACACCTCGGCCAGTTCCTGCGCAAAGGCAGTCTGGGCCGGATTGAAATCCGTGCCATACCAGCGCGTGCCCGATGCCGCGGCATGGATATTGACGGTCATGCCCTGGCCAAAGCCCAGTTCGCATGCCGTGCCTATGCCGGGTGGCTGTATCCCCCGGCTCAGCAGCAGCAACTGCGTGCGCAGGGGATTCAATTCCGTGTAATAGCCGTAGGTATATGCGGTTTCAAAGGTATAGCCGGCATGCCAGTTGCTCATCAGGTGTCCCGTATTCCATGGAAATAAGTGCCGCTGCGCACCATGCGTGCGGCCATGGCAGAATAACTGATCCTTGCTGGCAAGTTAACAACTATTCGTCGTCGGGGTCCCGGCCCTTCAGGGCCACCTGTACGGCGCGCTGGGAAAAACCACGCTGCATCAGGAAGCGCATCTGCTTGTTGCGCTGTTCCGCATCCTGCGCCACCTGGCCGAATTTGCGGCGCCACACCTCGCAAGCGCGGGCAATTTCGCCTTCGGCCAGGCCCGCCTTGAGTTCCTGCAGGGCTTCGCCGCCGATGCCGTGGCTTTGCAGCTCCGCCATGATGCGGCTGTTGCCGAAACGGGCCGAGCGGCGATGGATCAGGGACTCGGAAAAACGTTCCTGCGACAGCCAGTTGGCCTGCTCCAGGCTGTCAAGCAGGGCTTCCACGTCATCGCCTTCCTGCGCATGCCGCTGCAGCTTGCGCCGCAATTCCATGCGGCTGTGTTCGCGCATCGACAGGAAGCGCAGCGCCCTGCCCTTCAGGCTCAGTTGTACCGCTGCCATCATTCCACCCTTCGTCCATCACATCAACAAAAACACAACGCTCAAACACAAATGCCGCCTGGCGCACAGGCGCGAGGCGGCATTCATTGTAGATCTTTTATGCGGCAAGCCATGGCACCAGGAGCCACGATCCACCGCCGGCATGACCAGCCGCAGCTGACCATGCCAGCGCAGCCGACCGGCGCTGACTTCGGCGCTGACTTCGCTGTTTTACTTTCCTACTCGGCCGCTTTGGCTTCCGCGACCTTGGCAGCCTTGTCGGCGGCTTTATCGGCCTTTTCCGGCTTTTCAGCGGCCAGCGGCGGCAGTTCGCGCACGCCCAGCGAGGCGCGGACCTTGTTTTCGATCTCGCGGGCCAAGGCCGGACGCTCTTGCAGGAAGGCGCGGGCGTTGTCCTTGCCCTGGCCGATGCGTTCGCCGTTGTAGCTGTACCACGAACCGGATTTCTCCACGATCTTGGCATCCGAACCCAGGTCCAGGATTTCGCCTTCGCGCGACGTGCCGGCGCCGTACAGGATGTCGAAGTGCGCTTCCTTGAACGGTGGCGCGATCTTGTTCTTGACGACCTTGACCTTGGTTTCGTTGCCGATCACTTCATCGCCGGACTTGATCGAGCCGGTGCGGCGGATATCCAGGCGCACGGACGCGTAGAATTTCAGCGCATTGCCGCCCGTGGTGGTTTCCGGGCTGCCGAACATCACGCCGATCTTCATGCGGATCTGGTTGATGAAGATGACCAGGGTATTCGTGCGGTTGATGGAACCGGTCAGCTTGCGCAGCGCTTGCGACATCAGGCGTGCCTGCAGGCCCGGCAGGGAATCACCCATGTCGCCTTCGATCTCGGCGCGTGGCGTCAGTGCGGCCACGGAGTCGATAACGACGAGGTCGACGCTGCCCGAACGCACGAGGGCGTCGCAGATTTCCAGCGCCTGCTCGCCCGTATCCGGTTGCGAGATCAGCAATTCATGCAGGTTCACGCCCAGCTTTTGCGCGTAGCCGACGTCGAGCGCATGCTCGGCATCGATAAAGGCGCAGGTGCCGCCCAGTTTTTGCATTTCAGCAATGGTTTGCAGGGTCAGGGTGGTTTTACCCGACGATTCAGGACCGTAGATTTCCACCACGCGGCCGCGCGGCAAGCCGCCCACGCCCAACGCGATATCCAGGCCGAGCGAACCGGTCGACACGACTTGCACTTCTTCAATCGGTGCGCTGGCATCCATGCGCATGACCGAACCTTTGCCAAACTGCTTCTCGATCTGCGCCAGTGCGGCGGCGAGCGCCTTGGCTTTTTCCGATGCGGGTACTACAGCTTTTTTATCGTCCATATGTTCTTTCAGCCTGAAATTTAGCGCGTAGGTTAAATTCAGCGCGGGGGTTAAATTCGTTACAGACACTACTGTATAAAAAAACAGTGATCAATGCAAGCGGAACGTGGATTTGTTTTGAAACAGATCAATACCGCCCTTGTTTTTCACAAAAACTCGCCACCTTGCGGAAAATGAAACACAATACAAGCTTCTACCGCTGCAAGCATAGGAAGCCTCACCATGCGTATTTTACTTGCCGAAGATGACAGCGTCCTGGCCGATGGACTGACCCGCTCGCTGCGCCAGTCGGGCTATGCCATCGACTACGTGAAGAATGGCCAGGAAGCCGACACGGCCCTGTCCACCCAGGAATTCGACTTGCTGATCCTCGACCTGGGCCTGCCGAAGATGTCGGGGCTGGAAGTGCTGCGCCGCCTGCGCGCGCGCGCTTCCCTGCTGCCCGTGCTGATCCTGACGGCCGCCGATTCCATCGAACAGCGCGTCAATGGCCTCGACCTGGGCGCCGATGATTATATGGCCAAGCCGTTCGCCCTGTCGGAACTGGAGGCAAGAGTGCGCGCCCTGACGCGCCGCGGCGCGGGTGGCGGCGCCACCATCATCAAGCACGGCCCGCTCAGCTATGACCAGGTGGGCCGCAGCGCGTATATCAACGACCAGATGCTCGATTTGTCGGCGCGCGAACTGGGCCTGCTGGAAATCCTGCTGGGCCGCACGGGCCGGCTCGTTTCAAAAGAGCAACTGGTCGACCACCTGTGCGAGTGGGGCGAAGAGGTGTCGAACAACGCCATCGAAGTGTATGTGCACCGCCTGCGCAAGAAGATCGAAGTGGGCGGCGTGCGCATCGCCACCGTGCGGGGCCTGGGCTACTGCCTGGAGAAATACTCGGAAGCGCGCCTGCACGCCGAGGCGGCCGACTCCGCTGCTCCCGCCAGCAAGTGAAGGGACGCGAGGCGCCGCCGGATGAGGCCGTCGACGACGACTGGTTCGAGCCGCCCACGACGGAGCAGGACGACACCATCGAGCACTCGCTGTTCGGCGAAATCCTCGACTGGATGCTGGCGCCCCTGCTGCTGCTGTGGCCGATGAGCATCGCCATCACCTACCTGGTGGCCAAGAGCATCGCCAACCAGCCCTTCGACCATGCGCTGGAAGACAGCGTCACCGTGCTGACGCAGCAGGTCAAGCAGGCCGACGGCGAAATGCTGCGCCGCGTGCCCGACAAGCACAGCAGCAAGCAGGGCCGCGACTTCCTGCGCGGCGACGATGTCGATACCCTGTATTACCTGGTGGTGGGCGCGCGCGGCGAATACCTCGACGGCGACCGCGACTTGCCGCCGCCGCAGGACCCGGACAAATACCGCAGCGGCACGGTGCTGTTCCGCAACGACACCATCCACGGCGCGCCCGTGCGCGTGGCCTTTACCTATCTCGACATGCCCTCCAGCACCGAGGACGAACCGCGCCGCGCGCTGGTGCAGGTGGCCGAAACGCTGGAAAAGCGCGCGCAGCTGGCGAATGAAATCATCAAGGGCGTGATTTTGCCGCAGTTCATCATCCTGCCCGTCATCCTGGCCCTCGTCTGGTTTGCCCTGGCGCGTGGCCTGTCGCCGCTGGCGCAGCTGCAGGAACGCATCCGCGCGCGGCCGCCCGACGATTTATCTCCCATCGAATCGGGCCAGGTGCCCGAGGAAATCACGCCCCTGGTCGGTTCGCTCAACGAGATGCTGGCACGGCTATCGCTGTCGATCGACATGCAGAAGCGCTTCATCGCCGACGCGGCGCACCAGATGAAGACGCCGCTGGCCGGCATGCGCATGCAGTCGGAACTGGCCTTGCGCCAGACCGACCACGACGAGATCCACCGCTCGCTGCTGCAGCTGGCGAAAAGTTCGGAAGCGGCCACGCGCCTGGTGAACCAGCTGCTGGCCCTGGCGCGCGCGGAAAACCAGCCGCAGGCGGGCACCGCCTTCGAGCCCATCGAACTGGGCGAACTGGCGCGCGGCGCGGTACAGGACTGGGTGCAAGCCTCGTTTGCCCAGCATATCGACCTGGGCTTCGAGCAATCCCCGTATCCGATCATGATTTCCGGCAATGCCATCATGCTGCGCGAGCTGCTCAGCAACCTGATCGACAATGCCCTGCGCTACACGCCGTCCGGGGGCAGCGTCACCGTGCGCGTGCGCAGCACGCCGGAGCTGGCCATCCTGGAAGTGGAAGACACGGGGCCCGGCATACCGCAGACCGAGCGGGCGCACGTGTTCGAACGCTTTTACCGCATTCTTGGCAGCAATGCCGAAGGCAGCGGCCTGGGCCTGGCCATCGTGCGCGAAATTGCCCAGCAGCACGGCGCCGAAGTCGACATTTTTAACAATCCGCGCGCCACCTCGCCGAAATTGCCGGGCACCCTGCTGCGCCTGAGCATCGCCCTGCTGCTGCCGGACGCTCCCGAAGAGGATGACATCACGTATGGATAAGCCCAGCCTTCCCGCCGCGCCGGCGCGGCCGCCGCAGGCGCCCGGTCCCGCACTGCAGCAGCGTCGCGATGCCCACTGGAAAAAAACGCGGCGCCTGACGGCCATCCTGCTGACCATCTGGCTGCTGACGGGCTTTCTGACCGTCTTCTTTGCCCGCGAACTGCTGCACCTGAACCTGTTCGGCTGGCCGCTGCCCTTCTACATGGCGGCCCAGGGCGCCTCGCTGGTGTACCTGGCCATCATCGCCTTCTATGCCTGGCGCATGCGACGCCTCGACCGGACTTTTCATGCCGAGGAACAAGCATGAGCGGACAACCCACCTTCTTTGCCCGGCTGTGCCGCTACTACCTGCTGTTTTCCGCCGGTTTCGCCGCCTTCCTGCTGGCCCTGACGGTGCTGGAACAGGAAGGCATGCCGCGCGCGTGGATCGGCTACCTGTTCATGCTCGTCACCATCACCCTGTATGCCACCATCGGCGTCATCAGCCGCACCTCGAACGTCACCGAATACTATGTGGCGGGACGGCGGGTGCCGGCCATGTTCAACGGCATGGCCACGGCCGCCGACTGGATTTCGGCGGCAAGTTTCATCAGCCTGGCCGGCGGCCTGTACCTGAACGGCTTCGACGGCCTGGCCTTCATCATGGGCTGGACGGGCGGCTACTGCCTGGTGGCATTGCTGATCGCGCCCTACCTGCGCAAGTTCGGCCAGTACACCATCCCCGATTTCCTCGCCGCCCGCTATGGCAGCGGCCGCGACGGCCGCGGCGCGGCCGTGCGCGTGGTGGCCGTGGCGGCCACCATCATCGTCTCGTTTACCTATGTGGTGGCGCAAATCTATGCAGTCGGCCTGATCGCCTCGCGCTTCACGGGCGTGGATTTCTCTGTCGGCATCTTCCTGGGCCTGGCCAGCATCCTCGTCTGCTCCTTTCTTGGCGGCATGCGCGCCATCACGTGGACGCAGGTGGCGCAATACATCATCATCCTCATCGCCTTCCTGATTCCCGCCATGTGGCTGTCCGTCAAGCATGCGGACAATCCCGTGCCGCAGATCGCCTACGGCAAGGTGCTGCCGCAGCTGAGCGCGCGCGAGCACGTGCTGGAGAGCGACCCCAGGGAAATCGAAGTGCGCGCCATCTTCCGCCAGCGCGCGCAAAGCTACCAGGCACGCATCGACGGCTTGCCCGGTTCCTGGGAACAAGGCCACCTGGCCGCCCAGCGCCAGCTCGATAGCTTGCGCCAGCGCAATACCTCGCTGTTCGACATCCGCAATGCGGAACGCGCCCTGATCGCCTATCCGAAGAGCCCGGAGGAAGCGCGCGTGCTGTGGCAGGCGGCGCAGGCGAACAATCAGAAACGCGCCGAGCCGATCACGCCCCATGCGCAGCCCTTCCCCGCGCCGGACCGGGCGCAGTCCGACATCAAGCGCAACAATTTCCTCGCCCTCGTGTTTTGCATGATGCTGGGCACGGCCGCCCTGCCCCACATCCTGATGCGATCCTACACCACGCCGTCCGTGCACGACACGCGCGTGTCCGTGTTCTGGACCCTGTTCTTCATCCTCTTGATCTACCTCACGATTCCAGCGCTGGCCGTGCTGGTCAAGTACGACATTTACTCCGCGCTCGTGGGCACGCAGTACAGCAACCTGCCCACCTGGGTGTCGTACTGGGCCAACGTGGACAAGCTCAGCCCCCTCATCAGCATCGTCGACGTGAACCGCGACGGCATCGTGCAGCTGGCGGAAATTTCCATCGACGCGGACGTGCTGGTGCTGGCCACGCCCGAGATCGCCGGCTTGCCGTATGTCATTTCCGGCCTCGTGGCGGCGGGCGGCCTGGCCGCCGCCCTGTCGACGGCGGACGGCTTGCTGCTGGCTATTTCGAATGCCTTGTCGCACGATATTTATTACAAGGTGGTCGATCCCACCGCCTCGACGCAAAAGCGCGTGACCATTTCCAAGCTGCTGCTGCTGGCCGTGGCCTTCATCGCCGCCTATGCCGCGTCACAGAAGCCCGCCGACATCCTGTCGCTCGTCGGCATCGCCTTTTCGCTGGCCGCCTCGACCCTGTTCCCGCCCCTCGTGCTGGGCGTTTTCTGGCAGCGCGCCAACCACCAGGGCGCGCTGGCCGGCATGTTCACGGGCTTTGGCGTCTGCCTGTACTACATGCTGCACACGAGCGCCATGTTCGGTGGCAATGCGAGTGGACAATGGCTGCATATCGCGCCCATTTCCGCCGGCATCTTCGGCGTGCCGGCCGGCCTGGCCGCCGCCGTGCTGGTCAGCTGGTTGACGCCGGCGCCGGGACGCCGCAGCACGGGGCTGGTGGAACATATCCGGGCGCCGGAATAATTACCGGGGAGACTGGTAAAAAGAACGGCCAAATGATAGCCTGAGGGAAACAGTGTTCAAAATAGATACTGTATTTAACAACCCCTAACAGGAGCATCCATGCAGTCCAGCCTGGCCCGTTTCACGTTGTCACTCAGCACCCTTATCCTTGTCACCTCCGCCAGCCTGCCAGCCTACGCCGATACGGACGCCAAGGCCGCCAGCAGCGCCGCCATCCCGATCGGCGATTTCTTCAACAACAACGCCTTCAGCGGCGCCGTGATGTCCCCCGACGGGCGCCACCTGGCCGTGCTCGTCAGCGCCAAGGGCGGGCGCGTGCAGCTGTACACCGTCGAGCTGCCGAGCATGAAAGTGAGCGGTCTGACCTCGTTCGAGGATGCCGATATCGCCAGCGTCGCCTGGGTCAATGACCAGCGCGTCATCTACAGCGTCGCCGACCGCAACATCGCCCAGGGCGACGTGCAGTATGGCCCCGGCTTGTATGCGATCAATATCGACGGCAGCGGCTATCGTCAATTGGTCAGCAATACTTTTTCGAGAAAAAATCTGAGCAGTTCGCGCGCCATGCTGACCGCAAATACGCGCCTGCTCAGCACCAGCAACATGGCCGGCACGGACGACGTATTTGTTACCCAGACGCAATGGAGCACCTCCGGCAAGCCATCCAGCACCGTGCACCGCCTCAATACGGTCACGGGCATCAGCAAGCTGGCCGCCTCGCTGAACGAGGCACAGGGCTGGCTGATGGACAAGCATGATGAAGTGCGCATCGCCACGACGTCCGACGACAAGAAATCGACGATTTACTATCGCGACAATGCCGAGACGCCATGGCGCAAGCTGCATGAAAGCGACATCTTCCACGCTGCCAAAGGCGACTTTTCTCCCGCTTTCTTCGATGCCAGCGGCAATTTCTACGTGCGCGCCGCCTATAAGGGCGTCGAAGCGCTGTACCTGTATGACCTGCAAACGGCGACCATCAGGCAGACACCGCTGGCCGATACGCCCGGTTATGATTTCAGCGGCCAGCCCGTGAACAATGACAAGAAGTTACTGGGGCTGCGCTATGAAACGGATGCGGAGGGCACCCTCTGGTATGACAAGGAGATGAATGCCATCCAGGCCAAGATCGATGCCCTGTTGCCCAATACCGTCAACATCCTCTCCGTGCCGACCCGTGCGCAAACGCCGTTCGTGCTGGTCAGCGCCTGGTCCGATATCGAACCGGGTGCAGCACTGATCTACAACAAGGAAACGGGCATACTCATGCCGTTGGGCGGCAGGCAACCTGCCATCGACCCGCTGCGCATGTCGCCCAAGACCATGGTGCGCTACAAGGCGCGCGATGGCCTGGAAATTCCTGCCTACCTGACCCTGCCGAAGGGCCACGGCGGCAAGAACCTGCCCATGGTCGTCATGGTTCATGGCGGACCGTGGGTGCGCGGCGGCCACTGGAACTGGAACGCCGAAACGCAGTTTCTCGCCTCGCGCGGCTACGCCGTGCTGGAGCCCGACTATCGCGGCAGCCTGGGCTACGGCGCGGCACACTACAAGGCAGGCTGGAAGCAATGGGGCTTGAAGATGCAGGACGACATCGCCGATGGCGCCCGCTGGGCCATTGCCAAGGGCTATGCGGACCCGCAGCGCATCTGCATCGCCGGTGCCAGCTATGGCGGCTATTCCACCCTGATGGGCCTGATCAATGATCCCGACCTGTTCAAATGCGGCATCAACTGGGTCGGCGTGACCGACATCAACATGATGCGCGATGGCCACTGGACCGGCGATTCCGACCTCAGTGATTCTTACAAGAAATACGGCATGAACGACATGGTGGGCGACCGCGTCGCCGATGCGGCCCAGTTGAAAGCCACGTCGCCGCTGGAACAGGCGGCCCGCATCAAGCAACCCTTGCTGCTCGGCTACGGCGGCGCCGACACGCGCGTGCCGATCAGCCATGGACGCGCCTTCCTCGATGCTGTGAGGAAAAACAATCCCCAGGTCGAATGGGTGGTTTACCAGGAAGAAGGACACGGCTGGGCCTTGCCGAAGAACAATATCGACTTCTGGACCCGCGCCGAAAAACTGCTGGCGCGCAGCATCGGCCCCGCGGCGGCAGGCACGCCCGGTGCCGCGGCCACCACGGCACCGCCAAGCGCGCCGTAAACGTACGCCGGGCGCCGCAGCAGGGGCGCCCGGCCCTCGTCCCTGGCGCAATGCAGGACATCGCGCCACGGCGCCGCCTCTGCCGTATCACGGCACGGCCCGCTGGCAGTTCTCGAAGGGACGGCACACATGCACCCAATAGTGGTACTCATGCATTGCGGACGGTCTCTATCGGCGGCCGGCTCAAGGGAACGCGGCCCAGTTCAAGGCCCCCTCGCCCCTGCAACAGGCCGCGCGCATTACCCAGCCCCTGCTGCTCGGCTACGGCGGCGCCGACACGCGCATGCCCCTGCCCCATGGCCGCAAGTTCCACGACGCCGTCAGCAAGACCAATGCGAAGGTGGAATGGGTGGAATATGACACGGAAGGCCATGGCTGGGCCCTGCCGCAGAACCGCATCGATTTCTGGGGCCGCGTGGAGAAATTCCTCGACAGAAATATCGGAAAAGACAGCGCGGTGGCAAAAAAGGAGTAGGCTGGAGGGCCGTTCCACTCACGAGGAAAACTCATGCCGTCTGGAAAAATTCTTGTCGCCCAAGGGGGCGGCCCCACCGCCGTCATCAACCAGTCGCTGGTGGGCGTGGTGCTCGAATCGCGGCGCTTCCAGCACGTCACGCGCGTGTATGGGGCGCTGCACGGCGTGCGCGGCATCGTCAATGAAGAATTCGTTGATCTGACGCAGGAAACCAGCCATAACCTGGAACTGGTGGCCGCCACGCCCTCGTCGGCCCTCGGCTCCACGCGCGACAAGCCGGACATCGCCTACTGCCAGCAGATCTTCGCAGTGCTGCGCGCACACGAGATCGAGCATTTCTTTTACATCGGCGGCAATGACTCGTCCGACACGGTGCGCATCGTCAGCGAAGAAGCGCACAAGGCCGGCTACCCGCTGCGCTGCATCCACATCCCGAAAACCATCGACAACGACCTGGTGGGCAGCGACCACACGCCCGGCTTTCCCTCCGCCGCGCGCTTCGTCGCGCAAGCCTTCGCCGGCGCCAACCTCGACAACGCGGCCCTGCCCGGCGTCTACGTGGGCGTGGTGATGGGCCGCCATGCGGGCTTTCTGACGGCCGCCTCGGCGCTGGGCAAGAAGTTCCCCGACGATGGCCCGCACCTGATCTACATGCCCGAGCGCGTCTTTGCGCTGGATCAATTCCTCGCCGACGTGAAAGCCACGTATGCCAAATACGGCCGCTGCGTGATCGCCGTCTCGGAAGGCATCCACGATGCGTCGGGCGAACCGATCGCCAGCCTGCTCGCCAAGGAAGTGGAGCGAGATGCGCACGGCAACGTGCAATTGTCCGGCACGGGCGCGCTGGCCGACCTGCTGTGCGACGCGATCAAGGCCAAGCTGGGCATCAAGCGCGTGCGCGGCGATACCTTCGGCTATCTGCAGCGCTCCTTCATCGGCTGCGTCTCTGATGTAGATCAACGCGAAGCGCGGGAAGTGGGCGAAAAGGCCGTGCAGTTCGCCATGTGGGGCGAGCGCGACGGTTCCGTGGCCATCAAGCGCACGGGCTTTTATTCCGTCGATTACGAGTTGCTGCCGCTCACCGATGTGGCGGGCAAGACGCGCACCATGGAAGACGAATTCATCAGCGCCAGCGGCACGGACGTGACGGATGCCTTCCGCCTGTACCTGCGCCCGCTGCTCGGTTCCGGCATGCCGGACGCCTTCCGCCTGCGCGCCGCGAAGGTGACGAAAGTCTTGAAACCTTAGGGGCTTTCCGCCAGCAATAGCGGCCGCAGCTTCACCGCCGCTTCCTTGAGCTGCGGCACATGCTGCAGCAGCTGTTCCACGGATTTGCGCGCCACGGGCGCGTGGCAGGCCACGGCCGCCACGATGCGCCCGTCGGCCGCGCAGATGGGCACGGCCACGGCCACCATGCCGTGCACGAATTCCTCATCGTCGATGCCGATGCCCAGGCGGGCGATGCGCACGATCTCGCGCTCCAGCAGGGCAGGATCCGTGATGCTTTTCGGCGTACGCGCTTCCAGGCTCAGCATGGCCAGCAATTCGCGCCGTTCCAGCAAGGTCATGTGTGCCAGGAACAGCTTGCCGCTGGCCGTGCAATGCATGGGCGCGCGCGTGCCCAGCACCAGGTGCAGCCGCAGCGGTTCCTGCGTTTCCACCCGGTCCACGTACACGATCGCATTGCCTTCAGGAATGGCCAGGTTGCACGTCTCGCCCGTGGCCGCCACCAGGCGGCCCAGGATGCTGCGGCTGACGCGGATCAGGGCATTGTTGCGCAGGGTCGCCAGCGCCAGGTTGGTGGACGCGGCGCCGGGCACGTAGCCACGCCCCACGGGCGTGCGCAGCACATAGCCGTGCTGCTCCAGAGTGTCGAGCAGGCGCATCATGCTGGCCTTGGGCACCTGCATGCGCGTGGCCAGCTGCGACAGGGTCAGGGGCTGGCTGGCGCTGGCCAGGTGCTCGATCAGGCGCAGCACGCGCAAGCCCCGCGCCTCGTCGCCGTGGCTGGCCGCCGTGCCGGCACCGGCCTGGCTGCCCGTTTGAGTTCCCTCTTCGGCCTCGCCCGGCCGTTTTTGAAACGCATCATGCATGTTCTGTTTCACCTCTCGCGTATGCGGTGGTTTCCGCTTGTCCCGGTGCTGCACGTCTTTTATAAATGGAACCAGACGTTCCAAAAATAACCAATAAAGACCAGTGTATCGCAAAAAACGCCCATCGAGGCGGTTGGGATACCGCAACGCAGGAGACAAACACCATGTTGCAAACACACTACGATTACATCGTCGTCGGCGCCGGTTCGGCCGGCTGCGTGCTGGCCAACCGGCTGTCGCACGACAGCGGCAACCAGGTATTGCTGCTGGAAGCGGGCGGCAAGGACAACAATCCGTGGATCCACGTGCCGGTCGGCTATTTCAAGACCATGCACGACCCGAACCTGGACTGGTGCTACCGCACGGAAGCGGATGCCGGCATCGCCGGGCGCCAGCTGCAATGGCCGCGCGGCAAGGTGCTGGGCGGCTCCAGCTCGCTCAACGGCTTGCTGTACGTGCGCGGCCAGAAAGAGGATTACGACCGCTGGGCCGAGCTGGGCAACCCGGGCTGGAGCTATGCCGAGGTACTGCCGTATTTCAAGAAATCGGAAGACCAGGAGCGGGGCGCCAGCGACTACCACGGCGTGGGCGGCCCCTTGAAAGTGTCGGACCTGCGCCTGCGCCGTCCCATCGCCGAGCATTTTATTGCCGGCGCCACGGAAAGCGGCATCCCCTTCAATGCCGACTACAACGGCGCCACGCAGGAAGGCGTGGGCTACTTCCAGCAGACGGCCAGCAATGGCTTGCGCTGGAGCACGGCGAAAGCCTTCCTGCGCCCGGCCCGCAAGCGCGCCAACCTGCGCGTGGAAGTGCGGGCGCAAATCACGCGCGTGCTGTTCGAGGGCAAGCGCGCCGTCGGCATCGAGTACCGCCAGGATGGCCAGCTGCGCCAGGCGCGCGCCAGCGGCGAAGTGATTTTATGCGCGGGCGCCATCGGCTCGCCGCAGATCCTGCAATGCTCGGGCGTGGGCCCGCGCGCCCTGCTGCAAGAGGTGGGCGTGCCGCTGGTGCACGATTTGCCCGGCGTGGGGCAGAACCTGCAAGACCACCTGCAGATCCGCCTCGTCTTCAAGACGCGCCTGAAAACGCTGAACGATGAAGTCAACAGCCTGTGGGGCAAGCTGTGGGTGGGCATGCAGTACGTGTTTTCCCGCTCCGGCCCCTTGACCCTGGCGGCCAGCCAGGTGACGGTGTTTACCAGGTCCTCGCCCGAGGTGGAGCGGCCCGACATCCAGTTCCACATGCAGCCGCTCAGCGCCGACAAGCCGGGCGAGGGCGCGCATCCGTTTTCCGCGTTCACGTCGTCCGTGTGCCAGCTGCGCCCGCACAGCCGCGGCCATGTGTCGATCAAGTCCGCCGATCCCCTCGCCTATCCGGGCATCTACCCGAACTACCTGTCCGACCCGCGCGACCAGCAGACGGCGATCGCCGCCCTGCGCGTGGCGCGAAAAATCGCCGCCGCGCCATCGCTGGCGCCGCACATCATTGCCGAGTTCGTGCCCGGCCCGCAATTCCAGAGCGACGCAGAACTGCTGGACGCGGCGCGGCGCTTCAGCCAGTCCATCTACCACCCCAGCGGCACCTGCAAGATGGGCCATGACGCGCTGGCCGTCGTCGATGCGCGCCTGCGCGTGCACGGCCTGCAGAACCTGCGCGTGGTCGATGCGTCGATCATGCCGGAAATCGTCTCGGGCAACACCAATGCGCCCACCATCATGATCGCCGAAAAAGCCGCCGACATGATCCTGGCGGACGCCGTGCGCCTGCCCCGGGCCGCGTAGCCGGCGCCCCGCTACGCTTTCCACTTCCCATTCCACCCGACCAAGGAGGATGCCAGCGGCAGGCAGACCGGCCCGCCCCTGTTGTACCGGCCGCCGCGCCATCCGCGCGGCGGCAGCAAGCCAACCATCTAAAAAAATACATAATCGATATCGATTGGAGACTAGATATGGACAACAATCCCAACCATCCGAAAAAGGCCAAAGAGCTGCGGAAAGTCGTGATGGCCAGCGTAATCGGCGCCACCATCGAGTGGTATGACTTTTTCCTGTACGGCGTCGTCGCCGGCATCGTGTTCAGCAAGCTGTATTTCCCGGGCGGCGATCCGCTCGTCTCGACCATGCTGGCCTACGGCACCTTCGCCGTGGGCTTTCTGTCGCGCCCCATCGGCGGCGTGATCTTCGGCCACTTCGGCGACAAGATCGGCCGCAAGAGCATGCTGGTCATGACCCTGATGATCATGGGCATCTCCACCTTCCTCATCGGCGTGCTGCCCACCTACGACCATATCGGCTACTGGGCGCCCGGCCTGCTGCTGTTCCTGCGCGTGCTGCAGGGCATCGGCCTCGGTGGTGAATGGGGCGGCGCCGTGCTGATGGCGTATGAATATGCGCCGCCGAAGGACCGCGGCTTCTATGCCAGCCTGCCGCAGATCGGCCTGGCCATCGGCCTGTGCCTCGCCTCCGGCGTGGTGGCCATCCTCTCGTACAGCCTGAGCGATGCGCAGTTCCTCTCGTGGGGCTGGCGCGTCGCCTTCATCCTGTCGGCGGCTCTCGTCTTCATCGGCATGTGGATACGCCTGAACGTGATGGAAACGCCGGAATTCCAGGCCGTCAAGGAAAAGAACGCGGAAACGCAGATCCCCTTCTTCGACCTGCTGAAACGCTATCCGGGCAATGTCTTGAAGGGCATGGGCGCGCGCTACATCGACGGCGTGTTCTTCAATATCTTCGGCGTGTTTTCCATCACCTACCTGACCAACACCATCAAGATAGCCCGCACGGAAGCGCTGATGGGGGTGATGGCGTCGGCCGTTGTGATGTGCTTCTGCATCCCCTTCTTCGGCCGTCTGTCGGACCGAATCGGCCGCACCAAGGTGTTTTTCTGGGGTTCGCTGATCACGGGCGTGTCGGCCATCCCTGCCTTCTGGATCATGCTCAACCACGCCGACAATCCGCTGCTGCTGTGGTGCTCCGTGATCATCCCGCTGGGCGTGCTGTATTCGGCCGTGTATGGCCCGGAAGCGGCCCTGTTCTGCGACCTGTTCGACGCCAAGGTACGCTACACGGGCATCTCCTTCGTGTACCAGTTCTCTGGCATCTTCGCCAGCGGCCTGACGCCCATCATCGCCACCTACCTGCTCAAGACGGGCAACGGCGAACCGTGGCACATCGTCGGCTACATCCTGTTCGCCTCCCTCGTCTCGGCCGTCAGCGTGGCCATGATCGGCAGGAACGGCGCGCAGCCGGAAGGGGGCATGAAGCCGGCGCACGCAAGGTAGGCGCCAAGGCGTAAAAAAAGGCAGGCCTCTTGCGAGTGCCTGCCTTTTCTATGCGTGCGACAGCTTAGATGACGATGGTCTGGTGCTCGTCGCCCACGCGGGCGCGGATGGTGCCGATGCGCGAGACGGTTTCGCCGGCCGCTTGCAGCTGGGCGATGGCGGCGTCCGCGTTTTCCTGCGAGACGATGACGGTCATGCCGATACCGCAGTTGAAGACGCGGTGCATCTCGGCGTCAGCCACGCCGCCGTGCTGTTGCAGCCAAGTGAACAGCGGCGGCATGGTCCATGCCTTCGAGTCCAGCTCGGCCACCAGGCCAGGCTGCAGCACGCGCGGGATGTTTTCCACCAGGCCGCCGCCGGTGATGTGCACCATGCCCTTGACTTCCATGGCATCCATCAGCGCCAGCAATGGCTTGACATAGATGCGCGTCGGCTGCATCAGCACGTCGGCCAGCTTGCGGCCGTGGAAATCGCCTTCCAGGTCCGGTTTCGCCACTTCGATGATCTTGCGCACCAGCGAATAGCCGTTCGAGTGCACACCCGACGAGGCCAGGCCCAGCACCACGTCGCCCGGGGCGATCTTGGTGCCGTCGATGATTTTCGTTTTTTCCACGGCGCCGACGGCAAAACCGGCCAGGTCGTATTCGCCGGCAGGGTACATGCTCGGCATTTCCGCCGTTTCGCCGCCGATCAGCGCGCAGCCGGCCTGTTCGCAACCCTGGGCGATGCCCTTGATGACATCGGTGGCGATGGCCACGTCCAGCTTGCCGCAAGCGAAGTAGTCGAGGAAGAACAGGGGTTCGGCACCTTGCACCAGGATGTCGTTGACGCTCATGGCGACCAGGTCGATGCCGACCGTGTCATGGCGATTCAGTTCGAACGCCAGGCGCAATTTCGTGCCCACGCCGTCGGTGCCGGAGACCAGGACCGGTTCCTTGTACTTCTTGCTGATTTCAAACATGGCGCCAAAACCGCCCAGGCCGCCCATCACGCCTTCGCGCAGGGTGCGCTTGGCAAACGGCTTGATTGCTTCGACTAAAGCGTCGCCTGCGTCGATATCGACGCCAGCGTCACGGTAGGAAAGGGAAACATTAGAAGTCTGGTTCATGGTGTGGTGGCAGCGGAGGCGGTAAAATAGAAGGCGGATACCCGCCAGCACGCGCGCGCACGAATGTTTTTGACATCCGTGCGACAGGCGGCCAGCCGGTGAATTCGGTCGATCAAGACGCTATTTTATCAAACTGCCCCGCCGTTTCGTAATTAACTGCCTTTTTTTAACGCAAAAGCCCAAACCCCATGCCATTCCCCATCACCGCCGAACAGAAGCAAACAGCATTTTGGATCGCGGTATGGCTGGCATTCTTGCTGCTGCTCGTCAGCCTGGGGCCCATATTGACGCCCTTCCTGGCCGCGGCCATCCTCGCCTACGTGCTCAATCCCGGCGTGGACCGCTTGCAGCGCCTGCATTACAAGCGCTTTTACGTGCCCCGTCCCCTGGCCGTGCTCATCGTCGTGGTGTTGTTTTTTCTCGCCATCACGGCGCTGGTGCTGATCGTCGTGCCCGTGCTGCAAAAGGAAATCCCCCTGCTCCAGGCGCAGATCCCGCAATTCCTGAGCAAGGCGAATGAATTCCTCGCGCCCAAACTGCGCGACCTGGGCATCCGCGTGCGCCTGGACGGCACGGGCATCAAGCGCATGCTGAGCCAGCAGATGGCCACCAGCGGCGATGAAATCTGGAGCACCGTGCTGGCGTCGGCCCGCATCGGCGGCACGGCCGTGCTGGGCTGGCTGGCCACCGTCGTACTGATCCCCGTGGTGCTGTTCTATCTATTGTTGGACTGGCATCCCATGCTGGCGCGCATCGCCGGCGCCGTGCCGCGCCGCTGGGTAGGCCGCACGGTGGGCATGGCGCAGGAAGTCGACACCCTGCTGGCGCAATACCTGCGCGGCCAGCTGCTGGTCATGCTGGTGCTGGCCACGTATTACTCGGTGGCGCTGGCCATCGCCGGCTTCGAGGTGGCATTGCCCGTAGGCATCATCACGGGCTTGCTGGTGTTCATTCCCTACCTGGGCTTCGGCCTGGGCCTGATGCTGGCGCTGATCGCCGCCCTGCTGCAATTTGCCGACTGGAGCGGCGTGATCGCCGTCGCCGTCATCTATGGTGCGGGCCAGGTCATCGAAGGCTTTTTCCTCACGCCGCGCCTGGTGGGCGAGCGCATCGGCCTGAACCCGCTGGCCGTGATCTTCGCTTTATTAGCCTTCGGACAACTATTCGGTTTCGTCGGCGTTTTGCTGGCGTTACCCGCTTCTGCCGTCCTGATGGTCGCTTTTAAGCATCTAAGACGCCACTACCTGTCCAGCACCTTCTATAATGCATGACAAGGTGACAGACATAAGCTACTGCGCGTCGCACTTTGCGGCCGGCGATACTCACCGTACTACAGTACGGTTGCGCTTCTCGGCCACAAATTGCTGCCGCTCGCTACGCTTCTGTCAGGCACCCGATATGATTACAATATGAAACTAACAACAGCGACGACGACGCATACGCAGTAATGAAAAACAGGACAAGGCGTACGCCATGAAACAACTGGTGCTCGATTTAGGCACAGACCAGGCGCACAGCCTCGATACCTTCGAGGTGGGACAGAATGCCGAAGTGGCGCAGCTGATGCGCCAGTTCGCCGCACGTGCGTCGCGCGAGCATTTTGCCTACCTGTGGGGCGAACTGGCCGCCGGCAAGAGCCATCTGCTCAAGGCCCTGGCCAGCACCGAGCGTGCGCGCTACATTTCGCCATTCTCGATCGAGTCCGAATTCGTCTACTCGCCCGACGTGGATTTGTACCTGCTCGACGATTGCGAAAAGCTGTCGCCGCTGGCGCAGATCGATGCCTTTGCCCTGTTCAATGAAATCCGCGCCAACAAGGCTTACATGGTGTGCAGCGGCGCCGTGCCGCCCGCCGTGCTTCCCGTGCGCGAAGACTTGCGCACGCGCATGGGCTGGGGTTTGATCTACCAAATCCACGGCTTGACGGACGATGAAAAAATCGCCGCCCTGACCCAGGCGGCCGCCACCCGCGGCTTGACCTTGTCGCCGGGCGTGTTACCCTATCTGCTGTCCCATTTCCGGCGCGACATGCGTTCGCTGTCGACGATGCTGGACTCTCTCGACCTCTACTCCCTGGAAACCCAACGCCCGATCACCTTGCCTTTGTTGCGCGAGTTGCTGCAGGCGGAAGCGAAAGAATGATGAATCTGGCCCTGTTTGACCTCGACCACACCCTGCTGCCCATCGACTCGGATCACGAGTGGGGCGAATTCCTGGTACGCATCGGTGCCGTGGACGCCGCCGAATTCACCCGCCGCAATGACGAATTTTTCGCCCAATACCAGGCCGGCACGCTCGATCCGGTGGAATACCTGGAATTTTCCCTGGGCACCCTGGCGCAATTCCCGCGCGAACGCCTCGAAGCGCTGCACAGGCAGTTCATGGCCGAAGTGGTCCTGCCTGCCATCCGCCCCGAAGTCGTGGCGCTGATCAAGCAGCACCAGGACGCGGGCGACCTGCTGGCCATCGTCACGGCGACCAACCATTTCATCACCAAGCCCATCGCCGACGCGCTCGGCGTCGAACACCTGCTGGCGGCCATGCCCGAATATGACGCCGAAGGCAACGTCACGGGCAAGCTGGTGGGGACGCCAACCCTCGGTGCGGGCAAGCTGACCCACACCCATGCCTGGCTGGAAAAGATGGGCAAGGAACTGGGACAGTTCGAGCGCAGCTATTTTTACAGCGATTCGCACAACGACATTCCCCTGCTGTCGGTCGTGACCCACCCTGTCGCGACCAATCCCAACACCGCTTTGAGCGCACACGCATCCCTCCACGGCTGGCCATCACTCCACTTATTCAATGATTAAAAAATTCATCCGCAAGATCCTCGGCGTTAAAAAAGAGGCAGCGCGCGACACCACGGCACCCGTCGTGCTCGGTCCTGCGCAACACGGAATCGACCCGAAACTGGTATCGTCGAATGCCATCCGCGTCACCAGCAGCCTGCAGGAAGCAGGCTTCGAAGCCTTCGTCGTCGGCGGCGCCGTGCGCGACCTGCTGCTGGGCGTCAAGCCGAAAGACTTCGACATCGCCACCAACGCCACGCCGGAGCAGGTCAAGCGATTGTTCCGCCGCGCCTTCATCATCGGCAAGCGCTTCCAGATCGTGCACGTGATGTTCGGCCAGGACCTGCTGGAAGTGACGACCTTCCGCGGCGCCGGCGCCGACTCCGCGCCGAAGGATGAACATGGCCGCGTCCTGCGCGACAACACCTTCGGCCTGCAGCACGAAGATGCGCTGCGCCGCGACTTCACCATCAACGCCATGTACTACAACCCGGCCACGCAGGAAGTGCTGGATTACCACGGCGGCGTGGAAGACATCCGCGCCAAGACCTTGCGCATGATCGGCAAGCCGGAAGAGCGCTACCGCGAAGACCCCGTGCGCATGCTGCGCGTGGTGCGCTTCGCCGCCAAGCTGAAATTCACCATCGAGCCGGCCACCGCCGCGCCGATTCCCGTCATGGCGCCGCTGATCAACAACGTGCCCGCGCCGCGCGTGTTCGACGAGATGCTGAAACTGCTGATGAGCGGCCATGCGCTGGCCTGCCTGCAGCAGCTGCGCAAGGAAGGCCTGCATCACGGCTTGCTGCCCCTGCTCGACGTGGTGCTGGAGCAGCCGCTGGGCGCGAAATTCGTCACCCTGGCGCTCGATGCCACGGACCAGCGCATCGCCGCCGGCAAGACCGTCTCGCCAGGATTCCTGTTTGCCTCGCTGTTGTGGCACCAGGTGCTGGAAAAATGGACGGCCTACCGCGCCGCAGGCGAATCGACGATCCCCGCGCTGCACCTGGCGGCCGACGACGTGCTCGACTCGCAGACGGAAAAACTGGCCCTGCAGCGCAAGATCGGCTCGGACATGCGCGACATCTGGTCGATGCAGCCCCGCTTCGAGCGCCGCGTCGGCAAGGCGCCGTACAAATTGCTCGAGCACCTGCGCTTCCGCGCCGGCTACGACTTCCTGCTGCTGCGCTGCGCCTCGGGCGAGATCGACATGGAAATCGGCGAATGGTGGACCGCCTTCTATGAAGGCGACGAGGAAACGCGCGAAGCCTTGCTCGTCAGCGCCACTGCGGCGCCCGGCGCCGTCAAGAAGAAGCGTCCGCCGCGCCGCAGCACCCGCAGCAAAACGGGTGGCGGCAGCACCACCGGCAGCACCAGCGGCGAGTAAACGCAGTCATGCAGACAGTAACCGCTTACATCGGCATCGGCGCCAACCTGGGCGACGCGCGCGCCAACGTACAGGATGCCATCGCGCGCCTGGCGCGCCTGCCCGGCGCCAGCTTGCTGGACGCTTCGGCCAGCTACCGCACGGCGCCCATCGATGCGAGCGGTGACGACTATGTCAACGCCGTGGCGCGCATCAGCACCACCCTGCCGGCAGAAGAACTGCTGCTGGCCCTGCACGCCATCGAGGCGGCGCATGGGCGCGAGCGGCCCTACCGCAACGCCCCGCGTACGCTGGACCTGGACTTGCTGCTGTACGGCGACGAGCAGATCGCCAGCGCCAGCCTGACGGTGCCGCATCCACGCATCACCGAACGCGCCTTCGTGCTGGTGCCGCTGCTGGCCCTGGCGCCCGCCATCGTCGTGCCTGGCCTCGGGCCGGCACAGGCCTACCTGGCAGGCGTCGGCGACCAGGCCATCAGCCAGCTCTGACCCGCTTCGCATCCTTCCACTACAATGCCGCTCCTGCAGCACGCCGCATAAAGTACTACACTAGCGGCGTCGCAATCGCATCACCCCCTTTCACTCTAGAGAATACCTATGTCCGCTTATTTGCAAGGAACAGATCTGGCCGCCAAAGACAAGGCCGCCGCACCGGCGCCGGCGCCATCCAAGCCTGTCGCCAACAAGGCCGTGACCATCCACACCCTGGCCACGCTGCGCGCCGCCGGCGAAAAGATCACCATGCTGACCTGCTATGACGCCAGCTTCGCGTCGCTGATGGACCGCTGCGGCGTGGAGATCCTGCTGATCGGCGATTCGCTCGGCATGGTCTGCAATGGCCACAACTCCACCCTGCCCGTCACCGTGGCCGAACTGGCCTACCACACGGCATCCGTGGCGCGCGGCGCCAAGTCGGCCATGATCATGTCCGACCTGCCGTTCGGCGCGTATGGCACGCCTGAAACGGCGTACGCCAATGCCGCCATCCTGATGCAGGCGGGTGCGCACATGATCAAGATCGAAGGCGGCGCCTGGCTGGCCGAGACCGTGAAATTCCTCGCCGAGCGCGGCATCCCCATCTGCGCCCACATCGGCCTGACGCCGCAATCCGTGCACCAGCTGGGTGGCTATAAAGTCCAGGGCAAGAGCACGGAAAGCGCCGCACAGTTGAAGAATGACGCGCTGGCGCTGCAAAACGCGGGCGCCGCCATCGTGCTGATGGAAGCCATGCCGTCGCAGCTGGGCAAGGAAGTGACCGACATGCTGACGATACCGACCATCGGCATCGGCGCCGGTCCCGATTGTTCGGGCCAGGTCCTCGTCATGCACGACATGCTGGGCGTGTTCCCAGGCCGCAAGGCGCGCTTCGTGCGCAACTTCATGGAAGGCGCGGCCAGCATCGACGACGCCGTCACCGGCTATGTGAAAGCCGTCAAGGATGGCAGCTTCCCGGCGCTGGAACACTGCTTCTGATCGGGGTCAGACCCGACGGGTCTGACCCCGGTCCTACCCCACCTGTATCCACGTCGTCTTCAGCTCCGTGTACTTGTCCAGCGCGTGCAGGGACTTGTCGCGCCCGTTGCCTGACTGCTTGTAGCCGCCGAAAGGCACGGTGATGTCATCGCCATCGTACTGGTTGACGTGCACGGTGCCCGCGCGCAGGGCGCGTGCCGTCTGGATGGCCTTGGTGATGTCGGACGTCCACACGGCCGCCTGCAGGCCGTACGGCGTGGCATTCGCCTGCTTCACCGCCTCGGCGATATCCGTAAAACCCAGCACGGACAGGACGGGCCCGAAGATCTCTTCGCGCGCAATCGTCATGCCCGCATCCACGCCGAAGATGGTCGGCTGCACGTAGTAGCCCCCCGTCTCAAGGAGCACGGCGTCGCCGCCGCCCAGCAGCTGCGCGCCTTCCTGCTTGCCGGATGCGATATAGCCCATCACGGTTTGCATCTGCGTGGCATCGACGATGGCGCCCATGACGGTGGCTTCGTCAAGCGGGTCGCCAGGCTGGAAGCGGGGCAGCATGGCCAGCGCCTTGGCGATGAACGCATCCTTGATCGACTCTTCCACGAACAGGCGCGACGGCGCATTGCAGCTTTCGCCCTGGTTGAAGAAGATGGAACCGACGGCGGCCGCCACGGCCTTGTCCAGGTCAGGGCAATCGGCGCAGACGATGTTGGCGGATTTGCCGCCCAGTTCCGTCCAGGCCCGTTTCAAATTCGACTGGCCCGCCATCTGCACGATCAGTTTTCCCGTGCGCGTGGAACCCGTGAAGCCGATGCAATCGACATCCATGTGCAGCGCCAGCGCGGCGCCCGCCTCGTTGCCGTAGCCAGGCAGCACGTTGAAGACGCCTTTCGGCACGCCCGCTTCCAGCGCGATATCGGCCAGGCGGAGGGCCGTCAGCGGGGATTTTTCCGACGGTTTCAATATCACGCTGTTGCCGGCTGCGAGCGCGGGAGCGATCTTCCACGCTGCCATGATCATCGGGTAATTCCACGGTACGATGGCGGCGACGACGCCCACCGGTTCGCGCGTGATCAGCGCCAGGCTGTTGGCGGGCGTGGGCGCAATTTCATCGTAGACCTTGTCGATCGCCTCGCCATACCAGCGCAGGCAGTTGGCCGTGGCGCCCACGTCCACGCTCTGGCTGTATTTGATCGGTTTGCCCATGTCCAGGGTTTCCAGCAGGGCCAGCTCGGGGCCGTGCTGCTGCACCAGGTCGGCAAACTTGATCAGTATCCGCTTGCGCTGCGCGGGCGACTTGCCCGCCCAGCGGCGGTCGTCGAAGGCGGCGCGGGCGGCCTGCACGGCCGCCTCCACGTCCGCGCCATCGCAGCGCGCCACCGCCCCCAGCGAACGCCCGTCGATGGGCGACAGCTTGTCGAAGGTCTGGCCGGATACGGCCCCTACCCGTGCGCCGTCGATGACGGCGCGGCCATCGATCTTGATCTCTGCGGCACGTGCATGCCAGCTGGTGGTTTCCGTCATCGTCGTCTCCTCAAAGGTGAAGACGCCAGCTTACTCCTGATCCGCCGCATACGCCGCAGACATCTGCCTGCGGCGGCGCCGGTCGGCGCGCGCCAGCATCACGGCATACACGATGACGGCGATGGTCACGACGAGGATGGTCAGGGCGGCGATGGCGTTCACGCGCGGGTCGAGGCCCAGGCGCGCACGCGAAAAGATCACCAGCGGCATGGTCGTCGAGCCGGGGCCGGACAAGAAGGCCGACAGCACGACGTCGTCGAGCGACAGGGTAAACGTCAGCAACCAGGCCGAGGCCAGCGCCTGCGTGATGTTCGGCAGGGTCACGAGGAAGAACACCTGGTGTGCGCGGCAGCCCAGGTCCATGGCCGCTTCGGCCAGGGACTTGCTCATCTCCTGCAGGCGCGACTGCACCACCACGGCCGCATACGCCATGCCCAAGAGGGTGTGGCCCAGCCAGATGGTCAGCACGCCCCGCTCGGGGAAACCGAAGACCTTTTGCATGGACACGAGCATCAGCAGCAGGGACAGGCCGATGATCACTTCCGGCATCACCAAGGGCGCGCTGACCATGGCGGAAAAGACGGTGCGGCCACGGAAGCGCTGGTAGCTGCTCAAGGCAAAAGCGGCAAACGTGCCGAGGACGACGGAAGACGTCGCCGACATGAAGGCGATCTTCAGCGACAGGCCAAAGCCGGAAATGATCTCCGCATCGCTCATCAGCTCCTGATACCAGCGCAGCGAAAAGCCGCTCCACACCATGTCCTGGCGGGAGCTGTTGAACGAGAAGACGATCAGCACGATGATGGGCAGGTAGAGGAACAGATAGCCCAGCGAGAGCCAGCCTCGCCCGAACCAGCGCTGCAGGAAATTACGTCCGTTCATGCTTGTTTCTCCGCGCCCTGATCCGTCTTGTATTTGTTAAAAATGGCCATCGGCACGAGGATCAACAGGATCACCAGCACCGTCACCGACGAGGCCATGGCCCAGTCGTTGTTCGTGAAGTATTCATCCCACAGTACCCTGCCGATCATCAGCGTTTCCGGGCCGCCCAGCAGCTCGGGAATCACGTATTCACCCACGGACGGAATGAATACCAGCATGGAACCGGCGATGATGCCCGACTTCGACAGGGGTACGGTGATGCGCCAGAAGGCCTGCAAGGGCGTGGCGCCCAGGTCGGCCGCCGCTTCCAGGAAGCGCATGTCCATCTTGACCAGGTTGGCGTACAGGGGCAGGATCATGAAGGGCAGGTAGGCGTACACCATGCCGACGACCAGGGAGAACGAGGTATTCATCATGTGCAGCGGTTCGCTGACGACACCCAGCGACAGCAGCAGGTCGTTGAGCAGGCCGTGATTGGCCAGGATGCCCTTCCACGCGTACACGCGCAGCAGGAAGGAAGTCCAGAACGGCAGCATCACCAGCATCATCAGCACGGGGCGGATGGATGGCTTGGCACGCGCCATGAAGTAGGCAAACGGGTAGCCGATGCACAGGCAGATGGCCGTGGTGATCGCCGCGTATTTCAATGAACTGAGATAGGTGAGCAGATACAGCTCATCGGCGGCGATGAACAGGTAATTGGCGACTTTCACCTTCAGCACGACGATGCCGTCGACGTACGACAGCAGGCCGCCGAACGGGCTGCCCGCCGTGTCCATGTCGGACAGGCTGATACGCAGCACGATCAGGAAGGGGACCAGGAAAGCGGCCGTCAGGAACAGCGCCGGCACGGCGATGACGGCGTTGCGGCCGGTGAGCCAGCGCAGGGCGACAAGGCTGCGCAGCGATTGCAAAAGGGACGTCATGATGGCCTCAGCTGGTCAGCACGACGATGTCGGCGCCATCCCACCACACCCACACGCGCTGCTCGCGTTCGAGGCGCGCGGCGTCGTGGCGGGCCGCGTTGGTGCGCGAGACTTTCACCACCGTGCCGCTGTCGAGGCGCACGTGGTAGCTGGTTTCATTGCCAAAATACGCCATGGCGACGATCACGCCCTGGGCGCAGTTGTAGCCGTGCTCCGCCGACGACGCGCGCTCTTCCAAAGCGGGCGGCTCGACCTGGATGCCGATTTTTTCAGGGCGCACGGCCACCGAGACATCCATGCCCAGGTTGCCCGTGATGCCGTGCGAGACATAGTGCTCGCCGTCAGGGGTGGCGATCACCACGTGGTCGGGTTCATCCTGCGTGATGCAGCCATCGAACAGGTTGACGCTGCCGATGAAATCGGCGACGAAACGGCAATTCGGCGTTTCATAGATTTCGCCGGGCGCGCCAACCTGCAGGATGCGCCCCTCGCTCATGACGGCGATGCGCGTGGCCATGCTCATGGCCTCGTCCTGGTCGTGCGTGACCATCACGCAAGTGACGCCCACCTGCTCGATGATGTTCACCAGTTCCATCTGCGTGCGTTCGCGCAGTTTTTTATCGAGGGCGCCCAGGGGCTCGTCGAGCAGCAGCAACTGCGGCCGCTTGGCCAGGCTGCGCGCCAGCGCCACGCGCTGCTGCTGGCCACCCGACAGCTGATGCGGCTTGCGCTTCGCGTACTGGCCCAGCTGTACCAGGGCCAGCATCTGCTCGACCCGCGCCGCCACTTCCGCCTTCGGCAAGCCATCGCGGCGCAGGCCGAAGGCGATGTTGTCCCACACGGACAGGTGAGGGAACAGCGCGTACGACTGGAACATCATGTTGATGGGGCGCTGGTGCGGCGGCACGTCGACGATGCTGTTACCCGCCAGGGCGATGCGGCCCGACGTCGGCGTCTCGAAACCGGCCAGCATGCGCAGCAGGGTCGACTTGCCGCAACCGGAACTGCCCAGCAAGGCAAAAATCTCGCCCTTGTTGATCGTCACGGAAATATCATTGACGGCGCGCACGCCGTCAAATTCCTTGACCAGTTGATCAATCAGCAAGAAAGGCGCTGGGGTGTCGCTGGCCGAAGCAAAGGGTGTTGCTATCGTCATGTGGGTACTTTGGGTAAGGAGTGTCAAAATGAAAAACTGGCCGCTGTAGGAGCGGCCAAGATGGAAGTTTAGCGGAACTGCCGCCATTGCGGTCCAAAAAATGCGCAGATGGCGGCAAAATTGGGCAAAAACCGACACCAACCCGGGGTGTGCGTTTGGATGCAACGACAAGCTACACCCAGCCCTTCGCCTGCACGTCCGCATACGTCTTGTCCAGGCACACCCGTATCAAGCCCACCATCTCGTCGATCTGCGTGCGCGTCATGACCAGCGGCGGGGCGACGATCATGCGTTCGCCCACGGCGCGCATGATGACGCCGTTGTCGAACATGTGGCCGCGGCAGATCATGCCCACGCCGAAGCTCTCGTCGAACGGCTCGTTCTCGTGCACGGTGGCGCCCTTCTTGCGCACCAGGTTCAGGCCCGCGACCAGGCCGCAGCTGTCCGCGTAGCCCACCAGCGGATGCTCGCCCAGGCTGGCGAAGCACTGTTTCAGATACGGCCCCGTATCGTCGGCCACCCTGGCCACCAGCTGCTCTTCCTCGATGATGCGGATATTTTCCAGCGCCGCCGCGCAGGCCACGGGGTGGCCGGAATACGTGAAACCGTGCGTGAACTCGCCGCCCTGCCCGATCAGTACCTTGGCGACACGCTCCCCCACCAGCACGCCGCCCAGGGGAACATAACCCGAAGTGACGCCCTTGGCAAACGTGATCAGGTCGGGCTTGATGCCGAACAGGTCGGAGCCGAACCAGCGCCCCAGCCGCCCGAAGCCGCAGATGACTTCATCGGCGATGAGCAAAATGCCGTACTTGTCGCAGATGCGCTGGATCTCGGGCCAGTAGGTCGAGGGCGGGATGATGACGCCACCGGCGCCCTGCACCGGCTCGCCGATGAAGGCGGCCACCTTGCCGGCGCCGATCTCGAGGATTTTGTCTTCCAGCCAGCCGGCCGCCTTCAGGCCGAATGCTTCCGGACTCAAACCATGGCCCGACTCCAGGTAGTTGGGCTGACCGATATGCGCGATGCCGGGGATAGGCAGGCCGCCCTGCGCATGCATGCCATCCATGCCGCCCAGGGATGCCCCCGCCACCGTGCTGCCGTGATAGGCGTTGTGGCGGCTGATGATGGTGTGGCGCTCCTTGTGGCCAAGGATGTCCCAGTAGCGGCGCACCATGCGCACATTCGTGTCGTTGCCCTCGGAGCCGGAACTGGTGAAAAAGACGTGCTGGAACTGCGGCGGGGAGATCTGCGCCAGCTTGGCGGCCAGCTGCGCGGCCGGCACATTGGTCGTGCCAAAGAAGCTGTTATAGAACGGCAGCGTCTCCATTTGCCGGTACACGGCTTGCGAGATCGACGTGCGGCCATAGCCCACGTTGACGCACCACAGGCCCGACATGCCGTCGACGATCTTCCTGCCCTGGCTATCCCACAGGTAGACACCATCGCCGCGCACCATCACCCTTGCGCCTTTGCTGGCCAGTTCCTGGAAATCGGTGAACGGATGCAGGTAGTGGGCCGAGTCCATCTGCTGGATGGCGGCCGTGTCGTACACCTGCGGCGCCGCGTTTTTCTGCGCCACGGAGGCGACCAGGGCGGCGCCCGGCGCCAGCGGATTGTTGGATGTACTCATGCGTGCTCCTTTTAAACGTGCAGTAACAAGTGTTCGCGCTCCCACGGGCTGATGACGGTCATGAATTCCTGGTGCTCGAGGTCCTTGATGGCCGCATACACGTCGATGAAGCGCTCGCCCAGTACCGTGCGCAGCTTGTCTTCCGCGCGCAGCAGCTGCAAGGCTTCGGGCAAGCCCTGCGGCAGCTCGAATTTCATGTCGTAGGCACTGCCCACCATCATCGGCGTCGCCTCCAGCTGCTCCGTCATGCCCAGGTAGCCGCAGGCCAGGGTCACGGCCAGGGCCAGGTAGGGATTCGCATCGGCGCCGATGATGCGGTTTTCCACGCGGCGGTCCTGCACGCCCGACTCGGGCACGCGGAAGCCCACGGTGCGGTTATCCAGACCCCACTGGATGTTGATGGGCGCGGCCGTGTGGCGTACGATGCGGCGGTAGGAATTGACGTAGGGTGCGACGATGGCCATGGCCGACGGCATGTAGCGCTGCAGGCCCGCGATGTAGTGCTTGAAGATGGGCGCAGCGGAACCGTCTTCATTACTGAAAATGTTCAAGCCCGTCTTCGCATCGACGACGCTCTGGTGCACGTGCATGGCGGAACCCGGTTCGCCCGCCATGGGCTTGGCCATGAAGGTGGCGTACATATCGTGTTTCAGGGCCGCTTCGCGCAAGGTGCGCTTGAAGAAAAACACCTTGTCGGCCAGGCCCAGCGGGTCGCCGTGCAGGAAGTTGATTTCCATCTGCCCCGCGCCGATTTCGTGGATCAAGGTATCGACGTCCAGGTTCATCAGTTCGCAGTAATCGTAGATATCCTCGAACAGCGGGTCGAACTCGTTGACGGCGTCGATGCTGTACACCTGGCGGCTCGTCTCGGCCCGGCCGCTGCGCCCGATGGGCGGCTTCAGGGGCAGGTCCGGGTCGCTGTTCTTTGCCGTCAGGTAGAACTCCAGCTCGGGCGCCACCACGGGCTTCCAGCCCTTGTCCGCATACAGTTTCAGCACGCGCCGCAGGACGGAGCGGGGCGCGAAATCGACCAGCATGCCGTCTGAAAAATAGCAGTCGTGGATGACTTGCGCGGTGGGGTCGGTGGCCCATGGCACCATGGTGATGGTGGTGGGATCGGCCTTCAAGATCATGTCACGGTCGGTGCTGGAAATGGCACGGTCATAGCCGCCATCGTCGACCGGGTAATTGCCCGTCACCGTCATGCCCAGCACCGCTTCCGGGATGCGCATGCCGCGCTCCTGGGTGAATTTCCCCCGCGGCAGGATCTTCCCCCGCGCCACGCCCGTCAGGTCGGGGACCAGGCATTCGATTTCCGTGACGCGCTTTTCATTGAGCCACAAATCCATGTCCGTATAAGTGAAATTTTCGCGTATTGCCATGTTTCCCTCTCGCTGGTCTTGTGCTTTTCTTCATCAAGCGCCGCGTGCTGCCGGTGCGGCGCGCCTGTCATCCTTTCTTCCTGTGCTGCTGTTCCTGGTAATCGCGGCACGCCTGGCCAAAGGCGCCAAAGAGCCACATCGACTGCGGGTTATCCTGCACCTGCCACTCGGGATGCCATTGCACTGCCAGCGCAAAACCGGCGGCGCTGGCCACGCTATACGCTTCCACCAGGCCGTCGTCGGCCAGGGCTTCCACCAGCAAGCCGTCGGCCAGCCGCGCCACGCCCTGGCCATGCAGGGAGTTGACCAGCATCTCGCTCTCGCCGCCCAGCAATCGGGACAGCAGGCCTTCCGGTGTCAAGCGGATGCGGTGCGCAGGCGCATACTGGCGCGCCAGGGGATCGAGCACGTTTTCGCGGTGATCCATCATGCCCGGCACGGCGTGCACGGCCTGGTGCAGGCTGCCGCCCAGGGCCACGTTGACTTCCTGGAAGCCGCGGCAGATGGCCAGCAGGGGCAGCTGGCGCGCCAGCGCGGCGCGGATCAGGGGCAAGGTGGTGGCGTCGCGCGCGGGGTCCTGCGGCAGGTCGGGAAACAAGATGTCTTCGCCATACAGGCGCGCATCGACGTTCGAGGCGGAGCCGGTGAGCATGACGCCGTCGGCCACTTGCAGCGCCGCTTCCAGGTCCGCCTCCGCCCCAAAAGCGGGCAGCAGCAACGGCATGCAGCCGGCGCCGTGCAGCACGGCGTGCAGGTATTTGTCCTGCGCCATGTGCCAGGCGTGGCTGCCGAGCTGACGCTGGCAGGCGGGGACGAGAACGATGGGACGGCGCATAGAGTGCTACCTCGCTGGCGTGACGATCCAATGACAGCGCCATGACAGCACTGCCGCTCGCTTCACTGTACAGCACAGCCGCAGGCAGCGGCCACACGGATGAGCGTGGCCAGCGGTGGCACACATCGCCTACACTACGGCTTTGCCATATTGCCTTTATTAAATCATCATATGCCCGTCCGGCGCCAAACGCCAGCGCCGCAGGCAAAGTCCCCCTTTTTCACATGCACCCACACCACTTCCCCACCACCCCGGCCCTGTTTTCTCCCACGCGGAGGCAGGCATGAAGCACATGCCATGGCGCGATTTCTTCGCCCTCGTCGTCAGCATCGGCGTCGTGGGACTGGGCCTGGGCGCCACCATGCCGCTCACCGCACTGACCCTGCACCAGCGCGGCGTGGGCACGGATATCATCGGCATGATCACGGCCGTCAGCGCCCTGGGCATCCTGGCCGCCTCGCCTTTCGTCTCGGGCTGGGTGGGACGCTTCGGCGCGCGTGCCACCATGCTGGGCGCCGTCTGGGTGGCCTCGCTGGCGACGGTCGCCATGCAGTTCACCGACCACCTGCTGGCGTGGAGCGTGCTGCGCTTCCTGTTCGGCGGTGCCATGGGCGTGCTGTTTACCATCGGCGAGGCGTGGGTCAACCGTCTGGCACCCGACAATTCACGGGGCAGGGTGGTGGCCATGTACACCACCAGCTTTACGTTTTTCCAGCTGATCGGCCCTGCCCTCGTGGCGCTGTTCAACGACAAGATCAGCTGGAGCTTCGCCGCCTGCGGCCTGCTGTTCCTGCTGGCCGTGCCGGGCCTGATGCTGATCTCGAACAGCGGCCCGGAACGGGAGCCGGAAGAACACGGCGTGAAATGGACCTTGATCCTGCCGCGCATGCCGATGATCGTGCTGGGCGCCGCTTTCTTCGCCCTGTTCGACACCCTGGCATTGAGCCTGCTGCCCCTGTACGCGATGGAGCACGGCATCGGCACGGACCTGGCCCTGCTGTCGGCCACCGTGGTGCTGGTGGGCGACACGGGCCTGCAGTTTGCGCTGGGCTGGATGGCCGACCGCTTCGGCCGCGCCAAGGTGCATGCGGGCTGCGGCGTGGCCGTCTGCCTGCTGCTGCCGCTGCTGCCGTTCGCCGTCGGCACGCCGTGGCTGTGGTGGACCCTGCTGCTGTTGCTGGGCGCGGCGGCGGGCGGCATCTACATGCTGGCGCTGGTGGCCTGCGGCGAGCGGTTTACGGGGTTGTCGCTGACCAGCGCCAGCGCCATCGTCAACGCCACCTGGGGCGTCACCAGCGGCGGCGGTCCCCTGCTGACGGGCGTGCTGATGCAATCGGTGGGCGTGAACGCCCTGCCGGCCGTGATGTGGGTGTGCGCCGCCATTTTTGTCGGCAGCGCCGTGTGGGAACGCAAGAAGGGAATCGTGTAGCCTGCGCTACTTCCTTTCCAGCCGGTGCCGAAGCTCTTCGGCCACCGGATAATCGGGATACGCCTGCCGGAAGGCCGTCCATTCCTCCTGCGCCAGCGCGCCTTCGCCCGCCTTGAGCAAGGCGTCGATCTTCACCAGCCACACGGAAGCATCCAATTTCGCCGGTGGCGGCAGCGGCGCGGCGCGGGCCGCCACGGGAGCGGGCATCGCCAGCGCGCGCTGCGCGGGCGCCTGGCGCTGCAGGCTCGATTCGGCCTGCATGGGCTGCTCCATCGCCGCAGCAGGCGCCGGCGGGGGCGGCGGTGCAGGAGGAGCAAAGGGTACCGTCGCCGTCAGCCGGGGCTCCGGTCGCAAGGCAGGCGCCGGCGACGGCTCGGCCTGCACCGGCGGACTGGGCGCCATCTTGGCCAGCGCGCGCGGTGCAGGCGCCGCGGGCAACGGTGCTGGCTGGGATGCTGGCTGGGATGCTGGCTGCGGCGCCGCTTCAGCGGCCAGCGGCGGGGCAGATGCCGTGACAGCAGGCGCGGGCATCACCTCCGGCATGGCAGGTTCGCCGACCACGGGAAATTGCGCCGGCTTCGAACCGAACCAGTCCACGCCGATCAGGTTCACCGTCAACAGCACGGCCGCGGCCAGCCCCAGCGGAATGCGCCAGCGCTGCAGATAGTCGGGCGTCTTTTTTACCGGCAGGGTGCGCAGTACGCCGTCGGCATTGTCGTTGGCCGCTGCCGGCTGGCGCAAGGCTTTTTCCGCGTCGGCGAGGATGGCCGCGTCCAGCGCGCTCGATGGCGCAGGCTGCGGCAGACTGGCCAGCAACGCGTTCAACTCCGCGTCCTCGGGTGCGTGATTCTGGTGTTCGTCGTGCGTAGTCATGCCTGCCCTCCCGTGCCTGGCGCGCCATCGAGCTGGGCGCGCAATTTCTGCATGGCGTAGCGCAGCCGGCTCTTGACGGTTTCCGCTTCCGCCCCCGTCACCACGGCGATATCCTGGATGCTCATGCCGCTGAACTGCTGCAGCACCAGCGCCTCCTTTTGTTCTACCGGCAGCGCGGCGATGGCCGCATGCAGCCGCGCGTGCTGCTGCTTCTGCTCCAGCGACTGCTGCGGCGAGGCGATTTCGTCCGCCAGTTCACCTGTTTCGTCGTGTTCCTGTCCCTGACGCTGGCGCAGCAAGTCGATCAGGCGGTTGCGCGCGATCTGGTACAGATAGGTGCGAAACGCCGATTGGGGCTGGTAGCCGGCGCGCGCCGCGTGCAGGCTGGCCCATGCGTCCTGCACGATCTCGTCGACCCACGCGCGGCGCGGCGCGCGCCAGGCCACGAAGCGGTACAGACCCTGGCTATGGCGCCGGTACAATTCGCGAAACGACGGCAGATCGCCGGCGCCGTAGCGCAGCATCAGCTCTTCATCCGTGGCGGTCAGTAAAGTGTCGGGCATGCGGACCAGTGTAGCCGAACTACGCGGCAGCGACAATTTCCCTGCGCCTTCAGCGTAAAGTGGGCGCATAGCTGATGCGGCGCACTTCGCGGATCTGCCCGTCCTTGAGTGCCCCTTCCACCAATTCATAGCCGAGCAAGGCGAAAACCCGGCACTGCAGGAACAGGGGCCGCGCATTGCCATACCAGTCCACGCAGGACGCGCGGCAGCCGTCGTCCAGGGGCTGTCCGGGCCGCGCGGCCAGCGCGCCCAGCTCCGTCAATGTCAGGCCGCTGTTGCGCAGATAGAGGACGGACGCCGATGACTTGTTCAAGCCTGGCCGCTCGTCCGCGCCCAGGATGGGCAGGCCGATCACGCCTTCGCCAGCCGTTTGCGGTTTGTAGAAAAAACCGTGGCTGCGCGCTTCGCCCTGCGCCGCATCGGCGCGGACATAGCGCGTGGCAATCGCCGCCTGCGCCCCCAGGCGGATGCTGCTGAAATGCAGATCCCTGCCCTGCGCGCCGATCACCACGGCATCATTGCCCAGCGCTTCGATGCGTTCCACGCCGTGCGGCAGGGACAAGGCTTGCACGCTGCCGCCCGCATCGGCCCAGCGCACGGCGTACAGGGGCTGGCGCGGCCACGCCTGGTCGGCCTTGCGGCGCCCGGCATTGCCCGGATTGCCGTACAACAGATACGGCCCCACATAGCGGTTCTGCAGTCCATAGCCGCCACCGCCGGGCAGCGGCTGGTAGCTGCCGGCCGGCGCGCTGTCGCGGCCATCGGAAAACGACGCCAGCGGCACGCGCAGCAGGGCCATGTCGCCCCGCCCCCGCGCGCCATCCCACATGGCGTCGCCCTGGCCTTCGGCGCGCAGCAGCACGTTCAGGTGGCCGTCAGCGCTTTCCAGGAAGGAGAACTGGTCGACGGGGGCACCCGCTACCTTCAGGGCGCTGGGCGCCGTGCCGTCGAGCGGGATGCGGAACACTCCCGAATCGCTGCCACGGCGCGTGGTCCACACGTAGACGGACTGGCCGGAGACGTAGAACACGCGGCCGCGCGGCCCCAGCACGGCCGTCGCTTCGCAGCGCATGTCGCGCTGCGCCAGGTCGCACACGGTGACCGTGTGCAGGGTCACGCCGTTGCCCGCTTCCGGCTCGTCGTCGGTGCGGTAGATGCGCGTGGCCGGGGCGATACGCTTGAAGTCCGATGGCACGGCGTCAGGGCGCCAGCGACGCAGGGCGGGAAAACCGCCGAACGGGTCGCCCCGGCGTAAATCGAGCGACAAGGGAGAGTAAAACACCAGCTTGCTGCCGATCAGGCGGCTGGCGTAATTGCGCGAAGAGTAGTAATCATTCGAGCGCAGGTGGTAGGTGGAACGGTAAGCCAGCTTGCCGTCCGCGTGGATGTCGAACAGGCCGATCTCCGTGCCGCCCCGGCTGTAGCTGTAGCCGATCACCACCACCGTGTCGCCATCGATCAGCATCTCGTCATACCAGCTGCCCGACGGGTCGCTGCCCGGCGCGAACGCGTCGAGCGAAGACACGGGCTGCAGGGCATTGCCCCCCACCTGCACGGTAAACAGCTTGCCGCGCCGGAGCATCACCAGGTGCTTGCCATGCAGCTTGACGATGCCCCCTTCGTCCACGCCCGCCGTCTGCACGTTGGTGACCGACTCGGCAGCATCCACCGATTTCGCCGCCGCTTCAGCCATCGGCGCGGGCGCGGCTGGCGGTGCCGGCGGCGCCGCCATGTACTGCGCCGTGGCGCGCTGCAGTTTCTGCTGCTTCAGCAGCAGCGCCTCCTGGCGCGCCTGCAACTGCTGCAGGTAGCTGCCCAGCGCCTGCTCGCTGGCAAACGGCGCCAGGGTCTTGCGCGGCGCCGTCCCGGCGGCATGGCTGCCTGCCGACAGCAGCAGGGACAGTATCACGGTGATCTTGAGGGCGCTGGACATCGCTTCTTCTCCGGTTGGCTAGGGTGTCCAACATGAAACGCGGCAGCGGAGAAAAAGGGGTTAAGCGCGCGTGAAAAATGTCACGCCGCATTCCTCCTATTCGAAACCCCGTATGCGGTCGCCGTTAAAATTCGGCAGGCGCCACTCGAAGTGCAGGGCCAGGAAACGGAACAGGAAGCCGGCACCGATGGAGGCCAGCTGCGCCACCGAGCTGTCAACCTTGAAGTACAGCAGGCCGACATACAGGCTGCCCGTAAACAGGGCCACGGTGGCATATACTTCGCGCTGCAGCACCAGCGGAATCTGGTTACACAGGATATCGCGCAGCAGGCCGCCAAAGACGCCCGTGATCATTCCCGCCAGCACGACGATGGCCGGGTGCATCTTGGCCGACATGGCGATGTCGCAGCCGATCACGCAAAACGCCACCAGCCCCAGGCCGTCGACCAGCAGGAACACCGTGCGCAGATGGTGCAGATAGCGCGCCACCACGGCCGTGACGACGGCCGCGCCCACCGTAAACAGCAGGTATTCGGGATGCGCGATCCAGCCCAGCGGGTAGTGCCCCAGCAGCACGTCGCGGATGGTGCCGCCGCCGAGCGCCGTGACGGTGCCGATCATGCAGATGCCAAACAGGTCCATGCCGCGCCGCATGCCCATGATGGCGCCGGACATCGCTTCGGCGACGATCGCCACCAGGTAAATCGTATATAACAGCATGGTCTTACTCTTCCGAAAATGATTTGAGAATTTGTTCGCGCTCGCGTGCTTCGCTCAAGGTGCGCGCCTCGCTCGTGGTTGCGCCGGAGCCGCCGTTGCCGCCAGCGCCAGCATCACCGTGCGCCATGCGCGTATCCGCACTGCCGCTGCCGCAGCTGATGCTGCTGTGGATAAAGGCAAAGTTATCCTTCAGGCAGTCGCCGGCCAGGTATTCGGCGTACACATAGTCGCCGTCGAGCAGGGCCAGGCCTGGCGGTTCGGCCAGCACCTGTTCGCGGCGGCCCTGCACGGCCACCTGCATGTAGTCGCGCCAGACGGGCAGCGCCAGGGTGCCGCCCGTGGCGTTGCCCAGGCTTTTCGGCTGGTCATAGCCCAGCCACACGACGGAGACGAGGCCGGAGGAATAGCCAGCGAACCAGGCGTCATACGCATTGTTCGAGGTACCCGTCTTGCCGGCCGCGTCACCGCGCCCCAGCGCCAGCGCGCCGCGCCCCGTGCCGCTCTTGACGACGTCGCGCAGCATGCTGTCCATGACGTAGGCATTGCGCGTGGAGATGACCTGCGTGCCAGGCGCCGGCTCGCCTTTGGCGCGTGGCGCCGCATCGCTGAACAGCACGGCGCCGCTGCGGCTGCGCACTTCCTTGATCAGTTTCGGCGGCATCTGCATGCCGCCGTTGGCGAACACCGAGTACGACTGCGCCAGCTGCAGCGGCGTGACGGCGCCCGCACCCAGCGCCAGCGGCAGGGAGACGGGATTGCGCGCGCCCTCGAAGCCGAAGCGCGTCGCGTAATGCTGCACGTAGCCAGGGCCGGCCGCCTGCATGAGGCTGACGGCCACCAGGTTTTTCGAGCGCACCAGGCCCCGCCGCACGCTGATGAAGCCTTCATAGTTGTTGCCGTAATTGCGCGGACGCCACGGCTGCGCGCCCGTTTCCTGCGGCAGCAGCAAGCGCTGCGTGTCATCCACGGCCGTGCCGGGGAAGTAGCCCTTCTCCAGCGCCGCCGAATACACGAAGGGCTTGAAGCTGGAACCGGGCTGGCGGTAAGCTTGCGTGGCGTGGTTGTAGTGGTTGCGGTAGAAATCGAAGCCGCCCGCCATGGCGACAATTTCGCCGCTGTGCGCGTCGACGGAAATGAGCGCGCCTTCCATCTCGGGCAGCTGGCTCACCAGCCAACGGTTTTTTGCCGCATCGTGCACCACGCGGATCACGCTGCCCTCGACGATGGCGCGCTTGCCCTCCCATTGCAGCTTGCCGCCCAGGCGCACATCCGAGGCCATGAGCACGATCTCGTCGCCATTGCGCAGCTGCGCCGTGACCTGGCGCGCGCCGCTGGCCGCCACCTTGCGCACCAGGGCGGCGCGCAGTTCGCCGCTGTCCGGATAGGCGGCCAGCTGGCGCGCCACGCTGTCTTGCGAAGCGGCCAGGCGCGCTTCCGGGCCGCGGTAGCCGCGCCGCGCCTGCGCGTTCAGCAAGCCGTCGCGCAGCGCCTTGTCGGCCGCCCGCTGCGGCGCCATGCGGATGGTGGTCGTCACGTCCAGGCCCATGCTGTAGGCGCCTTCCGGGTAGCTTTGCACAATCAGCTGGCGCGCTTCTTCCACCGCATACGCGGCCGCATGCACGGAACTGTTGCGGTCCTTGTTCAGGGCCAGCTTTTCCGCCACGGCGGCATCGTATTCGGCCGGCGTGATGTAGCCGAGTTCGCGCATGCGCTGCAGGATGTAATGCTGGCGCACGGTGGCGCGCTGCGGATTGGCGACGGGGTTGTAGGCCGACGGCGCCTTCGGCAAACCGGCCAGCATGGCCGCTTCGGCGATGCTGACCTCGGCCAGGGGCTTGTCAAAATAGATGTTCGAAGCGGCGGAAAAGCCGTAGGAGCGCTCGCCCAGGTAGATCTGGTTCATGTACAGCTCCAGCAGCTTGTCCTTGCCGTAGTGCTGTTCCAGCTTGTAGGCGAGCAGCATCTCCGTCAGCTTGCGCTGCACGGTCTTCTCGCGCGACAGGAAGAAGTCGCGCGCCACCTGCATGGTGATGGTGCTGGCGCCCTGCGCGTGGTGGCCCGTGACGACGTTGGCCAGGGTGGCGCGCGTGAGGCCATAGAAATCGACGGCGCCGTGCTCGTAGAAGCGCGCATCCTCGATGGCCAGCAGCGCCTGGCGCATGCGCAGCGGGATCTCCTTCAGGGGCAGGAATTCGCGGCGCTCTTCGCCGTATTCGGCCAGCAACTCGCCTTCGCTGGAGAGTATCCGCAGCGGCAGTGCGGGCTTGTACCGGGCCAGGTGTTCGACCGGCGGCAAATCCTGCCATGCCTGGCGCAGCCAGTAGCCGCCCGCCAGCGCGGCGGACAAGCCCAGGCCCAGGGTCAGTCCCAGGCCGAATTTCAGATTGCGCGCCAGCGTCGATGGCGGCTTGCGGGTGGTGGCAGTGGTGGTGCTGTCTTTCGTACCGTCTTTCGCGCCGTCTTTTTCACTGCCGTGCGCCGTATCGTGGGTTTCCATATCGGTCATTCCTTTGCTGCCAGGAGGCCCCGCGCGGGCGCGCGGCACTCCATCAAAGAAGCATTGTGCACTGCAACACACCTATCCTTATAAAAAGTAAGTATTATTTAGTATTGATAAATTTTTCTTATGTTAGGCGCGCACCATGAACCTGAATCCCAAGCACACGGAAGCGTTCCGCGCCGTCGTCGAAACGGGCAGCTTCGAGCAGGCGGCGCTGCAGCTGCACCTGACCTCGCCCGCCATTTCGCAGCGCGTGCGGGCGCTGGAAAGCCAGCTGGGCAATGCCTTGATCGTACGCAGCCGTCCCGCGCGCGCCACGCGCATGGGCCAGCGCCTGATGCAGTACCTGAAACGGGCCAAGCTGCTGGAGGCGGACCTGGAAGCGGAACTGGCGGTGCAGCAGGATGCCCCGCTGACCCTGGTGCTGGCGCTGAACGCCGATTCCATGGGCACGTGGTTCTTCCCTGCCCTGTCCGAAGTGCTGATCCGCGAGCGCGTGCTGCTGGACCTGACCGTGGAAGACCAGGACCATACCTATACCTTGCTGGAGACGGGCATGGCCATCGGCTGCATCAGCACGGAAGCGAAACCCATGCGCGGCTGCACGGCCGAGCCGCTGGGCGTGATGCGCTACTGGCTGGTGGCCACGCCCGCGTTCCGCCAGCAATGGTTTCCGCACGGCCTGACGCGCAAGGCGGCGCGCACGGCGCCCGTCGTCGCTTACACGCGCAAGGACACGCTGCAGTCGTCGTACCTGCAGGAGGCGCTGGGCTTGCCCGAAGGGGCTTACCCCTGCCACTACGTGCCCGGTGCCACCTCGCACTTCAACGCCATCCGCTATGGCCTCGGCTACGGCATGGTGCCCGAGCTGCTGCTGAAGGCGAACACGGATGGCGAACTGGTGGAAATGCTCACGCCCAAGACCCCGGCCGACGTGGCCCTGTACTGGCACACGTGGAAGGTACAGTCGCCACGGCTGGAGCAGCTGTCGCGGCAGATCATCGCGGCGGCGCGCACGATGCTGAAATAACCATCAAGTCACTATCGCTGCATGCCCCAGCGTTTCAGGGTCACGCGCTCCAGGCTGCGAAAGCCGATGTTTTCCACCAGCAAGCCGATGACGATGACGGCCGCCAGGCCCGCGAAGACCTTGTCCGTGTACAGCTCGTTGCGGTTCTGGAAGATGTACCAGCCCAGGCCGACCTGCCCCGACGTGGTGCCAAATACCAGCTCGGCCGCGATCAGGGTGCGCCAGGCAAAGGCCCAGCCGATCTTGAGGCCCGAGACGATGGACGGCAAGGCGCCCGGCACGAGGATGTGCAGCACCAGGCGCAGGCCGCTCAGCCCATAGTTGCGGCCCGCCATGCGCAGGGTGTCCGGCACGCCCTGGAAGCCCGCGTACGTGTTCAAGGCCAGCGGCCACATGACGGAATGGACGATGACAAAGATCAAGCTGGCCCGTCCCAGGCCGAACCACAGCAGGGCCAGCGGCAACAGGGCGATGGCGGGCAAGGGATTGAGCATGGCCGTCAAGGTTTCCAGCACGTCGCGCCCCAGGCGGCTGGAGACGGCCAGCAAGGTCAGCACGAAGGCGGCCAGCACGCCCACCGCGTAGCCCTGCAGCAAGACGATGAGGGACGCGGCCGTACGCGTGAGCAATTCGCCGCTGGCGATGCCATCGATAAAGGCCTGCGCCGTCTGCAGGAGGCCGGGCAAGAGCAAATCGTTGTGCGTCCAGCGCGCCGCGCCTTCCCACAGCAAAGCGAGGCTAAGCAAAATGAAGGCCTTGCGCCACAGCGCATGCTGGCCCAGGCGCTGCCAGCGCGACAGCGGCCGTTCTGCCGCCACGCCGGCCGGCGGCGGCGCCGCATACACGAATTCCTGGCGGATGGGCGGCTCCAGCAACACGCTCATACGGCCTCCCTGCGCGCCGCCTGTGCCGGCGGGACGGCCACGGCATCCTCCTCGAACAGCAAGCCGTGGATGCGGCCGCTGGCAGCCTGGAATTCCGCGCTGCCCGCGCTGTGCAAGCCGAACTGATGGCTGTTCAGTTCGGCGCGTACCCGGCCCGGATGGGGCGACAGCAGCAGGATGCGGTTGCCCACCACCAGGGCTTCCTCGATGGAATGCGTGACGAACACGAGGGTAAAACGCAGTTCTTCCCACAAGCGGCTCAGCTCCTCCTGCATCTTGCGCCGCGTCAAGGCATCGAGGGCGGCAAACGGCTCGTCCATCAGCAGCACTTCCGGCTGCATGGCCAGGGCACGGGCGATGGCCACCCGCTGCTTCATGCCGCCCGACAAGGTATGCGGATGGGCATCTTCAAAACCGGCCAGGCCCACCTTGGCGATCCAGTGATGAGCCCGCTCGCGGGCTGCCTGCCGGTCCAGGCGCTTGCTGGCCAGCAGGGGGAACATGACGTTTTCCAGCACTGTTTTCCACGGCGGCAACTGGTCGAATTCCTGGAACACGACGACACGCTCCGGCCCCGGCTTGCTGATGGGCTGGCCCTGCATGGCGATGCTGCCCGCGCGCGGCGCGATGAAGCCGGCCACGGCTTTCAGCAGGGACGACTTGCCGCAGCCCGATGGGCCCAGCAAGACGAAACGGTCGCCCCGGAAGACGTCGAAACTGACGTCGTGCGTGGCGCGCACGGTGCGCTGTTCCGTCCGGTATTCCAGGCTGACATGCTTGACGCTGAGCAATGGCTCTACCGTAAGCGGAGGACGTACGAGGTGAAAGGCGGGCGCGTGCATGTCAGCTCCCTTGGGTGATGGCAGGGTCTTCAAAGAAATAATCGCGCCAGTTGTCGGGCAGGTTGCGGATGGCGCTCACGCGGTGCAAAAACTGCGCCAGGCCATAGGTATTTTGCGGGGCAATCTTGAATTGCACTTGCGGATTGGCAAAGATTTTCAGCAGCAGATTGCGGTCCACCTTGCTCTTGTTGACCTTGATATAGATATCGGCTGCGCCCTGCGGGTTGCTGCTTGCATATTGCGCCGCTTCCGCCAGGGCGGCAATGAAGGCGCGGTAAGTCTTCGGATTGTCCTTGCGGTATTTCTCCGTCGCGTACAGCAGGGTAGACGAGCTGGGCCCGCCCTGCACCGTGTAGGAATCGAGCACGATGTGCGCGTTCGGATTTTGCGCCAGTTCCTGTTCCTGGAACGGCGAGTTACCGAAGTGGCCGCTCAGTTCCGTGCCGCCCGCGATGATGGCGGCGGCCGCGTCCGGGTGCGGTAAGGTTTGCGTGATCTTGTCGAGCCGGGCAAACTCCTTGTCGCCCCACTGTTTCGCCACGGCCATCTGCAGGATGCGCGCCTGCACGGAGACGGACACGGCGGGCAAGGCGATGCGGTCCTTGTCCGTGAAGTCCGCCAGGGTCTTTACCTTGGGATTGTTGCTGATCAAATAGTAAGGAAAATTGCCCAGCGAGGCCACGCCGCGCACGTTCTGCCGGCCTTTCGTGCGGTCCCAGATGGTCAGCAGCGGCCCCAGGCCTGCGCCCGCGATATCGATATTGCCCGACAACAAAGCGTCATTGATGGCCGGGCCGCCGGACAGGGTAATCCACTCGACTTTCACATCGACGCCCTGCTGCTTGCCATGCTTTTCGATCAGTTTCTGTTCCTGCGCAATATTGAGCAGCAAGAAGGTGATGCCATGCTGGCCCGCGATGCGGATCTGTCCTTCGGCCCGGGCCATGCTTGCCGCCATGCCTGCGGCGCACAGCATGGCGAGAGTGGCGAGAAGACGGCGCGGGCGGGCAAAGGTAAAGATCGGCAACATGGACACTCCTTGGGTTAAATCAACAGTCAAAATCAGTACGGCGCATCGCCTTCGATGGTGGTGCGATACAACTTGCGGCGCTGGTCGGAAGGGCAACCCGTCGCCAGGTGCATCAGGGAGCGGTTGTCCCAGAACACCAGGTCGTGCGGCTGCCAGCGGTGCACATACAGGTGCTCGGGGCGCACGCTGTGGGCAAACAGTTCGTCGAGCACGGCACGGCTTTCATCGTCGGGCAAGCCGACGATGCGCGTGGTGAAGTGTTCGCTGACGAACAGGGCGCGGCGTCCCGTTTCCGGATGCACGCGCACGACAGGATGGGTGACGGGCTTGACTTCATCGATCTGCGCCTGGGTCAGGGCGGGACGCCACGGATTACGGCGGCGCAATTCCTCATACTGGCTCAAATAGCTGTGTTCGGCACGGGCGCCGCGCACGGCATGGCGCAGCGCGGCCGGCAAGCTTTCCCACGCCAGGTGCATGTTGGCAAATACGGTATCGCCGCCCTCGTCCGGCAACTCTTGCGCGTGCAGCATGGAGCCGAGGCTGGGTACTTCCTTGTACGACAGGTCCGAATGCCAGAAATGGCCCGCGTCTCCGAGGCCGATGGGCTGGCCATCCTCGACGATGTTCGAAATGATCAGCACTTCCGGCTGCGATGGCAGCTGGAACTGGCGCAGCACGTGGATTTGCAGGGGACCGAAGCGGCGGCTGAAGTCGACCTGCTGCCGCGGCGTGATGTGCTGCGCGCGGAACACCAGCACATGATGGTCGAGGTGGGCGTGGTGCAGGCGCTGGAAATCGCCCAGCGACAGCGGCTGCGACAGGTCCAGCCCCAGCACTTGCGCGCCGAGCGGGGCATCGAACGTTTCGATGCGGAAATGGCTGGTGGAAAGCACGGGTTTCAGGACGGCCGACATAAGAATTCGCAAATAGTCAGGGGAAGTCCACTGTATGCCCGCCTGCGCGCCTTGCAAACGAAGCATTTCCGATATCCATATGCGCAAGGCGTTGCGCCAGCAAGCAACGGCGCCTGTCACACAATGGTACAGCCGCAATGCGCCAGGACACGGCTTGCCCCGGGACCGGGTTAGCACGCAACTTGCTTATCCATTCATTTTCAACGCCCAGACAGGAACGCCATGCCCGCCGTCGCCCTCTTGCTCGCCTTGCTGCTCGCCACTCCCGCCCAGGCCCAGGATAGCCAGGATGAAGGCGATCTCAGCTACAAGGCCTATGTCCACAGCGACAAGCGCATCAAGTGTCTGTACGGCTACGCGGCCGACAAGACGGGTGACCATGCGGCGGCCGTGGCGATCTTTGAAGACTGCATCCGGCGCTGGAATGATGTGTATTCGATGATTTGGCTCGCCCAGCTGTATGAAACGGGCATCGGCGTGACGAAGGACCTGGTGCAGGCGACGGCGCTGATGCGGCGCGGCGCCCATACGAATGATGACGCCGCCTACGCGCGGCTGGCGCGCTACCACTATGGCGTGGCGCTGGCCGAAGGCCGCGGCACGCCCCGGGATCTGCCCCAGGCTAAAACCTGGCTGCGCCAGGCGGCGCAGGAGGGCGTGCGGGAGGCGGCCGACTACCTGGACCGCCTGGAAGGCGCCGCGCCGTAAGCGCCGCGCCAGCGTGGCTTACGCCGTCGCTTCGTAGCGGGCCAGCCGGGCCGCCATGCGCGGCGCCAGTTCGTGGCCGGCCGTGACCGTCACTTCCAGGTCGTTCAGCAAGCCATCCTTCAAGCCATATACCCAGCCGTGGACGCTGAGTTCCTGGCCCCGTTCCCACGCATCCTGCACGATGGTGGTCTGGCACACGTTCAAGACCTGTTCCACCACGTTCAGTTCGCACAGGCGGTCGCCGCGCTGGCGGCTGGTCAGCACGTCGCCCAGATAGCGTTCGTGCTTCTGGCCCACGTCCTGCACGTGACGCAGCCAGTTGTCGACCAGGCCGATGCGCGTGCCCGTCATGGCCGCATGCACGCCCTTGCAGCCGTAATGGCCGACGATGATGACATGTTTGACTTTCAGCACGTCCACGGCAAATTGCAGGACGGAAAGGCAGTTCAGGTCGGAATGCACGACCACGTTGGCGATATTGCGATGGACAAACACGTCGCCAGGCGCCATGCCCAGCAGTTCGTTGGCGGGAACGCGGCTGTCGGAACAGCCGATCCACAGGTATTCGGGCGAGGTTTGCGCTTCCAGGTTCTTGAAGAAGTTCGGGTCTTTCGCCACCATCGAGTCGGCCCAGCGGCGGTTACGCTGCAGCAGTTCCGCCAGGGCCAGGCCATTTTTCGGTTCGGTCATATCGCTCCCATGAGGTAATTTCGGTTGAACAGCGCGCCGATCGCGTGTGTTAGGGTGCGATGCGCGCAGATGCTGAAGCAACCTGGGTAAAAAAACGCCGGGATGTGTGAGCATCCCGGCGTATGGTATTACGTGTGCTTATTCAAAAAAATCCTTGACCTTGTCTTTCCAGGTCTTGCTCTGCGGGCTGTGCTTGGCACCGCCCTCGGTCGTCGATTTCTCGAACTCCCGCAGCAGGTCTTTCTGTTTTTCCGTCAGTTTGACGGGTGTTTCGATGGCCACGTGGCAGAACAGGTCGCCCGCGTAACCGGAGCGCACGCCCTTGATGCCCTTGCCTTTCAGGCGGAAGGTCTTGCCCGACTGGGTACCTTCCGGGATCGTGAACGACACCTTGCCGTTCAGGGTAGGCACTTCGATTTCACCGCCCAATGCTGCCTTGGTGAACGAAATCGGCATTTCGCAATGCAGGTCGTCGCCTTCGCGCTGGAACACGGCGTGCGGCTTGATGTGGATTTCCACATACAGGTCGCCCGACGGACCGCCATTCGTGCCCGGTTCGCCGTTGCCGGACGAACGGATACGCATGCCGTTGTCGATGCCGACTGGAATCTTCACTTCCAGCGTCTTGTTGCGCTTGATGCGACCGGCGCCGCCGCATGGCGTGCAGGGGTCGGTGATGACCTTGCCGCTGCCATGGCATTTCGGGCAGGTTTGCTGGATGCTGAAGAAACCTTGCTGCATGCGCACCTGGCCGTGGCCACCGCAGGTACCGCAGGTGGTCGGCGACGTGCCTGGCTTGGCGCCGCTGCCGTGACACGTATCGCACTTGTCCCAGCTCGGCACGCGGATGGTCGTGTCGAAGCCGTGCGCAGCTTGCTCCAGTGTAATTTCCAGGTTGTAACGCAAATCGGCGCCACGGTACACCTGTGGACCGGCATTGCGGCTACGTCCACCGCCACCGCCAAAGATGTCGCCGAAGATATCGCCGAAGCTGTCGGCAAAGCCGCCAGCACCGCCGCCGAAGCCACCGCCGCCGCCCATGTTCGGGTCCACGCCGGCGTGACCGTAACGGTCATACGCATCGCGCTTTTCCGGATTGGTCAGCATCTCGTAGGCTTCTTTGACTTCCTTAAACTTTTCTTCCGATTCCTTGCTATCCGGATTGCGGTCCGGATGGTATTTCATCGCCAGTTTACGGTAAGACTTTTTGATCTCTTCTTCCGAAGCATTTTTTGCGACACCGAGTGTCTCGTAAAAATCACGCTTTGCCATGTTGTCGGCACCTTGCAGTCTATCTACTGATGTAAAAATTACACGAAAAAGCCGAGTCGAGTGCTGCACTGGGCAACGACTCGGCTCGGCCGGTCTTCGCGGCTAATCCCGCGATGTAGCGTTCAGCCCGGCTGCCCCCAGTTCATGGGAGCGCAAGACAATTACTTGCTGTCTTTGACTTCTTTGAAGTCAGCGTCGACAACGTCATCTTGCTTGGCGCCTGCGTCCGATGCGCCAGCAGCTTGCTGTGCACCTTCCGCGCCGCCGGCAGCTTGCTGCGCTTGCATGTCGGCATACATTTTTTCGCCCATTTTCTGCGATGCGCTCGACAGTGCTTCCACCTTGGCGTCGATCTCAGCCTTGTCGCCGGCCTTGATGCTTGCTTCCAGGTCGGTGATTGCCGCTTCGATCTTCTCTTTCTCGCCCGCTTCCAGCTTGTCGCCGTATTCGGTCAAGGATTTCCGGGTCGAGTGTACCAGAGCATCGGCCTGGTTGCGCGACTCGGCCAATTCTTTGACCTTCTTGTCTTCTTCCGCGTTCAACTCGGCGTCTTTCACCATCTTCTGGATTTCCGCCTCGGTCAAGCCGGAATTGGCCTTGATCGTGATCTTGTTTTCCTTGCCGGTGGCCTTGTCTTTCGCGCCGACATGCAAGATACCGTTGGCGTCGATGTCGAAGGTCACTTCGATCTGTGGCGTGCCGCGTGCTGCTGGCGGGATGCCTTCCAGATTGAATTCGCCCAGACCCTTGTTGCCGGCGGCGATTTCGCGCTCACCCTGGAAGACCTTGATGGTCACCGCAGGCTGATTGTCGTCGGCCGTCGAGAAGACTTGGCTGAACTTGGTCGGAATCGTCGTGTTTTTGTGGATCATCTTGGTCATCACGCCGCCCAGGGTTTCGATGCCCAGGGACAGAGGAGTGACGTCCAGCAACAGCAAGTCCTTGCGTTCGCCCGACAGGACCGAACCTTGAATCGCTGCGCCCACGGCGACGGCTTCGTCCGGATTCACGTCCTTGCGTGGGTCCTTGCCGAAGAATTCCTTCACTTTTTCCTGCACCTTCGGCATACGGGTCATGCCGCCGACCAGGATGATGTCATCGATGTCCGACACTTTCACGCCAGCATCTTTGATAGCGGTGCGGCAAGGTTCCATCGTGGCCGTGATCAGCTCTTCCACCAGCGACTCCAGCTTGGCGCGGGTCATCTTCAGGTTCAAGTGGACCGGTGCGCCATTTGCCATGGCGATGTACGGCTCGTTGATCTCGGTCTGTTGCGACGACGACAACTCGATCTTCGCGCGCTCGGCCGAAGCCTTGATGCGCTGCAGGGCGATCGGATCTTTTTTCAGGTCGATGCCGTTGATCTTCTTGAACTCGTCGATGATGTAATCGATGATGCGCTGGTCGAAGTCTTCGCCGCCCAGGAAGGTGTCGCCGTTGGTCGACAGCACTTCAAATTGTTTCTCACCATCAACATCAGCGATTTCGATGATCGACACGTCGAACGTACCGCCACCCAAGTCATACACGGCGATTTTACGGTCGCCTTTTTCAGCCTTGTCCAGGCCGAACGCCAGCGCTGCCGCGGTTGGCTCGTTGATGATGCGCTTGACGTCCAGACCGGCGATGCGGCCGGCATCCTTGGTAGCCTGGCGCTGCGAGTCGTTGAAGTACGCAGGCACGGTGATGACGGCTTCGGTGACTTCTTCACCGAGGTAGTCTTCTGCCGTTTTCTTCATCTTGCGCAGTACTTCCGCCGAAATTTGCGGTGGCGCCAGTTTTTTGTCGCGTACGCCGATCCATGCATCGCCGTTGTCGGCTTTCATGATTTGGTACGGCATCAGCGCGATGTCTTTTTGGACTTCTTTTTCGTCGAACTTGCGACCGATCAAACGCTTCACTGCGAACAGCGTGTTTTTCGGATTGGTCACGGCCTGGCGTTTCGCCGGCGCGCCGACGAGAATTTCGCCATCTTCTTGATAAGCAATAATCGATGGCGTCGTGCGTGCGCCTTCAGCGTTTTCGATTACCTTTGGTTGACCATTTTCCATGATGGAAACGCAGGAATTCGTGGTTCCCAGATCGATACCGATAATTCTACCCATGATTTTTTTCCTTTTATTTGCTAGATTTCAGATGGTTCTTATATGTGGCAAAGCGGCATGGTTTCAAGGCTTGCTTGATGCCGCCCTCTGATTATTTTGCTTGCGCGGTAGTCACAATGGCTGGACGCAACAGGCGGTCCGCAATCATATAGCCCTTTTGCAAGACTGACACGATGGTATTGGCTTCCTGATCCGCTGGCACCACGGCAACGGCCTGGTGTTTCATCGGATCGAGCTTCTCGCCCTGCGCTGGCAGCACTTCCACCAGGCGGTTGCGCTCGAACGCGGCGCTCAATTGCTTCAAGGTCATCTCGACGCCTTCTTTCAGCGACTCGATCGTCGGTGCTTCCACCGTCAGCGCCGTTTCCAGGCTGTCTTTCACCGGCACCATGGCTTCGGCAAAGCTTTCCACTGCGAATTTATGCGCTTTAGCAACATCTTCCTGCGCGCGGCGGCGGATATTTTCGCCATCGGCCTTGGCGCGCATGAAGGCATCGTGCATTTCTGCCAGACGCGCTTCGGTACTCGCCAGCTGCTCTTCCAAAGTAGGCTCTGCGGGAGTCGATGGCGCAGTCGTCGCGGCGTCCGCTTGCGGATTAGGTACGGCTTGGTTTTCCTGATCTTGCATCTAGAAAGCTCCTACAATCAATGGCTTAAATAAGTTAGTCTATACATCTTTACAACACTAACCGGCAGATGGGGCTATATCCTACTGTTTCAAGGGGTACGCGCGCGAACGCCAAGGTTTACGTCAGCCAATGTTACAGCTTATTACAAATCGCTTCCCATTTCGGGCGGCGAGCCGTGCGCGCCCTATGGAGCGTGCTCCCCCGGATACAGCCGGCATCCCCAGCAAAGCCGGCATTCTACCAGCCCCGCCAAGGCGATTGCCACTGACGATGTTGCTACTTGGCAAACCATCCGTCCACGCCAGAAACGACAAAGCCGCGCAAGCGCGGCCCATCATTGCAAAATAGATACTTTTTCTAATTCGCCGCCCCCAGCGCCAGGGCCGCCGCGCGGGCCTGCTCGCCCTCGTGCTTGTCGGCCGCCCGCTGCGCCGCCGTCTTCATCGTGGGCCAGCCAATCATGTGCTGTTCAGCGATTTCTGCCAGGCCCGCGATCCACTTGGGCGTTTCATTCAGGCAAGCGATGTAATGGAAATGCTGGCCGCCCGCCGCCTCGAAATCGTGCTTCGCTTCCATGGCGATTTCTTCCAGGGTTTCCAGGCAGTCGCTGGTAAAGCCCGGGCACAGCAGGTCGACGCGCTTGACGCCCTGCTGGGCCAGCGCCACCAGGGTGGGCGCCGTGTACGGCTGCAGCCATTCGGCCTTGCCGAAGCGGGACTGGAAGGTCACCACATATTGCTCTTTAGTTAATTTCAACTTTTCCGCCAGCAGGCGCGCCGTTTTCAGGCACTGGCAGTGATACGGGTCGCCCAGCAGCAAGGTGCGCTTGGGCACGCCGTGAAAGCTCATCACCAGTTTTTCCGGCCGGCCATGCGCTTCCCAATGGTTCAGCACGGAATCGCGCAAGGCGTCGATATACGTGTCGTGTTCGTGGTACTGCTTAATAAAACGCAATTCCGGCACATTGCGCACCGTCGCGTAATGGGCAAACACGGCGTCGTAGATGGAACCCGTCGTCGTGCCCGAGTATTGCGGATAGGCGGGCAGGATGGCGATGCGCTCGCAACCCTCGCTTTTCAGCTGGGCCAGCACCTCGGGCAAGGAAGGCGAACCGTAGCGCATGGCCATGGCCACCGTCACGCCATCGTGGCCCCGTTCGGCCAGTGCGCCGGCCAGCAATTTCGCCTGCTTGTGCGTGTGCACTTTCAGGGGCGAGCCTTCGCGCGTCCAGATGGACGCGTATTTCTTCGCCGACTGGCCGGAGCGAAACGGCAAAATGATCAGGTGCAGGATGCACCACCAGACAATGCGGGGAATTTCCACCACGCGCGGGTCCGACAGGAACTGCTTCAGATAGCGCCGCACGGCCGACGACGTCGGCGCATCGGGCGTGCCCAGGTTGACCAGCACCACGGCGCTGCGGTCGATGCTGCCATGCGTGTACGGAGGTTCTGTTTGAAATGACATGAAGGCTCTTTGATGACGGTGGACAGATAGCCAGCCATTATAGTTTCATTACGTCAACGCCGGTACAGGGTCAGATCCTCGATGCCGCCAACATCAAGCTCAGCGCTAACGCATCCGGGGGTCTGACCCCGGATTTACGCCTGCGTTTAAATCGCCAGCAGCTCGCGTGCATGCTTGCGCGTGGTGGCCGTGATTTCCAGGCCGCCCAGCATGCGCGCCACTTCTTCCACCCGGGCCTTGGCGTCGAGCATGTCGATGCGCGAAGCCGTCTTGCCGTTATCCAGGGTGCTTTTTGCCACCTGAAAATGTTGATTCGCCTGGCTGGCCACTTGCGGCAAGTGGGTCACGCACAGCACTTGCCGCCCTTGTCCCAGGCGCTTCAGCAGGCGGCCCACCACTTCCGCGACGGCGCCGCCGATGCCGCTGTCGACCTCGTCGAAGATCAGGGTCGGCGTGGTGGTGGCGTGCGAGGTGATGACGGAGATGGCCAGCGCGATGCGCGCCAGCTCGCCGCCGGACGCCACTTTCGCCAGCGAACGGGGCGCCGTGCCCGCGTGGCCGGCAACGAGAAATTCCACCTGCTCCAGGCCATGGGCGGCCGGTTCGCACGGGTTCAGGGCAATCTCGAAACTGCCGCCCGTCATGCTCAGTTCCTGCATGGCCCGCGTGACGGCCTGCCCCAGCTCCAGTGCGGCGGCTTGGCGCGTGGCGGACAGGCGCTCGGCGACGCTGCGGTATTCCGCCTCGATCTTCGCTTCCTGGCGCAGCAAGCCTTCGATGTCGGAAGCGTCGGCCAGGTGCTGCAGCTTTTCCGACAGCTTGGCGTGTTCCTCAGGCAACTCTTCCGGCGTGACGCGGAATTTGCGGGCCGTGCTGTGCATGGCTTCCATGCGCGCATCGAGCTGGTGCAGCCGCTCCGGGTCCAGCTCCACGCGGTCCAGGTAGTTGTTCAGCGCATACACGGATTCCTGCAGCTGGATGCGCGACGATTCGATCAGGTCGACGATGGGCTGTAATTCCGCGTCGACGGAGACGAGCTTGCCCAGTTTCTGGTTCAGGCCCGACAGCTGCGAGACGATGGGGTGGTCTTCCGACTCGGAAATGAGGGACAGGGCTTCCTGCGCGCCTTCCAGCAGGCTGGCCGCGTGCGACAGACGGCTGTGCTCGTTCGTGATGTCCGTCCATTCGCCGGGCTTGGCGGCCAGTTTTTCCAGCTCGCCCACCTGCCATTCCAGGCGTTCGCGCTCGTACAGCACGTTGGCGGCATTCGTTTCGAATTCTTCGCGCTGGCGCACGAGGGCGCGCCAGCGCTTGTGCAGCGCCGCCACCTGCCGCGCATCCTGCTCCGCGCCCGCTTCGCGCGCCGTCGCCTGGCCGTCGAGCAGCGCCCGCTGCGCTTCGCTTTTCAGCAGCGACTGGTGCGCGTGCTGGCCGTGGATGTCGACCAGCATGTCGCCCAGTTCGCGCAGCTGCGCGGCCGTGGCGGGGATGCCGTTGATATACGCTTTCGAGCGGCCCGCGTTGTCGATCACGCGACGCAGCAAGGCACCGCCGTCGTCATTGGCGAATTCGTTGGCCACCAGCCATGCCTGCGCCACCTCGCTGACGGAGAAATCGGCCGTGATGTCGGCCTTGGCCGCCCCTTCACGCACGACGCTGGCGTCGCCGCGTCCGCCCAGCGCCAGGGTCAGCGCATCGATGAGGATGGACTTGCCGGCCCCCGTCTCGCCCGTCAGCACGCTGAAGCCTGCGGAAAATTCCAGTTCAATGGTATCGACAATGACAAAATCGCGGATGGACAGTGTATGGAGCATGGCTTCTGTGGTTAGGCGGCGCACCGCGGGTTAGCGTGGAAAAACTGGTTAGCTGAGCTTGCCCTCGCCCGACGGGTACTCATTCCAGTGCAGTTTTTCACGCAGGGTGTTGTAGTAACTCCACCCTTCCGGATGCAGGAAGGTAATCGTGTGCGGCGAACGGCGGATGAGGATGCGGTCTTGCTGGACCAGGCTGGCGAACGTCTGCATGTCGAAATTGACGCTGATATCGCGCCCGCGCACGATTTCCACGACGATCTGGCTCGAGTCGGGCAAGACGATGGGGCGGTTCGACAGCGCATGCGGGGCGATCGGCACGAGCACGATGCCGCCCAGGGTCGGATGCAGCAGGGGACCGCCGGCCGACAGCGAGTAAGCGGTCGAGCCCGTGGGCGTGGAAATAATCAGGCCATCCGAGCGCTGGTTGTACATGAAGTGTCCGTCGACTTCGACGCGCAGTTCCGCCATGCCGGCGCCGCCGCCGCGCGAGACGACGACGTCGTTGACGGCCATGCCCACGTGGATGGACTTGCCATCGCGCAGCACGCTGCCTTCGAGCAAGGTGCGGCGTTCCGCCTTGAAGCGGCCGCCGAGAATTTGCGCCAGCACGGGCAGCATACGCTCGAGCGGAATATCCGTCATGAAGCCAAGCCGTCCCTGATTGATGCCGATCAAAGGCACGTCGAATGGCGCCAGCTGGCGCGCGATGCCCAGCATGGTGCCGTCGCCGCCCATGACGATGGCGCAATCGGCTGCGGCGCCGATCTCGGCCGGCGACATGGCGCGCACGCCGGGCAAGGCCAGGTGCGCAGCCGTCTCCGCTTCAAAGACCACCGTGTGGCCCAGCACCTGCAGGAAGTCGACGATGCTTTTCACGGGTTCGGCAATGCCATCCGTATTCTGGCGCACGACCAGGGCGATGGTCTTGGTGCCCAGGTTGAACGGGTGGCCCGGGGCTGGCAAGGCGGCTGCTGGCAATTCGGCGTGTTTTTCGACGGGCATAAAAATCTCGGTAGTGAATGCGTTGGCAAGTCGCCCCAGGCTGTCGCGCCGCACGCCGGCATCGCATGATACTGTATATATGCACAGTATAGTGCGGCTGCCGCGTGCCTGCAAGGGGCGTTTATCAGTGTTGCCGCAGTGTAGCGCAGAAAAAGATTCGCCCTTGCGTGCGCCAGCGCTCCGTGCGCCGGGAAATCCCCTTGCCGGTCCCGCGCCGCGGCGGGACACTGGCTGGACGTCATTCTTTCCACCAGGAGGCCATATGCTTACCCCACCAAGTGAACGCAAGATCAACACCGATGAAAAAGTGCGCAATGACGGCGTGGACCGTCTGCCGCACGAGCGCGACGAGTCGCCCGACGCGCAGAACGTGCGCCCGCGCAAGGTCATGCAGCAGGCGGCCAGCGACCTGGAGCAAGGCCTCGTCGACACGGACAGGCACGCCCAGCCGGGTGTCGAAAAGGTCAAGCCCGCCGCACCGCAACAGGCCCGTCCTGGCGCGCAGCCGGAACCCAAGAAGCCGCGCTGAGTCCAACCGTCACGCACTGCTACGTTTCCGGAGTACGCCATGCACCGCTACGCCTGTTCACTCCTGCTGGCCGCTGCCTGCGCCAGCACCGTCGCCCACGCCCAGGCGCCTGCCATGCCCGTGGGCTTTGGCCCCCAGCCCGTGCTGCCCGCACCCGATAAACAGCTCATTCCCACCGTCAATGTCGCCCCCGTGCAGCGCTGGACGGCCGGGCAGCGTCCCTTCGTTGCGGCCGGACTGGCCATCGACGCGTATGCACGCGGGCTCGACCATCCGCGCTGGCTGTACGTCTTGCCGAATGGCGACGTGCTCGTGGCGGAAACGAATGCGCCGCCGAAACCGGACGACAGCAAGGGCATCAAGGGCGCCATCATGCAGATGCAGATGAAAAAAGCGGGCGCGGCCACGCCCAGCGCCAACCGCATCACCTTGCTGCGCGGCATGGACAGCAAGGGCATGGCGCAGACGCGCAGCGTGTTCCTGCAAGGGCTCAATTCGCCATTCGGCATGGCCCTTGTCGGCAAGGACCTGTACATCGCCAATGCCGACGCCCTCGTGCGCTTCCCCTACGAGGAAGGACAGACCAGCATCACGGCCCCCGGTACCAAGGTGATGGACCTGCCCGGCGGACCCATCAACCACCACTGGACCAAGAACGTCATCGCCAGTGCGGACGGCAAGTTTTTATATGTCACCGTCGGTTCCAACAGCAATGTGGGCGAAAACGGCATGTCGGCCGAAGACGGCCGCGCCGCCATCTGGCGCTTCGAACGCGCGACGGGCAAGGCCCGCGTGTATGCGACGGGCTTGCGCAACCCCGTGGGCCTGGCCTGGCAGCCCGACACGGGCGCACTGTGGACAGCCGTCAATGAACGCGACGAACTGGGCAATGACCTGGTGCCCGACTATTTGACTTCGGTCAAGGATGGCGCCTTCTATGGCTGGCCCTACAGCTATTTCGGCCAGCATGTCGATGCGCGCGTGCAGCCGCCGCAACCGGGCCTAGTGGCCAGGGCCATCGCGCCCGACTATGCGCTGGGCGCGCACACGGCATCGCTGGGCCTGGCGTTTTATGACGGCAGCCTGCTGCCCGTCCGCTACCGGGGCGGCGCCTTCGTCGGCCAGCACGGGTCGTGGAACCGCAAGCCATTCAGCGGCTATAAAGTCATCTTCGTGCCCTTCGCCAATGGCGTCCCCAGCGGTCCGCCACAGGATGTCGTCAGCGGTTTCCTGGACCAGAACGGCAAGGCGCAGGGGCGCCCCGTCGGCGTGGCCATCGACAAGGCGGGCGCGTTGCTGGTGGCGGACGATGTGGGCAATGTCATCTGGCGCGTGGCGCCGTCCCGCTGAACGCGGCAGGCGTGGATGCCGCCCCTGTGTGGCGCAACGAACGGAAGCGAGGTGGTGGGGCGCGCATGATGGACTCTCGAACCACGCAAGGAGTACATCATGAAAAAAACAGGATCAGCCGTCTGGAGTGGCGGCCTTAAAGATGGCAAAGGGTTTATTTCCACCCAAAGCGGCGCGCTCGACAACGTGGCCTACGGCTTCAACACGCGCTTCGAAGATGGCCCCGGCAGCAATCCGGAGGAACTGATCGGTGCGGCCCACGCCGCCTGCTTCACGATGGCCCTGTCCGGCCAGCTGGGCGAGGCCGGCATGCGCGCCACGGCCCTGAAGACGACGGCCGAGGTCAGCCTGGAAAAAATCGATGGCAGCTATGCCATCACGGCCGTCCACCTGACCCTCGTGGCCACCATTCCCGGCGCCACCGAGGAAGCGTTCCAGGATGCGGCCCTGCGCGCCAAGCTGGGCTGCCCCGTGTCCAAATTGCTGGCCACGGAGATTACCCTGGACGCCCATCTGGAGTAATTCCGGCATACCGTCCGCTGCGGTCCGGTCACCGGACAGCAGGGGCGGTCTCGGCACAAAAACCATAAACCGCATAAAATCCTGCCATTCCCCTATCACCATCAAGGATTTACGATGCGTATTTTGCACACCATGTTGCGGGTCGGCGACCTGCAGCGCTCCATCGATTTTTACACCAAGGTCCTGGGCATGAAACTGTTGCGCACCAGCGACAATCCGGAATACCAGTACACGCTGGCCTTCGTCGGCTACGGTTCGAATCCCGACCACGCGGAACTGGAACTGACGTATAACTACGGCACCACCAGCTACGAGCTGGGCACGGCGTATGGCCACATCGCCATCTCCGCCGAGGATATCGTTGCCGCGTGCGATGCGGCACGGGCCAACGGCGGCAACGTGACGCGCGAACCGGGCCCCGTCAAGGGCGGCAACACGGTCATCGCCTTCATCACCGATCCGGACGGCTACAAGATCGAATTGATCGAACGCAAGTTCGATGGCCAGGGCGCCGGCCTGTAAGACTTCCGTCCTTGCGCCGCGCTGCGCAGGACGAAAAAAAACCAGCGCCGTTGCCGGTGCTGGTTTTGATTGGCATCAAAATCTCGCTTATTTATCCAGCAAGGCGTTGACGGGCACCAGGTCCGTTTCCTTCAAGGTGCCGGCTGCCGACTTCAGGCGCAAGCCATTCATGATGGTGTCATAGCGGGCCTTCGACAGGTCTTTTTGCGTGCTGAACAATTGCTTCTGCGCATTCAAGACGTCGATATTGATACGCACGCCCACTTGATAACCGAGCTGGTTCGACTCCAGCGCCGATTTGCTCGACACTTCCGCCGCTTCCAGCGCCTTGACTTGCGCCAGGCCACTGTTGACGCCGAGGAAAGCCTGGCGCGCGCCCTGTGCCGCCGTGCGGCGCGCCGTTTCCAAGTCGTTGCGGGCCTTGTTTTCCAGCGCGATCGATTCGCGCACCTTGCTCGTCACGGCAAAGCCGCTAAAGATGGGGATGCTCCACTGCACGCCGATGGCATTATTGTTCGCGCTGCCGGTGCCGCCGCCCGTGGTGTAGGTATGGCCCGTGTTGGCGATCAGGTCCAGGGTCGGATAGTGGCCGGCGCGGTTGCGGCCGATGTCGCGCTTGGCCGATTCCACGCTGAACTGGGCCGTGACGACGCCGTAATTCTGTTCTTCCGCCGAGCTCACCCACGGTTCGATGGCGGCCGGTTCCGGTGCGCTGATGACCACGCCCGTGCGCATCGGCGCCAGGTTCGCTGGCGCTTCGCCGATGATGGTTTGCAGGGCGCTGCGCTTGTTGGCCAGGTCATTGATGGCGGCAAATTCCTGCGCCACCACCAGGTCGTAGGCCGCTTGCGCCTCATGCGTATCGGTAATGGTCTGCGTGCCGACCTCGAAGTTGCGCTTGGCCGATGCCAGCTGCTCCGTCGTGGCGACTTTTTGCGCCTGCGTCGCGCCCAGGTTGTCCTGCGCGCTGAGCACGTCGAAATACGCCTGCGCCACACGGGTGATCAGGTCTTGCTGTACCTGTGCAAATTGCGCTTCGGCAATTGCCTGCGCCAGCTTGCTTTGCTGATAGGTTTCCCAGCGGTCCCAGCGGAACAGCGGCTGCGCCAGGGTCAGGTTGTAGGTATTCGTGTGCACCTTAACCGTCGGCATGGAAATGGTGCTGGTGATCGGTTCGATGCTGTTGCGCGTATTGCTGCCCGACGCGGACACTTGCGGCAGCAGGCCGGACAAGCCTTGCGGAACCCGTTCCATCCCGGCCGACAGGGCCGCGCGCGCACTGGCGTACTGCGCGTCATTGGCCAGCGCCTGCTGGTACACCTGGATGAGATCGGCCGCCTGCGCTTGCAGCGAACATGTCATCGAGACAAAGGCGCTGGTCATCAGTACGGCGATAAGGGGTTTCCGCATTGCATTTCTCCGTTGGAGTCGTCAAAAGTTGATGGAATCAAAAATCTGCTACCGCTCAACCTGGCTCCCGCCGGGTAAGCGGGGTACAGGCCTCCGCAGGCATGCGGAAAGCATGCCTGGGGTTGTATCTACTGCGAAATACTTAGTATTTAGGCATGGCGCTGTCGACTTGCAGCGCCCAGGCATGGACGCCACCCGTCAAGTTACTGATCTTGCCAAAACCATTGCGCTCCAGGAAAGCCGCCACCTGCATGCTGCGTGCGCCGTGATGGCAAATGCAGACGATCTCGGCATCTTCATCGAGGTCGTCGATACGCGCCGGTATCGAGTTCATCTGCATCAGGGTGGCGCCGTCGAGGTGGCACAGGTCAAACTCCCACTGCTCGCGCACGTCCAGCAATACGGGACGCGGGCGGGAGGTGTCAGCCAGCCAGGCGGCCAGCTGCGGTGCGCTCAAATGCTCCATTGAATCTCGCCGCCTCAGAACTGGAAGTGCGACGGTGCCACGGCTTGCAGCGGCGTGACATTGGTTTCAAACAGCTTGCGCGTGTCGTAGGCCTTGTCCGAGCTGCGCGTGATCAAGTGCGCCGACATGATCGGCGCTTCGCCGATGATGGCGAGGATACGGCCGCCCACTTTAACTTGTTGCAACAGCGCTTCCGGCAACACGGCCAGCGCGCCGGACACGACGATCACGTCGTAGGGTGCGCCCTTGCTCCAGCCCTGGGCACCGTCGCCCAGTTCCACGGTCACGTTGGTGACGCCGTTGGCCGCCAGGTTCTGTTCGGCCAGGGTTTTCAATTGCGGCACGATTTCCACGCTCGTCACGTGACGCGCCTTGTGCGCCAGCAAGGCAGCCATGTAGCCGCTGCCAGTGCCGATTTCCAACACATTTTCATGCTTTTTGACGGCTACGTCTTGCAAAATGCGCGCTTCCAGCTTTGGCGTGAACATGCATTCGCCGCCGCCCAGTGGAATTTCGGTATCGACGAAGGCCAGGTTTTTATAGGCGGCAGGCACGAAATCTTCACGCTTGACCACGTTCAACAGCTCCAGCACGTCGAGATCCAGTACGTCCCATGGACGGATTTGCTGTTCGATCATATTGAAGCGGGCTTGTTCGATATTCATCTTTGGACTCGGTAAGTGAAGTAATAATCCGCCATTTTATCGTTGAACTGGCTGAAAGCACATGTTAACCATAAAGACGGGGAATGGAGGAAATTTGCGACGATCTGCAGATTTGGGGGGGTGAACCTTGGAAAAGGGGCAACTGAACGGTAGCGGCAGGGGCCGTGGATCAGTTTTTCCCGGGCGCCTCCACCTGCAGGCTGCGCACGCTCATGTCGATAAAGGCATCCATATAGGCCACCGGATCGATGTTCTTGACCTCGCATGGCAGGAAGGAATGCGTCCACATCATGAGCATGGTGACGGGGGCGCTGAGGATGGTGCTGACCAGGACGGGATCGACCTGGCGGAATTCGCCGCGCTGCATGCCCCGTTCCAGCAGGCTGACGACCAGCGCATTGCCGCGCGCGACGACTTCTTCGTTGTAAAACTGCGCCAGTTCCGGGAAATTGTTGGCTTCGGCCAGCATCAGCTTGGTCAAGCCGGCCAGCTTGGTGGCACCGAACTCTTCCCACCACTGCATCATCACCTTGCGCAGCAAGTCGGCGCTGCTTTCCTCCGACGCGGCCATGCTGTTTTCCGCCTCGCCGATCGACTGCACGATATTGTCGCGCACCACGGCCTTGAACAATTCCTGTTTATTCTCGAAGTACAGGTACAACGTACCCTTTGACACACCTGCCCGCTTGGCCACGTCCTCCAGCCGCGTCGACGCGAAACCCCGTTCGACGAACAGGTCGAGGGCGGCGGCGAGCAATTCCTGGGGGCGGGCATCCTTGCGCCGCTCCCAGCGGGGCTTGGTATCAATCGGGGCGTGCATGTGTCAATCCGGGTAACTTACTTTTGAGTCATTAATAGTAGACTTGTCTCCAAGTCCGGTCAAGCACCGGCGCATGGCCCGGCGCGCCATTGTAGCGCGCCGCTGCGGCAAACAGTACCCTGGCAGGCGATGATGGGCAGCGCGCGGAGGGCTGGCGTGCCGGCGCGGCCGCGGCGCACAGGACGGCCTGGGTGCAGTTCACGCCGCGTTTTACGCAGTTCATCGCATTTCTGCCATACCGGCTTGTGAGCTTTGCTATCTTGTTATCGACAGCACGGCAGCCGCGGCGCGGCCGCCGGCTTTTTTCTTGTCCTGAGATAAAACAACTATAAAGGAAACATCATGCGTACCTTGCTGGCCCTGTGCTGTGCCGTTGTCCTTGGCGGCTGCGCCATCGTCATCAATCCCAATGATGGCGACATCCGCTACGCGGGCGATTCGGGAAGCTCCGCCATCCAGGGCAACCAGCAGGTCAGCCGCGACGTACGCCCCGTCAGCAGCCTCACCGCCCTCGACATCGATAACATGAAGCGCGTCGATATCAAGATCGACGTGCGCGTCGGCCCCGCGCCGTCGCTGGTGATCGAAGCGGACAGCAACCTGCAGCCGCTGATCCATAGCGAAGTGAGCGGCGACACCCTGCGCATCTGGAGCGATACGAACATTCGCAGCGGCAATGGCATCCACGTCATCTATACGACACCGCAATTGAACAAGATCAATGTATCCGGTTCCGGCCGCCTGGTGGTCAGCGGCTTGAATGGCGACGACTTCAGCCTGGTGCAGCGCGGCTCGATGCGCAGCGAACTGTCTGGCAAGGTGGGCCGCTTTGACGTGGCCAACAATGGCTCGGGCACCATCAACGCGGCGGCGCTCGCCAGCGGCAACACGGACACGGTGCAGAATGGCTCGGGCCGCATCCAGCTGGGCAGCGTGCGCGGCGAACGCATCAACGTGGCCGTCAATGGCTCCGGCAACATCAGCGCCAGCGGCGCCGTGCAGCGCCTCGACGCCAACGTGAATGGTTCGGGCGACATCAATCTGGCCGCCTTGAGCAGCGACATCGCCTACCTGGCGAGCAACGGTTCGGGCGACATCGATGTCAGCGTGCAAAACGAAGTCAATGCCCGCGCCAGCGGTTCGGGACGTATCACCGTGCACGGCGATCCGATCCGCCGCACCCTGTCGGGCAAACGCGTCAGCATCGTGCGCTAAGCGCGCTCCTGGTGACGCAGGGGGCCGGCTTGCTATACTGTCGGCTCCTCACCCGTCCGCCTGAAATCCCATGTCATCCTCCGCCCCCCTGGCATGCCGCCCCTCGTGCGGCGCCTGCTGCACCGCGCCCTCCATCACCAGCCCGATTCCCGGCATGCCGGATGGAAAACCTGCGGGCGTGCGCTGCATCCAGCTGGCCGACGACAACCGCTGCCTGATCTTTGGCCAGCCGGAGCGCCCCGCCTTTTGCGGCGGCTTGCAGCCCTCGGCGGAAATGTGCGGCGCCAGCCGCGAGCATGCGATGCACTGGCTAACTCAGCTGGAACTGGCCACGGCACCGCACACCTGATGCTCGCGCAGGCCGCCAGCGGCTACGGCTTCACGCCGTGCTGGCCTGCATACGCGGCAAAAATAAACGGCTTTGCCGCATCCAGTTCCGCGAGCGTACCAATGCTGACCTCCAGATTCCCCGTGCCCCAATGCCCAATGGCGGTCACGTCGCGCGTTCTTGGCAGGATAGGCAAGGCAGGGGCAGGGTCGATATGCAAGTACAGCGTTAGGCAACTCTTCTTGTGTATCACCACAGTTGCAAAGTTCTTCAGGCGTTTGAACGCCAGGTACAAGCGCAATTCCTTGCGCTCCACATCATCCCCCAACGACATCGTGTAATCCTCCAGCGAGGCCAACAACTGACGCATGGGTGCCGACAGACCTGCCAGCACTTCCACGAATGCCCTGTCTGGTCCCGTCGGCTTACTCGCGCCGCCATCGGCCGGACCTGCAGCCATTATTTCCAACCTGGCTGACGCCGATGCCTGCAACCTGGCAGAGCCTCTTTTTGGCGTCGGATCCATGCCGGTGCTCGCGGACTCAAGCAGCAGCAAGTCCTCTGCAAATCGGCGGTAACGGATCAGTTCGATCGTCCGGCCTATCTGCTGGACGGCATGGCTGTCGAACTTGGTAAAGTCAGCCGCAATGCAAATCACCCGCGGCGCGCTCCAGTCGATCGCCTCCGATGCCGGCTTGCCCAGCTTGTCGAGCACCAGCAGCTTGAAGTCGGCCTGATGGTCCATCAACCAATCCAGGTAATACAGGCCTTGATTGATGACATTTTCACCAACGGAGCGTTTGTACTCGAGGATGACCGGACAATTGTTCTCATCTAAGCCAAGCGAATCGATGCGGCCCGCATGCGTCTTGCCGGTGGAATACTCGCTTGCCAGGAAACGGATACTCAGCAAAGTATCGAGGTTTGCCTCAATCAGGGTCTGTAAGGGTTTTTCCAGGTCCGATACGCTGCCTTGCAGTTCCTGCGCCTGGCCGTGGGCCAACTTGAAAAGTTTAATGTCGCTCATCCGTCTGTTTCCCATAGTCCTCGGCGAGCAAACACCAAGGTGTATCAAGATATCGGCGATGAGCATAAACGTATCTTTATCTTTTTTGCAAATTCATTTGCCATTGGCATGCCACGCGCAGGCCATGCCGTTGCGATGCAACGCATCGCAACGGCACTTGCCCGCACCCAGTAAACATTGACGGATCCTGCACGTTTGCGTATATTTATGCACATTCACGCACGTTTATAAGTTCAATATGTCCGCCACCCTCCTCCTCAAACAGCGCCACGCGCTGATCCAGCAACAATTGCATGCCGATGGCCGGGTCCTGGCGCTGGACCTGGCGCGCCAGCTCGACGTGTCCGAAGATACGATAAGGCGCGACCTGCGCGAGATGGCGGCGGCCGGCCTGTGCCAGCGCGTGTACGGCGGCGCACTGCCGCTGGCGCCCGATGGCGGCAGCTTGACGCAGCGCAAGCAGGAAGCGCCCGAGCGCAAGGAACGCCTGGCCCAGGCCGCCATCTCCCTCGTGCGCGCGGGCCAGGTGCTGTTTCTCGACGCGGGTTCGACCAACCTGGCCATCGCCAGCGCCTTGCCGCCCTTGGCGCTCACCGTCGTCACCAACGCCCCGGCCATCGCCATGGCCCTGATGGAACGCCCGGAAATCGAACTGATCATGGCTGGCGGCAGGGTCGACCGGCGTGCCGGCGCCAGCCTGGGACCGCAGGCGCTGCGCACGGTCGAGCGCATGCATCCGGACCTGTGCTTCCTGGGCGCCTGCGGCGCCGATGCGGACGCGGGCGTGACGGCGTTCAATTACGACGAGGCGGAATTCAAGCGCAGCATCGCGGGCGCCAGCAAGGCCGTCGTGGTGGCCGTCACCAGCGACAAGCTGGGCACGGCCGCCCCCTTCGGCGTGCTGGCCACGGGCTTGCTGCAACACCTGGTGCTGGAAGCGGACGCCGACGCGGCCCACGCTGCCGCCTTTGCGCAGCTGGGCGTGCAGGTATTGCGCGCCCGCGCCTGACTCTGATCGACACTCCTACACACTGACCCTGGAAACTTTCCCATGCATCTCACCGGCACCCTGCAACAACGCGCCACGCGCCTGGTCTTCTTTGCCGCCGGCCTCGGCATGGCCGCCTGGGCCCCGCTGGTCCCGTACGCCAAGTCGCGCCTGGGCCTCGACGAAGCCACCCTGGGCATTTTGCTGCTGTGCCTGGGCGCCGGCTCGCTGTGCGCGATGCCGTTTACGGGCATGCTGGCGGCCCGGTTCGGCTGCCGCAAGGTCATCGTCAGCGCCGGCCTGCTGCTGACCGCCATCCTGCCCGGCCTGGCCCTGGCGGCCACGCCGCTGCAACTGGGCCTGGTACTGCTGCTCTTCGGCGCGGCCATGGGCACGTTCGACGTGGCCATCAATATCCAGGCCGTGATCATCGAAAAAGCCAATGGCGGCGCCATGATGTCGGGCTTTCACGCGCTGTTCAGCGTGGGCGGCTTCGCCGGTGCCGCCTGCATGGCCCTGCTGCTGTGGCTGGGCCTGTCTCCCGCGCTCTCCTGCGTGGTGGTGATGCTGCTGCTGTGCGGCGTACTGGGCGCGGCGCAAGGCCATCTGCTGCCGACGGCATCCGCCTCCGGCGAAAAGACGCCCCTGTTCGTCATGCCGCACGGCGCCGTGATCCTCATCGGCCTGCTGTGCTTCATCGTCTTCCTGGCCGAAGGTGCCATCCTCGACTGGAGCGCCCTGTTCCTCACCACCACGCGCGGCGTGGAAGAAACCAAGGGCGGCCTCGGCTACGCCGCCTTCGCCATCGCCATGACGCTGGGACGCTTTACCGGCGACAAGGTGGTCAGCCGCTTTGGCGGAAAGCGTGTGCTTACTTTCGGCGGCCTGTGCGCAGCCAGCGGCTTCTTCCTGGCCGTGCTGGCGCCCCAGGCGGGCCTGGCCATGCTGGGTTTCGTGCTGATCGGGCTGGGGGCGGCAAACATCGTGCCCATCCTGTTTACGGCGGCGGGCAACCAGAGCGCCATGCCGGCCAGCCTGGCCGTGGCGGCCATTACCACCATCGGCTACGCAGGCATCCTGGCCGGCCCCGCCGTCATCGGTTTCGTGGCCCACGCCACCAGCCTGAACATCGCCTTCGCCATGCTGGGCGCCGCCCTGCTGCTGGTGGCGGCCAGCGCACGCCTGGCCGCGCCCGCAAAACAGGTTTCCTGAGCGCCCTCGCCTGGCGGACGGCCCTAAAAAAGGGCCGTCCGCCAGCACCCAAATCGGCTTCGCAAGCCTGCGGCGTGGTAAGCTTCGACCCCGCGCGCATTGCTGGCGCCACGCGGTCACCCCATCCTGTCACTCATACCCGTTTATATATCTATGGATCTCATTCTTGCGTTAAAAGCCATCATCATGGGGCTGGTCGAAGGTTTTACCGAATTCTTGCCGATTTCGTCCACAGGACACCTGATCCTGGCCGGCAGCCTGCTTGACTTTACTCAAGATGTCTCCAAGGACGTGATGGATGTCTTCGAGATCGCCATCCAGGCCGGCGCCATCCTGGCCGTGTGCTGGGAATACCGCCAGCGCATCGGCAGCGTGCTGTCCACCTTCGGCAGCGAAGTCAAGTCGCGCAAGTTCGTGCTGAACGTGGCCATCGCCTTCATTCCGCTGGCCGTCATCGGCCTGGCCATCGGCAAGATGATCAAGCACGCGCTGTTCAAGCCCGTGCCCGTGGCCATGGCCTTCATCATCGGCGGCATCATCATCTTGCTGGTGGAGCGCCGCGCGCGCACCAACCCCGTCACCGTGCGCGTCAACTCGGTCGATGAAATGACGCCATTCGATGCCTTGAAGGTGGGCTGTGCCCAGGCGTTCGCGCTGATTCCGGGCACCAGCCGTTCCGGCTCGACCATCATCGGCGGCATGCTGCTGGGCCTGTCGCGCAAGACGGCCACCGAATTCTCGTTCTTCCTGGCCATCCCGACCCTGCTGGCGGCCACCTTCTATTCGCTGTACAAGGCGCGCGACATCCTGTCGGCCACCGACGTGCCCCTGTTCGGCCTGGGCACCGTCGCCGCCTTCGTCTCCGCCTTCCTGTGCGTGCGCTGGCTGTTGCGCTACATCAGCTCGCACGACTTTACATTTTTTGCCTGGTACCGCATCGTGTTTGGCTTGCTGGTCCTGGCCAGCGCCCACTTCGGCTGGGTAGTTTGGGCAGAATAAGGCACTATGAATCAAGATCTTAACCAGCGCGCGCTGCACCTGCTGCAGACCGTTTTCGGCTACCCGGCCTTCCGTGGCCAGCAAGCCGACATCGTCGACCACGTCAGCCATGGCGGCGACGCGCTGGTGCTGATGCCCACGGGCGGCGGCAAGTCACTGTGCTACCAGATCCCCGCGCTGCTGCGCGACGGCGTCGGCGTCGTCATCTCGCCGCTGATCGCCCTGATGCAGGACCAGGTCGACGCGCTGGAGGAAGTGGGCGTGCGCGCCGCCTTCCTCAATTCCACGCAGACCTACGAAGAAGCGAGCCGCATCGAGCGCCTGGTGCGCACGGGCGGCATCGACGTCGTTTACGTGGCGCCCGAGCGCCTGATGACACAGCGCTGCCTGGACCTGTTCCAGTCCTCGAAGATCGCCCTGTTCGCCATCGACGAGGCGCATTGCGTGGCCCAGTGGGGCCACGACTTCCGTCCCGAATACATCAAGCTGTCGGTGCTGCACGAGCAGTTCCCGGACGTGCCGCGCATCGCGCTCACGGCCACGGCCGACCCGCAGACGCGCGCCGAAATCGCCCTGCGCCTGCAGCTCGACGACGCGCGCCAGTTCGTCTCGTCCTTCGACCGGCCGAACATCCGCTACCAGATCGTGGAAAAGGCGAATGGCCGCAAGCAGCTGCTCGACTTCATCAACACGGAACACGCGGGCGACTGTGGCATCGTCTACTGCCTGTCGCGCAAGAAGGTCGAAGAGACGGCGGAATTCCTGAACCAGAGCGGCATCCGCGCCCTGCCCTATCACGCCGGCATGGAGTACGCCAAGCGCAGCGCCAACCAGGCGCGCTTCCTGCGCGAGGAAAACATCGTCATGGTCGCCACCATCGCCTTCGGCATGGGCATCGACAAGCCCGACGTGCGCTTCGTCGCGCATCTGGATCTGCCGAAAAGCATCGAGGGCTATTACCAGGAAACGGGGCGCGCGGGACGCGACGGCATGGCCGCCAATGCCTGGATGGCGTACGGCTTGCAGGACGTGGTGCTGCAGCGGCGCATGATCGACGAATCGGAGGCGGACGACACCTTCAAGCGCGTGCTGGGCGTCAAACTCGACGCCATGCTGGGCCTGTGCGAAACGCTCAGCTGCCGCCGCATGCGCTTGCTCGAATACTTCGGCGAACCGGCTTCGCCGTGCGGCAATTGCGACACCTGCCTGGTGCCGCCCGTGTCGTTCGACGGCACCGTGCCCGTGCAAAAACTGCTGTCGGCCATCTACCGCGTCGACCAGCGTTTCGCCGGCGGCCACGTGATCGACGTGCTGCGCGGCGTGGAATCGGAGCGCATCAAGACCTGGCACCACGATTCCCTGTCCGTCTTCGGCATCGGCTCGGACCTGGGCGAAGCAGAATGGAAAGCCATCCTGCGCCAGGCCATCGCGCTGGGCCTCGTCTCGGTCGACCATGAACAATACAGCTCGCTGAAACTGACGGACGCCTCGCGCCCCGTGCTCAAGGGCGGCCAGAAGGTACAGCTGCGCCAGTACCAGAAACCGGTGAAAACCAGTAAGCGCAGCACCAGCGTGGCGAAGGGTTATGTCGAGACGGACCTGTCGACCAGCGAACAGGCCATCTTCGACAAGCTGCGCTGGTGGCGCGTGGAGACGGCGCGCACGCACAATGTGCCGGCCTACGTCATCTTCGTCGACGCCACCCTGCGCGAAATCGCCAAGGCCAAGCCCACCTCGCTGGAACAGATGCGCGGCGTGAGCGGCGTGGGCGAGAAAAAACTGGCCTCGTACGGCGACGAGATCGTCGCCATGATCCTGGAGATGATTTGATGGAAACACTCTCGTCCGACCTGATCTATCAGGCCGTGAAAATTCTCGGCGCCCAGCCCGACGCCGAAGACGCGGTGGAAGCGCAAGTACGGTTGCTGGTGCAGGACGATCTCACCGTGCGCCGCCTGGCCGATGTGGTGCCGGAAGCCTTCGGCCTGGTGCTGGCGTCGCACCTGCCCGGCGCCGAAAACATGACCCTGCCCGATACCTTCCGCGCGCAGGACGAGGACAGCGAGTGGGTGGAGTTCCCCATGCGCCGCGAGCCAATCTTTGTTGTCGCCGTGGACATCGCCCAGCATACCTTCCACAACGGTCCGCGCGCGCTGATGCAAAACCTGGCCGACCGCAGCTCCCTGCTGTCGGCCATCAGCAAGGCCTTGAACGCGGGCGGCTCGCTCGAGGGCACGACCTTGGGCCCGCCCTCCTTCTTCGGCCTGCCGGCATCGCTGTACCAGCCGGCGGCATCACCCGCTACGCCCTGAGCACTTCACTTTGCCTTGTCCTTGATAACGGAACGCTGCCGCGATGGAAACCAAATGGCTGGAAGACTTCATTTCGCTCGCTGAAACGCATAACTTCAGCCGTTCCGCTGCCCTGCGCCACGTCACCCAGCCGGCCTTTTCGCGGCGCATCCAGTCGCTGGAAAACTGGCTCGGCATCGACCTGGTCGACCGCACCTCGTATCCCACGCGGCTGACACCGGCCGGCGCCGTGTTCTACGAGCAGGCGCTGGAAATGCTGGGGCAGATCAACGGCGTGCGCGCCCTGTTGCGCGGCAAGCGGGCCGCCACGCAGACCAGCGTCGATTTCGCCGTGCCGCACACCCTGTCGCTGACCTTCATGCCGAAGTGGCTGACGGCGCTGGAAGAAGGGTTTGCGCCCATCAACAGCCGTTTGATGGCCCTGAACGTGCACGACGCCGTGCTGCAGCTGGTTGACGGCGGCTGCGACCTGCTGCTGTGCTATCACCATCCGCGCCAGCCGGTGCAGCTGGACCCGGGCCGCTACGACATGCTGGTGATGGGCCGCGAAACCCTGCGCGCGTACGCGCGCTGCGGCCAGGACAAGGTGCCCGATTTCGTCCTGCCGGGCAGCGCCAAGGAGCCGCTGCCCTTCCTCTCCTACACCAACAACGCCTACCTGGGGCGCATGGTGGAATTGCTGGTGGCCGACGCCAAGGTGCCCCTGTTCCTCGATACCTGCTACGAGACGGACATGGCCGAAGGCTTGAAGATGATGGCGCTGGAAGGACGCGGCATCGCCTTCCTGCCCGAATCGGCCGTCATGCGCGACGTCAAATACAAACACCTGGCACGCGCCGATGGCGGCGCGCCAGGCTGGGAAATCGAGCTGGAAATCCGCCTGTACCGCGAACGCCCGTCTGGCCTGCGCCCCGGCAAGCCCATCGTCGAAAGCCTGTGGCAATACCTGGTGCAGTCGCAGGACGGCAAGACGCGCATGGGCAAGCGCCGCAAACGCGCCACCGAGACGGCGCCATCCTGACTGGCAATCCTGTCAACACAACTATGCATTAAATGCATAACCGGATGCGCACAAAGCATTGGCCGGGGCATGAGGCTATCGCCTACGATGCGGTTCCGCTGCGCGCAGCCTTAAGGTGCGCCTACCACAGCATTTTTGAACGCCAGAAAAATTCATCGCGATGCTCTGCGGATTTTTCGGCGTTACCCCACCGTTTTGTCCAGGAGCTTATCAAGCATGACCAGCAAGCACGCACTTCCTTCCTACCTCAATTCCGAAGATCTGGGCCCATGGGGCGTCTACCTCGAGCAGATCGACCGCGTTACGCCTTACCTGGGCAACCTGTCGCGCTGGGTGGAAACGCTGAAGCGTCCAAAGCGCATCCTGACGGTCGACGTGCCCATCGAGCGCGATGACGGCACCATTGCCCACTACGAAGGCTACCGCGTGCAGCACAACCTGTCGCGCGGCCCTGGTAAAGGCGGCGTGCGCTTCCACCAGGACGTGACCCTGTCGGAAGTGATGGCCCTGTCGGCCTGGATGACGGTCAAGAATGCCGCCGTCAACGTGCCATACGGCGGCGCCAAGGGCGGTATCCGTGTCGATCCGAAGACCCTGTCGCGCGGCGAGCTGCAGCGCCTGACCCGCCGCTACACGAGCGAGATCAGCATGATCATCGGACCAAACAAGGATATCCCGGCACCGGACGTCAACACGAATGAACAAGTCATGGCGTGGATGATGGACAGCTACGCCATGATCGGCGGCAATATGTCGACCGGCGTGGTCACGGGCAAGCCAATCTCGCTGGGCGGCAGCCTGGGCCGCCGCGATGCGACGGGCCGCGGCGTGTTCGTCGTCGGTTGCGATGCAGCCGCCAAGGTCGGCATGTCGCTCGAAGGCGCGAAAGTCATCGTGCAAGGTTTCGGCAACGTGGGCGGCGTCGCTGCCCGCATGTTCGCGGAAGCCGGCTCGAAAGTGGTGGCGGTACAGGACCACAAGACCACCGTCGTGCATTCCGGCGGCCTGAACATCCCGCAACTGCTGGCACACGTGGCCGAAGTGGGCAGCGTCGAAGGCTTCCCGGGCGCCGAGGCATTCGTGCCACGCGAAGACTTCTGGGGCATCGACTGCGACATCCTGATCCCGGCCGCGCTGGAACAGCAGATCACGGCAGAACGCGCACAAGTCATCCGCGCCAAGATCATCCTGGAAGGCGCCAACGGCCCGACCCTGCCGGCAGCGGACGACATCCTGACCGACCGCGGCGTCTTGATCGTGCCGGACGTGCTGGCCAACGCCGGCGGCGTGACCGTCAGCTACTTCGAGTGGGCACAGAACTTCTCGAGCTTCTTCTGGACCGAAGAAGAGATCAACAGCCGTCTGACCCGCATCATGCGCGAAGCGTTCGACGCGGTCTGGCAAGTGTCGCAAGAGAAGAAAGTGTCGATGCGTACCGCTACCTTCATCCTGGCATGCACGCGCGTCCTGCAAGCTCGCGAAGTGCGCGGTCTCTACCCTTAATGGCTGCCTGAGAAAAAGCCCCGGGCGTTGTTGCCTGCCCCTCGCCGTACTAGCGTACTGTCGTCGGGGCGGCGTCTAGCCCTGTGCATTTTTCAGGCGCCATCGGGTTGTTGGCACTCTAAAGAAAAATCCCGCCACACTTGCGTGTGAGCGGGATTTTTCATGGGTGCCTACTTTGCTTCACGCTGAATAGCCTTGCGGGTTCTGGTGCTGCCAGCGCCAGTGATCGGTGCACATGTCGTCGATGTTTTTCTGAGCTTGCCAGCCCAGCAGTTCCTTGGCCTTGTCGGCCGAGGCGTAGCAGCTGGCGATATCGCCGGGACGGCGCGGCACAATGTCGTAGGGCACCTGGCGGCCGCTGGCGGCCTCGAAGGCGCGCACGGTATCGAGCACGCTGTAGCCGTGCCCCGTGCCCAGGTTGACAGTAAAGCCGCCGTCTGTCGAGAACAGGCGATGCAGCGCGGCCACATGGCCCAGCGCCAGGTCGACCACGTGGATGTAATCGCGCACGCCTGTGCCGTCCGGCGTAGCGTAGTCGTTGCCGAACACGGCCAGGCGCTCGCGGCGGCCCACGGCTACCTGGGCGATGAACGGCATCAGGTTGTTCGGGATGCCGGCCGGGTCTTCGCCGATCAAGCCGCTGGCATGCGCGCCGACGGGGTTGAAATAGCGCAACACCCCCACTTGCCACTGGGCATCGGCATGCACGAGATCAGCCAAAATCTGCTCAACCATCAGCTTGGAGCGGCCATACGGATTGGTCACGGACAGACGCGACGTTTCCAGGATGGGCAAGGCTTCCGGATCGCCGTACACGGTGGCCGACGAGCTGAACACGAAACGCTTCACGTTCGCCGCCGCCAGCACTTCCAGCAGGGCCACGGTGCCCGCCACATTGTTGTCCATGTACATCAGCGGTTGCGCCACGGATTCGCCTACGGCCTTCAGGCCCGCGAAATGGATCACCGCATCGATGGCATGCTCGCACAAGATGGCGGCCATGGCCGCACGGTCGCGCACATCGGCCTCATAGAAAGGCACGCGCTTGCCGGCAATGCGCTCGACGCGGGCCATGGCTTCGCGCGCGCTATTGCACAAATTATCCACGGCGACCACGTCAAAGCCAGCCGCCAGCAATTCGACGCAGGTATGCGAGCCGATAAAACCGGAAGCGCCGGTCACGAGTATTTTCTTGCTCATAATCCCAACCAATGCAAAAAAGATAAGACTACCTGAATTCGGACTACCTGCCAAGCCGGCACGCCAGACGCATACCCGTGCGCCATAAAAAAAGCCGGCCGCGTGGTGGCGGCAGGCTCATTCTGTCCAGACACAGGGGCGGACACAGCGCCACCACGCTGCGCGTTTATTTCTTGATGAATACCAAATCCCAGACGCCGTGGCCCAGCTTCAAACCGCGGTTTTCAAACTTGGTCAGCGGACGATATGCGGGCTGTGGCGCGTAACCATCGGCGCTATTGCGCAATTGCGGCTCGGTACCCAGCACCTCCAACATCTGCACCGCATAATCTTCCCAGTCCGTGGCGCAGTGCAGATAGCCGCCCGGTGCCAGCCGATCGGTTAACTGCTTGACGAACGGCGACTGGATCAGCCGGCGCTTGTTGTGACGCGCCTTGTGCCATGGGTCGGGGAAAAAGACGTGGATACCGGCCAGCGAATTGGCGGGAATCATGTGCGTGAGCACTTCCACGGCATCGTGCTGCAGCAGGCGCAGATTCGTCAGCGATTCCTCGCCGATCAGCTTCAACAGGCTGCCGACGCCGGGCGTATGCACTTCGACGCCGATGAAATCCTTCTCGGGCATGGCCTTGGCGATATGCGCCGTGGTCGCCCCCATGCCGAAACCGATTTCCAGGATAACGGGCGCCTTGCGGCCGAACACCTGCTCGAAATCCATGGGTTCTTTGGCGAACGGCAACAGGAACTGCGGTCCCAGCGTCTCAAGCGCGCGCGCCTGCGCCACGGAGAGCCGTCCCGCGCGGGTCACGAAACTGCGGATGCGGTGTTCGGTCGGATCGTACATCATCGGCCGCGCAGGGCCGTTTGCTGGGGTATCTGAAGACATGGGAATGAAGAAAATAGTGGCCGCGCCGCACAAAGCCAGGCGCCAGCGGAAAATGGAGCGGGTGAAGGGAATCGAACCCTCGTCGTAAGCTTGGGAAGCTTCTGCTCTACCATTGAGCTACACCCGCGAAGCCTGCATTTTACGCGGGATGCCGTCTAGTGGCAAACTATGTGCCACCCTCTCTACGCCTTCGTGCTATCACGAAATTGCATTAAAACATACATATACATATAAAATTATTTCACTTGCATCGAGATTAAGAGCGCAGATGACAAAAATGCTTTAAGATGGCCGATGAGTAAGTGTGTCGGCGCTCACGCTTGCGCCAAAGCACGGATTAAAATGAAAAAAGTTGCTACAATCATATAGTAGTTCTGTAAGTTTTAGCTGTATCCCTCCACTGTTTAACCAAAAAGGATATTCCATGAAGAAAATTCTGATCGCCTCGGCAATCCTGTGCTTCGCTTCCGCGCAAGCAATGGCTCAATCGACTCCAGCCCCAGCACCTGCAGCGGCCGCTCCAGCAGCTGGTGCAGCCGCTGGCACCACCGTTGCCGGCCTGAGCGTCAGCACGATGATCGCAATCGGTGCAGCCGTTGCAGTCGTTGCCGGTGCAGCAAGCTCGGATTCGACCACCACGCACCACACGACTTCGCACCATTAATTTTATAAGGATTCTGACGAATCCTTTTTAAAATAAAAAAACAGGTGAAACCTAGTTTCACCTGTTTTTTTTGGGGCAAGTATTTCTTAATGATCTTATCAGGCCACATTCTGTACCCGAAAGCGCACCCGTCAGATTATATAGACGAGTGTAGCGCATCATTCCAGCATCGAGGCCAGCCCAAACATCTTCCGGAAATCGTACTATTTACGCGCTTGACGCAGCTCAGTCCAGCGTACTTGGTTTCCGACATCGTTACGCATGCGCATGTAACTATCACGTAACAGTGCAATAATAGCGGCAAGAACAAGACCTCCGAACAAGCCGCCGAGCAACAAGCGCCCCCGCTTCGGCCCCGATTTTTTCTCTGGCACGACTGCAGAATCGAGCAATTGGATAACCGAGGAATCCTTCGATTCATCAATTTTGGCCAGCTCATACTGCTTGGCCATCATCTCGAACATGGTTTCATAATACTTGACGTCACGTAGGCTGCGAATATATTCGACGCCGACTTCCGGGATCTTCCTGGTAGCCATAATGGCATCGCCCTGTGACGATTCCTGCCCTTTTTTCAGTTTACCCAATTGCGCATTCAAACCACGCACCTCCTCCTGCAAACGGACATAGGCGGGATTGTTTATGGTTGCAAAGGAACGCATGGCACCCAACTGCACCTCTTTCGCGGCGATCATACCCTGCAATTGCGCTTCATTGGCAATGATGCTTTTGACTTGCGCGTCGAGTTGCAGCATACCCGTCGTTTCCTGCATGCTACGCATGGCCACTTCGGCGTCCGCCAGTTGATTCTTGACTGTCTTGAGCTGGCCTTCGAAATAGAGTCGCCGACGCGCTGCTTCTGTCACAGCCAGAGTCCGCGTCAAGCGTATCAGTTGGTCGACATAGGCATTCGCAAGTTGCGCGGAAAAACGCGGATCATGATCTTCCACAGAGATACGGATCATGCCGTCCTTGCCACTCATGAAGCTGGCTTTCTTCAGCAATTCCATGCGCGTCTCATCCATCGTGGTTTCATCATAGCGTTCCTGCAATTTGAACTCAGTAATCAGTCGATCGCCAATAGAACGGCTTTGCAGCATACCAATGTAAATTTCATTCGGATTTTTCAGCCCGGCCAATCCGCCTGCCGCAGCGGATAACCCCCCCAGTTGGGATAACATCATGCTAGCGGCCGATGTTGCTTGCTGCGGAGGCAAAATGACGGCTGTACTGATAAAAAAAGGCCGCATCAGAAAAGCGGCAGCGAGAGCGACGATCATGCTGAGGCTCAGTACGACCAGCATAACCTTGCGCTGGCGAGAGAAAATGGCGAGTACATCGATCAGATTCAACGACTCTGCATCGTCACCATTCCCAGCATGTGGCAATACAGTTGCAACTTTATCGTGCATAATTTTCTTTCAAATAAGCGCAGCCCGACTGCCGAGCTACGCCATACAAAATGTTTAGTCTTTGAGAACCTTCAATCCTGCAGCACCCAAACCGAATTGATAAAAGATTGCCGTCCATTCCTTCAAGTCCTGCATGAAGGAACCACGTACGATCTTCTCCGGTACCACGACAGTGTCGCCCGGATTCAAGGCTGCGCCACCCAATCCGGAGAACCAGCCGATATTGCGACCACTTTGCGCCGTGCCATCGGCACGCACCACATACATTTCAGACTTGTCTGCACCGTCAGTCACGCCGCCGGCCAGATCTACATAATTGCTGACGGTACGCTTTGGGCGGTATACAAACGTGTTTTGCTGGAATACCGAGCCAAGCACGTCAACTGTGCTTGGACGACGTGGGATATACACGCTGTCACCATCACGCAGCGGCACATCTGGCAAATTCTTTATTTGCGCCTCACTATCTTGCAGTTCGAGCACAATACGACCCGTCGCCTTTACAGTACGCAGCTTTTGCACGATACGACGCTGCTGTTCTGCTTCCATCGCCACCTTGCTGGCGTTTTCCTTATCAGTCGTGTTGCTCAACCGCTGAGTTGCTGCCGAATCAAGTTCACGCTCAAAACGGTCAGCAATTTCATCAAGCTTAGCCTGCTGTGCTGCGCGAATCGAATCACGCGTTAATTCTGTGGCGTAGATATATCCATTTTCCGTAACACCACCAAGTCGACTCATCAATTCGCGCAGCGTTTCACCCTTGTTCAGTTTCACAACACCAGTCTGCTTGGCTTCGCCGGCAACGCGGACGTATTCGACCTGCAGTTGCGACGGCACAGCAATCGCACCAGGTGAAAACACTCGCAGGACGTCGGTCGATGCCACCGGCACCGCTGCCAACGCGCTGCTGCCTCCATCCTTGTCTACAGTCACGTCCAGTACGGATTGGAAACTGTTATTGATACTTTTCTCGACAATCACCTGTTTGCTTGACGCCGCGGAATCAAAACCACCTGCCCATGAAGTAACGTCTTGCAGCGTTGCCGGGCCCTTCAATTCGAAAATAGCGGGGCGCTTCACGTTACCCGTCAATGCGACCAATGGGCCGACTTCCGGGATATAGATCACGTCGCCATCACGCAAGGTCAAGTCATGCGATTTGTCCCCCTTCAGTAACATGTCATAGACGTCAAAAGTGGCAACCGTTTGTCCTGCGCGCTTAAGCTGGATATTGCGCATGCTGCCACTGGCATTCGGCCCACCCGACGTAAACAAGGCATTGAGGAGACTGCTCATGGCACCCAACGTGTACGTACCGGGACGTACCGCATGGCCCACCACATACACTTGCAAGGAGTGCGTCTGCGCAATGCTGGCACTCAACTCAAAATTGGTGAAGAATTTACCCACCGCTTTTTTCAGGTATCCCTGTAGATCGCCATACCGTACACCGCTGACTTTGACTGATCCCACGCGTGGGATATAGATCGAGCCGCTACGGTCAACCGTGGCGCTAATATCGATATCGACCATGCCCCAGCCGCGAATCTGCAGCTCATCGCCAGTGCCGATCAAATAGTCCTGGTTGGCTTGCGCACCGTCAAACGGCGCAAAGGTGCTCGGTACGTCGCCGAATAAATCGGCGCCAAATACCTGCAGCGGCTGTCCGGTAACACCTTTGACAAACGCTGCAAAACCGGCCGTGTCGGCACGCACCGGCGCGGCGGCTCGGGCTGGCCGGAGTACAGGCTGCGCTGAACGTTGCTCATTGCGCGAATTCTTGATACTAGGCAAGGGGCTGCTCTGTACGGTACGGCCAGCATCAGTTTCTTCCTGTTGCGCCATGGCAAGCGGCGAAACCATCCCCAATGCACATGCAGATAATATCAATTGCTTAATAAGTGGTCGTGTAATGTGATGATGCTTTTTCATGCTGTTCTTTATCTGAATTAATCAATGAATAATGCATGCGGCTACAAACGCAAGCCCAAATTTAATACTCTTTTTGCCAACTGACGCTTAATTCCTTGGGGCCGGGACTGATCGACAAGCGTGAACCACTCTGATCGCGCTGTGATTGCCACAGCCAATTACCTACCGCATAGCCGAGAATACCGCCGACCACCGTGTCAGACACCCAGTGCTTGCGACCGGCCACGCGGCCAGCCGAACCGAGAGCGGCTACGCCATACAACCACGGCGCGTCATACTCCTTGGCAAATGGAGTTACTGCGGCAAAGGCAATTGAAGCGTGCCCCGAAGGAAAGGAGCCGTCTGAACGTTTTTCTGCATTGCCGAAACTATCCCAAGCACTCTTTCCGTCACCGGGGCGGGCACGGGCTACCAGATACTTGCTGCCATAGGCAACACCGCTGGTCAACGCCAGGGATTGCAAGGCAATCAGGCCCGTGTTCTGCATGCGCTCATCGCCCAGCGCAAATGCGGCGCCTGCTGCACCGACCAAGGCGTACGGTAGCGCTCTGCCAACTTTATCCCAGTCGCGCAATATACGTGAATCCTGATGTCTGCTGACTGCACGGTCCACTGGCTTGTCTGTCAAACCTGCAAGCAATACCGCGCCAGCAGCGACGCCTGTCGCCTTGACCCATGCTGCCGGTTCCGGCAACGTGGAGGACGACTGCTCCATGCGCGCACGCATGGCAGCCCATGGATTGCCAAATGGACGTACGGGCGGATTGACGGCAGGCAGATTCTGCTCATCGGCACGCTCGCCAAAATTGCCCAAACCATCGTAACTATGCATATCTGCTCGCGGGCGTTCGATCAGGTCATACAAGTCGCCGGGTGAAGCAACCATCTGCCCAATATCGCGTGTCCATGGCGACAACGAAAAACCTGCCGTTGCCTGGGTATCCGATGGCAACATCGTATTCAGTGGTATCGACAGGAAGATGCCGCGGTCCTGATATGGTTTTTCAGGCGTACCAGGATTGGTAATGTCCTTGCCATTCGTATGCGTATACCACGCCCCCACTTCGATCCCGGACTGGAAGCGGCGTTTGAACTCCATGCGCACTCCCGTATCCTTGGCCAGGAATCGGCCAGCCCGTGCAGTCACCGTAATGTCATAGGGAAGGCGATAATGCAGCGAACCAATCGCAGTAACCGTCTGATAGTCGCGCCGGCTCAATACTCCACTATAGCCACGTTGCTGTAAGGCATCGACCGATAAGTCCGCCGCCCAGTTACTTTGTTTCGGCAAATACAACACCTGACCACCGGCACCTCGGAACATGTCTTCATATAGACCAACTGAAGCACGGGCATACCAGCGTTCGGCAGGATTGAAATATTGATTCAGCAACACGCGCGTCACCGAGAAGCGATTGCCGCGCAGGTACTTGGCAACATCGGAGCGCACGTGCGGCAACAGGCTGTTCGATTCCTGCTTGACGCCTGAGACCGTTTCAAGCAACTGCATGCTGGCGACGCCGTTGAAATACAGTCCATCCGCCAAACGCTTGTCGTAGTTGGCCACGGCAGCGATCGAATAGCGGAATGCGCCACTGGGGTCGTTGAAGAAGAACCCCACTTTGGGAGCAATCTTGAAGCGATTGGCTTCACGGTCCAGCGAGCTGACTTGAATGATGTCGCCTTCTTGCCCCAGAGCCACGCCAAGCTTTCCCTCCGACGCCACGGCAGCAGCGCTGGCGGTAGCATCGGTAACGGCATTGGCAGCTATCGGATCAACGCTAGCGACAACCGCAGGGACTGGCGTTACCGCCGGCAGTGTCGATGTACCAGGAACAGTCACGGGCACCGTTGTCGCGGCAACCGCAGGTTCCGGCTTGGCTGGCACGGAAACTGGCACGGCCTGCTCCATGAAGCCAGACAACCACTCTTGTTCCTTGTCGGTAATGACGTCTTCCTTGTTTGGATAACGCAACAATACGACGTCGAGAAACTCCTTGCGATCGATCTTGCCAGCCAAATAATCATTGAGCTTCTTCAGGTCGAAGAATTCGTATGTGGCGATAGGCTGGTCCAGCTTGGTGTAAGTGATGCGTATCGTCGTCACTCCGACGGGAGTGAATGCAAGGGCGGTGCGGGCGGCACGGCCGATCGCCCGGCCAAGGTTAGAAATACGGCTATTGGTCAACGTCAGATTGAGCGTGTTGCCAGTCTGACTGACGCGGATATTCTTGTAGTCCTGCTTAACCAGCGCATTGACCAGGTCGGCACCATAACCAGCATCATGTCGCCATTCTTCTATGGTGGGCAACGGCGGCGGATTTTTGCTGTCGACAAAAAATGGCGGTTCATATATTTTGGGAATAAATTCACGCTCACCGAACGGAATACTGACAAAGGCATTGACGCTGAACTGGTCGCGGCTTCGCGCCGCCTGTACAGCAAGCCAGCCCCAACGATATTCCAGCCCCAGCGATGGACCTTTGCTACGCTTGCCGGCCTGCGTGGAACCCGCATAGAAGTCATTCTTGTAGTTGATGGCATCATACTCCGCGACCATAGACCAACGCGGCATACTGGCCGGCGTCCAGCGAGCGCCGGCAAACACGCCATCGGGGCGCCCACGCGAATAACCAAGGCTAGCCTCGACATTCTTGGCCTCCCCGAAAGTCTTGGTCGCCACGACGTAGTGTCCCTTGAATAACTCCGTTCCAAAAACGTCGGTCATCCCCAAGGCAACCGACGGCAGCCACTGGCTCTCTTGCCACAGCCGCAACTTACCATCGATCACTTTATCCTTGTAGCGGCCATATTCGCTGCCATACTCTCCCGGCGTGCTGGTAAAACCGGGAATACCAGCGATGGAGACATATCGGCCAGTAACCTGCAAATAAGGCAACACATTGGCCGTCGCCCATAATTGACCGTAGGGACTGTCATAGCTGTAACCAACACTAAAAGTGCCATCGGACTCAACAACAGCGCTCGGCATATTGATGTAACCAGATTGCCCGCCATGATTGGGGGTTGCGGCCATGGCACACGGAGCGCCGATCAGCAGGTAACCACACCAGGAATAATTAATGGAATTTCGGAGTGCGCGTAACAAATCCAACCACCTCAAAAACCTACGCCGACACGTCCCTCACACAAGCGGAAATATCAATACGGAGGATTGTCAATACTACAAAGCGAGCAAAAAAGCCGAAGCAGGAAATATCTCTGATGCGACGTTTAAATTCGGACTCATCTAATTATCCAACTGAAAAAAATTATCACAGTTCGAATATTGCAACCTAGAATTTTAACATTATTTGTTACCAAGGAAGCTAAAAATTGCTTTAAGTACACCGCCAGAAGGCAGTAAATCCGGGCACGCCGACGTGGTGTTCTCGATCTGCAGCAGCAGCCTGCGCGTATCAGATAAAGGGAAAAGCATAATCAAATGCAAATATTGCAAGCACAACTTATGGCAATATAGGCAATTCCATTTCCCTATATCACTATGTTTTTTTGCATCCACTTACATTTATTATTTCAAGCTGCCGAAAACCTTACCGATAATCTTGCTGCCATACGCAAGCGGATCGCTGCGAATCGCTTTTTCTTCTTCGCCGATCATCAGGTACAGGCCATCGAGCGCACGGTCGGTCACGTAGCCTTCCACGGTCGATTGCTGCTGCGGCACCAGTCCCGACTTGCCGATCTGGCTCATGGTGCTGTTGTATTTGCTGGCGAGGCCGGAACGGTCCGTGACGGCCTTCACGATGGGCAGGAATTTGACAGCCAGGGGCGCCGATGTTTTTTGGCGGAAAAAGTCAGTCACCGAGGTGTCGCCGCCCGCCAGGATATTCTTGGCATCGGTGACGCTCATCGATTTCACCGCGTCGAGCAGCAAAGGCTTGGCCAGGGGCACGGCCGATTCGGCGGCACGGTTCATCGACACCACCAGGTCATCCAGTTGCTGCCCGCGTCCCGTCATTTTCAGCAAGGGCTTGGCTTGCTCCAGGATGCCGGGCAGCTTGATCTTCACCTTGTCATTGTTCAAAAAACCATTTTCGACACCCAATTTCGCCACGGCGGCAGCCGAGCCGGCCTCCAGCGCCGCCTTCAGGCCGCTGCTGGCCTCCTGATTGGTCAGGGATGCCAGGGGATTGGCCGCCCCGGCGGCGGACGATAGCAGCGCCAGTGCGCACACGATGGCAACTGGGCGGCGGGAGAGGCAGGTCAGGCGCATATTCTTCCTTTGTTGAAATCCAGCAAGGCACGGGGCGATTTTGCTTGCCTAGCATAGCAAAACGCCGGCGACGGCAGCGACTTTTCTCGCGGAAAAATCGTCCCTTTCCCAGTGCGGGGGAGTGCAAGATACAGCAAATCCTGTTGTATTCACGCACGTTTGACTTGCCAGCCCCACGTGGGAAGCAGGCAGATATGGCTATGAAGATACCCCTGCGGTGGAGGAAACGCATAACCATATCCACATATATTCGTTCGTCAAAGTTAACACTCTGGCTACGCTCTGGGCCTGTCTTCATTTCTATCAAGGAACGGCTCATGAGCAGTAGCAAGCGACAAATGCGGTTGGGAGCATTTTTGCAGGGTGTCGGGCATCACATCGCCGCCTGGCGCCATCCCGACGTCGACCCGGCCGAAGCAACGCGCCTGGAACCGTTGAAGCATCTGGCCCGCGTGGCCGAGCGGGGCAAGTTCGACGCCATCTTCTTTGCCGACACGGTAGGCTTTCCCGAAGGCCCGCCCGCGCTGCTGGCACGCGCCGCCCTGCCGTATTATTTTGAGCCGCTGACCCTGCTGGCTGCCTTGTCCGGCGCCACCGAGCATATCGGCCTGGTGGCCACCACTTCCGTCACCTATCTGCACCCATTCCACCTGGCGCGCAAGTTCGCCTCGCTCGACCATATCAGCGGCGGACGCGCCGGCTGGAACCTGGTTACCTCGGGCACCGACTGGGAAGCGAAAAGCTTCGGCCTGTCCGCGCAAGTGCCGCACACGGAGCGCTACCAGCGCGCGCGCGAATACGTCGATGTCGTCAAGGGCCTGTGGGACAGCCTGGGCGACGATCCCTACCTGTTCGACCAGGCCAGCGGCAATTTCTTCGATCCGGCCAAGCTGAAAGTCCTCGAGCACGAAGGCAAATACTTCAAGCTGCGCGGCGCCCTGCAATCGCAGCGTCCCGTGCAAGGCTATCCCGTGCTGGTGCAGGCCGGCTCCAGCGAGGATGGCCAGGAATTGGCGGCCGCCACCGCCGAACTGGTATTCACGGCGCAGCAGACACTGGCCGGCGCACAGGCCTTCTACAGCGGCCTGAAGGCCCGCCTGGCCCAGCACGGCCGCGGCACCGACGAATTGCTGATCCTGCCGGGCGTGATGCCCATCATCGGCGCCACCGAGGAGGAGGCCAAGGCCCGCTACGACCAGCTGCAGGACTTGATCGATCCCGTCATCGGCCTGGGCCTGCTGTCGGGACTGACGGGCGTGGACCTGAGCAAATATCCGCTCGACGAACCCTTCCCCGAACTGCCCCTGGGCGAAGGCTGGCAAAGCCGCGTGCAGCTGTTCATCGACATGGCAAAAAAGGACAATCTCACCCTGCGCCAGGTCTACCAGCGCGCGGCCGGCGCGCGCGGCCACCGCGTCATCTGGGGCACGCCGTCAAGCATCGCCGACCAGTTGCAGGAATGGTTCGAGAACGGCGCCGCCGACGGCTTCAACATCCTCGCGCCCACCTTCCCGCATGGCCTGGAAGCGTTCGTCGACCTGGTCATCCCGGAACTGCAAAGGCGCGGCCTGTTCCGCACCGAGTACAGCGGCCACACCCTGCGCGAACACCTGGACCTGGCCCGTCCGCTGGGACTGGCAGCATGAGCGCCGCCGCCCTGCCCGCGACACCGCCAGCGCCAGCAGCATCGCCAACGCCGGCGCTCGCGAACGACTACCTGTTCGGCCGGCGCCGCACGGTGCAGACCTTCAGCCTGCTATGCCTGCTGATGGTGTTCGACTTCGCCGACCGCATGATCCTCGCCGCGCTGATCCCATCCATCAAGGCCGAATGGCAGATCACGGACGCCACGGCCGGCATGCTCAGCTCCATCCTGACCCTGGGCATGGTGCTGTGCGCGTTCCCCGCCTCGATCGCCATCGAGCGCTGGAGCCGCGTCAAGACGGCCAGCATCATGGGCGTCATCTGGAGCCTGGCGTCGGCGGCCGGCGGCCTGGCGGGCAGCGTGACGCAGCTGGCCGCCAGCCGTGCCCTGGTGGGAGCGGGCGAAGCGGGCTACGCGCCCGTCGCCTACACCTGGATCAGCGCCGCCTTTCCCAAGCGCCGGCGCCAGCTGGCCCTCGGTCTGTTCTCCTCCGCGCAGCCGATCGGCATGGCGCTAGGCGTGGCGCTGGGCGGCTATGTCGCCACGCACTACGGCTGGCGCCACGCGCTGGGCATCATGGCCCTGCCCGGCCTGCTGATCGCCGTGTGGCTGTACCGCGGTCAGGATTACCAGACCGTCAGCGTGCGCGACACCGCCCCCAGCTCCCGTGGCGAGCCGGCATTGCGCGGCCGCCTGGCCGTCATCGCCGGCACGCCCTCGCTGGTGTTCGCCTACCTGAGCGCCGCCATGGGCACCCTGCAATGGGTACCGGCCGTGTTTTTCCTCCCCACCTACCTGAACCGCTTCCATGACATCCCGGTGCAGCAGGCGTCCTTCATGACCAGCGGCGTGATGCTGCTGTCGATCGTCGGCGTGCCGCTGGGGGGCTGGGTCATGGACCACTACAACCGCCGCAATGAACTGGCCAAGCTGCTGTTCCCCATCGCCGCCTCGCTGGCCGCCACCATCATGCTGGGCAGCGCTTTCGGTATCGTGCATGGCCTGGCATGGCAGTACGGCCTCGTGATCGCGGGCGCTTTTGTCGTCTCGGCCGCCGGCACGGGACCGCTGGCGATGACGCAGGAACTCGTGCATCCGGCCTTCCGTCCTTTTTCCGCCACCTGCGCCGTCGTCACCCTGCATTTGCTCGGCTCCGTGCCAGGACCCGTGCTGGCGGGCCTGCTGTCGAACCGCTTCGGCCTCAATGACGCCCTGCTGGTCCTGGCGCTGGCCGGCGGCGCGCTGCAGTTGACGACCTTGCTGCTGGCGCTGCGCTACTACCGGCGCGACCTGGGCAAAGTGGCTCAGCACCAGTTGCAGCCATTGTAAAAAACACCGATCATCACGCTAACAACAGGTTTAACGATGCCCAAGAAAATCCATCCCCTTACACTGACTTCCGGCGCACTGCTGATCGCCGCCGTTTTCGGCCCCCTCGGCGCCGCGCGCGCCGATGATCTGCCAGCCGCCAGCGAACCCGCCCTGCAGGACAGCGGCGAGGTGCACAGCATCACCGTCACGGCGCGCCGGCGCCAGGAAAAGGCGCAGGATGTGCCGGCGCCGATTTCCGTCGTCAGCGGCGCCCAGCTCGAAGCCCAGGGACTCTATCAGGTGCAGGACTTGCAGCAGGCGCTGCCCAACGTCACCTCGCAATTCCTGCATGCGCGCCAGTCCAGCGTGGCCGTGCGCGGCATCGGCAACAACACGGCCAACGAAGGACTGGAAGGCAGCGTCGGCATTTACCTGGACAACGTCTTCCTGGGCCGTCCTGGCCAGGCCGTGTTCGACCTGCTGGACCTGGAGCAGGTCGACCTGCTGCGCGGCCCGCAAGGCACGCTGTTCGGCAAGAACACCACGGCCGGCGTGCTCAATATCAGCACGCGCCTGCCCACCTTCGAGCGCGAAGGCCACCTGGAAGTGTCGCTGGGACAGCGCGGCTACCGCCAGTTCAAGGGAGGGTACTCGGGTCCCGTCAGCGACACGGTGGCCGTTCGCATCGCCGCCTACGACACGCACGACGATGGCTGGCTGAAGAACCTGCAGGACAATCGCCGCTTCAATGAAATCAAGCGCAAGGGCGTGCGCACGCAGGCGCTGATCAAGCCAAGCCAAAATTTCAGCCTGCGCCTGATCGCCGAGCACAATCAGGAGGATTCCAGCACCGGCACCCTGGTGCCATACGCCTACGGCCCCCTGAACAGGGGCGCGGCCGGCGGCAGCCTGTCCACCAACGCCACCAACTACGGCCTGTGGCTGCAAGCCAAGGGGGCGACCGAGGTCATCTTCAATCCCTACGACTACAACGTCAGCATCGACGAGGAGCAGCAGGCCAAGGTGCGGCAAAACGCCGTCTCGGCGGAGGCGAACTGGAAGATCGGCAGCGGCGCCGATACGTATGCGCTGACGTCGATCACGGCCTGGCGCGACTGGCGTTTCGAGCCGAAGAACGACCTCGATTCCAGCGATCTGAAAGCATTGACCGGCGGCTTCAGCACCAGCGAACACCAGTTCTCGCAAGAGCTGCGCCTGGCGTCGCCGACGGGCAAATCCTACGACTATGTGCTGGGCGCCTATTTCTATCACCAGAAGACGGCCAGCTACAACCACTACGACACGGGGCCGCTGGCATCCGCCGTCTCGGGCGGCGGCTACCCGAACAACAATCTGATGTCGGGCAATGGCGAAGCGCAGACGGACAGTTACGCCGTATTCGGCCAGGAAACCTGGCACCTCGCGCCCAGGCTGGACCTGAGCGCGGGCCTGCGGCTCAATTCCGAACGCAAGCAGGGCCGCGTCGTGCAAAACGCGCTGGGCAATCCGTCGCCGTACACGGCCTACCCGATCTTCGCTTTCTGGGACTCCGGCAAATTGAGCCGCACCGACAAGAACGTGGCCAGCCTGCTCAACGCCAGCTACCGCCTGGAACGCGACGTGCTGACCTATGCCACCCTGTCGCAGGGCGAAAAATCGGGCGGCTACAACGTCAACGGCGTCGCCTCCGTCGGCTCAGCCTTTGGCGTGCAGTCCATCGTCATCGAGCCGGAAAAGGCGCGCAACCTGGACCTGGGCATCAAGACGGCCTGGCTGGACAGCCGTCTCGCCGTCAATGCGAATGTCTTCATCACCAAGGTCAAGGATTACCAGGGCGTCACCAATGTGCCGTATGCGCCGCTGGCCAGCTACATCGGCGTGCTGACGAACATCGGCGACCTGACCAGCAAGGGCTTCGAATTCGATGCGCGCGCCCGTTTGTCGCGCCAGCTGGACGTGAGCGTCAACGGCGCCTACACCAGCGCCACCTTCGACAACGGCACGGGACCGACGCCGTTCGAAACCTTCAATGACCTGGGCAATCCACTCAATCCCCTGCAAGGCTATGGCAAGGGCAGCCGCAGCATCGCCGGCAACCGCGTCAACGGCGCGCCAAAATGGATCTTGAATACCAGCGTGCAGTGGCGCCAGAAACTCGGCGCACAGGTGGAGCAGTACGCCAATGCCAACCTGGCGCTGCGTTCGGACAGCTTTGGCGACATCAACAACTCGCGCTATTCGCGCCTGCCCGGCTATGGCCTGGCCAACGCCAGCGTGGGCTGGCGCGTGGGCCAGGGCGACGCGCGCTGGGATTTCTCGCTGTGGGCGCGCAACCTGTTCGACAAGCGCTATTTCCTTGGCCTGACGGGCGTGGGGACGAATGCCTATGCGGCGTCGGCAGGCCAGCCGCGCACGGTGGGCGCCAGCGCGCGCTACGACTTTTAACGGGCGCTAATCGGCCAGTGCTTCCAGGCGCTGGCGCACCTGGATCAGATCTGTTTCACGCATGCGCGCCGCCGTCTGGCGCAGGGATTTTTCCGCGCCAGCCACGCCGGCCGCTACCGCCATCGACAGCCAGATATACGCCTGCTGCAAGTCGAGCGGGCCGCCCTGGCCGCTGGCGGCCATGAGGCCCAGGTTGAACTGGGCCCGCGCATGGCCCTGGCGCGCAGCCAGCGCATACCAGTCCCAGGCGATGGCATAATCCTGCGGCACATCCTGGCCATTGTCATGGCGCAGCCCCAGCGCGAACTGCGCCAGGCTGTGCCCCTGCGCGGCGGCGCGGCAGTAGCAGGCGCAGGCCAGCTGGCTGTCGGGCGCCGGGCCATCGTCGCGGTCATGCAGCACGCCCTGCATGTACTGCGCCGGCGCGTAATCCTGCTCGGCGGCGCGGCGGTACCACGCCAGCGCCAGCGCCAGATCCTGCGACACGCCCTGGCCATTTTCATGGCGCAGGCCCAGGTCGAACTGTGCCCGCACGTGGCCCTGTTCGGCCGCCTTGCGGTACCAGTACACGGCTTGCTGCGCATCCTCCGGCATGCCCTGGCCATGCTCGTACAGAAGTCCCAGCTGGTACTGGGCAGCAGGGAAGCCCTGTTCCGCCGCCTGACGGTAAAACGCCTGCGCCTGCGTGTAATCGTGCGCGCCGTGTTCGTGGTGCAGGCCCAGGTTGTGCTGGGCCGCCGCATGGCCAAGTCCCGCCGCCTTTACGTACCAGTCCAGGGCCGCCTGTTTATCGCAGGGTACGCCCTGGCCATTGTCATAGATCAGGCCCAGGTTGAACTGCGAACTGGCATGCCCCTGCTCGGCCGCGCGCCGGTACCAGGCAATCGCCTGCTGGCTATCCTGCGGCAGCACATCGCCATTTTCATAGCGCAGCGCCAGGTTGAACTGGGCCGGCGCATAACCCTGCTCGGCCGCCTTGCGCATCCACGCCGTCGCCTGCTGGCGGTCCTGGCGCACGCCCTGTCCATTGTCGTAACGCAGGCCCAGGTTGTACTGCGCGCGCGCATAGCCCTGCTCGGCCGCCTTGCGGTACCAGGCGATAGCTTGCACGAAATCCTGCGGCACGCCCTTGCCGTTGTCATACATCATGCCCAGGTTATTCTGCGCCCCCGCGTCGCCCTGTTCCGCCGCGCGGCTAAACCACAGCATGGCCTGGCCGCTGTCCTGCGCGATGCCCTGACCCTTGGCATACAGCCAGCCCAGGTTGTACTGCGCCGCCGCGTAGCCCTGCTCTGCCGCCTGCTGGTACCAGTGCGCCGCCCGGACGAAATCCTGCGCCACGCCCTGGCCCTTCTGGCACATCACACCCAGGTTGTATTGCGCATGTTCGAGTCCCTGTGCCGCCGCCTGGCCATACCAGTGCAGGGCCAGCGCATAACTTTGCTCGGCACCCTGGCCGTTGAAATGCATGAAGCCCAGGCTGTGCTGGGCATTCGCATTGCCTTTCTCGGCCAGGCCTTTCAGGCGCAGGTAATCGGCCGTATAACGGGGATCGGCAAGCAGCATGGATCAGGCCTCGATGGCCAGCGCCTGCGACGCGCCAGGCGCGCTGCCGGCGATCAGGCGGTTCTGCTCCTGCAGCACGGCGATGAAGCTGCCCAGCGAGATGGGACGGTGGTACAGATAGCCCTGCATCGTGGTGCAGCCCTTGTCCTGCAGGTAGCGCGCCTGGCCTTCCGTCTCCACGCCTTCGGCGATCAGGTGCAGGCCCAGCCCGCGCGCGATCGAGATGATGGCCAGGATGACGGGATAGTGCCCGTGCTCGTCGTGGATTTCCTTCACAAACGACTGGTCGATCTTGATCGTGTGGATGGGGAAGCGGTGCAGATACGACAGCGAGGAATAGCCGGTGCCGAAATCGTCAATGGCCACCGACACGCCCAGCTGGCACAGCTTGTTCAACTGCTCGATCGCATACTGCGGATTACGGATGCAGATGTTTTCCGTGATCTCCACTTCGATCTTTTCCGGCGCGATGCCGTAGCGCGTCAGCGCGCCGCGCATCTTCTCGAAAAAGTCGCCGCGGTCCAGGTACTGCGGCGACAGATTCAGCGACAGCCGCACGGCCTCGCCGCCTGCCGCGTTCCACTGCAGCAGGTCGCGGCACAGGGCACCCAGCATCCAGTCCGAGATCGGCAACATCAGGCCGTTTTCCTCGGCAAACGGCAGGAATTCACCGGCCGTCAGCAAGCCACGCTGCGGGTGGTTCCAGCGCATCAGGCCTTCGGCACCGACGATGCGGCCCGTCGTCACGTCCACCTGCGGCTGGTAATACATCTCCAGCTGGTTCAGCTCCAGCGCCTTGCGCAGGCTCTGCTCAAGCGCGATCTTCTGGTGCGACACGTCGAGCATGGACTCGTGATAAAAACTGTGGCCGTTCTTGCCCAGCGCCTTGACCTGGTACATGGCGATGTCGGCATGGCGCAGCAGTTCGTCAATGGTTTCGCCGTCACCCGGATAGATGGCGATGCCGATGGACGCGGAAATGTGCACCTGGTTGCCATCGAGGTCGAAGGGCTGGTGCAGGCATTCGAGGAATTTGTCGGCGATCAGGCGCGCATCCTGGCGGTCACGCAGCTCGGGCAGCACGATGGTGAATTCATCGCCGCCCTGGCGCGCCAGGGTATCGCCGCGGCGCAGGCAATCCTTCAGACGCAGGGCCACCTGCTGCAGCAGTTCGTCGCCCTTCACGTGGCCGAGCGTGTCGTTGACCAGCTTGAAGCGGTCCAGGTCGATGAACATCACGGCCAGTTCCGTCAGCTTGCGGCGTGCCTGGATCACGGCCAGGCCCAGGCGGTCCTTGAACAGCATGCGGTTCGGCAGGTCCGTCAGGATGTCGTGATAGGCCTGGTAAGAGATCACTTCCTCGGCGCGCTTGCGGTCGGTGATGTCGCGCGCCACGCCGTATGTACCGAAATACTCCTGCTTCCTCGCCTCATGATCGAGGCTGTGCATGCCGATCGAATTGAGCGGAATCGTCATCAGCGTGTTGCTGAAGGTGCGGTCGCTGCCGCTGCCGCTATGGCACTTCAGGCGCAGTTCCACATTGCGCGAGGCGCGATCATCGAGACGACGTTCGTTGAAGGCGTAGCGTGCCCGCTCCTGGTCTTCATCGTGCACGAGGATGGAATAATGGCTGCCGAGCAGCTCTTCGCGGCTAAAGCCCAGCAACTGGTGCACCCGGTCGTTGATGAAGGTGATGCGCCCTTCGTGGTTCAGGGTATAGATGATGTCGGGCGAGCTGTCGACCAGGTAGCGGTACATCTTTTCCGAATTTTCCAGCTGCAGCGCGATGCGCTCGTTTTCCAGCGCCAGCTTGCGCTTTTGCAGCGCGTTCTCCACCGTCTTGAGCAATTCCTCGCGGCTGTAAGGCTTGCGCAGGTAATCGTAGGCGCCCCGTTTCAGGGCGCCGATGGCCGCCTCGATGCCGACATCGCCGCTCATGACGATCACGTCGCCCTCGATGCCGCGCCGGTTGATGTGGTCCATGATTTCATGGCCGCTCATGTCGGGCAGGCGCAGGTCCAGCAGGATCAGGTCGAAGCGCAGTTTCGACAATTGCGCCAGCGCCTCGCTGCCGCAGGTGGCCGTGTAGAGCTGGTAGCCGCGGTCCTTCAGCAGCTCGTGCAGGGAGGCGAGCAGCCGGGGTTCATCGTCGACCAGCAGGATACGCGGACTATTTTCCAGGTCAAACGGAGTAGCGAAGGAATTCATGGACGTTACAAGGATAGGGCGGTGTTACCGGGCGCGGGCAGCGCGGCGGAGGCGCCGGCAGCGCCCTGCGGCTGAGGAATGGGCAGCAGGATTTCAAACGACGTGCCGGACTTGCTGCTGCGGCAGCCGATCATGCCATGCAGGCGGGTGACCAGTTCATGCACGATGGACAGGCCCAGGCCATGATGTGCACCCTCCTTGCTGCTGCGCACGGGCGAGAACAGATTGGCCAGCACCTCGGGCGCCAGACCGGTGCCGTTGTCGCTGACGCACAGTTCCAGGTACAGGCGCCGGTCGCGGTTGACGTGGCCACGGTTCGTCACTTCGATACGCCCGCCATCGGGCAAGGCTTCGACGGCATTTTTCAGCAGGTTGAGCAGGATCTGCTTGAGCGTATCGGCATCGGCCTCCACTTCGCTGGGCGCATCGTGCATGCGCGTGACCACCTCGACCTTCGCCGGCAGGAATTCCGTGGCGCGGAACAGCCGCAGCACGTCGTCGACCACGCGCGCACTATCGGTGACACCACCCGCCGCCACCGGCTGCAGGTCGGCCAAGCCGTTGATCAACTGGCCGACCCTGTCGATTTCCTCGTTCAGGATAGCCATCTCGCCCGCCACGGGTTCCTGCTTCTCCAGCTTGTGATCGAGCACGCTCAGGTAATTCTTGATGATGGACAGCGGGTTATTCACTTCATGCACCACGCGGCGCGACGCTTCGCGGTACTCCTCGGCCACGTGATCGAGCTGGCGCCGCGCCAGGCCACGCGCGCTGATCGCCGTTTCCAGCGCGCTGGCGGCCTGGTTGCCAAAGGCGCGCAGGAATCCCTCGCGCTTCTGGCAGGCAGGAATCTGCCACGCCGCCACGCCGCCTATCAGCACGCCCAGGCTGCGCTGGCCGGCCACCAGCGGCAGGCACACGAGGCTGTCCGTGCCGAGAATGCGGAACAGCTGTTCCTCGACGATACCCAGCAACGGCATGTCGCGTTTCAAAAAGGCCAGTTGACACTCCAGCGCCGACGCGGCCAGCGGGCCGCCCTTGGCCAGCGGGATGGAAAAGCCGGCCAGGCGCTGCTGCTGCTCACCCGCCGCCACGCCGACCAGCGCATGGCCGGTGGGGTTCTGCAGCAGGATGACGGTGGTCTCGAAATCGAACAGGATGCGCGCCGAACGCGTGACGGCCTCCAGCAGATGGGTCTCGCCCTGCTGGCGGGCGAAGGTCTGCCCCACTTCGGAAACGAGGACCATGTTGCGCACTTCGTCGGACAGGCGCTGCTGCACCGGATCGACGGGCGGTGGCGCGAACGCCGGCGGCACGGCGATGTCGTCGGCGCCGGACAGGTCGATGCCCAGGTGCTGCGCGGCCTGTTCCACTTGGCGCGCGACCTTGCCGATCAGCGACTCCAGCACTTCTTCATCCAGCGCGCACAGGCGCGCCGCCTGCGTGATCGACTCGGCGTCGTCGGCATGGCAGCACAGCAGGTGCGCCAGGCGCACGATGCGGATCAGGGGGTGGCTCGCTTCCAGGCGCGCCAGCGGTTCATGGTGATACAGCACGCTGTCGGCCAGGAAGGAATCGAGGTGCCAGCGTTCGATCAGCCAGGCGCCCGCTTCGGCATGCGTGATCTGCAAGGTGCGCTGCTCTACCGCGCACAGGGCAGCGTCGTCGCGCGCCGTGAAATTGTAGGCATATTCCTTCGGCGCTGTGGCCAGCAGGGCCAGGCGGCCCACGTTATGCAGCAAGCCGGCCAGATAGGCCTCTTCCGCGTGCGGATAGGCCATGGCCTTCGCCAGCGCGCGCGCCATGACGGCGGCCGACAGCGAACTTTTCCAGAAGGCGCGCAGGTCCGTGCTGCCGGAATGCGGGAAGCTGTTAAAGGTCTGGAACACGGATTCGCTGATGACCAGGGTCTTGATCATGTCCGTGCCCAGCGACACGAGCGACTGCTCCAGGCTGACGACCTTGCCCTGGCGGTGGTAGGCGGAGCTGTTGGCCACGCCGAGTATCTTGCTGGTCATGCCCGCATCCTTGGCGATCAGGGCGGCCAGTTCCGGCATGCCGGCATCGTCGGCCTGCAGGTGGGCGATCAGCTTGATGAGAATCTGCGGCATGGCCGGCAGGCGGGCAATCAGCAGGCGATTGCGAATATCTTGATCAGATTGATGCATCGTATCAGGCATTGCCGGTTCGATAAGGAAGAGCGCTTAGCAGCGAAGCGCGGCCACGTTCAGAGGAATCCTCCACTCCTGTAACCAAAAAATAGACTGCCTGAGAGGATGCCGGGAAAAAAGTCATCTTATCATAAGCGCCGGATATTACTTGCAATATAGAAAATTAAGTTGAAATAAATCCAGCGTTCTGCAGTGGAAACTTATCGCTTCAACGGTCCCAGCAAACGGTGGCGGAAGCGGCGCGAAATCAGCCACAGCGCCAGCGCCAGGCCCGTAAACGCCAGTTGGCCCGATGCCAGCCACAGCACGGAACCGGACAGCAGGGGCGAAATCACGCCGGCCACCACCGCCCCCAGCAAGGTGCTGGCAAACGACTGGCACGAGGCGACCGTGCCGCGGATATGCGGGAACAGGTCCAGCGCCAGCAAGGTTGCACCCGGCCCCACCAGCGACATGCCGAAGGTGTAGAAGAACAGGGGCAGCACCGACCATGGCAGCGACGGCGGCAGGAACAGGTGGAACACGACGTTGACACTGGCGGCGCACAGCAGGAAGGTAAAGCCGATGCCGATCTGGCGCGCGAACGTGACCTTGCCGGCGATGCGGTTGGCCGCCGCGGCGCCGAGGAAGATGCCGCTCACGCAGGGGATGAACAGCCAGCCGAACTGCGACGGCCCCAGGCCCAGCTGCTTGGGCAGCATTTCAGGTGCGGCCGTGATGAACAGGAACAGGCCTGCGAAATTGAGCGCGACAATGCCGGCCTTGATGTGGAACAGGGGCGAGCGCAGGATCTGGCCATAGCTCGATGCCAGGAAGCGTGGATTGAAGGGCTGGCGCTTGGCCAAAGGCAGCGTCTCGGGCAGGCGCCAGTAGCAGAAGGCCAGCAGGACCAAGGTATAAAAAGCGAGGAACAGGAAAATCGAGCGCCAGTCGAACCAGATGACGATCCAGCCGCCCAGGATGGGCGCCACGGCCGGGGCGATGGAAAAGATCATCGTCACCAGCGACAGCAGGCGCGCCGCTGCTGCATCCGAGTACAGGTCGCGGATGATGGCGCGGCTGATCACCACGCCGGCACCGGCCGAAACGCCCTGCATGATGCGGAAGAACCACAGGTAATGCACCGTGTGCGCCGAAGCGCAGCCCAGCGAGCCGATGGAAAACATCAGCAGGGAGACAAGAATGACGTTGCGCCGGCCGAAGGTATCCGAGATCGCGCCATGCCACAGCACCATGCCGGCAAAGGCCAGCATGTAGAACGTCAGCGACTGCTGCACTTCCAGCGGCGAAGCCTGCAGCGAACCCTGGATCGCACCGAATGCGGGCAGGTAGGTGTCAATGGACAAAGGTCCCAGCATCGACAGGCCGGCCAGCATCATCGCCAGCGCACCACGGCTCAGGGGCGCCATGTGGCTGGGGGTGGGCGGCGGAACGGGCGTGACCGGGTCGGGCGGCACATCGGCCGGAGGAGTGGGAAACATGGCGGATCCAAAGTGGCGCGCGGACCGGCATGAGTCCGCGCGCGTGATACAGCATTTTTTAGCGCGTAAAACATCTGAGAAAACCGTAGCGAGCGGCCGCCGGTGTGGCCGAGAAGCGCAACCGTACGAAAGTACGGTGAGCATCGCAAGCCGCAAGTGGCAACGCGCAGCAGGTTTAATCAGATGTTTTTTGGTTTGGCTTCTTCGCGGCGGTTGTAACCGGCGACCATATCAAAGCGGAACAGACGGCATTCCAGCGCACCGTTGAAGAAAGGCGTCTTGCGCGCTTCCTTCAGACGCAGCAGCTTGGGCAAGCCCAGGTCGGCCGTGAAGAGGAACACGGTCCAGCCGGCGAAGCGCTGTTTCAGGGTCGTGCCCATGGCCGAATAGAAGGACGTCGACAATTCATCTTCCGGGATGGTGCTGTCGCCGCGCACGCCGATACGCTCGCCGTACGGCGGGTTGGTCAGCATGATGCCCGGCACGTCGCTTGGCGGCTTGACCTCCTGTGCTTCGATCTGCTTCAGCGGCACCTCGAAGCGCACGCCGGCGCAACGCAGGTTGTGGCGCGTCATGGCCACCATGTCGCCCGAAATGTCGCTGCCGAAGATGGTCGGCTCGGCCGGCAGCGGATTAGCCTTGATGGCGTTTTTCATGGCATTCCACGGCGCCGGATCGAAGTCGTGGAAATTTTCAAACGCGAACTGGCGCGCAGCGCCCGGAGGAATCCCCTGCAGCATCTGCGCCGCTTCGGCCAGGATGGTGCCGGAACCGCACATCGGGTCGAACAGCACCATGCCCGGCTTCCAGCCCGACACGCGCAGCAGGCCGGCGGCCAGGTTTTCGCGCAGCGGCGCGTCGCCCGTCTCTTCGCGCCAGCCGCGCTTGAACAGGGCTTCGCCCGAGGTGTCGAGGTAGACGGTGAACGTGTGCGCGTCGAGGAAGCCGACGATGCGCATGTCCGGCGTCTTGGTGTTGACCGATGGGCGCTCGTTGAACTGGTCGCGGAAGCGGTCGCAGATGGCATCCTTGATCTTCAGGGTGGTGAATTCCAGGCTGCGCAGCGGCGATTTCACGGCCGTGACGTCGACGCGGATCGTGTGGTGCACGCCGAACCAGTCTTCCCATGGCTGCGCCAGGGTCAGGTCATAGATATCGTTTTCCGTCTTGTAGCCGGAATGGGCCATGCGCATCAGCACGCGCGAAGCGATGCGCGAATGCAGGTTGATGCGGTAGGCATCGAGCAGGTCGCCCGAGCAGTGGACACCGCCCGGCACCTGGTTATGGACCTTCATGGTCGAACTATCCTGGGCGATCTCGCCCAGTTCCTCGGCCAGCGCCGCTTCCATGCCGCGCGGGCATGGGCAAAAATATGAAGCCATAATTAGGATACCTTTTATCCGTTGTAGTGAACACCCACAGGCACCTGCTGCGCGGTACGGCGCTCGCCCGGCGATGCTCGCCGTACCTTCGTACGGCTGCGCTTCTCGGACAAGCGGCGATCCGCTCGCGACGGTGCCTGCGGGTGTCGTTACTTTTACTGCATTAAAAAACTACTCTGCTAAGACTACTGCTGACTTACTTCACTGCGAGCCGACATGCGCCGCTGACTGAGCTTGCCGGATGACGCGCGCGGCGCCAATCCGACCTACATCCTGCTTTTTTGTTTACGATTTCTCCAGCGCGCGCTCGACAAAATCGAGGCGGTCCTGGCCCCAGAAGCCCTCGCCGTCGACGATGTACCACGGCGAGCCGAAGACGGATGCGGCGGTGGCCGCTTCCGTGTTGGCGTCGTATTCCGCCTGCACGCTGGCCGTCTCCGACGTTTTCAGCAACTGGCGGCCGTCGAAGCCCGCGTCCAGCGCGATCTGCACCAGCGTCTCTTCATCGCCGATATTGCGCTCTTCGGCCCACAGCCCGCGCATGATGGCGTGGGCCAGGTTCAGCGACGCTTCCACGCCGTGCGCCAGGCGCGTGGCGATGATCAGCTTGGCCGCCGCTTCCGGCGAGACGGGGAAAAACTTCGGCTGCATATTCAAAGGCACTTGCAGGAAGGCCGACCAGCGCGCCAGTTCGGCCAGGCGGTAGGCCTGGCGCTGCGGCGCGCGCTTGGCCAGCGGCAGGCCGCCCGAAACGCTGAATACCTTGCCCAGGTCGAAGGGCCGCACGTCGATCTGCGCGCCCGTTTTCGACGCGATGGCCATCAGGCGCGCGTGCCCCAGGTAGGTCCATGGCGAGTGGGGCGCAAAAAAATACTGGACCACCTTGTTCTGGCTTGCACTCATCTCGGCTCCCTTAGAACGGCTTGACCACGACCAGCACGACAACGGCCAGCAGCATCACCACTGGCACTTCATTAAACCAGCGGAACCAGGTGTGGCTGCGCTTGTTGAGCCCTTTTTCAAACTTGCGCAGGATGGCGCCGCAGGCGTGGTGATAGCCGAGCAGCAGCACCACGAACGTCAGCTTGGCGTGCATCCAGCCCGGCATCTTCATGCCGCCTTGGCTCCCGCCATACAGCATCCACATCAACGCCAGTCCCAGCACCATGGCCGGCAGCGCCAGCAGGGACATGAAGCGGTACAGCTTGCGCGCCATCAGCAACAGTCGCTCGGTGGCCACCGTTTCTGTCTCCATCGCCAGGTTCACAAAGATACGCGGCAGGTAAAACAGACCGGCGAACCAGGAAATGACGAAGATGATATGGAAGGCTTTGGTCCAGAGAAAGAGCATGGGGTTCCCAGTGTCAGAGGTGGAGAGAAACAAGAGCATGGACCGCCTTGTGGGCAGCCCGCGAATGAGACTATTTGCGTACTTCGCCGTGGCCAAAGACTACGTACTTGAGCGAGGTCAGGCCTTCCAGCCCCACGGGACCGCGCGCATGCAGCTTGTCGTTCGAGATGCCGATTTCGGCGCCCAGGCCATACTCGAAACCGTCGGCAAAGCGCGTCGAGGCGTTCACCATCACGGAGGCGGAATCGACTTCGCGCAGGAAGCGCAACGCATCGCTGTAGTCTTCCGTGATGATGGACTCCGTGTGCTTGGACGAATACCGGTTGATGTGGTCCATCGCCTCATCGATGCCATCGACCACCTTCACCGACAGGATGGCGGCCAGGTACTCGGTGGACCAGTCTTCTTCGGTGGCGGGCACCAGGTACGGGTAGGCAGCGGCGGCCAGGATGGCGTGGCTTTCCGCATCGGCACGCAATTCCACCTGCTTGGTCAGGTACAGTTCGGCCAGCTGCGGCAGCACGACAGGCGCGATGGCGCGCGACACCAGCAGGGTTTCCATGGTGTTGCAGGTGCCGTAGCGGTGGCACTTGGCGTTGAAGCCGATGTCCAGCGCCTTCCGGATGTCGGCCTTGGCGTCGATGTAGACGTGGCAGATGCCGTCGAGGTGCTTGATCATCGGCACGGTGGCCTCGTTCATCAGGCGCGCGATCAGTCCCTTGCCGCCGCGCGGCACGATGACGTCCACGTACTGCGGCATAGTGATGAGGGCGCCGACGGCGGCGCGGTCCGTCGTGTCGATCACTTGCACGGCATCAGCCGGCAGGCCGGCACCGGCCAGCCCTTCCTGCACCAGCTTGGCCAGCGCGCGGTTGCAATGGATGGCTTCCGAACCGCCGCGCAGGATCGTCGCGTTGCCGCTCTTGATGCACAGGCCGGCCGCGTCCACCGTCACGTTCGGACGCGCTTCATAGATGATGCCGATGACGCCCAGCGGCACGCGCATCTGCCCCACCTGAATGCCTGTCGGGCGGAATTTCATGTTCGAGATCTCGCCGATCGGGTCGGCCAAGGACACGATCTGCGTCAGGCCTTCGACCATGGTGGCGATGGCCGCATCGGACAAGGTCAGGCGGTCAAGCATGGCCGGCGCCAGGCCGGCGGCGGCAGCCGCGTCCAGGTCGCGCTGGTTGGCCGCGCGCAGCAGGTCCGCATCGCGCACGATGGCGGCGGCGATCAGGGTCAGGGCGCGGTTGCGCGTGGCACTGTCGGCACGCGCCATGGCGCGCGAGGCGGCGCGCGCGCGCGTGCCCACGTCCTGCATATATTCGGTGATATCCATGCTCGTATCCATAAAAGTTAACCCCTGGCGATCTTCAGGCCCAGCTGCAGCATGGCATCCCAGGCATCGCCTGCATAGCCCCTGGCACGCAGACCCTTGATCATCTTGTCCACCTGCGCCGCCTGCTGCAGCGCCGCTTCCAGCACGGGCAGCGAAATGCGCCGCAGCGCCGGCTCCATCATGCGCTCGCGCGGCCCCCAGATGCGGTATTCCTTCAGCAGCGCGCCCAGCGGGCGCCCTTGCGCCATACCGGCCTTCAATTTTAACAGCGTGCGAATTTCCTCGGAGACGGCCCACAAGACCAGCGGCAGCGCCTCGCCCTCGCCTTTCAAGCCTTCGAGCATGCGCACCAGGCGGGCCGGGTCGCCGGCCAGCATGGCTTCGGACAGCTTGAAGACATCGTAGCGGGCCACGTTCAGCACCGCGTCCTGCACTTGCTCATACGTCAGCTTGCCCGCTTCATGCAGCAGGCCCAGTTTCTGGATTTCCTGGTGCGCCGCCAGCAAATTGCCCTCCACCCTTTCGGCGATGAAGTCGATGCTGGCACGCTCGGCGCTTTGCCCCTGCGCGGCCAGGCGCTGGGAGATCCAGGCGGGCAGCTGCGCCCGTTCCACGTTCGGAATCTCGATATACACGGCCGCCTGCTGCAGGCTGGCGACCCACGCCGCCTTCTGCGTGGCCCAGTCCAGCTTGGGCAGGGTGATCAGGGTCAGGTTGTCGGGACTGAGGTTTTTCGCATAGCTTTGCAGCGCCGCGCCGCCATCCTTGCCCGGCTTGCCGGTAGGGATGCGCAGCTCGATCAGCTTCTTGTCACCGAACAGCGACAGCTCCTGGTTGGCCGCCAGCAGCTCGCCCCACTTGAAGCTGCGCTCCACCGTCAGCACGTCGCGCTCGGAATATCCTTGCGCGCGCGCCGCGCGGCGGATCTTGTCGGCCGCTTCCAGCGCCAGCAGGTGCTCGTCGCTGGTGATCACATACAGCTGCGCCAGCGGCTTGGCCACATGTCCATCGAGCGCATCTATCCGCAATTGCATGACGTCCCCGTTACTGCTGCGGGGCTGGCGCGACCGGCGTCACGGGCGCCACTGGCGCCACCGACATGGCCGGCAGCACCGGCTTGATGGCCGCCAGGCGCCGCATGATCTGCTGCACCATGTCATTGCGCATGTCGCGGTACAGCTGCGCCTCTTCCGTTTCCTTCGCCAGCACCTGCGAATCGTTGAAGGTGATCGGACGATTCAGGCTGATGCTCGTCGGTCCCAACAACTGGTTGCCGGCCTTGTCCAGCACGCGGAAGTTGATCGAATAACCGAGCTGGTATTCGCTCACGCGGCCGTTGCTGTTCAGGGACAGGATGGTCTTGGTACGGTTCTTCTCCGGATCGCTGAGCACCTCGAACACGGCGTCGGCACCATTCTTGGTGTCGACCACTTCCGTGCTGCCGACGGCGCGGATATAGCGCTTCAGGTCAATCGCCAGCGGCGACGTATCGGGCAAGCCGATATACATCGTCGCGAACGGCAGCATGAAGCTGCCATTCGAACCGCGCAGGTGGAAGCCGCAGGCGGACAGCAGGACAGTCAGGCCCAGCGCCAGCACGGCACGGCGGCCCAACAGCGATACGGAAGAAGAAGTCGTCATGATTACACCACGATGCTGATTAACTTGCCTGGCACGACGATGATTTTCTTCGGCGTGGTCTCGACGTACTTCTGCACACTCTCGCACGCCAGCGCGGCCGCTTCGATGCTGGCCTTGTCCGCATCCTTGGCTACCGTGATCGAACCGCGCAGCTTGCCGTTCACCTGGATCATCATCTCGATCTCGGACTGTTCCAGCGCGGCCGGATCGACCTGCGGCCACGGCGCGTTCAGCAGGTCGCCATGCACGCCGGCATAGCCCAGCTCTTGCCACAGCACGTGGGTGATGTGCGGCGCGACAGGGTTGAGCAGGCGCAGGAAGATGGAGAAGCCCTCGGCGATCAGCGCCTTCGACTGCGCGCTGTCATCCAGCTTGGCCGATTCCAGGGTGTTGAGCATCTTCATGCAGGCCGATACCACGGTGTTGTACTGAATGCGCTTCAAGTCGTAGTCGGCCTGCTGCAGCAGCTTGTGCAATTCACGACGCAGGTTTTTCTGCGCGTCGCCCGTGGCTGGCGCAGCGCCGCCCGCCAGTGCTGCCTGAATGGTCGCCGACTGCGCGTAGCCGAAGTTCCATACACGGCGCAGGAAGCGGTTCGCGCCTTCGACACCGCTGCCCGACCATTCCAGCGTCTGTTCCGGCGGCGAAGCGAACATGGTGAACAAACGGGCCGTGTCGGCGCCGTACTGCTCGATCTGCGCTTGCGGGTCGATGCCGTTGTTCTTCGATTTCGACATTTTTTCCGTGCCGCCGATTTCCACCGGCTGGCCATCGGCCACCAGGATGGCGCTCTGCGGACGGCCCTTGTCATCGAGCGACAGGCGCACGTCGTCCGGGTTGAACCAGGTGGTCTTGCCCGCCGCATCCTTGCGGAAGTAGGTTTCGTTCAGCACCATGCCTTGCGTCAGCAGATTGACGAATGGCTCATCGAACTTGACCAGCCCGAAGTCGCGCATGATCTTGGTCCAGAAGCGCGCGTACAGCAAGTGCATGACGGCGTGTTCGATACCGCCGATGTACTGGTCCATCGGCATCCAGTAATCGTTGCGTTCATCGACCATGGCGTCGTTCGAGCCTGGCGAGGTATAGCGCATGTAGTACCACGACGAATCGACGAAGGTATCCATGGTATCCGTCTCGCGGCGCGCCGGCTTGCCGCACTGCGGGCAGTCGCACTGGAGGAAGGCTTCATACTTGTTCAGCGGGTTGCCCGTGCCGTCCGGCACGCAGTCTTCCGGCAACACCACCGGCAAGTCTTTTTCCGGCACCGGCACCACGCCGCAATCGGCGCAATGGATCATCGGAATCGGCGTGCCCCAGTAGCGCTGGCGCGAAATGCCCCAGTCGCGCAGGCGGAACGTGGTTTTCTTTTCGCCCAGGCCCAGTTCGGCCAGGTCGGCGGCCACCGCATCGACGGCAGAGGCGAAATGCAGGCCATCGTACTTGCCGGAGGCGATGCAGACACCGTCCTTGCTGCCATACGATTCCTGCCAGGCGTCCGTCGAGAATTCCTGGCCTTTTACCTCGATGACCTGCTTGATCGGCAGGTCGTATTTCTTGGCGAAGCCGAAGTCGCGCTCATCGTGCGCCGGCACGCCCATCACGGCGCCATCGCCGTAGGTGATCAGGACGTAGTTGCCGACCCAGACTTCCACTTGCGCGCCCGTCAGCGGATGGGTGACGAACAGGCCGGTCGGCATGCCCTTCTTCTCCATCGTTGCCATGTCCGCTTCGATGACGGAGCCCAGCTTGCACTCGGCGTTGAAGGCCGCCAGCGCCGGATTGCTTTGCGCGGCGTGGATGGCCAGCGGGTGCTCGGCGGCCACGGCGCAGAAGGTCACGCCCATGACGGTGTCCGGACGCGTGGTAAACACATACAGCTTGCCGTCGCCGATCAGGGTGCCTTCGGCATCCTTGATCTGGTGCGGGAAGGCGAAGCGCACGCCCGTCGACTTGCCGATCCAGTTGGTCTGCATGGTGCGCACGCGCTCGGGCCAGCCCGGCAGCTTGTCATCCACGTACGCCAGCAATTCTTCCGCATAATCGGTGATGCGCGCGTAGTACATGGGGATTTCGCGCTTCTCGATCAGCGCGCCGGAACGCCAGCCCTTGCCATCGACGACTTGTTCGTTGGCCAGCACGGTCTGGTCGATCGGGTCCCAGTTCACGGTACCGGTCTTCTTGTAGATGATGCCTTTTTCCAGCATCTTGAGGAACATCCACTGATTCCACTTGTAGTATTCGGGCTTGCAGGCGGTCATTTCGCGCGACCAGTCGATGGCCAGGCCCATCGATTCCATCTGCTGCTTCATGTGGGCAATGTTCGAGTACGTCCATTGCGCGGGCGGCACGTTGTTGGCCATGGCCGCGTTTTCCGCCGGCATACCGAACGCATCCCAGCCCATCGGCATGAGTACGTTGTAGCCGTTCATGCGCAGGTAGCGGTACATCACATCATTGATCGTATAGTTGCGCACGTGACCCATGTGCAGCTTGCCCGAAGGGTAAGGTAGCATCGAGCAGGCAAAATACTTGCCTTTTGGGAAACGCGGGTCGTGTTCGACGGCTTTATAGGCGTCGATCGCCTTCCAGTGTGATTGGGCGGCGTGTTCGACGTCGGCGGGACTATATTTATCTTGCATAATGGATGTGCGACCAGCGTGGCCCGGCCAAAAGTGGATATGAACCGAGCATTATACTGGTTGTCGCCGCCCGATAGCACGGCACGCTGGCGGCCCGGGCCGGCATATTTTTGCCGGCGTCCAATTATGCTGTGTCATATGTCACAATCTTGTTCTTTGCATCAAAGCCGGCCATGATCGTCTACCAGGAATATGTCCCCATCCCCGCCCTGCGGCCATGGCTGGACTGCGTCTGGACGTGCCGCGTGCAAACGGGCGCCACGCCCCTCACCCATCAGGTCTTGCCGGACAATTGCATCGACATCCTGTGCCAGGACCAGCAGGATGCCAGCTTTGCCGTCGGCATGATGACGACGCCCATCGCCGTCGTCAGCCAGGGCCTGGTGCAGACGGTGGCAGCCCGCTTCAAGCCGGGCGCGGCGGCGCGCTTCTTCCAGCTGCCCCTGTGCGAACTCAACGATGGCCGCGCGGAGCTGCAGCAGCTGTGGGGGCGCGAGCTGGCGGCCCGCCTCGGTGACGCGCTGTGGAGCGAGCCCTTGTCCAATGCACAAAGAATTTCCATCTTGCAGGATTATCTGCTGCTGCGCCTGCGCCAGGGGCCGCCGCTGCGCCCGGCCGGCATCGCCGAGCACGCCATTGCGGCCATCGAAGGCGCGCACGGCATGCTGCGCGTGGAGGGCCTGGCCGGGCAGCTGGGCGTGTCGCGCCAGCACCTGGCCCTGCAATTCCGGCGGCAAGTCGGCATCAGCCCGAAACTGTTTGCCCGCATCTGCCGTTTCCGCGCCGCCAGCCAGGGCTTGAAAAGCCTGCATCAGCAGCCGGACTGGGCGCAAGTGGCCTTGCAATACGGCTATTTCGACCAGTCGCACCTGATCCACGACTTCCAGGATTTCGCCCGCAGCTCTCCCGAGGCGTGGCTGACGGGCCGGCGCGCATGAACACCTTCCATTTTTCCAATCGCGCGGCGCGCGCCGGTGGCATCATGGCGGCATGCATTTCAACCAACAGGAGCAGAACATGATCAAGGGCTTGCGCACCGTCACCTATCCCGTCCCCGACCTGGACCAGGCCAAGGCCTGGTACAGCCAGGTTTTCGGCGCTACCCCGTATTTCGACCAGCCGTTTTACGTGGGCTTTGCCATCGGCGGCTTCGAGCTTGGACTGATGCCGGGCGGCGAGCCAGGCACGCAGGGCAGCGTGACCTACTGGGGCGTGGACGGCATCGAGGCTGAAGTCGAGCGCGTCGTCGCGCTGGGCGCCACCCTGCACCACCCGATCACGGATGTGGGCGACGGCATCCGCACAGTGGAATTGCTCGACCCGTTCGGCAACCAGCTCGGCTTCATCGACAATCCCCATTTCGACACGGCCAAGGTACGCTAAGCGGCTACGCCCTGCAGCCACTGCCGGAACTGCTGCAAGGCCGTCTTTTCATGCGCCGCTTCCGGCGTGATCAGGTAATACGCCCGCTGGCCGCGCAGTGGGCGCTCGCACACGATGCGCAATTCGCCGCGCGCCAGCTCCGCCTCCACCAGCATGCGGGGCAGCAAGACCACGCCCTGCCCCTGCACGGCCGCCATGGCCAGCATGGAAAACAGTTCATAGCGGGCGCCGTAGCGCGCCGCTTCCCCATCGACCTGCATGGCGTCAAACCACTGGCGCCAGGCGCCGGGACGCGTGCTTTGCTGCAGCAAGGTCAGTTCCAGCAGATGCTGCGGCTGCCAATCGCTGCGCGCCGCCAGCAGGCGGGGGCTGGCGACGGGCACGATTTCCTCATGCATGAGCAAGGTGGCCCGCGTGCCGGGCCAGCGCGCCAGCTGCTCGGGCGTGCCCGCATACAGGGCGGCGTCATATTCCGTATCGGCAAACATGAACGGTTTCGTGTAGGCATCGATGTGCACGACGACGTCCGGCTGCTCGCTGGCAAAGCTGGCCAGGCGCGGCATCAGCCAGCGCGTGGCAAAGGTGGGCACGGAGGCGAGCTGCAAGGCGCCGCCCCCGCCCTGGCGCGCCATGGTATCGAGCGTGTCGCGCTCCAGGCCATCGAGGCGGGCGGCGATCTGGCGTGCATACGCGGTACCGGCCGAGGTCAGCAGCACGCCGTGGCGCGTGCGCTGGAACAGTTGCACGCCAAGAAAGCTTTCCAGCGATGAAATCTGGCGCGACACGGCACTTTGCGTCAGCGACAGTTCGCGCGCCGCATGCGTGTAGCTCTGGTGGCGCGCGGCCGCCTCGAAACAATTCAAGGCTTGCAGCATGGGAATTTTACGGGACATGGGTGGGCCAGCGCATCGGGAAAGCCTCCAGTATGCATCAAGATATGCACAGCACGCATGTCTGGGTGCGAATAAATCGTTTGCGCAAGGCACGGCAAGAATCTACCATGAGCCATATTCAATCTTGCGCCGATCACCGGCGCTCACCTGCGAGGCCTGTGATGAGCAAAACTGCATTCGACTGGAATTCCCCCCTGCTGCTGGAAGAACAACTGACGGGCGACGAACGCGCCGTGCTGGAAGCGGCCCGCGACTATTGCCAGGGCAGCCTGGTGCCTAGAGTGCTCGAATCGTTCCGCCACGGCCGCACGGACGCCGCCATCTTCCGCGAAATGGGCGAACTGGGCTTGCTGGGCACGACCATTCCGGAACAGTACGGCGGCGCCGGCCTGAACTACGTCTGCTACGGCCTGGCCGCGCGCGAAGTCGAGCGCGTCGATTCCGGCTACCGCTCGATGATGAGCGTGCAATCGTCCTTGGTGATGGTGCCGATCAACGCCTTCGGCAACGAAGAAACCAAACAGAAATACCTGCCGAAACTGGCGACGGGCGAATACATCGGCTGCTTCGGCCTGACGGAACCGAACCACGGCTCCGACCCGGGCAGCATGGTCACGCGCGCGCGCAAGGTGCCGGGCGGCTATAGCCTCTCCGGCGCCAAGATGTGGATCACCAACAGCCCGATTGCCGACGTCTTCGTCGTCTGGGCCAAGGATGACGAAGGCGCGATCCGCGGCTTCGTGCTGGAAAAAGGCTGGAAAGGCTTGTCGGCGCCGGAAATCCACGGCAAGGTCGGCTTGCGCACCAGCATCACGGGCGAAATCGTCATGGATGAAGTGTTTTGCCCGGAAGAAAACGCCTTCCCCGACGTACGCGGCCTGAAAGGCCCGTTCACCTGCCTCAACAGCGCCCGCTACGGCATCGCCTGGGGCGCGCTGGGTGCGGCGGAAGACTGCTACCTGAAGGCCCGCCAGTACACGATGGACCGCCAGCAATTCGGCCGCCCTCTTGCTGCAAATCAACTGGTGCAAAAGAAACTGGCCGACATGCTGACGGAAATCACCATGGGCTTGCAGGGCTGTTTGCGCCTGGGCCGCATGAAGGATGAAGGCTCGCCCGCCGTGGAAATCACGTCTATCATGAAACGCAACAGCTGCGGCAAGGCGCTCGACATCGCCCGCATGGCGCGCGACATGATGGGTGGCAACGGTATCTCCGACGAGTTCGGCGTCATCCGCCACCTGGTCAACCTGGAAGTGGTCAACACCTATGAAGGCACGCACGACGTGCACGCGCTGATCATCGGCCGCGCCATCACCGGCATCGCCGCGTTCAACTAATGGATGCCTTGGCTTCCGCCCTGCGGCCCGCGCCTTTGGTCGGCTTGCGCGTGCTGGACCTGTCGCGCGTGCTGGCCGGCCCATGGGCCGGGCAAATGCTGGCCGACCTGGGCGCCGACGTGGTCAAGGTTGAACAGCCAGGCCGCGGCGACGACACGCGCTCGTGGGGCCCGCCCTACCTGAAGGACGAGGACGGCCGTGATACGGCCGAGGCCGCCTATTTCCAGTGCGCCAACCGCAACAAGCGCTCCCTGTGCATCGACCTGGCCGCCCCCGAAGGCCAAGCCCTCGTGCGTCGCCTGGCGCAAGAGGCGGACGTGCTGCTGGAAAATTTCAAGCTGGACGGCCTGAAGCAATACGGGCTCGATGCGGCCAGCTTGCTGGCGCTCAATCCGCGCCTCGTCTACTGCTCCATCACGGGTTTCGGCCAGGACGGGCCGTATGCGGCGCGCGCCGGCTATGACTTCCTGATCCAGGGCATGGGCGGCCTGATGAGCATCACGGGCGTGCCCGACGGCCAGCCGGGCGCCGGGCCGCAAAAAGTGGGCGTGGCGCAAACGGACATCATGACGGGCCTGTATGCCACCATCGCCGTGCAGGCGGCGCTGGCCGAACGCGAACGCTCGGGCCTGGGCCAGCATATCGACCTGGCCCTGCTCGACGTGCAGGTGGCGGCGCTGGGCAACCAGGCCGCCAACTACCTGTGCGGAGGAAAAGTACCCCAGCGCATGGGCAATGCGCATCCGAACATTGTTCCGTATCAAGACTTTCCCACGGCCGATGGCGACATGATTCTGGCGATCGGCAACGACGGGCAATTCTCGCGCTTTTGCGCCGTCGCGGGGCACCCGGAATGGGCACAGGATGAACGTTTCGCCACCAATCCCCAGCGCGTGGCGCACCGGGCCACCCTGATCCCCCTGATGCGCCAGACCACGGTCATGCGTACGACGGCCGAATGGATCAGCGCCTTCGAGGCGCAAGCCGTGCCGTGCGGTCCCGTCAACCGCATCGACCAGGTCTTTGCCGACCCACAAGTGGTGGCGCGCGGCTTGAAAGTGGAGATGCCGCATCCGACGGCAGGCACGGTGGCGCTGGTGGCCAATCCCGTGCGCCTGTCCGGTTCGCCCGTGCAGTACCGCTTGCCGCCGCCCTTGCTGGGGCAGCATACGGACGAGGTGTTGCGGCAATGGCTGGGCCTCGATGGCGGCCAGATCGATGGTTTGCGCGAACGCAAGGTCGTCTAAAGAAAAACGCCGGGCAGTGGCAACACTGTCCGGCGTTTTTTATGTTTTCAGCGTTACTTCAGCGTCAATTTCAGCGCCGGCTTTTCGCCATAATCCTCATAGCGCTCATTGATGCCGGCGATACAGAACGTCATTTCTTCCAGCACATCCGGCGCTTGCGCCTTCAGGCTTTCCGCATCCTGCACGACGATGTCCAGCACTTCGTTCGGTTTCAAACGGAATTGCGTCATGTTTTCATCGTCGCGCAGGTAGCTGAGACAATCGACCCAGGCATCCATGCTGTTGCCGTAAAACTCGGGAAAACCGAAGGCTTGCACGCATTGCGCGTGAAAGCTGGCTGCGTCGGTGATCTCTTTTCCATTCAGGATGGCAGTGGCCATATCGTTCCTCAGTTCTTCAGCGACAGCACGTCCTGCATGTCGAACAGGCCCGTCGGCTTGTCGGCCAGGAAACGCGCGGCGCGCAGGGCGCCGTGGGCGTAGGTGACGCGGCTGCTCGACTTGTGGCTGATCTCGATGCGCTCGCCGATGCCGGCAAACAGCACCGTATGGTCGCCCACGATATCGCCGCCGCGGATGGTGGCAAAGCCGATGGTCGACGGATCGCGTTCGCCCGTCACGCCTTCGCGGCCGTACACGGCGCATTCCTTCAGGTCGCGGCCCAGGGCGCCGGCCACCACTTCCCCCATCTGCAGGGCCGTGCCCGATGGCGCATCGACCTTGAAGCGGTGGTGCGCTTCGATGATTTCGATGTCGTAGCCTTCGGACAAGCTTTTTGCAGCCAGTTCCAGCAGTTTCATGGTGACATTCACGCCCACGCTCATGTTCGGCGCGAACATGATGGCCGTCTTTTCGGCGGCGGCGGCAATGGCCGCCTTGCCCGCGTCATCGAAACCGGTGGTGCCGATGATCATCTTGATGCCGTGTTCGGCGCAATACGCCAGGTGCTCCAGGGTGCCTTCGGGGCGCGTGAAGTCGATCAGGAAATCGGCGTTCGCCAGGCCCTTGGCCAGGTCGGACTGCGTCAGCACGCCGGCCGGCTTGCCCAGGAAGGCAGCGGCATCCTGCCCGATCGTCGGCGAACCGGCGCGGTCGAGGGCGCCGGCCAGGATGGCGTCCGGCGCATTGCTGACGGCTTCGATCAGGATATGGCCCATGCGGCCGCTGGCGCCAGCGATGGCAATTTTCAGTTCAGTCATTATTTTCTCTTGCAGCTACTTATTTGGTGGGTTCGACAGCGGGCGCCGGTGCAGGTTCGGCGGCAGGCGCAGGGGTCACCTCAGGCTTGCTCACAGGAATGGCGGGCGCGGCATCGGCCGGGACCGGCACGGCGCTGGGCGCCACGGGCGACGGCACGGCAGCGGCCGGCACGTCGGCCTTGGCCACCTTGGCGAACGGCGACGGGCCGGCGATGCGGTCGATGTATTCTTTCTCTGTCGGCAAGTTGCCGCCTTCGAAACGGGCGACCTTGCCCTCCTTGTCAAAGAACACGATCACGCGGCTGCTGGTGGTTTCGCCATTGCCCCGCGCCAGGCGGAAAGGATAATCCCAGCGGTCGGCGTGGAAGATATCGGTCAGCAGCGACGTGCCGAGGATGAAGCGCACCTGGTCGCGCGTCATGCCGACTTTCAGCTGGGCCAGCATCTCTTCGGAGATAAAGTTGCCTTGCTGAATGTCAGGACGGTAGGGCGAGAAAAACCACATGAATTTCTGCAGTGGCGTGACGGTGGTCGTTTGCGCGCCCTGTTCCGGGACGACTTCCTTGCCTTCCTTCAGCGTCACTGCCGGCTTTTCGCCGAGGATGCCGCGGCTGGCACAGCCGGACGCCAGCAGCGCAACACAGACCATGCCTGCCACGACTGGGGCTCGAAAGGAAAGACGGTGCCAGAGAGATGGCAATACAGCCGGTGTTACGCGCATAAATGACCTCAATTTGATGAACAAAACGCCAGGAGTGACCGGCCAGCCAAAAAATGCATATTTTGGCACTCCCCGCTAAAACGCTATATGATAAAGCACCTGACCCACATACGAGCAACAAACATGAGTAACAATCCTAGTGATCTCAAGGCAAGCGGCCTGAAAGCGACCCTGCCACGGCTGAAGATACTCGATATCTTCCAGAGTAGCCCGGTACGCCACCTGACAGCGGAAGACGTCTACAAGATTCTGCTGGCCGACAATATGGATGTCGGTTTGGCAACTGTCTACCGTGTCCTGACGCAATTCGAACAAGCCGGCTTGCTTAACCGCAACCATTTTGAAACCGGCAAGGCGATTTTCGAGCTCAACGAAGGTTCCCACCACGACCATCTGGTGTGCCTCGATTGTGGCCGGGTCGAGGAATTCTTCGACGAAGACATCGAAATCCGCCAGCAAAAAGTGGCGGAAGAACGCGGCTTCAAGATCGCCGAACACGCCCTGGCCATCTATGGCAATTGCGTCAAGGTCGCCTGCCCGCATAAAACAGCCTGAACTGTGCCGGCCGCTTCCGCAAGGGAAAGGCCGGCAAGGCGATCAATGATGGCTAAGCGCGTTCGACAGTAATTTAGCCGTGATATCGACAATCGGGATGACCCGCTCGTATGCCATGCGGGTCGGCCCGATCACTCCCAACGTTCCCACGATCTTGCCGTTGACTTCATACGGCGCCGTCACCACGCTCATTTCATCCATCGGCACGAGATTCGATTCGCCGCCGATGAAAATCTGCACGCCCGTCGCCTTGCTCGACACGTCGAGCAGCTGCATCAGGCCCGTCTTTTGCTCGAACATGTCGAACATCTGGCGCAACGAGCTCATGTTCGATGACAGGTCGCTCACGCTGAGCAGGTTGCGCTCGCCGGAAATCACCATGTCGTCGCTGTGGTCGGCCATCGCTTCGCTGCCCGCTTCCACGGCCGCCTGCATCAGGCTGCCCATGTCGTCGCGCAGCTGGCGCAGCTCGCCCTGCAGGCGCACGCGCACGGCGTCGAACGACAGGCCGCCGTAATTCTGGTTGATGTAGTTGGCCGACTGCACCAGCTGCGCGGGCGTATAGTCGGCCTCCGTCAACAATAAACGGTTCTGCACGTCGCCGCCCGGGGCGACGATGACGAGCAGGATGCGTTTTTCCGACAGGCGCAGGAATTCGATTTGCTGGAACACGGATTCGCGGCGCGGGCTGAGCACGACGCCGGCAAACTGCGACAGCGACGACAGCATCTGCGCCGCATTGGCGATGGTGCGTTGCGGCGTCTGCAGGCGCAGGCGCGATTCCACCATGGGCTCGTCCAGATGCTTGACGGTCAGCAAGGTGTCGACAAAGATGCGGTAGCCGCGCGGCGTGGGGATGCGTCCGGCCGAGGTATGCGGGCTGGCCACATACCCGAGCTCTTCCAGGTCGGCCATGATGTTGCGGATGGTGGCCGGCGACAGGTCGAGGCCGGAAATCTTCGACAAGGCGCGCGAACCGACCGGCAGGCCGTCGGCGATATATCGCTCGACCAGGGCTTTCAGCAGTGTTTGGGCACGTGTATCGAGTTGCATGATGATTTAGTTAAGCAAGTATTCTTTAAGCAAGTGTTCTTCTAGGCAAGCGGCCACGAAAGCGGCCGAACGTGCGGCAACAGCGCCTATTATGCACGTTCGTCGGCCGGGCGGCGATCAATCTTCCAGTTGCTGCCGTAGCCACAGCAGCAATTCGTCAAAGTTGGCGCAGATGGCGTCGGGCTGCACGCCGGCCGCCAGATGCGCATCGCTGCCCTTGCGGTTCATCCACACGGCCCGCATGCCCGCCCCCTGCGCCCCCGTCACGTCGAAATACAGGTCGTCGCCCACGTACACGGCCTCGTGCGGCGCCACGCCCAGCGCGGCACAGCCGGCCAGAAAGATGCTGGCATCGGGCTTGGCCACGCCAAAATCGCTGGCCGCGATCGATACCTTGAAATGCTGCGCCAGGCCGATAATTTCAAGATCCGCATTGCCGTTCGAGATGGAGCCGACCAGCATGCGCTGGCGCATCCAGGCCAGGCCAGGCAGGACGTCGTCAAACGGCTGGACGCGGTTGCGCGCGGCCAGGAATTGCCGGATGGCGCCATCGACGAGGGCGGGGTCCTCGCCCGCCGCTTCGAAGGCGCTCAGCAGGCCGGCGCGGCGCAGTTCGATCAGGTTGCCATGAAAATGCGGCTGCGCATTGAGCATGGCCAAACGGTGCTGGCGCAGCACTTCGATGGAAAACTGCTGGGCCACTTTGGGCGCGTGCGCGGCCAGCCAGTCATGCAACAGGGTTTCGGCGGCGGCGATCACGGGCGCGATGGGCCACAGGGTATCGTCGAGGTCGAACAGGATGGCCTTCGGCGGGACGGCAGGCGGGACAGGGGCTAGGGACATGGCATTCACAAAAAAGATGGCGCGCCACGGTGCGCAGCGTGCATCTATTGTCGCACCGATCGCCGCCGCCGGCATGGCGGCGCCCCGGGCAAATGGGGCCAGGCCGGCGCTTCTGGGCGAAAAATTGTTACAGGGAGATACAAGGCAAGATCAATCCGCTTGCCAGATAGACTAAAATAGGCGCCATTCCAATGCGGCGCCAGCGTCCGCGTTGCGCTACCCTACCTAATTCGTTTTGGAGAATGTATGAAAAACTTGTACCTGCGCTCGATGCTGGCGGCGGCTTGCGCCGTCACACTGGCAGCTTGCGGTGGCAGCGGCGGCAATCTGTACCTGGGCGGCCAGGTATACGGCCTGGCAAAAGATGGCCTGATTCTTAAAAACGGTTCGGAAGAGTTGCCGATCACCTCGGGCGCATCGTCGTTTTATTTCACCAAGCTGGTCAGTACCGACGACCGCTACGACATCACTATCGTGCAGCAGCCGAAAGGCGCCGTGTGTACCATCGCCAATGGCAGCGGCAAGGCATCGAGCTACTCCGTGACCACGGCCTCCGTCACCTGCCAGACCAACACCTATGCCCTGAGCGGCACGGTCACGGGCCTGACCGCTGACGGCCTGACCCTGGTGATTGGCAGCAACGGCACCAGCCCCTTGAAAGGCAGCACTACCTATACCTTCCCGGCGATCGCCGACGGCGCGCCCTACAATATTTCCATACGGACCCAGCCAACTGGCCAGACGTGCCGCTTCCAGGGCTCCACCAGCGCCGACGGCCACGATACGGTCGGCACGATGGGTTCCGCCGCCACGACGGCTGCCACACTCGACTGCACGGCGCCGTAAGCCCTGCGCTCCGTCACCACTCTTTTGGAGAAATACATGAAGTTATCCTGCCTGCGCCCACTCGCCGCGCTGCTGCTGACCCTGGGACTGGCTGCTTGCGGCGGCAAGGCCACGTACGATGTCAGCGGCACCATCACTGGCTTGAACAATAATGGCCTGGTCCTGACGAATGGCGGCGACACCGTCACGCCCGGCGCCGGCGCCACCAGTTTCACGTTTGCCAAGCGCATCGATTACGGCACCAGCTACGACATCACCGTCACGCAAAATCCCGCCCACATGAGCTGCGGCGTCAGCGGCGGCACCGGCACGGCGGGCCACTATGTGAGCATCCAGGCGCTCGTGACCTGCTCGCAAAACGTGTACACCCTCGGCGGCGCGATCAGCGGCCTGACGGCGGATGGCTTGGTATTGATTAACGGCAACATACAAACCACGGTGGCCAAGGATGCCACGACCTTTGTCATGGGCGGCTCCGTCGCCGATGGCGCCACCTACGGCATCAGCGTGTTCACCCAGCCAACGGGCCTGATGTGCGTTGTGCAGCCTGGCACCGGCACGGGCACCATGGGCGGCGCCAACGTCACCACGGTACAGATCGCCTGCAATCCGGCCTAAGCTGCACGAATGGCAGCCGCGCCGCGGCTGCCAGGGAGAGATATCATGGAAATCTATATTTGATATTCCAAAGATAAATTGGAGTTATATGTGGCGATGCAGCATAATGCATCTGTCTCCTCCAACTCTTCCAAGAATTGGATTTAGCCCGCTTTCACCAGCGGGCTTTTTTTTGCCCAAAATTCCTCAGGCAGGCTTGTTCAAGCCCGGTTGCAACATCTGCACGATGCTGGAGAAATCCTGCTGCGCATAGCCCGCTTGCGCATGCATCTGGTACAGCTGGCGCACCAGGCCGCCCAGGGGCGTGGGGGCGTTTGCCGACAGGGCCGACTGCTGCGCCAGGCCCAGGTCCTTCAGCATCAGCGCCGTGCCGAAGCCGCCAGTGTAGTTGCGCGACGCGGGCGTACCGTCCATGACGCCGGGCCACGGGTTGTACACTTCCAGAGTCCAGTTGCGGCCCGAACTCTTGGCCATGATATCGGACAAGACTTTCGGGTCCAGGCCATGCGCCACGCCCAGGTTCAGCGCCTCGGCCGTGCCGGCCATCAAAATGCCAAGCAGCATGTTGTTGCAAATCTTCGCCACCTGGCCCGCACCCGCCTCGCCCGCATGGAAGATGTTCTTGCCCATCTTTTCCAGCAGGGGCCGCGCCTGCTGCAAGGCCGCTTCGCTGCCGCCGACGATGAAGGTCAGGGTGCCGGCCGCCGCGCCCGCCGTGCCGCCCGAGACGGGCGCATCGATCATGGCAAAGCCCCGCTCGCTGGCCGCCTGCGCCACCTGGCGCGCCACGTCGGCGGCGATGGTGCTGCAATCGATGAACAGGGCGCCAGGCTTGGCCGAGTCCAGCACGCCGCCCGCCGCCAGGTACAGTTCCTGCACGTGCTTGTTGGCCGGCAGCATGGTGATGACGGCGTCGGCCGTCTGCACGGCCGCGCTGGCGGACACGGCGGCCGTGGCGCCCGCCTCGACCAGGGACGCCACGGCCGCCGGTGCCAGGTCGAATACGGATACGTGGAAGCCGGCGGCCACCAGATTACGGGCCATCGGCGCGCCCATGTTGCCCAGGCCGATAAAAGCGATATGTTGCATAAATGTCTCCTCTTCTTCTTTTAATGCAGATCCGCCAAGGGATGCGTGCTCCATGGCGCCTTGAAATAGCCGTCCAGATACGCTGCGCTGACGTCGGCCAGGCTGGCAGGCTGCCAGCGCGGCGCGTTGTCCTTGTCGATCAGCAAGGCGCGCACGCCTTCGCTGAAGTCGCCATGGGCGCAGCATTGCACGGCGACAATCAGTTCCAGCTGGAACACTTGCGCCAGACTCATGTGACGCGTGCGTTCGCGCATGGCCCACACGAGGGCGGCCGAGCTGGGTGCGCCCTTGTCCAGCGAGTGGGCCGCCTTTTGCAGCCAGGCCACGTCGCCGTCATAGGCGGCAATGGCGGCCACCACTTCGGGCAAGGTGGGCGCTTGCGTCAGCGCGGCAATGGCGTCGAAGTTGGCGCGCACTTCGGACACGGGCAGCAGTGACGCCGGCGCCGAGAAGCCGCGCAGCAGGCGCCCCAGTTGCTGATGGTTCGCCTGCGGGCTGGCTTGCCATTGCGCCAGCGCCAGCGCGTCGAGCACCATGGCGCGCTCTTCCTGGCGCAGGAAATAATCGCCCAGGCCCGTAAACAGGGCGTCGGCCGCGTTCAGCGGCGCGCCCGTCAAGCCCAGGAACAGGCCGCTGCGCCCCGGCATGCGGCCCAGGAACCAGCTGCCGCCCACGTCGGGGAACAGGCCGATGGTGATTTCCGGCATGGCGATGCGCGTGCTTTCCGTCACCACACGGTGGCTGGCGCCCGCCATCAGACCCAGGCCGCCGCCCATGACGATGCCGCCGCCCCATACCAGCAGCGGTTTCGCATACGTATGGATGCGGTGGTCGAGCCGGTATTCCTCGGCAAAGAAGGCCAGCGCCTGCGGATTCGGCACGATGCCGGGCTGTTCAGCCACTGCTCCACGCAGGCTGCGCACGTCGCCGCCGGCACAGAAGGCCTTGTCCGTCGACGATTGCAGCACCACGCAAGCGATGGCGTCGTCGCCGGCCCAGCGCACGAGGGCGCCATCGATGGCGCGTATCATGTCCAGGGTCAGCGCGTGCAGGGATTTCGGCGCATCGAGCGTGATGACGCCCAGCTTCATGCCGCCGGGACAGTCGCGCTCCTCGATTTTCACGGTGTCAATCAGGGTGCTTTCAGCCAAGGTTTCAGCCATTGCGCCACTCCGCCGGACGTTTTTCCAGGAACGCCTGCACGCCCTCTTTCTGGTCCTGTGTGTCGAACAGGCCGAGGAACAGGGTGCGCTCATCGGGCAAGGAATCGACCAGCGGATGGCTGCGCGCGCCCTGGATCAGGGTCTTGCACGCCGTCACGCTGCTGGGGCTTTGACGGGCCACCTTGGCGGCCAGGGCCAGCGCCGTGGCGGCGGCCTTGCCGGTCGGCACGACTTCCTCGACGAGGCCGATGGCCAGGGCCTTGGCCGCATCGACGCGCTCGCCGCACAGTATCATGCGCTTGGCCCAGCCTTCGCCTACCAGCCACGGCAGATGCTGCGTGCCGCCCGCGCACGGCAGCAAGCCGACGGACGCTTCCGGCAAGGCCATCTGCGCGTGTTCCTCGGCGATGCGGATATCGCAGGCCAGCGCGCATTCCAGGCCGCCGCCCATGGCATAGCCATTGATGGCGGCGATGCTGACGCCGCGAAACGCGGACAGGGCCTCGAAGGCTTCGCCAAAGGCGGCGGCCATGGCGAACGCCGCATCCTTGTTGCCGTCGGCAAACACGTTCAGGTCGGCGCCGGCCGAGAAGAACTTGGCGCCGCCGCCCGTGATCACCAGCGCGTACACGTCGGCGTCCGCATTCAGGTCCGTCACCAGCTCTTTCAGGGCGCACAGGCTGGCCTGGGTCCACGTGTGGGCGGGCGGGTTATCCAGCGTCACCAGGGCCGTATGGCCTCGGCGTTCCAGCAACAAATTTGTGTACACTTTGCTCATCGTAAGGTCTCCGTGGCGCCATCTTTCAAGATCGCTCGCGCGACGATCAGGCGCATGATTTCATTCGTCCCTTCTAGGATCTGGTGCACCCGCGTGTCGCGCACGTGGCGCTCGAGCGGGTACTCGCGGATGTAGCCATAGCCGCCATGCAGCTGCAGCGCATCGTTGGCCACATTAAACCCCACATCCGTGGCGAAACGTTTTGCCATGGCGCAATATGCCGTGGCATCCGGGCTTTCCTGGTCCAGTTTCCAGGCCGCCAGGCGCACCATCTGGCGCGCCGCCACCAGTTCCGTCAGCATGTCGGCCAGCTTGAATTGCAAGGCCTGAAACTGCGCCAGTTCGCGGCCGAACTGCGTGCGCTCCTTCATGTAGGCCTGCGCCCGCGTGAGGGCCGCCTGCGCCGTACCCACCGAGCACACGGCGATATTGATGCGCCCGCCATCGATGCCCTTCATGGCGATGGCAAAGCCCTCGCCTTCCGCGCCCAGCAAATTACCGACAGGCACTTTCACCTGGTCGAAGCTGATGATGCGCGTGGGCTGGCTGTTCCAGCCCATCTTTTCCTCTTTCTTGCCGTACACGATGCCGGGCAGGTTCGCCGGCACGGCAAAGGCGGAAATACCGGCCGCGCCCTCGCCACCGGTCCTCGCCATGACGATCAGCATGTCCGTCTGGCCCGCGCCCGAGATGAAGGCCTTCGTGCCGTCGAGTACATAAAAATCGCCTTCCTTCACGGCTTTCGTGCGCAGGGAGGCCGCGTCGGAACCGGACTGCGGTTCCGTCAGGCAATAGCTGGCCAGCTTCTGGCCCGCCGCCAGGGCAGGTACCCATGCGTCGCACAGGGCTTCCTGCCCCCAGCGCGACAGCATCCAGGTGGCCATGTTGTGGATGGTGATGTAGGCCGTGGTCGAGGTGCAGCCGCCGGCCAGTTCCTCGAAGACGATGGCCGCATCCTGACGGGAGAGGCCCAGGCCGCCCCAGCGCTGCGGCGTGTACAGGCCGCAAAAGCCCATCTCGCCCGCCTTGGCGATGGTTTCCACAGGGAAAATCGATTCCGCATCCCAGTGCGCCGCATGGGGCGCCAGCTCGCCTTCGGCAAACGCGCGCGCCGCCTGCTGGAACTCGCGCTGCTCGTCGCTCAGTTCAAAGTCCATGCCGGCTCCTTACTTGAGGCTGATGGTGGTGTTGACCTTGCCCACCGAGGCCGCGTCCGTGAACCAGCGCTGGGTAATCGTCTGCGTCTGCGTGTAGAACAGCACGACCTGCTTGCCGAACGGGCCCAGGTCGCCCAGCTTGGAGCCGCGCGAGCCCGTAAAGCTGAACAGGGGGACGGGCACGGGGATGGGCACGTTGATGCCCACCTGGCCCACGTCGATTTCTTCCTGGAAGTAACGGGCCGCCGCGCCGCTTTGCGTGAACAGCGCCGTGCCGTTGCCGTTCGGATTCGCGTTCACCAGGGCAATCGCTTCGTCCAGCGTGTCGACTTCGACGACGATCAAGACGGGGCCAAAGATTTCCTGGTCATATACGACCATGCCGGGTTTCACGCCGGAAAGAATCGTCGGTCCCACGAAGTTGCCGTTCGGATAGCCATCGACCTTCACGTCGCGGCCATCGAGGGTCAGCACGGCGCCCTGCTCGATGCCCCTGGCGACGAGGCTGTGCACGCGCTCTTTCGCCGCGCAGGAAATCACGGGGCCCAGGTCCGGGTTATCCTTGCCCGCGCCCACCGTCAGGGTTTGCGCCTTGGCCGCCAGTTCCGGCAGCCAGTCGCGCGCTTCGCCCACCAGCACGGCGACGGAGGCCGCCATGCAGCGCTGGCCGGCCGCGCCGAAGCCCGCGCCCAGCAGCTGGTTCAGGGTCTGTTCCTTGTTAGCGTCCGGCAAGACGACGGCGTGGTTCTTGGCCCCCATCATGCACTGTGCGCGCTTGCCGTTCAGGCTGGCGCGCTGGTAGACATGCGTGCCCACCTTGCTGGAGCCAACAAACGAGATCGCCTTGATGTCCGGGTGGTCGCACAGGGCGTTGACCACGTCTTCGCCACCGTGAATGACGTTCAGCACGCCGGCGGGGATGCCCGCCTGCAAGGCCAGGCGCACGAGCTTTTCCGTCACGAGCGGATCTTGCTCCGACGGTTTCAGCACGAAGGTGTTGCCGCAGGCAATCGCCATGGGGAACATCCACAGGGGGATCATGGCGGGGAAGTTGAACGGGGTAATGCCCGCGCACACGCCCAGCGGCTGCAGCACGCTGTAGGTATCGACACCGCCGGCCACGTTTTGCGCGAATTCCCCCATCTGCAGGGTGCCGATATTGGCCGCGTGCTCCACCACTTCCAGGCCGCGGAAGACGTCGCCTTCCGCGTCGAGCAGGGTCTTGCCCTGTTCCATCGTCAAGGTCGCGGCCAGGTCGGCCATGTTTTCACGGATCAGCTGCTGCAATTTGAGGAAGATGCGCGCGCGGGCGCCGATCGGCGTCTTGCGCCAGGTTTTGAAGGCGCGCTGGGCCGAAGCGATGGCCGCATTGACTTCCTCGGGCGTGGCGAACGGTACCTTGGCCAGGACTTCCTGCGTGGCGGGGTTGACGACGTCGCGCCAGACGGTGGTCTGGGATTCAACCCACTCGCCGTTGATCAAGAGGGGAACAGTCGGAATAGCGTTTTGCGTGGTCACTCGGTGTCTCCTTGTGTGGGTATAGGTCTGTTTGCATTATTCGCACAATACGGGCCGCAAACAAGACGTGAAAATGCGAGATAATGCAAAGACGAATCTGTTAATCTGCAAAGATTGTAAATTTGCAGATTCCGCAAACCGGGGGAGAGGAAACGCGATGGCAAAGGTTTTCATGGGCGTGCGCCTGCAGCGCCTGCGCGAGGAACGGCGCATGACGCAGGTGGCGCTGGCCAAGTCCCTGGGCATCTCGCCCAGCTACCTGAACCAGATGGAGCGCAACCAGCGCCCCCTGACGGTGCCGATCCTGCTGCGCATCGGCACGGTGCTGGGCGTCGATCCGCAAATCTTTTCCGAACACGACAGCGCCAGCCTGGTGGCCGACGTGCGCGACGTCTTCGGCGAACTGCCCGACGCGCCGCCCACCTCGATGGCGGAATTGAAGATGCTGGTGGAGAATATGCCGGAACTGGCGCGCTCGATCCTGCTGCTGCAACGGCGCTACCGGGTGATGGCGGAGCGGGCCGATACCCTGGCCGCGCGCCTCGACGACGGCAGCCGCGGCGCCAGTTCGGCGGCCCCGTCCACGGACGAGGAAGTGCGCGAATACCTGAACCGGCGGCAAAATTACATCGATGAGCTGGACCGGGCGGCGGAACTGGTGGCCGGTGAACTCGATCCATCCCTGCGCACGCTCGACGCGCTGCAGGGCCGCCTGCTGGAGCGCCACGGCGTCCGGGTGCAGCTGTCCGACGGCGACGCGGGCATGGTGCGCAAGCACCGCTTTGATTCGCAACAACACATCCTGTGGCTGCCCGACACGCTGACGGGCGGCCAGCGCGCCTTCCAGATGGCAGCGCAAATCAGCCTGCTCGAACACAGTTCGCTGATCGACGCGCTCGTGCTGGCGGCGGGGTTCTCGGGCGCGGCCGCGCAAACGAGCGCGCGCCTGGCGTTTTCCAATTATTTCGCGGGCGCCCTGCTGATGCCGTATCAGCGTTTTTTACAGGCGGCGGAAAGCCGCTCCTACGATATCGAGCGCCTGGCGCACCAGTTCGGCGTGGGCTTCGAAGCCGTATGCCACCGGCTGAGCACCATGCAGCGACCCGATGCGGCGGGACTGCCCTTCTTCTTCGTGCGCGTCGACCGGGCCGGCAATGTCTCGAAGCGCCAGTCGGCCACGGACTTTCATTTTTCCAGGGTGGGCGGCACCTGTCCGCTGTGGATCGTCTACGACGCCTTCAGCCATCCGGGGCAAGTGCTCACGCAAGTGGCCAGCATGCCGGACGGCTGCACCTATCTGTGGATCGCGCGCCAGGTCAGCACGGCGTCGCCGGGCTTCCGGGCGCCGGGCAAGACCTTTGCCGTGGCGCTGGGCTGCGACATCTCGCAGGCGCACCGGCTGATCTATTCCAAGGGACTCGATCTGCACGACCCGTCCAGCGCCACGCCCATCGGCACGGGCTGCAAGGTGTGCGAGCGGCAAAGCTGCCCGCAGCGGGCGTTCCCCTCGCTGCTGCTGCCGCCGCCCGTGTCGGCCTAAGAGGCGTCGACGACGCGGGCGCGCAGCGCGTCGAATTCACGCGTAAATTGCGCGCGCCAGTCGCGCCGCATGCTCTCATCGATCCAGGCCGCGTCCAGGCCATTCAGCATGAAGCCGCGCATGTCGTCCAGGCCGAAGCCGAACTCGCGCATCATCATCCAGGCGCCCGTCGGCGTCACGTGGTGCAGGGTCGGGTCGTCCGTGTTCGGATGCAGTTTCAGGCCCAGCTTGGCCATGGCGCGGATCGGGTGGTCGAGTGCCCAGCGCTCGGGCGCCAGGGTGCGCAGATAATACGAGTTGGTCGGCACCACGGTAAACACCAGGCCCCGCTCCACGCAGCGCTGCGCCAGTTGAGGATTATCAACAATCGTGTAGCCGTGGTCGACCCGGTCCACCTGCAGCTGCTCGATGGCCGTCGCCACGTTCATCCACGGCATGCCGAATTCGCCCGCGTGGGCCGTGCACTTGAAGCCGGCCTCGCGCGCGGCGCGGTAGGCTTCGATGAAGAGTTCCGGCGGGCGGTCGTTTTCGCGGTAATCGATGCCGATGCCGATGACTTCCGGCGCGCGGTGCGCCTTCATCCATTCCACCATCTGCACGGCTTCGGCGGGACTCGCTTCGCGGTCGATGCTGGGAATCAGGCGGCCGATGACGCCGAAATCGCGCTGAGCGTCGCGGATGGCGGCGACGATGGCGTCTTGCGCCGCGTCATAGCGCAGGCCCGACACGCGCACCGTGCCGGTCGGATTCCAGAAGAATTCCGCATAGCGCACGCCGTGGCCATGCGCGTCTTCCAGGTATTCGTAGGCCAGGCAATACAGGTCCGTGGGCGAGACGATCAGGTGCGCGTCGAGCGCGCGCAGCACGCGCAGCACGCCGACGGGCTTGTCGCCGCGCGTGTAGAAGGCGTCGATTTCCTCGGGGGTGACGACATTGCCCGTCTTGGCGGCCAGCGCGCGGAAGGTGGCCTGTCGCACCGTGCCGAACAGGTGGCAATGCAGCTCCACTTTCGGCATGGCGCGTAAAAACTGTTCGATGCTCAGGGCAGGCAGGGTGTCGGCAGGGTTACTCATGAAGCTCGCTTCGCTAGTGGATAAAGACTCAAAATCACATCAGGATGGCCGTCAGGCGACGCATCAGCAGTTCGATGGCCGCGGGACCATCGGCCAGCATCGCCACCTGCGTGTTGATGGGCGCGCGGCGCGGCACGCGGAATTCGCACACCGTCATGCCGCGCGTCAGTGCGCCCGTCAGTTCGATGGCCACGTGGGCGCTCTGGAACTGGAACAGCTGCGGCGCTTCCAGGTACAGGGCCACCACCGGGTCGTACATGGGCATGGGCACGGAACCGTCGGCGCTGCGGATGCGCACGTACGCTTCCAGGTAGCCCGCCAGACGCTGCGCGCGCGGCGTGCCGATGGCGCGCAGGCGCTCCACTTCCACGTTCGTCACCAGCAGCTGGCGGCACAGGTTCAGGCCGAACATGCGCAGCGGGATGCCGGCCTGGAAGACCTGGGCGGCCGCTTCCGGGTCCGCATAGATATTGAATTCGGCCGCCGCCGTGTGGTTGCCCTGGTCGGTGGAGCCGCCCATCAGGATGATCTCGACGATTTTTTCCGCGATGTCCGGCGCGCGGCTCAGGGCCGTGGCCAGGTTGGTCATCGGCGCAATCGCCATGATGGTGATCTGACCAGGATGGGCGCGCACGGCGGCGATCAGCGCGTCGACGGCGTGGCCGGCAGCATCCGTGGCCGCGCCGGGCGGCAGGACGTCGCCCGTCGTCGGCATGCCGCTGTCGCCGAGGATGCGCTGCGCCGTCTCGATGACGCCGGCCAGCGGCTCTTCGCAGCCGCGGTAGATGGGCACCGTCAAGCCATCATGGGCCTTGATGCGCAGGGCGTTGTCGTAGGTGATGTCGACGGGCGCATTGCCCGCCACCACGCTCACGCCCAGCCACTCGATGCCGGGATTGCTGCCCAGCAACAACATCGTCAGCCAGTCGTCGAAACCGGGGTCGGTATCGAGCCAGATCTTTTTCAAGGGGGTATCCATGATGCTCTCCACTAGAAAGTCAGGCAGCCAAACACAGGGCGCTGTCGGATGGCAGGACGAACGAGACGGCCGTGCCTTCGCGCCAGGTGGCGCCGCCGGCCGCGCAGATGCCCTTGACCTGGCCCAGCGGGGTTTGCAGCAGGTATTCGACGGTGTCGCCCAGGAAGCCCCGTGCCAGCACGGTGCCCGGATACCGGGCGGCGACATCGTCGGCCGCGCAGACGCGCACCTTGTCCGGGCGCCAGCCCAGCACCGTAGTCCCGGCAGCGACGGGAGACGTGTACGGCAGGCTGGCGCCCGCGTGGTGCAGCGCGCCGTCGCGGTAGTCGAACAGGTTCTCGAAGCCCATGAAGTTGGCGACGAAGCGCGTCGACGGCGTATTGAAGACGGCTTCCGGCGCGGCCAGCTGCTCGATGCGCCCGCCGTTCATGACGACGATGCGGTCGGACAGGGCCAGCGCTTCTTCCTGGTCATGCGTCACGTACAGCATGGTGATGCCCAGCTCGCGCTGGATGCGGCGCAGTTCGGCGCGCATCTGCACGCGCAGCTTGGCGTCCAGGTTCGACAGCGGTTCGTCCAGCAGCAGCAGGGCCGGTTCGACGACGATGGCGCGCGCCAGCGCCACGCGCTGCTGCTGGCCGCCGGACATCTGCGCCGGCAGGCGCGTCTCGAAACCCGTCAGTCCCACGGCGGCGATCACGGCTTCCACCTTGGTTTTCAACAAGGCTGGCGCAACCTTGCGCAAGCGCAAACCGAAGGCGATGTTGTCGTATACATTCAAGTGAGGGAACAGGGCATACGACTGGAAGACCATGCCGATATTGCGCTTGTTCGGCGCCAGCTTGCCGATTTCGCGGCCGTCGAGCACGATGCGGCCCGATTGCATCGGCATCAGGCCGGCGATGGCGCGCATGGTCGTGGTCTTGCCACAGCCGCTGGGGCCCAGCAGCGAAATCAGTTCGCCCTGCTCGACGTGCAGGTCCAGGTCCTTCACGGACGTCGTGTTCTTGGCGTAGCCGAGGTTCAGCTTGTGCAGTTCCAGATAACTCATGGTGTGTTGCCTCTTACATGTATTTAGAAATGCCCAGCACCTTCTCGGTCACCATCACGAAGGCCATGGTGAACAAGACCAGCAAGGTCGACAGGGCAGCGATCGACGGGTCGAAGCTGTTTTCCATATGGCCCAGCATCTCGATCGGCAAGGTGCTGATGCCGGGGCCCGTGAGGAACAGCGACACGGGCACCTGGTTGAACGAGGTGACGAAGGCGAGGAAGAAGGCGGCGATCACGGCGTTGCGGATATTCGGCAGCACGATCATGAAAAACGCGCGCAAACGCGAGGCGCCCAGGGTGATGGCCGCATCCTCGATATCCACGCGCAGGTTCACCAGGCTGGCGTACACGACGCGCACCGAGTACGGAATCAGCAGCGCGATATGGCCGATCAGCAGGCCCACGTAGACGGGCGCGTTAATCGTCAGCACCAGGTGGTGCAGCAAGCCCAGGCCCACGAGGATGGCGGGAATGATCAGCGGCGACGTCAGGATCTGCCGGATGGCGCCGATGCCGGGCGGCGGCATGCGCGAAAACGCATACGCGACGGGAATGCCCAGCAGCAGGGCGATGACGGTGGCGATCAGGCCGATCTCCAGGCTGGTCTGGAAGGCGCGGCGGAACTCGGGCGCCGACCACACTTCGATGATCCAGCGCAGCGAGTACGATTCGGGCGGGAAGGCCAGCGTTTCGCCGCCGGAAAAGCCCGCCAGCACGACGATGGCGAAAGGCCCCAGCAGGAACAGGAACACGAGCCACAGGACGGCGCGCGAGAAGATACTTTCTTTCATACGGAACTCCGGCTCGAAGAAATACGTTTAAGGCCGGCATTCACCAGCAGGGTCATGCAGACGAGGATGACGGCGATCACATTCGCGGCGCCGAAATCGCTCTCCACGCTGACCTTCTGGTACAGCAGGGTTTCCAGCATCAGCACCTTGGTGCCGCCCAGCAGGGCCGGCGTCACGTAGGCCGTCACGCAGCCCGTGAAGACGAGCGTGCCGCCGACGACCAGGCCTTCCTGCGTCAGCGGCAGGGTGACCTTGCAAAAGACTTGCCATGGATTGGCGCCCAGGGTGGCGGCGGCCGGCTCCACGTCGCGCGGCAGGTTTTCCAGCGCGCCCGCCAGCGACATCAGCATCAGTGGCAGCAGCAATTGCAGCAGGCCGACAAAGACGGCAAATTCACTGAACAGCAGGCGCAGCGGCTCTTCCGTGAAGCCCAGGTTGACGAGCGCCGCGTTGACGGCGCCGTTGCGGCCCAGTAAGACGATCCAGGCGTAGGTGCGCGCGATCGGCGACACCATCAGCGGCAGGATCATCATGCCCACCACCAGGCCGCGCCACTTCGGCGACACGCGCGCCACGGCCTGCGCGGCCGGGTAGCCGAGGAGGATGGAGGCGAGCGTCACCAGCGCGGCGATGCGCAGGGTGCGCCAGAAGATGGTGCGGTTGAATTCCTGCGAAAAGAATTCGATGAAGCGGTCGACGCCCCACTGCATGCCGTCGCCGACGCGGAAGGCGTCGACCAGCAAGGCCAGCACGGGCAGCAGGAAGCAGACGACGATAAAGATCAGCGCAGGCAGGACCAACAGCAGGCCCAGGCGCTTTTTTGGATCAGCAAACATGGTGTTCTCTCCTCGTCACCACTATTTGCTCATGGCCTTGTTCCACTGCGTCATCCAGTTCGTGCGCTGCTTGAGGATGGTTTCCGGCTTGACGAATTTCAGCGACCCGATTTGATCGGGGCCATAGGTATTGAATTGCGCGGCGGCCGTCGACAGGCGCACGTCCTTGTTGACGGGCGAGTCGACCAGGTTGGTCGCCAGCTGCGTCTGCACTTCCTTGGACAGCCAGAAATCCATCAGCTGGTAGGCCAGGTCCGCATTCTTCGACCCGGCGACGATGCCCATCACGTTCATGCCGGCCGCCTGGCCTTCGGCCGGGATGCTCCATTTCAGGGGCAGGCCCGTCTTGAGCATCTGCGACCAGGTGAAGCGCGCCACGGGCGCGGCCCAGATTTCATCCTGGGCGAACAGGGCAGCGAGCTGCGCGCTGTTTTTCGAGAAGGTGACGACGTTGCCCTTCATGCCGACGATCTTGGCGAAACCGGTGGCGTAGTCGTCCGTCTTGCCGCCCCAGGCCGCATCGGCCATGCGCAGCATCAACGGGCCCTGCGTGGTGCTCACGTCGGGGAAGGCCACGCGGCCCTTCAGTTCGGGGCGCCACAGGTCCTTCCACGACGTCAGCGGGGCGATCTTGTCGCTGCGGTACACCAGGCCCACGGAATACAGGGTGTAGCCGACGGCGTAGTTGCCGCCGATGGGATTCTTCGCCACGTCGTACAGAGCCTTGTAATTGCTCAGCTTGGAGTAATCCATGGGCTGGATCACGCCCTTCTGCGCCGCTTCCAGCATGCCGGAATCGGACAGCAGCACCAGATCGATGACCGGATTCTTCGCGTGCACCACCAGCTTGGCGATGCGGTCCGCGTTATTCCCCGTTTCCACCTTGATATCGCAACCGCATTTGGCCTTGAACGGCTCGTACACATACTTCATGAACAAGGGTTGGGCAATCGGGTAGGCCGAAATGACCAGCTCGCGTTTTTCCGCGTGGGCGGCGTTTGCCAGCAAGCCTAGGCTCAAAGCCAACATGAGGTGCTTTTTCAAGATGCTTCCTTTCAGGGGACGGCGCTGCGGGACAGCGCCTGTAAAGATGAATCAGACTCAGAAATAATGTCGCATGCCGACGATCAGCACGCTTTGCGTCTTGCCGCCGGAGGCGCCGAAGCCGAACACGCGGGCGAAGGTCGCATCGCCAGCCGCTTTCTGGTAGCTCCAGGTGACGGCGACGTCGGTGCGCTTGGACAGGAAGTAATCGGCCTGGAAGTTGACCTGGTGCCATTTTGGCGTCTTGTTAACCACATCATATTTTCCTGTAGTAAAGAAATACGATGCGCCCAGGTTCAGCGCTTCCGTCAGCTTGTGGTTCACGTTCAGATCCACATTTTGCAGGGTCAGATTGCTCTGATCCATGTAGTGGTAGCGCACGTTCGTGTACAGCGCGCCGAACTTGGTCCTGCCCACATTATAGAAGCCTCCCGTGCCGGCGATGGCCTGGCTGTTCACGCCAGCGCCGCTGACGGTGCTCTTGTTGAAGATCAACAAGGAACTGCCGTAGTCATTGCCGATGGCGCCATTCGGCGCGTCCGGGGCATTCGGGTGGTCCATCTTGGTGTAGGCGACGGCCCAGCTGAAGGCATCGACTTTGTAGCCGGCACCCATGCTGTAGACGCGGTTGCGGTTGGAATCGGCCGGATTTTCGCTGAAGCCATACAAACCCGTGAACGACAGGTTGCTGATGTTCGGGCTGACATACTTGACGGCATTTTGCACGCGCAGGTTGTTGTAGCCATTGTCGTTGTCGCCGATGTGCACGCCGTTACTGGCGATAACCACCGGGCCCAGCAGATCCTTGACGGCTTCGTACTGGCGGCCCAGGGTCAGCGTACCCTTGTCATTGCTCGACAGGCCCACGTACGACTGGCGGCCGAACAGGCGGCCGCTTTGCGCCGCCGTGCCCGTCATCACGTTGAAACCGTTCTCCAGCACGAAGATGGCCTTGGTGCCGTCGCCCAGGTCTTCCTGCCCGCGGAAACCGATGCGCGGGTTCTGATTCGTGCCGCTCAGCGCATGCGTGCGGCTGCCCTTGCCTTCATCCGACACATAGCCGATACCGGCCGACAGCAAGCCATACACTTGCACGCTGCTTTGTGCCTGCGCAACCCCCTGCGCCGCCAGCAAGCCACCCACTACCATCGTTCCAGTCATCCATTTGTTCATCGCCGCCGCCCTAAAAAGAATAAACCCTGAGTTTTTTTGGAATTATTGTTGTTGCCTGCGTCCCTTGCATGCTGGCTGCCGCGTGTGCCGGCGCCGCCTGGCAAGCACTTCTCCGAAAATTGTTGCTTTCAAGACAAGTAAAGACCAGTCCAGAATATGGTAAATTGCGGGATAAGAAAATTTGTTTATTTTTATAAATCCATTACTTTTTCTAATAAGCAAACCCATGCATGAGTTGAGCAAGAAAATTTCCTTACGACATTTACAAGCGTTTTCCACCCTTGCCCGGGTAAACAGCTTCAGCAAGGCTGCACAGGAATTGTGCGTCACCCAGCCGGCCCTCAGCGCGTCGATCAAGCTGCTGGAAAATCAGCTGGGAAAAAAGTTGTTTAACCGCACAACCCACCAGCTGGACCTGACGCGCGAAGGCAAGTTGGCGCTCGAATATGCGACCCATTTGCTCAATACGGCAAGCAATACCTTTGCCGATATCCAGCGCGCCATCGGCAGCGGACGGCACCGCATCCGCATCGGCGCCATCCCCTCGGCCATGGCCATGACGGCGGCCGTCGTGGCACGCTACAGCGAACAGCATGGCGATGAAGTGGAGATCGTCCTGTCGGACATGCCCAACGATGGCTTGCTGCACGCCCTGCATTCGGGCCAGCTGGATTTTTGCGTGGGCATCGAAGTGCCCGGCTCCGTGTCGCTGGAAAGCGTCGGCCTGTTCGAGGATGAACTGGTGCTGGTGACGGCGGGACGCCATGCGCTGGCGCCGCTGAAGGAAGTGCGCTGGGAACAGCTGGCGGGCCAGGAAATCGTCGTGTTTACCAAGGGCAGCATCTGGGAGTTCGCTTCCAGTGCCCTGCGCCAGCACGGCTTGAGTCCGTCCAGCCTGTACCAGATGATCCACAGCGAGTCGCTGTATGGCGTGGTGCGCGCCGGCATCGCCGTGGGCATCATGCCCAGCCTGTACACGACCTTCCTCAACGACGAAGAACTGCACGTGGCACCCCTGCGTCAGCCCACCTGCAAGCGCAAGATCGCCTTGATGCGGCGCAATGAAATCAGCCGCAACCACCATGTCGACGACTGCTTTTCAGCGCTGCGGCAGGATTTGCAGCAGGTCGATCAGTGGTTTTGAATAAGCCCAACAGGTGAACAGCCGGGGTCGGACCCTCAGGGTCCGACCCCAGTCTTCGTCCCTGGGTTGGAGAACGCTTACGCAGGCGCCTTCAGCAAATTCGCCAGGGCCACGTATTGCTCCAGCCCCACCGTTTCCGGACGCAGGGTCGGGTCGATGCCGGCCGCCTTGATCTGCTCTTCCGTAAACATGCCGGCCAGGCAGTTGCGGATCACCTTGCGGCGCTGCGAGAAGGCCTTCATGACGACCGCTTCCAGGGTTTCCTGGTCGCAGGCCAGGCGCTCGGCCACGGGGATCATGCGCACGATGGCCGATTCCACCTTCGGCGGCGGGTCGAACGCCGTCGGCGGCACGATGAACAACAAAGACATGTCATAACGCCACTGCAGCATCACGGACAAGCGGCCATACGCCTTGCTGCCCGGTTCGGCCACCATGCGCTCGACCACTTCCTTTTGCAGCATGAAATGCTGGTCCTGCACCAGCGGCGCGAAATCGGCCAGATGGAACAGCAGGGGGCTGGAGATGTTGTACGGCAAGTTGCCCACGATGCGCAGCTTCTGGCCGGCCGGCACGGGAATTTGCGCGAAATCAAACTTCAGCGCATCGCCCGAATGGATCGTCAGCTTGGCCGGATTGAAAGTCTTTTCCAGGCGCACGATCAGGTCGCGGTCCAGTTCCACCACGTGCATCTGCTTCAGGTGGCGCAGCAGCTGCTCCGTCATGGCGCCCAGGCCGGGGCCGATCTCGACCATGGCATCGTCCGGCTGCGGCGCGATGGCGGCCGTGATGTCGTCGAGGACGAAGCGGTCATGCAGGAAGTTCTGGCCAAAGCGTTTGCGGGCAACGTGTTTCATATTCTGTTCTTCTATAAATGCGGGTAAGGCGCGGTGATGCGGATGAGTAGTTCAGGCCGCCTGGCTGGCGCGCAGCATGTCGAGCGCCGTCTGCAGCGCGTGCCGCATGCTGTGGTCATCGGCCAGGCCCAGTCCCTGCGCAGCCAGGTCCAGCGCCGTGCCATGGTCGACCGAGGTGCGGATCAGCGGCAAGCCCAGGGTGATATTGATGCCGCGCCCGAAGGTGGCATATTTCAATACCGGCAAGCCCTGGTCGTGGTACATGGCCAGCACGCAGTCGGCGTCCGCCAGGTATTTGTGCTGGAACAGGGTGTCGGCCGGATACGGCCCGCGCGCATCGATGCCGCGCGCCCGTGCCGCGGCGATCGCCGGGGCGATGACATCGATTTCCTCGCGCCCAAGATACCCGCCTTCGCCCGCATGCGGGTTCAGGCCGGTCACGAGGATGCGCGGCGCGGCGATGCCGAATTTCCGTTGTAAATCCAGCTGAATAATGTCCAGGGTGACGGCCAGGCTGTCCGCAGTGATGGCAGCGGACACGTCCTTCAATGGCAGATGCGTCGTGGCCAGCGCCACGCGCAGGGTCGGTTCGCCATGGCCCGGTTCGCCGGCCAGCATCATGACCACTTGCGGCGTGCCGGTTTTTTCCGCCAGGTATTCCGTGTGGCCGGAAAAGGCCACGCCCGCGTCGTTGATCGTGCTTTTTTGCAAAGGTGCCGTGACCATGGCGCCGAACCAGCCGGCGGCGACACCTTCCACGGCCGCGTCCAGGGTCGCCAGCACGGAACGCCCGTTTTCCTTGTCGAGCACGCCAGGAATGACATTGTTGACGGTAGGAATGTCAATAACGGCCAGGCGGCCGGGGCCGAACTGGGGCAAGCCGCTGTTGCGCACGGCTTGCAGGGACAGGGCCGCCAGGCGGATCTCCGGGTCGATCAGGCTGGCCGTCAGCGCCAGGAAGGCGGCGTCGCCCAGCAAGATGCAGTTGACCTCGTGGCGCATGGCCCAGGCGGCGCGGATGGAAATTTCCGGGCCGACACCGGCCGGCTCGCCACAGGTGATGGCGATGGCGGGACGGCGGGATGCAGGCAAGTTACTCATGCGCAAACAGTCAGCCGCATTACTGGTCGTCCGGACGGAATTCGACGTAGGCACGGTCGCGTACTTCGCGCGCCCAGTTTTCCGTCGCTTCTTCCAGTTTGCGTTCGCGCAAAGCATTGCGGGCGGCATTGCGCTGCTTCTCTTTCGACACGTCGTCGCTCTTGCGCTCCAGCACTTCGATCAGGTGGAAACCGAAGCTCGATTCGATCGGCTCGCTCACTTCACCCGGTTTCAGCGCATTCATGGCCGTCTCGAATTCCGGCACGGTGTCGCCCGGATACAGCCAGCCCAGGTCGCCGCCCTTGGCGGCCGAGCCGTCGTTCGAGAACAAACGGGCCAGGTCTTCGAACTTGGCCGCCTTGTTGTCGAGGCGCTCTTTCAATTCCAGCAACTTGCGCTTGGCTTCGGCGGCCGACAGGGTCGGCGTCACTTTCAGCAGGATGTGGCGGGCATGCGTCTGCTGCACGGCGGCGACGGCTTGCGCCTCGGCCGCACTGCGGCGGTCCACCAGCTTCAGGATATGGAAGCCCGTGTTGCTCTTGATGATGGGCGTGATCTGGCCCGGTTTTAATTTCAGCAACTGTTCCGTGAACAGGGGCGGCAGGCGGTCGCTATTGCGCCAACCGATATCGCCGCCGCTCAGCGCATCGCTGGCGTCGGAATAGGTGGCGGCCATCTTGGCGAAATCGGCGCCCGTGCGCAGCTGGCGGCTGACTTCTTCGGCACGCGCGCGGCGCGCGGCGATCTGTTCCGGGCTGGAGTTTTCCGGGATGCGCACGAGAATTTGCGCCAGGTTCAGTTCGACCTGCTCGCTGGCGGCGGCTTTTTCCGCTTCCAGGAAGTTGTCCACTTCGGAATCGGAGATCTGGATCTTGGCATCGACTTCGTGCTCGCGCAGGCGCTGCATGATGATTTCATCACGAATTTGTTCGCGGAAAGTCGCAAACGGTGTGCCTTCCTTTTCCATCTCGTTGCGCAAGTCCTGTACCGTCATTTTTTGCTGTTCAGCAATACGGCCGATGGCACGGTCCAAGGTCAGGTCATCGACGCGCACGCCCATTTCCTTGGCCAGCTGCATTTGCGCGCGCTCAACGATCATGCGCTCCAGCAATTGACGACGCAGGTCGGCAGGATCGGGCAGGGGCACGTTCTGCGCCTTCATGCGCTGCTCCACGCTCTTGATGCGGGCCGCGACTTCGTTGCGCGTGATCACATCGTCATTGACGACGACGGCGATGGAATCGATGGTCTGGCCGCTGCTCGACGCTGGCGGCGTGAAACCCTTGACTGGCGCAGCTGCAGGTTTCGCTGCGGCGGGCGCGGCAACGGCCGGCGTGGCAGCAGCTGGCGTGGCGGCAGGCGCTGGCGCAGCCTGTTGCGCCCAGACACTACTGGTCGTGGCGCCGGAGATGGCGCACAGCAGAACCGTTGCAATTTTGAGTTGGTGCATACTGGCATTACGCATAATGTGTAGAGCGCTCATGAGTTCAAGTGAATAAAAAAACCGGTTCGCGCCAGCGCCGGGGAGTCCGGCGGCGGCGACGGTGACCATCTTAACGGAGTGGCTGGCTCAGTGCCTGATAGCCAGGTATGGTTTTGGTAAATGTTTCCAGCCCATTCGCCCCCAGGCCCAGGCCATTCGACAGGCCCGTCAGTTCCAGCTGGAAGAAGATCGGCGTCGACGCATTGTTGGCCGACGTCACGAAACGCTGGGCGCCCATACGAAATACCCAGCAGTCGCCCTTGTATTCCAGGCCGATCAGGCTTTCCAGCATGCGGCGGTCCAGCAAGGAATAACTGATGCGGCCCACGCCATACAGGCGGTCCGTCAGCGGCCATTGCGTCGACACTTCCATGTTGCGCAAGCTGCCACGCTGAAAACGGTTGCTAAAATTCAATACTTTCTTCGGACCGGGCTGATATTGCAGCGCGTAGTTGTAGCTCATCAGCTGGCGGTCGCTGGGATTGTACTGCACCAGGCTGTCGACGGTCCAAGTCTCCGACACGCGGCCCGTCGCCGCCAGCAGGATGTCCGAACGCGACTGGTTGACCGGCGTGGTCGAGTTGAGCTGCACGCGCTGGTCGGCAAAATAGAAACGCTGGCCGAAGGTCAGGCGCATGCGCTCGGCGCCATCGGGCTGCAGGAAACGCGAGACGACGGCCGCCGTGACCTGGTTGGCATCACCGATGCGGTCGCTGCCGACGAAGCGGTTTTCCGTGAAGATCTGCGTCAGGTTGAAGGTGCCGTCGGCCGTATCGAAATTCGGGAATTGCGACTGGTCGCGGTACGGCGTGTAGACGTAGAACAGGCGCGGCTCCAGGGTCTGCGTGCCGCCCTTGGCGCCAAACAGGTTCGTGTCGCGCTCGAATACCAGGCCGCTGTCGACGGAGATGGTCGGCACGGCGCGCGTCAGCGAGGTATGCGGGAACTGCGCCTTGGTCGTCGCATCGTTATCCAGCTGGTACGCACTGGCGTTCAGCATCAGCTTGGGCGTGATGAAGTAGCCAGGGCGGACGATGGGGAAACTGACCTGCGGCACGGCCACCACGCGCGAACCCTGCACCAGGGTCGGATGCACGAAACGCGTCGCTTCCGCGTCGAAGGTCCAGTCGAAGCCGCCCCAGACGTCGTATTTGCCCGCGTGGAAATTTACCGATGGCAAACGGTCATACGGGCGCGTCACGAACAGGGACGGGTCCGTGACGGCGGCGGGGTCCTGCAGCACCTGGTAGTTCTGCACGCGCGCCGTCAGGCTCCAGTCCTCGGTGCGGTAATCGGTGCGCAGTTCGCGCAGCAGCTGGCGCTCCGTGGCCGACGCCACGTTTTTCGAGAAATCACTCGGGTAATTATTGTCCGATGCGTCGCGCACATCCCAGCCATAGGTCCAGCCCTTGGCCAGCGCCTGCTCATGCTTGGACTTGATCATGTAGCGGTTGGTCTTGGTCTGCTTGTCGTTAGGCAAGAATTCGAACGAGGTTTCACCGCTGTACAGGCCGGCGTCCGTCTCGCCCATGTAGCGTCCGATGGCGCCCAGCTGGATGCCGCGCCGCTGGATGTATTTCGGGAACAGGGTCAGGTCGCGGTTCGGCGCGATATTCAGGTAGTACGGTACCGTCAGCTCAAAGCCGTTCTTCGAAGCAAAACCTGGCGTCGGCGCCAGCCAGCCCGAGCGGCGCGCGCCCGACAGCGAAAACGAGATGCCGGGCGTGCCCAGGATAGGCACGTCCTTGAAATAGATGATGGTCTTGCCACCCGTGCCCACGTCGCGGCCCGTGTCGAGGTTCAGGGTGCTCGACTTCAGATACCAGTCGGGGTTCGGGCCTTCGCAGGTACTGTACGTGCCGTCGATGACATTGGCTTCGTCGGGATTGATGAAGTCGACGCGCTCGGCCTTGCCCTGGCCATGGCCCACTTCAAAGCGGTAGGTGGGATTGAGCAGGAAACCCTTGCCCGTCTCCATGTTCAGCTTCAGCACGTCGCCCGTGTAGTAATCGCCGAAGCGCCACATCTTGATGTGGCCTTCCGCCTCGAACTGATCTTCAACTTGTTTGTAACAAGCTGTATCGGCCGTCATTTTTGTGGTTTTTCCGCGCTCGATCACGACATTCTTGTCGAGATTGATCTCCCTTTCCGGTCGGCCGTTCATGCTTTCCGCCGTCATGACGGTGGGCGCGTCCGGGTCTTCCACATGGACCGGACGTGGCGCCTTCTGGGCGTGGACGGGCACCGTCGTGGCGGCGACGAGCGCGCTGATGGCGAAAGCCCAGCGCTGCGAAGGGGGGGAGGCCGAAAACCAGCTCATGAATTGGAAGGGGCAAGCACCATTGACAGGCGATTTTTTAATTTGAATCCCTTATTATATGGGAATACGCACCATCAACCCGATTCCACAGGCCGCTTAATGTCATTCTCCTCCAATTCCTCCACCGCGCCGGTCACCGCCGACGCTCGCCTGACCCTGTTGAAAGCCTGGTTGACCTCGCTTAACCTCGTCGCACCCGATTCCGCCCGCCCCGCTTCCAGCGATGCCAGCTTCCGTCGCTATTATCGTCTTGACATCTTGCCTGACAATACTACATTGCCAGGCACTACACTGATCGCCATGGATGCGCCGCCCGAGCGCGAAAACGTGCCCGCCTTCGTCAAGGTGGCCGGCCTGCTGAAAGCGGCCGGCGTGTCCGTGCCCGAAATCATCGCGCAAGACCTGGACAACGGCTTCCTGCTGCTCTCCGACCTGGGCACGACCACCTACCTGGACGCCCTGAACCACGACAATGCCAGCGTGCTGTACGCCGAAGCGCTGGAATCGTTGATGAAAATCCAGCTGGCCAGCCAACCGGACGTGCTGCCCGAATTCGACCGCGCCTTCATCCTGCGCGAAATGAATCTGTTCCCGGAATGGTTCATCGGCAAGCACCTGGGCGCCACCTTGACGGATGTACAACAAACCCAGCTGGACAAGGTCTTCGAAGCCATCACGGCAAATATCTTGTCGCAACAGCAAGTGTTCATGCACCGCGACTACCATTCGCGCAATTTGATGCACATCAACGATGGTTCGCTGCCCAACCCCGGCATCCTCGACTTCCAGGATGCCGTCTTCGGTCCCGTCACCTACGACATCGCCTCGCTGCTGCGCGACGCGTATATCCAGTGGGACGAGGAACTGGTGCTCGACTGGGTCATCCGCTACTGGCAGCGCGCCAAGCAGCTGGGCTTGCCGGTGAATCCCGACATCGACGCCTTCTACCGCGATTTCGAATTCACGGCCCTGCAGCGCCACCTGAAAATCCTCGGCCTGTTCGCGCGCCTGAACTACCGCGACGGCAAGGACTTGTACATGGGCGACCTGCCGACCGTGCTCGACTACGTGCGCAAGACGGCCAACCGCTACACGGAACTCAAGCCGCTCGTGCGTTTGCTCGATGCCCTGGAAAACAAGACGCCGCAAGTCGGCTACACATTCTAGACATTTTCCCGCTGCGCGGCCTGTCCGCGCAGCCGACTTACCGATACTGAAAACGACTACCCATGAAAGCCATGATCTTCGCCGCAGGCCGCGGTGAACGGATGCGTCCGCTCACCGATACCTGTCCCAAACCGCTGCTGAAAGTGCGCGGCCGCCCGCTGATCGTCTGGCACGTGCTGAACCTGGTGCGCGCCGGCATCACGGACATCATCATCAACCATTCGCACCTGGGCCACCTGATCGAGGAAACCCTGGGCGACGGCAGCGCCTACGGCGCGCGCATCGCGTATTCGCCGGAAAGCACGCCGCTGGAAACGGCGGGCGGCATCGCCCAGGCGCGCCACCTGCTGGGCGAGGAACCGTTCCTGGCCATTTCCGGCGATATCTATTGTCCCTACTTTGACTTCAAGCAAGTACTCGACGTGCTGGCCGACAAGGACGTGCTGGGCACGCCGTATCCGGCCGACCAGCGCGACATCGCCTGGACCTACCTCGTGCCCAACCCGGATTTCCATCCCAAGGGCGACTTCGGCCTGACCTTGTTCTCGATCAATAACACGGACGAGACGAAATGGACCTTCGCCAATATCGGCGTGTACCGTCCTGAAATGTTCGACGGCATCGCGCCGGGCAGCCACGCCAGACTGGGCGATTTGCTGCGCCAGTACGCGGACCAGGGCCGCATCGGCGGCGAAGTCTACCCTGGCGAATGGACCAATGTCGGCACGCCGCAGCAGCTCGACGCCCTCAACGGCATCGCGGCCAAGGCCGGCGCGGCATGATGGCCAACTACGCGGCCCGGCGCGCGGCGCTGCTGGCGCAGATGCTGCCGGGCAGCGTGGCCATCCTCGCCACGGCACCCGAAGTGCCGCGCAACAGCGATTGCGACTACCCCTACCGCCACGACAGCTATTTCTATTACCTGAGCGGTTTTACGGAACCCGACAGCGCCGTGGCCCTCGTGGCCGCCAGCGCCACGGCGCCCGCGCGCGCCATCCTGTTTTGCCGCGCCAAGAACTCGGAACGGGAAATCTGGGACGGCTTCCGCCACGGCCCCGAGGCGGCGCGCATCACCTTCGGGTTTGACAGCGCCTTCCCCATCGAGGAACTCGACGTGGAAATGACGCGCCTGCTGGCCGACTCCCCCGCCATCTACTATGCGCTGGGCGGCAGCCTCGATGCGCAGGTGAAGCTCTGGCGGCACAATGTGCGGCAAAAGGCCCGCAGCGGCGTCACGGCGCCCGCCATCGCGCATGACATCAGCGGCATGCTCGACGCCATGCGCCTGCTGAAGGATACGCAGGAACAGCAGCTGATGCGCCGCGCCGCCGCCATCTCCAGCGCGGCCCACGTGCGCGCCATGCGCGCCACGCGGCCCGGCCTGCACGAATACGCGCTGGAAGCGGAACTGCTGTACGAGTTCCGCCGCAGCGGCGCGCAGTTTCCCGCCTACTCGTCCATCGTGGCCGGCGGCGGCAACGCCTGCATCCTGCACTACAGCGCCAACGACGCCGTCCTGCAGGACGGCCAGCTGGTGCTCATCGACGCGGGCTGCGAACTCGATGGCTATGCCTCGGACATCACGCGCACCTGGCCTGTCAACGGCCGTTTCAGCGCGCCGCAGCGGGACCTGTATGAACTGGTGCTGGCGGCGCAGCAGGCGGCGCTGGACATGGTGCGTCCCGGCCTGCCCCACAGCGCCATCCACGAGGCGGCCGTGCAGGTGCTGGCGCAGGGCATGCTGGACCTGGGCCTGCTGGACCGCCAGAAAAGCGGCAGCGTGCAGGACGTCATCGCCGACAAGAGCTATGCGCCGTTCTACATGCACGGCACCAGCCACTGGCTCGGCATGGACGTGCACGACGTGGGCGCCTACCGCGACACCACCGCGCCCGGCAAGCCTTGGCGTCCGCTTGAAGCGGGCATGGTGCTGACGGTGGAGCCGGGCATCTACGTGCGCCCCGGCGCCGGCGTGCCGGAGCAGTTCTGGCATACGGGCATCCGCATCGAGGACGACGTGCTGGTCACGCCGCAAGGCCATGAAGTCTTCAGCACGGCGCCAAAAAGCGTGGCTGAAATCGAACAATTGATGTCACAGGATTAAGCCCGCCGCATGCATACACCGTCCACTTTCGACCTCGCCATCTGCGGCGCCGGCCCCGTCGGCATGGCGCTGGCCGCCCTGCTGGTGCAGCGGGGCAGCCGCGCCGCCGGCATCGCCCTGCTCGACGCCAAATCCATCGAGCAGGCCAGGCGCGATCCGCGCACCATCGCGCTGTCCTACGGCAGCCGCCAGATCCTCGAGGAAGCGGGCGCCTGGCCCGTCGAGGCGACGCCGATCCACGCCATCCACGTCTCGCGCCGCGGCCGTTTCGGCCGCAGCCTGATGGACCGCAGCGAACACGGCGTCGACGCCCTGGGCTACGTGGCCCGCTACGGCGCCGTCGTCAGCGTGCTGGCCGACGCATGCGCGCGCCTGGGCGTGGCCACGGTGCGCCCGGCGCTGGTGACGGCCAGCGCGGAAGACGCCGATGGCGTCAGCGTGACGATCGAGCAGGATGGCGTCTCGTCAACCCTGCGCGCCGGCCTGCTGGTGCAGGCCGAGGGCGGCCTGTTCGGCCAGCAGCAGGAACGCGCCGTCAGCCGCGACTATGGCCAGAGCGCCATCATCGCCCATGTGCGCGTGAGCAGCCCCATCGCCCACCGCGCCTATGAGCGCTTCACGGACGAGGGGCCGCTGGCCCTGCTGCCGCAGGACGACGGCTACGCGCTGGTGTGGTGCGTGCCGCCCACGCGCGCGGAACAGTTGCTGGCGCTGGACGACGCGGCCTTCCTGGCGCGCCTGGACGCCGCTTTCGGCAGCCGCCTAGGGCGCTTCACCCACACGACGCCGCGCCTGGCGTATCCGCTGGGCCTGAACGCGCAGGCAGGCGGCACGGCGCGCACGGTCGCCATCGGCAATGCGGCGCAGACGCTGCATCCGGTGGCGGGACAAGGCCTGAACCTGGGCCTGCGCGACGCCGCCGTGCTGGCCCGCGTGCTGGCGCAGGACAGCAGCCCGGCGGGACTGGCGCGCTATACCGGCCTGCGTCAGGCAGACCGGGGGCTGACCGTGCGCGTGACCGACACCATGGCGCGCATCTTCACGGGCAGCGCGCCCACGCAAGGCTTGCTGGGCCTGTCCCTGGGCTTGCTCGACGTCGTCAACCCGGCGCGCAAGGGCCTGGCGGAACTGATGATGTACGGCCGCCGCTGAGGACACGTCAGGGACGGGGGCGCGGGCGAAAAAGAAACAGGCGGGTCATCCGGCATGGAATAAACGGCCCGCGGATGCGACAATGGGCCTCACCTGGATTTTGGCGACCGTTCCATGACAGATGCATTGCCCGCTGCACTACCCGAAGTTCTCTTTTCCCGCCTGCTGGAAGACGCCCTCGACGCCGTCATCATCATCGACGAGCAGTGCCGCATCCGCTACATCAATGGCGCCATGCAGGCACTGTCAGGCTACGCCAGCGGCGAATTGCTGGGCGAGACGCTGAACGGCCTGCTGCCCGACGCCGTCGCTGCCCAGCACGACAACCACGTCATCAACTACATCCGCAGTTCGCGCCAGTCCAGCGTGCTGGGGAAAATCCGCGAATTCGCCATCCGCCACCGCAACGCGCAGATGATCCCCATCGAGATGAAGGCGCTGGACCTGGGCGTGGTCGACGGCATGCGCTATTTCGGCGCCTTCCTGCTCGACGTGCGCGAGCGGCGCGAACTGGCGGCGAAGAACGCCAGCCTGCTGGCGCAGCTGGAACAGCAGGCCCTGTACGATGCCCTGACGTCGCTGCCGAACCGGCGCGCCTATGAAGCCCAGGCCGAGCAGGCGATGGCGCGCGCCGCGCGCAGCGGCGCGGCGCTGACGGTGGGCGTGGCCGACCTCGATCATTTCAAGAAAATCAACGACCGCTATGGCCATGCCGTGGGCGACGCCGTGCTGCGCACGGTGGCGCAGGTGCTGCGCGACACGGGCCGCGTCACGGACGTGGCGGCGCGCATGGGCGGCGAGGAATTCGGCCTGCTGTTCCCCGACGCGACCCTGAAACAGGCCTACAAGGTGGCCGAGCGCATCCGCGCGGCAGTGGCGGCCGCCGTCACCGTGCTGCCCGACGGCACGCCGCTGCACGTCACCATCAGCATCGGCCTGGCGCCCCTCGTCAAGGGCGCCACGCTGGACGCGGCCATGTCGGAAGCGGACAAGGCCCTGTATGCAGCCAAGCACCAGGGCCGCAACAAGGTGGTGGCGGCAGCATGAACAAAACGGCCCGCACAAGGCGGGCCGTCTCCAGTTGGCTAAGGCATTGCCTTACTCGACGGCCTTGAGCATATCCTCGATCACCTTCTTCGCGTCGCCAAACACCATCATCGTGTTCGGCTGGTAGAACAGCTCATTGTCCAGGCCCGCGTAGCCGGAGGCCATCGAGCGCTTGTTGACGATGATGCTCTTGGCTTTGTACGCTTCCAGGATCGGCATGCCGGCGATCGGCGATTTCGGGTCCTTCGCGGCAGGGTTGACGACGTCGTTCGCGCCCAGCACCAGCACCACGTCCGTCTGGCCGAATTCGCCGTTGATGTCTTCCATCTCGAAGACCTGGTCGTACGGCACTTCCGCTTCGGCCAGCAGCACGTTCATGTGGCCCGGCATGCGCCCGGCCACGGGGTGGATCGCGTACTTGACGGTAACGCCCTTGTGCGTGAGCTTTTCCACCAGTTCCTTGAGCGAGTGCTGCGCGCGCGCCACGGCCAGGCCGTAGCCGGGCACGATGATGACGGTTTCCGCATTGCCCATGATGAAGGCGGCATCGTCGGCCGACCCCGATTTCACGGGACGCTGCTCCTGCGCGCCCGCCGCGCCCGCGGCCGGCGCATCGCCGCCGAAGCCGCCCAGGATGACGTTGAAGAAGGAGCGGTTCATGGCCTTGCACATGATGTAGGACAGGATGGCGCCGGACGAGCCCACGAGGGAGCCGGCGATGATCAGCATCGAGTTATTCAGCGAAAAGCCGATGCCGGCCGCCGCCCAGCCCGAGTAACTGTTGAGCATGGAGACCACCACCGGCATGTCGGCGCCGCCGATGGGGATGATGATCAGCACGCCCAGCGCGAAGGCGATGAGGGCCATGATGATGAACGGCGTCCACGCGGGCTGCACGCCATCGGCGAAGCAGAACGCCAGGCCCAGGCCCACCATCACCAGCGCCAGCACGAGGTTGAGCAGATGCTGGCCCTTGAAGCTGACGGGCGCGCCCTGGAACAGGCGGAACTTGTACTTGCCCGACAGCTTGCCGAAGGCGATCACCGACCCGGAAAACGTGATGGCGCCGACAAAGGTGCCGATGAACAGCTCGAAGCGGTTGCCGATGGGCAGCGCCTGGCCATGCTCGGCGATGTTGAAGGCCCACGGCTCCGACACGGCCGCCACGGCGATGCACACGGCCGCCAGGCCGATCAGCGAGTGCATGGCGGCCACCAGTTCCGGCATCTTCGTCATTTCCACGGTCTTCGCCAGGTAGGCGCCGATGGCGCCGCCCGTGACGATGCCGATGATGACGAGGCTCAAGCCCATGCCGCCCGTCTGCTGTTCCTTCAGTTTCAGGATCAGCGCCACGGTGGTGACGGCGGCAATGGCCATGCCGCTCATGCCGAAGGCATTGCCGCGGCGCGCCGTCGAGGGCGACGACAGGCCTTTCAGGGCCTGGATGAAGCATACGGAGGCTATCAGGTACATCATCGTCACCAGGTTCATGGTGACGAAACTCATGGCATGACTCATTCTTTCGCTCCTTGCTTGGCCTTCGGTTCTTTTTTACGGAACATCTCGAGCATGCGCTGCGTGACGAGGAAGCCGCCGAACACGTTGACGGCGGCCAGGGCCACGGCCAGGGTGCCGGCGGCCTGCGCCAGCGGGCCATCCGTCAGGCCGGCCGCCAGCATGGCGCCGACGATGATGATGGCGGAAATGGCATTCGTGACGGCCATCAGCGGCGTGTGCAGCGCCGGCGTGACGGTCCAGACGACGTGGTAGCCGACATAGATGGCCAGCACGAAGATGATCAGGTTGGTGATGGTGTGACTGATTTCCATGATGTTGTGCTCTCCGGCGCTACATTATTGACGTAAGATCGCGCTGTCCGCGCAGACCAGGCTGGCCTTGATGATTTCATCTTCGCGGTCGATCAGCAGTTGGTCGTCCTTGTCGATGATGAGCTTTAAGAAGTCCAGCACGTTGCGCGCATACAGGGCCGACGCGTCGGCCGCCACCAGGGTCGCCAGGTTCGGCTCGCCCACGATGTAGACGCCGTGCTTCACCACCGTCTTGCCCAGCTCGGACAGGGGGCAGTTGCCGCCCTGCTCCACGGCAAGGTCGACGATGACGGAGCCGGGCTTCATGGCTTTCACCGTTTCCTCGGAAATCAGCACGGGCGCGGCGCGGCCGGGAATCAGGGCGGTGGTGATGATGATGTCGGCCAGTTTGGCCCGTTCATGCACCAGTTCCGCCTGGCGGCGCATCCAGTCGGCCGGCATGGCCCGCGCATAGCCGCCCGAGCCCTTGGCGATCTCCTTTTCCTCGTCGGTGAGGAAAGGCACGTCGAGGAACTTGGCGCCCAGGGACTCCACCTGCTCCTTGACGGGCGGGCGCACGTCGGACGCCTCGATGACGGCGCCCAGGCGCTTGGCCGTGGCGATCGCCTGCAGTCCGGCCACGCCGACGCCCATGATCAGCACGCGGGCCGCCTTCACGGTGCCGGCCGCCGTCATCAGCATGGGCATGAAGCGCTGGTAGGTATTGGCCGCCACCAGCACGGCCTTGTAGCCGGCGATGTTCGCCTGCGACGACAGCACGTCCATCGACTGCGCGCGCGTGATGCGCGGCACGGCTTCCAGGGCGAAGGCGGACAGCCCGGCGCCAGCCATGGCGGCGATATTCTCCCCGTCGAACGGGTTCAGCATGCCGATCAATACCGTGCCGCTGGCCATCAGGGCCCGTTCCTGCGCATCGGGCGCGCGCACCTTCAGCACGATGGCGCAGCCGTAGGCTTCGGCGGCCGTGCCGATCTGGGCGCCGGCGGCGGCATACGCGTCGTCGGGGATCGACGCCTGCACGCCCGCCCCCGCCTGCACGATGACCTGATGCTTGGCTGCCAGTTTCTTGACTGTCTCGGGCGTCGCTGCCACCCGGGTCTCACCGGGCCGCGATTCGGCCGGTATGCCTATCCTCATGATGCCTCCGCTAATTGATAAACTGACTAGAATCTAACACGGAAAGCAGCGCGTTAAACGTTTGTGAACCAGCAACTTTTAGTTGTACGACACTAATTTCTTTGTAATACCATTCCCCGTTCCGCCATGCGGTATCGCGATCATATTGTGGGAAAGGTGTGTCAATTTCACCACACAGCAGGAAACGTGCGCGCTTGTTTTGACCACGGGGAAAGCCTATATTAGCGGGCGCTTCCTGCCATCTTGCCGCCGCAGCCCCCATGCTAGTGCGCGCCCCGGGAAAGACGTAAGTACCTCCCACCGCTATTTGCTAAAACGTTGTCATTTATCAATATGTCCGCGCAACAGAACGCCGCGTTCAAACCGCGCGCGCAGAACAAGATAAAATGTCGGCTCTTTCAAGGATGGAATCATGCCGCGAATCTGGAAACCCTCTGTCACCGTTGCTGCCATCGTCGAACGCGATGGCCTGTTTTTACTGATTGAAGAAGAGACCAGCGAAGGCATCAAGATCAATCAACCGGCCGGCCATCTCGACCCGTTCGAGTCGCTGGAACAGGCGGTGATCCGCGAAACGCTGGAAGAAGCGGCCTACGATTTCATTCCCACGGCACTGGTGGGCATGTACATGTCGCGCTACCAGTCGCTGCGCACGGGCGAGGACGTGACCTATCTGCGCTTCACCTTTTGCGGCACGGCCGGCGCCGAGCATGACCGCCCGCTGGACGAAGGCATCCTGCGCACCCTGTGGATGACGCGCGACGAGCTGGCGGCGTGCCAGGAACGCCACCGCAGCCCCCTGGTGCTGCAGTGCGTGGACGAATACCTGGCCGGCCGGCGCGCGCCGCTGGCCCTGCTGCACACGCATGCGTCCGTTTTTAACAGCGCATAGCAACACGCATTGCCATATTATTAAAGTAACTGGAAAGCAAGATGAGCAAGAAGAAAGTCGTTATCGGCATGTCGGGCGGGGTCGATTCCTCGGTCGCGGCATGGATGCTGAAGGAACAGGGCTATGAAGTCATCGGCCTGTTCATGAAAAACTGGGAAGACGACGACGACTCGGAATACTGCTCCACGCGCCAGGACTGGATCGACGCGGCCAGCGTGGCCGACGTCATCGGCGTCGACATCGAAGCCGTCAATTTCGCCTCCGAATACAAGGACCGCGTCTTCGCCGATTTCCTGCGCGAATACCAGGCCGGCCGCACGCCCAACCCGGACGTGCTGTGCAACGCCGAAATCAAGTTCAAGGCCTTCCTCGACCACGCCATGACCCTGGGCGCCGACCTGATCGCCACGGGCCACTATGCGCGCGTGCGCCAGGCGCCGACGGATGCGGGCCGCTTCGAGCTGCTCAAAGCCGTCGACGCCAGCAAGGACCAAAGCTACTTCCTGCACCGCTTGAACCAGGCGCAGCTGTCCAAGACCCTGTTCCCGCTCGGTGAAATTCCGAAGACGCAAGTGCGCCAGATCGCCGAAAAGCTGGCCCTGCCGAACGCGCAGAAAAAGGATTCGACGGGCATCTGCTTCATCGGCGAGCGTCCGTTCCGCGAATTCCTGAACCGTTACCTGTCCTACAAGCCGGGCCCCATGAAGACGGCCGACGGCAAGACCGTGGGCGAGCACGTGGGACTGAGTTTCTATACCCTGGGCCAGCGCAAGGGCATCGGCATCGGCGGCGTGAAGTCCTACCAGAACGCGGACGGCAGCAGCGATGCCTGGTACGTGGCGCGCAAGGATATCGCCAACAACACCCTGTACGTGGTGCAGGGCCACGACCATCCGTGGCTGCTGTCGCAATCCTTGACGGCCGACCAGGCCAGCTGGATCGCGGGCGTGGCGCCGCAGGCGGGCGCCCTGAGCGCCAAGACGCGCTACCGCCAGGCCGACGTGGCCTGCCAGCTGCTGCCGGACGGGAATGAACACTTCAGCCTGGCGTTCGACCAGGCGCAATGGGCCGTCACGCCGGGCCAGTCGGCCGTGCTGTACGACGGCGACGTCTGCCTGGGCGGCGGCATCATCGCCAGCGCCACAGGCCTGAGCGGCGTCTAGGAGTTGCCCTGCGCGGCAGCGGCCAGGGCCTGCTGCTTGCGCACCATAGCGATGACCGTGTTGCGCACGGTTTTCAGCACCGTGTCGGCCATGAAGGGTTTCACGATGAAGCCCGAGACGCCCATGGCGTGCGCCGCCTGCAGCGAGGCGGCGTCGATACCGCCCGAGATCATGAAGATCAACGTCTTCGGATACTGCTCGCGGATGGTTTGCACCACGTTCGTGCCATCTTCCACCTGCTCGCGCGCGATACACACGAAATGCGGCCGGTGCTTGACCAGCAGCGCCAGCCCCAGCGCGCTAGTATGCGTCTGGCCGCAGACATCGTAGCCGCCATCGGTCAGGACCGTGTTCAGCAGGCCGCGCGCCACGGCGCTGCTATCGATCAGGACTGCCTTTAACATCATGATTTACTTCCCTTGCTTGATTGTTCTTGTCTTGCGCCAGGTGTCACTTCTCCCAGACCAGCTTGTTCCAGGTGACGCCCAGGGTCACGTCGGTCTTGAGCTCCACCAACTTTCTTGAAAGATACAGTATTTCCCGCTCTTTTCGCAGGCTTTCCCCCAGCGCGCCGGGCAAAATACCCGCGCCAGCCATCACGGCGTCGATATTGCCGTAGGCGCGCAACAGTTTTGCCCCCGTCTTCAGGCCGATCTTCGACACGCCGGGGATGCTGTCCGTGACGTCGCCCATCAGCGCCAGCAAGTCGGGCAGCAGTTCCGGCGGCACGCCGAACTTTTTCTCGACCCAGGCATGGTCGTGCCAGACGCCCTTGAAATGGTCCCAGACGAGCGCGCCATGGGCGATCAGGCCGTGCAGATCCTTGTCGGTGGTGGCGATGACGGCCGCGCCGCGCCCCTCGTGCAGCCAGCGCATGACGGCCGTGCCGATCACGTCGTCCGCTTCCACCTCGGGTATGCTCACCACATGCATGCCGATGCTGGCCAGGGTGGCGTAAAAGCCGGGCAAGGCGTCGCGCAGCACCTGCGGCATGGGCTGGCGCCCCTCGCGGTAGCCCGCATACAGGGCATGGCGCCAGGTGGGGCCGCCAAAGTCGAAGGCGGGCAGGATGTGCGTCGGCTCGTGGTCGTTGATGAGCGTGCGGAACGACGACAGCGCGTGGCGCAGCGCGATCTCCGCCTTCAGGTCGGAATCGGGTTCAGGACTGGCTTCGTAGACGCGGCGTACGATATTCAAGCCGTCGATAGCGAGGAGTCTGGCCATGCGGTGTGTGGATGCTGGTTGAATCGGGCATTTTACCGTATGGGGCAAGCACTATTCCCAGCGAATTCCGCTTGGCAGGTTTTACGCGGCGCAACAACGCCTAACAAAACCGTAGCGAGCGGAAGTGAATTGTGGCTAAGAACCGCACCCGTACTCTGTACGGGGGCGCCGAGCCGGTGAGCATCGCAGGCCGCAAGTCACGACGCGCAGTAGGTTTGGTCAGGCGTTCTCACTTGGCGAAATCGTAGGGCCCGCCCCGTTCCAACGCCCGCTGGTAGGCCGGGCGCGCGTGGATGCGCTGCAGGAAGGCCGTCAGCTTCGGCAGGCGCGCGTCGAGGCCGCCGCGCGAGGCGGCCGCTTCCAGCGGAAAGCTCATCTGGATGTCGGCCGCCGTGAACTCGTTGCCGGCAAACCATTTGGTTTGTTCCAGTTCCGCTTCCATATAGGCCAGCTGGCTGTTGATATTCGGCATGATGAAGCTGCTTTTCACCTTGCCGGCGATGCCGCGCGCGATCGGCTTCACGAAGAACGGCATCGGCGACGATTCGACCTTGTCAAACACCAGTTTCAGCAGCAATGGCGGCATGGCCGAGCCTTCCGCGAAGTGCAGCCAGTAGGTCCAGCGCAATTTTTCCGGCGTACCCGCCGCCGGCACCAGGCGGCCGTTGCCGTAGCGCTCGACCAGGTAGTCGATGATGGCGCCCGATTCCGCGATCGTATTGGCGCCGTCCGTGATCACGGGCGACTTGCCCAGCGGGTGCACGGCCTTCAGCGAGGCGGGCGCCAGCATGGTTTTCGGGTCGCGCTGGTAGCGCTTGACCTCGTATTCCAGGCCCAGCTCCTCGAGCAGCCAGAGCACGCGCTGCGAGCGCGAATTGTTCAGATGGTGGACGACGATCATGGCGGTTCCCGTTTAGCAATGGTTGAGTTCCAGTATAGCCGGGGCGGCGCGATTGCGGCGGCACACGTGGAAGCGTGAAAAAATTGCGAAAAACAATAGTTTCAATTGATAACTTTTCTGTAATCCCTTATCTTGTTTTGTTTCCAACAAGTAAGGAATTTCCCCCGTGGATGTCGATGTCAACAACAACAGCTCCCGGCGCGAAGCCATCACCTTCAGCGCCACCGGCAGCGAATACTTCCGTATCTGGATCGTCAACCTGCTGCTGAGCATCATCACCCTGGGCATCTACTCGGCCTGGGCCAAGGTGCGCCGCAACCGCTATTTCTATTCCAGCACCCACCTCGCTGGCAGCAGCTTCGAATACCATGGCAATGCCATCGCCATCCTGAAGGGGCGCATTGCGGCCGTGGTGCTGATCGGCGGCTACAACATCGCCTTCCAGGTCTCGCCCATCATCGGCCTGATCATGCTCGTGCTGATGATGGCCGTGCTGCCATGGCTGATCTGGAAAAGCCTGCAATTCAAGCTGTACAACACCAGCTACCGGGGCATCCGCTTCGGCTTCGACGGCAGCGCCAGGGAAGCCTATAAGTATTTCCTGTGGCTGCCCATCCTGAATACCTTCACGGGTGGCCTGATGACGCCATTCCTGCACCAGCGCCTGAAGCGCTTCCAGCACACGCACAGCCGCTTCGGCACCAGCAACTTCAGCTTCGACGCCAGCGTCGGCAGCTTCTACAAGACCTATCTGCTGTTCTTCGCCCTGCTGCTGGCCGGTTTCCTGGCGCTGATCTTTGTCGTCTTCGCCAGCGTCTTCGCCACGTTTGCCACCCATGCCAACGACGCCACCAAGGCCGGCAGCATCTTTGGCGCCGTGGCCGCCCTGTATGCGTGGACCTTCATCGTCCTGCCGCTGTTCCTCACCATGATCCAGAACCTGATCTGGAACCATACGCGCCTGCAGCAGCACCAGTTCGCCTCGCAGCTGACGTGGGGCCGCACCACCTTCGTCATGCTGACCAACCTGATCGGCATCGTCGTCACCCTGGGCCTGTTTACGCCGTTCGCCCACGTGCGCTGGCTGAAATACCGCCTGGAAGCGACGTCCATGCAGGTACACGGCAGCCTGGACGCCTTTGTGGCCGCCACCGGAGAGCAGGTATCGGCCACCGGCGAAGGCGTGGTCGACCTGCTGGACTTCGACCTGTCGCTGTAAGATGCCGAGCGACCGCCCTGACGCCACGCCGGCACTGGCCGCCCGCTATTTCGACGGCCAGAGTTCGCGCCTGTACCACGTCACCCTGAGCGTGCGCGATGGCGTGGCCGTGCTGGCGGGCGACATCGCGCGCAGCTGCCCCCTGGGCCAGCTGCACGTGTCCGAACGCAGCAGCCACGCCGTGCGCAAGGTCAGCTTTCCCGATGGCGCCTACCTGGAAATCGCCGACCAGGCCGCCTTCAACGCCCTGCTGCACGACACGGGCCACCGTGACGGCTGGGTCGTGCGCCTGCAGCAAAGCTGGCGCGGTGCCCTGCTGGCCACGGCCGCCACCGTGCTGGCCCTGTGGCTCAGCTATCAATACCTGCTGCCCGTGGTGGCGAAGGGCGTGGCATATGCCGTTCCCCAGTCCGTCGAGCGCCAGCTGGGCCAGGGTGTGCTCGACTTCCTCGATGGCCACGTGTTTGCGCCAAGTCAACTCGATGCGGCCCGCCAGCAAGCCTTGCGCCCCCGTTTCGCGCGCCTGGCCACGCCCGGCGACAGCGTGCCCGAGCACCGCATCATTTTCCGCAAGAGCAAGATCGGCCCGAACGCGTTTGCCCTGCCGTCCGGCGACATCGTGCTGACCGATGAAATGGTGGCGCTGATGCCGGACGACGACGCCATCATGGGCGTGCTGGCGCACGAACTGGGCCATTTGCAGCAGCGCCACCTGACGCGGCGCCTGATCCAGACCTCGGCCGTGGGTGCCGGCGCGGCGCTGCTGTTCGGCGACGTGTCGACCGTGGTGGCCACCCTGCCGCCGCTGCTGCTGGACCTGAAGTACTCGCGCGACGTCGAGCGCGAGGCGGACGACTATGCCATCGCCATGCTGCGCCAGAACGGCATTGCGCTGGAGCACCTGGCGCAGGTGTTCGTCGCCCTGGGCAAGCTGGGCGACGGCACGCCCTACCTGTCTAGCCATCCGGCCAGCGCGGAACGCATCGCGCGCATCCGCGCCGCACAGCACTAGGCACCGCACGCGGCGTCCAGCGGGCGCCGCGTTCTTTCCAGCCAGCACGATCCGTGAATCGAAGGTAGACTCATCAGTTATCAGTCTGACTTCACCGGAGTGCCCATGCACCTAGTACCATTTCGCTACCTGACCTTCATTGCGACGGCCGCCATCTTTGTCCTGTCCCTGTTCTACTACGATCACTACTGGCTGCCCCTGCTGGCCGGCGCGCTGACCCTGCTGGGCATCAGCGACATGCTGCAGACGAAGCGCGCCCTGCGCCGCAACTATCCCATCCTTGCCCATTTCCGCTTCTTTTTCGAGAGCATCCGCCCCGAAATCCGCCAGTATTTCCTGGAAAGTGACACGGAAGCGACGCCGTTTTCGCGCAGCCAGCGCAGCATCGTCTACCAGCGCGCCAAGGAGCAGACGGACAAGCGCCCGTTCGGCACCCAGCTCGACATGTACCAGGCCGGCTACGAATGGATCAACCACTCCATCGCCCCCGCCAAGGTGACGGGCCACGACTTCCGCATCGAGATCGGCAACCACCCAGACTGCCCGCGCGCCAAACCGTATTCCGCCAGCGTCTTCAACATCTCGGCGATGAGCTTTGGCGCCCTGTCGGCCAACGCCATCCTGGCCCTGAACGGCGGCGCGCGCAGCGGCGGCTTCATGCACGACACGGGCGAAGGCAGCATCAGCCCCTACCACCGCGAAAACGGCGGCGACCTGGTATGGGAAATCGGCTCGGGCTATTTCGGCTGCCGCAACCAGGACGGCACGTTCTCCGAAGAGCGCTTCGTCGCCAACGCCAGCTCCGAGCAGGTCAAGATGATCGAGCTGAAGATGTCGCAGGGCGCCAAGCCGGGCCACGGCGGCGTGCTGCCCGGCCCGAAAGTGACCATCGAGATCGCCACCACGCGCGGCGTGATGGTGGGCGAGGATTGCGTCTCGCCGGCGGCGCACAGCGCCTTTTCCACGCCGCTGGAAATGCTGCACTTTATCGACCGCCTGCGCACGCTCTCGGGCGGCAAGCCGACGGGCTTCAAGCTGGCCATCGGCCACCCGTGGGAATTCTTCGCCATCGTGAAAGCCATGCTGGAAACGGGCATCACGCCCGACTTCATCGTCGTCGACGGCAGCGAAGGCGGCACGGGTGCCGCGCCCGTGGAATTCACGGACCACGTGGGCACGCCGCTGCAGGAAGCGCTGGTGCTGGTGCATAACACCCTCGTAGGCGCCAACCTGCGCGACCGGATCAAGATCGGCTGCTCGGGCAAGATCATCACGGCCTTCGACATCGCCCGCCTGCTGGCGCTGGGCGCCGACTGGTGCAACTCGGCGCGCGGCTTCATGTTCGCCCTCGGCTGCATCCAGTCGCAAAGCTGCCACACGGACCGCTGCCCCACGGGCGTGGCCACGCAGGACCCGCAGCGCCAGCGCGCCCTGGTGGTGGACGACAAGATCGCCCGCGTGGCGCACTTCCACCAGAACACCATGAAGGCGCTGGCCGAACTGATCGCCGCCGCCGGCCTGGAACACCCGCAGGAGCTGCGTCCGCACCACCTGGTGCGGCGCATTTCGCCGAACCAGGTGAAACTGGCTTCCGCCCTGCTGCCCTTCCTGGAAGCGGGCCAGCTGCTCGACCCGAGCCAGCTGCCGCAGCTGCCGCCCGTGTTCGGCCTGTACTGGCCGAAGGCGCAATCGGCATCGTTCAAGCGCCTGGATTAGCAAGCGTTGCGCCGGTGGAGCAATACCACTTAATAACCACTTGCGCAATTATCCAAATCCAATACAATACCAAAATAAGCACAAAATACGGCAGCTTTTCCGGTGTTCGCCCAGATGCGTCACCCGGGGCCAGAATACGGACTTGTCGTCATCAGAATGAATACCGGAGGAGTTGCAGCATGGAGCAGGGTTTGCGCGAGAAAGTAGGACAGTTGTTCATGGTGGGCTTCGACGCCCTGCAGGCGGACGAGCATATCAAGACCTTGATACGCGACAAGAAGGTGGGCGGCGTGATCCTGTTCCGCCGCAATGTGCACACGCCCGCGCAAGTGTCGGCCCTGTGCCGCGAGCTGCAGGAGATCAACGCGGAAGTGTCCGACACGCCGCTGCTCATCTCCATCGACCAGGAAGGCGGCATGGTCATGCGCATCGAGCAGGGCGTGACGCCAATTCCCGCCGCGATGGCCTTCCAGGCCGCCGGTTCGCCGGTCGACTGCGAACGCATGAACCGGATCAGCGGCGACGAGATGCGCCAGGTGGGCATCAACATGCTGCTCGCCCCCGTGCTGGACGTGAACAACAACCGCAACAATCCCGTCATCGGCGTGCGCGCCTATGGCGAAGATGCCGACACCGTCATCGAATACGGCATGGCCGCCATGCGCGGCCAGCGCGCCAGCGGCCTGGCCGTCACGGCCAAGCACTTCCCCGGCCACGGCGACACGGCCATCGACACGCACTACGCCATGGCCCTCGTCCCGCACGACAAGGAACGCCTGCGCGCCGTGGAACTGGCGCCCTTCCGCGCGGCCATTGCCGGCGGCGTGGACGCCATCATGACGGCGCACGTGGTCTTCCCCGCCTTCGAGGCCGATACCAGCGTGCCGGCCACCCTGTCGAAGGGCGTGCTGACGGACCTGCTGCGCGGCGAAATGGACTACCAGGGCGTGGTCATCACCGACTGCCTGGAAATGGCGGCCATCGCCGACGGCATCGGCATTCCCAAGGGCGCCATCGCCACCTTGCAGGCGGGCGCCGACATCGTCCTCATCTCGCACCGTCAGGCGCAGCAGACGGCCGCCATCGACGCCGTCATCGCCGCCGTGGAAAGCGGCGAGATCGCCATGGAGCGCATCGACGCGGCCCTTGCCCGCGTGGCTGAACTCAAGCGCAACCGCGCCGTGCGCGACTGGCGCGAGCGCCCCGTCGCGCCGCCGGCGCTGATGCAGCCGGCCGCCATGGCCCTGTCGCAGCTGCTGCAAAAAGCGGCGCTGCGCGTGCAGGGCGACTACCGCCCCCTGGATGCGGGCCTGCCCGTGACCCTGCTGACGGTGGAAGTGCGTTCGCGCAGCGAAATCGACGAAGTGGCGCTGGGCCGCAACAAGGAAGCGCGCAGCTCCATGCTGCCGGCGCTGCTCGAAGCGGGCCTGGAGGTGCGCGAATATGCCTTGTCGGCCGAAGCGCTGAGCGACGAAGTCAACGAGGCCATCGCCTTTGCCCAGGGCGCACAGCAGATCGTGCTGCAGACGTATAACGCCATGTTCGTCGAAGGCCAGCGCCGCCTCGTCGAGGCCTTGCCGCACGATAGACTGTGGCTGGTGGCGGGCCGCCTGCCGTATGACCTGGACCTGGCACCCGATGCGCAAGGCCGCCTGGCCGCCTTCGGCTGCCGCCCGGCCGCGCTGGCACCGGTGGTGGACAAGCTGGCGGGCAAGGCGTAAATCCACGCCACCCTTCCTGCACATGCCGGGCGCCGCCCGGCATTTTTCATGCAGCGCCGGGATCGAAACGCACGCCCGTCATCTGTTCGCTCAGCGCCCATAGCCGGCGCGCCTGCGCAGCATCGGCCGCCCAGCGCCGCACGCCCGGCCCCGTGCTGTCGTCCGCCACCAGGGCGGCAATATCGCAATCCTCGCAATACACGCCGCCCAGACCGTCCAGCTGCGCGCTGGTGGCACACCAGACGGCCGTGGCGGCGCCCTGCGCCACGTTCTTGAAACCCGATTGCGGCGGCGGATTCACCTGGCCCGCATCATCCAGCGCGCCCACCCTGCGCAAATCGTCCAGGTCCAGGTGGCGCACCAGCGGCGTCAGGATGGCACCCGGGTGCAGCGAAAAGGCCCGCACGCCGTGCGCCGCGCCGCGCCGGTCCAGCTCCACGGCAAACAGGGCATTGGCGCTTTTCGACTGCGCATACGCGCGCCATTTGTCGTAAGGCTGGCGCTGGAAATGCGGGTCGTCCAGGTCGACGCCTGCCTGCCGGTGTCCCAGCGACGACACGCACACGACGCGCGCGCCACGCGCCTGCCGCAAGGCGGGCCACAGGCGCGCCGTCAGCTGGAAATGCCCCAGGTGATTCGTCGCGAACTGCGCTTCATAGCCCCGCGCATCGCGCAGCAAGGGCGAGGCCATGAGCCCGGCGCCATTCACCAGCACGTGCAGGGCGCGGCCCGAGGCGAGGAAAGCGGCGGCAAAAGAGTCGACCGACTGCGGATCGAGCAGGTCGAGCGGGGCGATGTCCACGTTGGCCAGACCGGTCAATGCCGCTTGCGCCTGACGCGGGTCGCGCGCCGGCACCACCACGCTGGCGCCGGCGCCGGCCAGCACGCGCACCGTTTCCAGGCCCAGCCCTGAAGCGCCGCCCGTGACGATGGCCAGCATGCCGGACAGGTCGCGCCCGGCCAGCGCCTCGGTGGCCGTGGTGGCCGCGCCGAAGCCGGTGTGAAGGGGAGTCTGCCTGGGATCGTCGTATGTCATGTGTGCCTCCGCATGTGGGTGGCCAGCGCGGGATGGCTGGCGACATGCTTATTTTGCGTGGGCTTTGCTGGACTGTGAATGGCGTAAAATCCTTGATACTGTCGCCATCGTCCAGAACTGGACCCTCAACATGGATTTGCTTTCCGATGTACTGTCGCTGCTCGACACGCGCAGCTCCTATTTCGCCGGCCTGAAGGCGGGCGGCGACTGGGCCATCGACTTTCCTCCGCCGGACGGCATCAAGTTCAACGCCGTGATCGAGGGAAGCTGCTGGCTGGCGGTCGCGGGCATCGACGCGCCTGTGCAGCTGCATACGGGCGACTGCTTCCTGCTGGCCCCGGGACGCGCGTTTACCCTGGCCAGCGCGCCCGGCTTGCCAGCCACCCCGGCGCTGGAAGTGTACCGGCACGCGCAGCAGGGCGTGGCCCGCCACGGCGAGCCGGCACACGATTTCTTCCTCATCGGCGGGCGTTTCAGCTTTGGCGACGAAGCGGCCATCCTGCTCGACTGCCTGCCGCCCCTGCTGCACGTGCACGGCGATACGGACCAGGCCAGCGTGCTGCACTGGGCCTTGCAGCGCCTGGCGCAGGAGCTGCAGGCGACGGCCCCCGGCGCGGCGCTGATGACGCGCCACCTGGGCCACATGATGCTGCTGCAAATGCTGCGCCAGTACCTTGAAGCGCAGGCATCGCATCCGGTAGGCTGGCTGTTCGCGCTGGCCGATCCCCGGCTGCGCGCCGCCATCGAAGCCATGCATGCGCAGCCGGCGCAGCGCTGGACCTTGCCGCAGCTGGCCGCCATCGCGGGGCAGTCGCGCTCCGCCTTTGCCCTGCACTTCAGGAACAGGGTGGGCGTGACCCCGCTCGATTACCTGCTGCGCTGGCGCATGCGCCTGGCCACGCGGCGCCTGAAGGACAGTGCCGCGACCGTGACGTCGATCGCGCAGGCGCTGGGCTACGATTCGGACAGCGCCTTCAGCCACGCCTTCAAGCGCGTCATGGCGTGCTCGCCGCGCCAGTACCGGCAGCGCCACGCGGGCGCGCAGGCGTAAAAAAACCCGCCATGGCGGGGACAAGACAGGGTCAGCGCGCTTGCACGGGCGGCAGCGCCGCCACCGCCAGCAAGGCAAACGGCCCGAGGAACAGGCCGATGCCGAACCACAGTCCCCCGTGGCGGCCGCGCCGGCTGGCCAGCAGCCAGGTGGCGACGGCAAACAGAAACATGAAGATCAACAGTATCGCCATTGCCACTCCTTGCCATGCGGAAAGCCCAGTGTAGCCTACGGGCGGGCCCGTGGCTAGACGTAGATCAGTCCTGGCGCTGCACCTGCATCAGGATCACGCGCTTGCTGCTGCCGTCGGCCGGCGGTGTGGCGGACGGCGGCGGCGGGCTGTCGCAGGAGCCGCAGGAACCGCAGCCGCTGCCGCAGCCGGGCGCCACCTTGAAGAAGGCCGACAGCTTCGCCTCGTCGAGACCGCAGCGCACGAGGCCCCGCACGATGGCGCGGCGCACGCCCGCCGGCAAATACTTGGTCGAGAAATGCAGCAGCGCGGCTGCGACGATCAGGGCGACGATGATGGTTTGCCACATGGTGTGCTCCTAGGCGCCGAACAGCAGGGCGACGCGGTAAGTGATGAACGAGGCGGCGTACGCCAGCGCGAACATGTAGCCGGCCATCAGCAGCGGATAGCGCCAGCCGCCCGTCTCGCGCTTCACCACGGACAGGGTCGACAGGCACTGCGGCGCGAAGACGTACCAGGCCAGCAAGGACAGCGCCGTGGCCATCGACCACGAATGGGCGATCAGCGGTTCCAGCGTGGAGGCCAGCGCATCGCCCGTCTGCGACAGGGCATACACGGTGCCCAGGGCGCCGACGGCCACTTCGCGCGCCGCCATGCCCGGCACCAGCGCGATGCAGATCTGCCAGTTGAAGCCGATGGGCGCGAAGATCACTTCCAGGCCGCGGCCCAGGATGCCGGCCAGGCTGTAGTAGATGGGCGGGTGGATGGCGTTGTCCGGCGCGCCGGGGAAGGTGCTGAGGAACCACAGGATGATCATCAGGCTCAGGATGATGGTACCGACGCGCGTGAGGAAGATTTTCGCGCGTTCCCACAGGCTGACGGCCAGGTTGCGCAAATGCGGCCAGTGGTAGGCCGGCAGTTCCAGCATCAGCGGCTGGTTGCCGCGCACGCCCATGCCGCGCTTCATGACCCAGGCCACAGCCATGGCCGAGATGATGCCGGCAAAGTACAGGATGAACAGCACCAGGCCCTGCAGGCTCAGATAGCCCCACACCTGGCGCTCGGGAATGAAGGCGGCGATGATCAGCGCGTACACGGGCAGGCGCGCCGAGCACGTCATCAGCGGCGCGATCATGATGGTGACCAGGCGGTCGCGCGGGTTCTGGATGGTGCGCGCCGCCATCACGCCGGGAATGGCGCAGGCAAAGCTCGACAGCAGCGGGATGAAGGCGCGGCCCGACAGGCCCACGCCGCCCATCAGGCGGTCCAGCAAAAAGGCCGCGCGCGGCAGGTAGCCGCAGTCTTCCAGGCTGAGGATGAAGAAGAACAGGATCAGAATTTGCGGCAGGAACACCAGCACGCTGCCGACGCCGCCGATGATGCCTTCCACCAGCAGGCTTTTCAGGTGGCCGTCGGGCATGTTCGCCGTCAGCACGGCGCCCAGGTGGCCCACGCCGTCCGTGATCATTTCCATCGGCGTGGCGGCCCAGGCAAACACGGCCTGGAAGATGAGGAACATCAGCACGGCCAGGATGAGGGGGCCGAAGACGGGGTGCAGCACCACGTCGTCGATCTTTTCCGTCAGGTTGCCCTTGTCGCTCGCGTCGTTGCTGACGGCGGCCAGGATGCGGCGCACTTCGCGCTGCGTCTCTTCGACGGAAACGGCATCGATGGCCGCCAGCGGCTTGGCGTCCACGACGGGCAGCGGCAGCATGGCGTCGATGGCGTCCAGCAGGGCTTTTTCGCCGTCGTGCTGCACCGCCACGGTTTCCACCACGGGCATGCCCAGTTCCTGCGACAGTTTCACCGTGTCGATCACCATGCCGCGCTTGCGCGCCACGTCCGTCATGTTCAGCGCCAGCAACATCGGCAGGCCCAGGCGCTTGACTTCCAGCACCAGGCGCAGGTTCAGGCGCAGGTTGGTGGCGTCGACGACGCAGATGATGGCGTCCGGACGCGGGTCGCCGCGGCGCAGGCCGCCCACCACGTCGCGCGTGATGGCTTCATCGGGCGTGGTGGCCGACAGGCTGTAGGCGCCCGGCAGGTCGAGCAGGCGCACGGGCGTGCCGCACGGCGAGGTGAAATGGCCTTCCTTGCGCTCGATGGTCACGCCGGCGTAGTTCGCCACTTTCTGGCGCGCGCCCGTCAAACGGTTGAACAGGGCCGTCTTGCCGCAGTTCGGATTGCCCAGCAAGGCGATTTGTGGCTGATGCGGCGGCTTGTGCACGCCCGCATCGACGATAGTTTCGACAGCACCCATGGTTATTCCGGTTGAATCAGCGGTTGAATCGTGATCAGCGCCGCTTCGAAGCGGCGCAGTGCGAACGTGGCATTGCCGACCTTGATGGCGAGCGGGTCGCCGCCGGGCAGGCCGCGCTTGAGCATGCGGATGCGTTCGCCGGGAACGAATCCCAGCTCCATCAGCCGGCGGGCCAGGTCGACCCCGTCCTCCGTCTGTCCTGCCGTGTGGGGCGTGATATGCAACACCGTGCCGCTCTGGCCGACTGCCAGCGCATCGAGCGTCATCAGGGGTGGAACTAGAGTCATGAGCAAATTCCGTTCAAATTAAGAACACGGGGGACAGCCTGCTGCGCGTGGCGCACGCCCCGGTGTTGTGAGGTAAAACGCAACTGTTGCGCATTACCGACAAGCGGCCTTTCAGTATGTCCAGACGGCGACCGTCCGAGACAATACCAGCATTATAAACATGAATGCGAATTGTTTTTATTTGGCCCGGAGAGCCGCCCCTGTCAAGGGCTGCGCCATGCGTTTACACAACACCACAAGGCCCCCGCAGGCGCCCGCCTGCAGCCGCACGTTTCATCAAAATCGCTTGCATTGTCCTGCGCTTTGCGCGACAATGAAACGTAATGATAATGATTCTCATTAAAACACTAGCAACAATGCTTCGTAGCACTAGTGTCTTTTCATCATCCAGCCAGAAGGTGTATCAATGATTGTATGTGTCTGCAACAACATATCTGATCGTGAAATCCGTCAAGCCGTCGATCTTGGCCTGTCCAGCATGGCCGAACTGCGCCGCGACCTGGGCGTAGCCACGTGCTGCGGCAAATGCCATACCTGCGCACGGGAAGTGCTGAACGATCACCTGAGCGCCACCGTGGTGCTGCAAGAAACCGTATTGATGCGAGCTGTGCTGACAAACTAAGGAAAGTGATGAATGCCATGACGATGATGCCCCCGCCCGTAACGGTGCAGGCCGTGCAACAATTTGCCGATTTCGACAAGAAGCGCAGCAAATTCGCGCCGCTGATGGCCATCGTCGTCCTGCATATCGCCGGCTTTTACGCCATCCAGAGCGGCTTGCTGAGCCGTGTCGTCACGGCCGCCATGCCGACCATCACCACCATCAGCATCATCGCGCCGCCGGCGCCGCCAAAACCGCCGGCGCCGTCCATCCCGAAAACCGTGGAACTGAGCGCCCCCCTGCCGCGCGCCGTGATCCCGCCGCTGCCGCTGATCGCCGTGGCGCCGACCGAACCGACGATCACGCCGCCGCAGCCGACGCGCGCCGAAGCGGCGCCTGTCGCCACGGCCGCACCGACGGCGCCCGCCGCACCGGCACCATCGCCGCCGGCCCCGTCCACGCCGCGCACCGTCAGCAGCGTGGAATACATCAAGGCGCCGCAGCTGGTCTACCCGAACCTGTCGCGCCGCCTGGGCGAGAGCGGCACCGTGGTGCTGCGCATCCTGATCAATGAAAAGGGCTTGCCCGAGCAGATCCTCGTGCACAAATCGACGGGCTACAGCAACCTCGATGAAGCGGGCCGCCAGGCAGCGCAGCGCGCGCTGTTCAAGCCCATGATCGAAAACGGCAAGGCCGTTCCCGTCTACGTGCTGGTCCCCCTGACCTTCCAGCTGAGCTAGCCTTCCTGCGGCCGCGCGCCGCTGCCAGCCCGCAAGCATCGCACCGTGTGCCCTGCTTGCTTTTTTGCGCCCTGTTTTTAGTCAAGCGATTTGCTTGTTTCAGTCTGCCAGCCTACATCCCCGGGCCAGGCAGACTTTTTTTTTGGCGTCAGACCCTTTGGGTCTGCCCCCAGCCGTTCAGGTCTAGGGTTAGCGCATGCAAAAAACCGTATTCTCTTTTTAACCCTAAAAAAATGGGGTCGGACGGGGCCGCCTAGTCCCGCAGCGACCGCCCGCTATAGGGGTCAGACCCTCAACACCGCCAACGCCAAGCTCAGCGCCAACGTCGCCGGGGGTCTGCCCCCAGCCTCACATCTCCGCCCACATCCGCAGCAGGTTGTGATAATGCCCCGTCAGCCCCACGGTGGCCGGCGAATCGCCGTGCTCGCCGCGTACGCTCTGGATGTTTTGATCCAGCTCAAACAGCATGCTGCGTTTCCAGTCTTCACGCACCATGCTTTGCGTCCACAGGAAGGAGCAGATGCGCTCGCCGCTGGTGACGGGCAGCACTTGATGCACGCTGCTCGACGGATACACGATCACGTCGCCGGCCGGCAGTTTCACTTCATGCGTGCCGTAGGCATCGACCACCACCAGTTCGCCGCCCTCGTATTCATCCGGCTCGCTCAGGAAGACAGTCGACGAGACGTCGGCGCGCATCGACTGCATGCCGTTTTTCGGCGTGCGGATGGCGCCGTCGATATGCAGGCCATAGTGCTCGCCGCCCGCGTAGCTGTTGAAGAAAGGCGGCAGGATGCGCAGCGGCAGCACGGCCGAGAAAAACAGGGGATTGGCCATCAGGGCGCGGCTGACGATCTCGCCCAGTTCCAGCGCCAGCGGCGAGCCTTCCGCCAGCTGGCGGTTGCGCTTGACCTGCGCGCCCTGCGCGCCCACGCTGGCGCGTCCGTCGACCCAGTCCGTCTGCGCCAGGCGCTGGCGGAAGTGCGTGACCTGTTCCGGCGTCAGTACGCCGGGTATGTGCAGCATCATCTTGCTATCCTTTGTAGTGAATTCCCCCTGGGATTATCGCATCGCCGCCGGCGGCCAAGAATACATAAAGGCAAGAACGGCGCAAACATTTCCGCCTTTGCCGCCTCGCCGCACCGGCCAGCCGGACATGCAAAAAAGACAGCATGAACGCGAATGAGAATGGCCTCCATTTGCCTTAACAAATAAAAAACGGAGAACTGGGGCGATTTACTTGAGAATGGGTTTTATTCGCACGATATTTACGTTAAAAAGACGGAAAAACGCCGTTTCGCAGCAAAAATCGCCCACATTTTGCGCTATCATGCGGGCATAGCGAGACCGGCAATCGCGCGCCACCAGGCAGCCCTTCGCCACCCGGCAGTGACCGCCAGCAGCCACCGGTTTCATCATCGAACGCAAGACAGAACAAAGGAAATCCCATGAAGGGCGATAAAGAAGTCATCCGCTTGCTCAACGCACAGCTCACCAACGAATTGTCCGCCATCAACCAGTACTTCCTGCATGCGCGCATGTACAAGCACTGGGGCCTGGAAAAGCTGGGCAAGAAGGAATACGAAGAGTCGATCGGCGAAATGAAACACGCCGACAAGCTGATCGACCGCATCCTGATGCTCGACGGCCTGCCCAACCTGCAAGCGCTGCACAAGCTGCTGATCGGCGAGAACACGCCGGAAATGCTGGAATGCGACCTGAAACTGGAGCGCGCCGCGCACGCCACCGTCAAGGAAGGCATCGCCACCTGCGAAAAAGCGGGCGACTACGTCTCGCGCGACCTGTTCCTGATGATCCTGGAAGACACGGAAGAGCATATCGACTGGCTGGAAACGCAGATCGACCTGATCGCCAAGGTCGGCATCCAGAACTACCTGCAAAGCCAGATGTCGATTGACGAGTAATTTCCGTCGACAGGCATAAAAAAAACCGGCAATGGCCGGTTTTTTTACGTCCGGGCCTTTACTGCGGCACGGTGTCCTTGAAGGATTGGCGCTCGGACAGCTTGTCGAACAGGCGCGCCAGCGCGGGGTGATCCGCGCGCCAGTCGATTTCCGGGAAGCGGAAGCTGAGCCAGCCCAGGGCGCAGCCCACGGCCACGTCGGCCAGGGTGTAGTTCTTGCCGGCGCAATACGCGCTCTCGCCCAGGCGCGCTTCCAGCGCCGCCAGGCCCAGGGTGACCTTGTCCAGCTGGCGCGCGATCCAGGCGGCGCTTTGCTGCTCGGGCGGACGCTGCGTGCGCTCCAGGCGCACCAGCACGCCCGCGTCGAGAATGCCGTCGGCCAGCGCTTCCCAGTTCTTGATGTCGGCCCGCTCGCGGCCATTGCCGCCGGCCGGCAGCAGCTTGCACACGGGCGTGAGCGTGTCGAGGTATTCGACGATGACGCGCGAGTCGATGAGCGCGCTGCCATCCTCCATCACCAGGCAGGGCACCTTGCCCAGCGGATTGGCCTGGGCGATGCGGGTTTCCGGCACCCACACGTTTTCCAGCTCGAAGACATAGTCGAGCTTTTTTTCCGCCAGCACGATGCGGGCTTTGCGGACATACGGGCTGGCGAGGGAACCGATCAGTTTCATAGACACTTTGAGGTAAAGGAGCAGCGGCCAGTATAGCATCGGCGGCAGCCGCATTTGGCAGTGCGCGCCCCGTGCGCCCCGCAGTGTGGCGGGCACGCCGCATCGGCGCCCGATTCGGCCCGATTGCGGCGCGCCGGCGCCCGGCGCACGTCTGCCAGGGCGCCAGCGGTGGTAAAATCGTCCTTTACTGTGGCGCCGCCAGTGTTGCTTTATTGCAATAGCCCTGCCCTCCCCGCGCGCCACGCGCCAACCGTTTCTTTAACTTGCGTCCGCTCTCATGACTTCTACTACTCCGTATTCCACGCTGTCGGCCCTGTCTCCGCTCGATGGCCGCTACGCCAGCAAGACCGACCTGCTGCGCCCGATCCTGTCCGAAGCCGGTTTCATGCACCACCGCGTGAAAGTGGAAATCTCCTGGCTGCAAGCGCTGTCGCAAGCGGGTTTCGCGGAAATCAAGCCATTCTCGGCAGAAGCGAACGCCCTGCTCGACAAGATGGCGGCCGACTTCTCGGAAGCCGACGCGGCCCGCATCAAGGCCATCGAAGCGGTCACCAACCATGACGTCAAGGCCGTCGAGTACTGGCTGAAGGAACAGGTCGCGGACGTGCCGGAACTGGTGGCGGCGTCGGAATTCATCCACTTCGCCTGCACCTCGGAAGACATCAACAACACCTCGCACGGCATGATGCTCAAGGCCGCACGCGACGGCGTGATGCTGCCGGCCTTGACCGGCCTGGTAGCCAAGCTGACGCAGATCGCGCACGACAATGCGGACGTGCCGATGCTGTCGCGCACGCACGGCCAGACGGCCAGCCCGACCACCCTGGGCAAGGAGTTCGCCAACGTCGTGGCCCGCCTGCAGCGCGCCGTGAAACGCATCGCGCAAGTGGAAATCCTCGGCAAGATGAATGGCGCCGTCGGCAACTACAACGCCCACCTGTCCGCCTACCCCGGCTTCGACTGGCCGGCGTTCTCGCAGGCCGTCATCGAACAGCGCCTGGGCCTGGTGTTCAACCCGTACACCATCCAGATCGAGCCGCACGACTACATGGCCGAGCTGTTCGACGCCTTCGCGCGCGCCAACACCATCCTGCTGGACCTGAACCGCGACATCTGGACGTACGTCTCGCTGGGCTACTTCAAGCAGAAACTGAAAGCGGGCGAAATCGGTTCCTCGACCATGCCGCACAAGGTCAACCCGATCGACTTTGAAAACTCGGAAGGCAACCTGGGCCTGGCTAACGCCGTGCTGAAACACCTGTCGGAAAAACTGCCCGTCTCGCGCATGCAGCGCGACTTGACCGACTCGACCGTGCTGCGCAACATCGGCGTGGGCCTGGGCTACACCCTGCTGGCCTATGACAGCTGCCTGCGCGGCCTGAACAAGCTGGAAGTGAACCACGCGCGCCTGGCGCAAGACCTGGACGCCACCTGGGAAGTCCTGGCCGAGCCCGTACAAACCGTGATGCGCCGCTATGGCATCGAAAACCCGTACGAGCAGCTGAAAGAATTGACGCGCGGCAAGGGCATCTCGAAAGAGGCGCTGCAAACCTTCGTCAACGGCCTGGCCATCCCGCAGGATGCCAAGGACGTGCTGCTGACCATGACGCCGGCGAACTACATCGGCATCGCGGCCCAGCTGGCCAAAGCCATCTAAGCAGTTTCCACATCGGGATCCCGCAGATCCCCTCCCGCGGGGCGGCCAGCATACAAATGCGGCCGCCCCGCGGTTTTTCCGCCCCGCTTTCTTGTAGAATCTCCAGCACGCAGCGCAATTTGCTTTTCTTTGGTATATTAGGCCGAATTAGTCCTAATACGTACTACTTTCAAGAAAGCCCCGCCGATGCAACGCTACACCACCACCGCCATCATCCTGCACTGGCTGACGGCCCTGCTGATCATCAGCGCCTTCATCATGGGCCTGGTCATGACGGATATTCCCGGCCTGACGCCCACCAAGCTCAAATATTTCTCGTGGCATAAATGGCTGGGCGTGACCGTGCTGGCCATCGCCGCCATCCGCTTGCTGTGGCGCAAGGCCAACGTGCCGCCGCCGCATCCGGCCAGCATGGTCGCGTGGCAAAAGAAGGCGGCCGACGCCATGCACGTGCTGCTGTACATCCTGATCTTTGCCGTGCCCGTCTCCGGCTACCTGTACACCCTGGCCGCCGGCGTGCCGGTGGTCTACCTGGGCCTGTTCCAGCTGCCCGTCTTCATGGCGCCGAACCCGGAACTTAAGCCACTTTTAAAAGAAATTCATTATGTTCTGAACATGACGATGGCTGCCGCCGTGGCCGCCCACGTACTGGCGGCCCTGAAGCACCAGTTCATCGACCGCGACGGCGTGCTGAAACGCATGCTGCCCTGATACCGACTTCCCCTTGCTCACTGTAACTCCAGGAAAAATAAGATGAAAACCACCCAACGCATCGTCCTCGCTTCCCTGCTGGGCCTGTCCGTGGCCGCCACCGCCGCCACCCTGCTGAAAGTCGATCCCGCCAAGACCAGCGTGTCGGCCGTGTTCAAGCAAATGAACGTGCCCGTGGAAGCGAAGTTCAAGAAATTCAATATCGCCATCGACTACAACCCGGCCACGCCGGACGCCTCGAAAGCGTCGGTGGACATCGAGACGGCCAGCATCGATATCGGCGACCCCGAGTACAACAAGGAAGTGGCCAAGAAAGAATGGTTCAACTCCGCCCAGTTCCCGAAAGCCACCTTTGTTTCGAGCAGCATCAAGGCCGCCGGCGCGGGCAAGCTGACGGTGACGGGCAAGCTGAGCATCAAGGGCAAGACCAGCGACGTGACCTTCCCCCTGACGGTGAAATCCGAAGGCGGCAAGTATGCGTTCGACGGCGCCCTGCCGATCAAGCGCCTGACCTACAACATCGGCGAAGGCGAGTGGAAAGACACGAGCATGGTTGCCGATGAGGTCACGATCAAGTTCCACGTTTCGGCTCAGTAACGCCTGAGAAAACGTCCATGACTGCGTTGCTCTTGCCTCGTCGTACTATTCACTATTCGTACTGCCTTCGGCAAGGTACCTTGTCCTGAACGTTTGTCAGACGTTAGCAAAAACAACCCCACAACCCTTTAGGATCTGCATGAAATTTTCGCACTTGATGATCGCCGTGCTGGCCGCCGCCGGCGCCGGTTCGGCCATGGCCGCTACCGAGACCTACAACCTCGACCCGACGCATACCTTCCCCAGCTTTGAGGCCGATCACATGGGCATGTCCGTGTGGCGTGGCAAGTTCAACAAGACCAAGGGCACCGTCACCCTGGACCGCGCCGCCAAGACGGGCAGCCTGGACCTCGTCATCGATGCCGATTCCATCGATTTCGGCCTGGACGCGATGAACACGCACGCGAAAAAAGCGGACATGTTCAACGTGGAAAAATTCCCGCAAATCACCTACAAGAGCACATCGCTCAAGTTCAACGGCGATCAGCTGGTGGAAGTCGATGGCGAGCTGACCCTGCTGGGCGTGACCAAGCCCGTCAAGCTGAACGTGAGCAAGTTCAAATGCATCATGCACCCGCGCTACAAGCGCGAAGTGTGCGGCGCCGATGCCAGCGCGGAATTCAAGCGCAGCGACTTTGGCCTGAGCTACGGCCTGCCGGCGTTCTCGCCGGAAGTCAAGCTGGCGATCCAGGTGGAAGCCATCAAGGCCGACTAAGCCACCCTGTGCTGCAAATCAAGCCCGCCTCGCTGCCCGCAGCCAGGCGGGCTTTTTCGTGCAGGCGTAAATCCGCTGGACTTTTCTATCGTGCGGCATCAGTATCGATTTGCCATGATGTTTTTCTAACACGGCACAACCACTCATCCATCGCGCGGAGGATTACATGAATTTCATTATCTGGATCGTTATTGGCGGCGTCATTGGCTGGCTGGCCAGCATGGTCATGAAAACCGATGCGCAACAGGGCATCTTCCTCAATATCGTCGTCGGCATAGTCGGCGCCTTCCTGGGCGGCTGGCTGCTGGCGCCCCTGTTTGGCACGGGCACCATCAATAGCGACAACTTCAGCCTGTCCTCGCTGCTGGTCTCCTTCCTCGGTGCCGTGATACTGCTGGGTATCGTGAATCTCTTGCGCCGCGGCAAAATACGCTGAGGCTGGCGCGGCAACGCATTGCATCGCACACGGGCCGGGCCGCGCAAGCGCCCGGCCATTTTTATTGCCCGAAAGACAATTGTCTGGACAATACCACAGTCGCCGGCACGGAAAAATGCGCCCTGCCAGCCGGATTGGTCCCGTGCCCGGGCATAAAATATTTCCTTAAATACAACACCATCAGACATACCCTGAGGAAAATGTCATTGACTAGTCACAGTTCGATACGGATACTCTAGGTCGCCCGCTGAGAAAACCACTGGGTACGCACGCTGATTCCGACTTCCCTACATGTAAAAGAACAGAACTCGAATGAAAAAATCTCTAATCGCGCTCGCCATCCTGAGCAACTTCGCACACGCCGACGAAGGCATGTGGATGCCCCAACAGCTGCCACAAGTAGCCAAGGAACTGAAAGCGGCCGGACTGAAACTGGACCCGACCACCCTGACCAAGCTGACCGAGTTCCCGATGGGCGCCATCGTCAGCCTGGGCGGCTGCTCCGCGTCGTTCGTCTCGCCGCAAGGCCTGGTCGCCACCAACCACCACTGCGTCTACAACAGCGTGGCGGTGAACTCGACCAAAGAGCGCGATTTGCTGGCCAACGGCTTCCTGGCCAAGACCTACGCTGAAGAACTGCCGGCCGCCCCGGGCAGCCGCATCTTCGTCACCTCGGCCGTGACGAATGTCAGCGACAAGATCATCACCGCCGACGTGGCCAAGCTGCAAGGCAAGGCACGCATCGACGCGATCGAAAAAAACCAGAAGAAACTGGTCGCCGAATGCGAAAAAGAAGCGGGCTTCCGCTGCACCGTGTCGAGCTACTACGGCGGCCTGGAGTTCTACCTGATCAAGCAACTGGAAATCCGCGACGTGCGCCTGGTGCACGCGCCTCCGGCCGGCGTGGGCAAGTTCGGCGGCGACACCGACAACTGGATGTGGCCACGCCATACGGGCGACTACGGCTTCTACCGCGCCTACGTCAGCAAGGACGGCAAGGCTGCCGACTTCAGCAAGGACAACGTGCCGTACCAGCCGAAACACGTGCTGAAACTGGCCAAGGACGGCTTGAAGGAAGGCGATTTCGTCATGGCGCTGGGCTATCCAGGCCGCACCAACCGTCACCGCCTGCCATCGGAAGTGGCATTCACGTTCGACTGGAACTATCCGGCCTTCGTGAAGGCATCGGGTGAAACCCTGGCCATCATCGCGCGCGAAACCAAGGACAACAAGGACGTTGCCCTGAAATACGCAGGCCAGGTGGCTGGCGTGAACAATTATTACAAGAACCGCCAGGGCATGCTGGACTCGTACGCGGGCAGCGACTTCCTGGCACGCAAGACGGCCGAACACGAAGCCCTGAAAACCTGGGTCAACGCCAATCCTGCCCGCAAGGCGGAATTTGCCGGCGACATCGAGCAGGTGGAAAAGCTGATCGCCGAGCGCGATGCCGACATCAAGCGCGACTTCTTCCTGGGCTACGCACAGCCACGCCTGCTGAACACGGCACGCAGCCTGTACCGCCTGGCCAATGAAAGCACCAAGGCCGACACGGAACGCAAGTCCGGCTACCAGACGCGCGACTTGCCACGCCTGGAAGCGGGCATCACCTCGGTCGAACGCACCTACGATGAAAAAGTCGACAAGGCGCTGGTACTGAACAGCCTGGCCAAGTACGCCGCGCAGCCGGCAGCACAGCGCCGCGCCAGCTTCGACGCCGCCATCGGCATCAAGGATGGCATGTCGCAAGCGGACCTGGTCGCCGCCCTGGACAAACTGTATGCCGGCAGCAAGCTGGCCGACAAGGCCGAGCGCGCAGCCTGGCTGAAACGCACGCCTGCCGAATTCCAGGCCAGCAAGGACAGCTTCATCCAGGCCGCCGTCGCCATGTACCCGGATTCGCTGAAAAACGAAGCGGAAGACGAAGAACTGGCCGGCAAGATCCAGCAAAGCTATGCCAACTACATGAAAGCCAAGATCGCCTTCATGAAGAGCAAGGGCCAAGCCGTCTATCCTGACGCCAACAGCACCCTGCGCGTGACCTTCGGCCGCGTTGCCGGCCGTGACCATGGCGCCGACGGCACCACCTGGACCGCGTTCACCACCGTCAATGGCGTGGTGGCCAAGGCCACGGGCGAAGGCGAGTTCAATGCACCAGCGAAACAACTGGCCGCGATCAAGGCCAAGGACTTCGGCAAATTTGTCGATCCGAAGCTGAAAACCGTGCCGGTCGACTACCTGGCCACCCTGGACATCACCGGCGGCAATTCCGGTTCGGCTGCCCTGAACTCGAAAGGCGAATTCATCGGCCTGGCGTTCGACGGCACCCTGGACTCGATCATTTCCGACTGGGACTACAACAAGGCCAACACCCGTTCGATCCAGGTCGACCTGCGCTACATGCTGTGGAACATGAAACACGTCGACCACGCAGACAACCTGCTGAAAGAAATGGGCGCCGAGTAATTTTCGGATAACAACAACGAATAAGCCCGGCAACGGGCGGTTGTCGCCTGAGCCACTCCTGCGGGAGTGGCTTTTTTTCGCCTAGCGTCTTACCTTGGCAAAGCGGTAAGGAACGGCTTGCTCCTCGCCAAACACCTGCGCGTGGCGATTGCCCAGCGGCAGCATCACGCGCCGCCCCCCTTCCAGCAGCAGGGCCAGGTCGGCGCCGGGAAAACGCTGCGCCAGCGCGGCATGGTCTTGCCGGGCAATGGTGGCGGCGGGAATCACGATGCGGTAATCGCCGTCGCCAAAGTCCAGCAGCAGGACCGGCCCCTCGTCCAGCCCCGGCAGCGCCGTGATGCGCAGGCGCACGCTCCCCTTGACCAGCTCGCAGGCCGCCCACAGGGGCACCTCGCGCGCCAGCTTGCCTGCCTGCAGGCGCGGGGCCTGGCCCTCTTTCGCCGAGCTCAGCAGGACATCGGGCGGCGCCACCGACGCCGCCCCATCGACGGCCAGCAGCCAGCCCCGGTAGCGTATCAGCACGCCCGGCGCGACGGCCGTGACGGAACCACCGTCCGCCACAGGCCCCGATCCCGCCGGCAAACGCAACGGTGCCGCCTGTGCCGCCAGGCAAGCCCACCACACCAGCGCCGCCATCGCCGTCCTGCCCATGCCGCCTCCTTGCCCGTGAAACGTATTCATACCACAAGTGACGCGCCCCCCTCCTGCCGCACATCAAGGCAGCGGCGCCGGTGCTACAATTGGCGCCTCATGGGCGTACTTACCCAGCGCGCCTTCCCCCTCCCAGACTCAGACCGCTATGCCATCAGACTTGCGCACGACCTACGAACTCGGTAACCACAACCAGACCACGACCTGGCTGGAATGCATCACCTTCTACAAAGATCTCGCCGCACGCTATCCGCAAGTGCTGCATTTCGAACAGATCGGCCTGTCCGACTCGGGCGTACCGATCCACGCTGGCGTCGTCAGCGCCGATGGCGTGTTTGACCGCGAACAAATCAAGCGCGCAGGGCGCACCGTGTTCTTCAACAATAACGGCATCCACCCGGGCGAGCCGGAAGGCATCGACGCCTGCATGGCCATCGTGCGCGACCTGTGCACACAGCCGGAACGCCTGGCGGCGCTGGGCAGCACGGTGCTGCTGTTCATTCCCATCTACAACGTCGATGGCAGCCTGAACCGTGCAAACACGTCGCGCGTGAACCAGGATGGCCCGGAGCAATTCGGTTTCCGCGGCAACAGCCGCCACCTGGACCTGAACCGCGATTTCATCAAGTGCGACAGCCTCAACGCGCAAGTGTTCAACCGTCTGCTGGCCAGCTGGGACCCGGACGTGATGGTCGACACGCACACGTCGAACGGCGCCGACTACCCGTACACGATGACCCTGATCCACACGCAGACGGACAAGCTGGGCAATGGCCTGGGTCCCTTCCTGCAAGACACCATGCTGCCGCACATCTTTGCGCAGATGGAACAGGCCGGCTGGCCCACCTGCCCGTATGTGAATCCCGTCAAGGACAGCCCCGACCACGGCATCGCCGAATTCCTCGAAGTGCCCCGTTTTTCGACGGGCTTTGCGGCCCTGCATCACGTCATCGGTTTCATGCCGGAAACGCACATGTTGAAACCGTTTGCCGACCGCTACGCCTCCATGCGCGCCCTGCTCGACATCACCATGGCCTTTACGGTCAAACATGGCGAACAGATCCGGCAGCTGCGCGCGCAAGCGAAGGCGGCAGGACGCACGCAAGCCCAATGGCCCATCCACTGGAGCATGAACGAAGCACAACCGTCGACCTTCCCCTTCAAGGGCTATGCGGCGCAATACACACCAAGCGTGCTGGGCGACTACCAACGTCTGTCCTACGACCGCTCGCAGCCGTGGGAGCGCGATATCGCCTATTACAACCGCTTCGATGCGGATGTCACCATCGCCGCGCCGAAAGCCTACGTGGTGCCGCAGGCGTGGCGCGAAGTCATCGAACGCCTGCGCTGGAACGGCGTCGAAATGTCGCGCATCACCGCCGAACAGACGGTAACGGCACGCTACTACCACGTGAAAAACGTCGGCACGCGCGCCACGGCCTACGAGGGCCACATGTTCCACGACACGCTGGAGGTGGAAGCGCGGACGGGCCAGTTCACCCTGCAGGCGGGTGACTATGTAATCAGCCTGGACCAGGACAACGCCCGCTACGCCGTGGAAACCCTGGAACCCGAGGCGCACGACAGCTTCTTCCGCTGGGGCTTCTTCAACAGCGTGCTGGAGAAAAAGGAAGCGTTTTCCGATTATGTGTTCGAGGACATGGCTTCCGAATTGCTGCGCGACGAACCGGCGCTGGCGGCAAAGTTTGCTGACTGGAAAGCGGCAAACCCTGCCCTGCTGAGCAATCAGGAAGCCGTACTGGATTTCATTTTTGAACATTGCCAGCGCTTTGCCGAGCCGGAATGGCGGCGCTATCCCGTCATCGCCCTGATGTAAATCAAGGCGGGAGCGACTGCAACATCCTGGCGCCGCATCGGAGACCCCGGTGCGGCGCCTCTTTCTGTGCTCTACCCACAAGGTACACCCATGCACTACGCACTGAACCTGCGCACCTTTATTTACAGCCATTATTTTTACCTGGGCTTGCGCGTGGCGATCGGCCTCGTAGCGACAGCACCACCGCCATGACAGTGTGCATCGGCGCCCTGTGCACGACCCTGATGGACATGCCCAGCCCCCTGCGCCACAAGTTCAATGAAATGCTGGCCTCCGTGCTGCTGTGCAGCGCCGTGACGCTCCTGATCAGCCTGTGCGGCCCCGTGCACTGGCTGCTGCTGACCGTACTCGTGCTCGTCAGTTTTCTCGCCAGCATGATGGTGGTGTACGGCAAGAAATCCATGCCCTTGCAACTGGCCGCCCTGTTCATCATGACCATGTCGATGGAACACCAGATGACGTGGCAGCAATCGTTTCACCATGCGGGCCTGTTCATGCTGGGGGGATTGATCTATCTCGCCTACGCCATGGCCATCGCCTGGGTCTTGCGCCACCGCATCAAGCAGCAGGTGCTGGCCGAAGCCCTGTTCGAACTGGCCGCCTACATCGACATCAAGGCCGATTTCTACGACACGCGTTTTAACCTGACGGAGCAATTCAACAAGCTGGTGCGCCATCAAAGCATCCTGGCCGACCGCCAGCAGGCGTCGCGCGACTTGATCTTGCGCAGCCACAAGAACAGCAAGGATGCCATCGTCGTGCAAGTCCACGTCTGCATGCTGGATCTGTATGAACTGATCCTGTCCACGCACACGGATTACGCCCTGCTGCGCCAGCACCTGGCCGACTCCGACGTCCTGACCTCCCTGCACGACCTGGCCTACAAGGCGGCGCGCGACATCGAATCCGTGGCCTACGCCGTCACGCGCAAGCGCGCCTCGTATGCGCAGATCAGCTACGACAAGGAATGGGACGATATCGAGGCGGAAATTGCCCGCCTGCAAGCCAAAGGCGACGGCGCACAGGAAGCGCTGGCCACCCTGCGCGCGCAGCGCAACAAGATCCGCGCCATCCTGAAGATGATCGGCGAATTGCACCTTGCCACGCAGAAAGTCTACGCCGACGTGCCATTCTGGAGCGGCGCGGACATGGCGCCGTTCCTGTCGCAACAGAAATACGAGCTGAAAACCCTGCTGTCGAACCTGCGCCTGGACTCGCCCGTGTTCCGCTTCGCCCTGCGCGTGTCGATGGCCATCTCGGTGGGATTGCTGATCGGCCACTGGCTGCCGTACGCGGCGCACAGCTACTGGATCGTCTTGACCATCGTCATCATCCTGCGCCCCACCTTCAGCATGACGCGCCAGCGCCGCGCCGACCGCATCATCGGCACCATCATCGGCTGCGTCATCACGGCCATCGTGATCCGCTTCGTGCACAGCAATATCGCCCTGATGGCCATCCTCTTCCTCTCCATCGTGGCCACGCCCACCTTCATCTATTTGCGCTACCGCTACACGGCCATCGCCGTCAGCCTGATGATCTTGCTGCAAATGCACCTGGTGGCGCCCAGCAACCCGAATCTCGTCAGCGAGCGCCTGATCGATACCCTCATCGGCGCGGCGGTCGCCACCGTGTTCAGCTTCGTGCTGGCCAACTGGGAATACCAGAGCCTGCCACGCCTCGTGCGCCAGGTACTGAACGTGAACCTGAGCTATATGCAAGCCAGCTTCGAGCTGCTGCAGGGCAAATGTTTCGATGATTTCGCCTACCGCATCGAACGCAAGCGCCTGATGGACAGCCTGGCCGCGCTCAGCTCGGCGCTGGTGCGCATGCTCGACGAACCGGCCAGCAAGCAGCGGGCCGTGGAAGACATCAACCTGTTCATCGTGCAAAATTACCTGCTGGTGGCCCACGTGGCGGCGCTGCGCTCCATCCTGGGGCGCCATGCCAGCCAGCTGCCCGTCGCTCCCGTCAACGCCTTGCTCAGCCACAGCCATACGCAAGTGTGTTTGACCCTGTCCCGCGCGCTGGACCAGCTCGACAACAAGGCCACGATCAGCGCACCGCTGGCGGCCCCTGCCGCGCCGCCCGTCAGCGAAGTGGACTGGTCGGGCTGGCCGCTGGTCAAAAGACGCATCCGCCTGTTGCAGGCAGATGCCGACAAGATCGTGGTACATAGCGCGGCGATCGTGCATATCGTGGCACCCCGATAATCTATTCCAACAACCCTGGCGCAAGTGGTGTCATCAGGAGGTCATCTGACCTCTCTATGATGCGATGGTTTTTTCCACTCCCAGCCAAGGTAATCCATGCACGCATTTCCCCTGACCCGGCGCCTGCCACTGGCGCTGGCCATCAGCGCCGCCCTCGCCCTCGCCGCCTGCGGCGGTTCCGATCATCCGGAAAGCTACCCACAAGGTACACCCATGCACTACGCACTGAACCTGCGCACCTTTATTTACAGCCATTATTTTTACCTGGGCTTGCGCGTGGCGATCGGCCTCGT
>NZ_RFSK01000001.1 GCF_009923995.1 Janthinobacterium sp. | reverse complement strand
CCCGGCGCCACCCGCCAGGACGCGGCCCGTGCTGCGCGCCGTGCCGTCCACGCGCAACAGTGCGCCACGCGCAGACGAGTGGGAAGTATTCTGACGTTCTGACGCGAGGGCGGCGGCCCCGCCGCCCTCCGCCCGGCCGCTGCGCGCGGCCATCGCCCATGGCGCCCCGTGCCATGCTGCGGTTTCTACTTACTAAAAAAACAGTGTTATAAAAATAGCTGTTTTGCCATCTAAGCAAATCTTTGCAAAACTTAACGCGACATTGCCTGTGAGATAACTCACACTGCCTGACGTAGCAACCCAAGCTCCCGCCTCTGCCTTGTCCAGGCTGACCCCTCCGCCCGCCGCGCCCGGCCTTCCATGGCCGCTGGCGGCGCCAGCCATTGCCGTCAGCCTTGCACGCGGGCCTGGCGCGATGACCGATGCACCATACTGAAGGATGCGAATGAAGATGGCGAATATGAATATCGGGACCCGCTTGCGCTGGTCTTTTGCCCTGTTGACCCTGCTGTTGCTGGGCACTGCCGCGCTGGGCATGCTGCGCCTGGCCAGCCTGGAACTGCGCATGCGCGACGTGATCGACGATAAATATCCGAAGACCGTGCTGGCCAACGACATCATCAAGAATGTCAACGTCATCGCGCGTTCCTCGCGCAACCTGCTGCTGATGACGGAGCCGCAGCAGCTGGCGCAGGAGCGCGACACCATCGCCAGGGCGGGCGCGGACACGGAACAGCGCCTGGCCCGGCTCGAGCGCATCGTGCTGTCGCAGCAGGGCCGCGCCCTGATGGCGGCCGTGACGCAGGCGCGCGCCACGTTCAACGAGGGCCGCGACAAGGTGCTGGCCCTGCTCGACGCCGATGCGCGCGACGAGGCGGCGGCCCTGCTGCTGGGCGCCGTGCGCAACGACCAGCTGCGCTATATGGCAGCGCTGGAAACCCTCATCACGCACCAGCACGACCGGATGGAGGAGGCGGGTGCCCAGGTGCGCGCGGAGTACCTGTCGGCGCGCAGCATGATGCTGGCGTTGAGCGCGCTGGCCATCGTCTTTTCGCTGGTGACGGCCTGGCTGGTCACGCGCAGCATCGTCGCGCCCCTGCAGCATGCGCTGGGGGTGGCACAGACGGTGGCCGCCGGCGACCTGACGTCGCGCTTCGGCCGCCACGGGCGCGACGAGACGGGCAGGCTGCTCGACGCGCTGGCCATCATGAACGGCAACCTGCTCGATATCGTGCAGCGCGTGCGCAGCGGCACGGACACCATCGCCACGGCGTCGACGCAGATCGCGGCCGGCAACGTCGACCTGTCGGCGCGCACGGAAGAACAAGCCAGTTCCCTCGAACAGACGGCGTCGGCCATGGAGGAACTCAGTTCGACCGTGCAGCAGAACGCGGACAATGCCCGCCACGCCAGCGCGCTGGCCATCGAGGCGGCCAGGATCGCCGGCGACGGCGGCCAGGCCGTGGGGCAGGTGATCCACACCATGGACGCCATCAGCGCCTCGTCGGCGCAGATCGCCGACATCATCGGCGTGATCGACATGCTGGCCTTCCAGACCAATATCCTGGCCCTGAACGCGGCCGTGGAAGCGGCGCGCGCGGGCGAGCAGGGGCGCGGCTTCGCCGTCGTGGCGACGGAAGTGCGCAGCCTGGCGCAGCGCAGCGCCGCCGCCGCGCGCGATATCCGCGCGCTGATCGCCAACTCGACGCAGCAGGTGGACGCGGGCGCGGCCCTGGTGGCGCAGGCCGGCGCCACCATGCAGGAAGTGGTGGCGGCCGTGGGCCGGGTCAGCCGGATGGTGGCCGACATCACGGCGGCCAGCGCCGAGCAAAGCACGGGCATCGGCCAGATCAGCCAGGCCGTCGTGCAGATGGACGAAGTGACGCAGCAGAACGCGGCGCTGGTGGAAGAAGCGGCGGCCGCCTCGCAGTCGCTCGAAGGCGAGGCGGAAAACCTGCTGCAGGTGGTCAGCGTGTTCCGCCTGCATCCGGCCCCGCCGGCCCTGGTGGGCCGTCCTGCGCCGGCCGTGCCGCGCTTGACCGCGTAGTGGCCTGAGTGGAGCAGCCTGTCACGGGAGAGCGCCGGCCTGTTGCCGCGCGGCGCTGGCTGGACGCTGCCTGGCACGGCAACGCGGCCAGCACGGCCTTGTGCGCCGTGCTGGCCGCCTGCCTGCTGCTGTGCATCTGGGGCTATACGGCCGTACGCCTCGACGACGAGGCGCAGCAGGCGCTCGAGCGCGCCCGCATCGAGAACCGCGACGTCGCCTCGATCCTGGCCGCGCAGCTCGACGATGCCCTTGCGTCCGTGCCCGCGCTGCCCGACGACCTGGCCTACTTCCTGCGTCCCTACCGCGAAATCAGCCGCAAGGCGCATGGCCGCATCGAGATCGCCGGCGCCGGCAAGGACGTGCTGGCGGCGCTGCAGGACGGCTTGCCGGCCGGCGGCCAGGCGCATGCGGACGACGCCTGCCTGCTCGAGGTGCGCACCTTGCTGCGCCATGGCCTGCAGGTGCGGGTCAGCCAGGACCGCGCGCGCGTGCTGGCGCAGCTCGATGCCCTGCGCTGGCGCCTGCTGTCGCAGGCGGCGCTGGTGTCGCTGGCCGTGCTGTCGCTGGGCGGCGCCGTCGTGTGGGCGGCGCGGCGGCGGCTGCGCGCGCAGCGGCGCCAGGCGGAGGGCGCGCACATCACCCTGAGCCTGCAGCTGGCGCGCGAAAGGAACCGCGCCGACCTGCTGGCCACCCGCGACGAATTGACGGGCGTGGCCAACCGGCGCCGCTTCTACGACGGCGCCAGCGGCAAGCTGCTGCAGGCGCGGCACAGCCGCAACCATTATGCGCTGCTGCTGGTCGACATGGACCGTTTCAAGCAGGTCAACGAGCGCCTGGGCCACCTGGCCGGCGACGCCCTGCTGCAGGAGGCGGCGCGGCGCTTGCGCCATGCGCTGCGCGAAGGCGACCTGCTGGCGCGTTTCGGCGGCGACGAATTCGTCCTGCTGCTGTGCGAAGTGGCCAGCGAGGAGCGCCTGGCGGCCGTCGCCGGCAGCGTGCTCGAGGCGCTGCGCCAGCCATTCGCGCCGCCCGCCGGCGCGGCCATCCTGGCCACGGCCAGCATCGGCATCGCCATGTATCCGCGCGACGGGCAAAGCGTGGACGCCTTGCTGTCGAGCGCGGGCAGCGCCATGCACGGCGCCAAGGCGGCGCGCGACAGCTTCCGCTTCTACGACATGGCCCTGAACCTGTCGTCGGCGCGCAGCCTGGAGCTGCAGGGGCGCTTCGAGCTGGCCATGCGCGAGGACGAATTCTGCCTGCATTACCAGGGCAAGTTCGACACGGCGCGCCGGCACATCGTCGGCCTGGAGGCGCTGCTGCGCTGGGATCATCCGCATCACGGCCTGATCTTCCCGAATGAATTCATCGGCCTGGCGGAGGAAACGCAGGCCATCCTCGCGCTGGGCAACTGGACCATCGCCGCCGCCTGCCGCCAGCTGGCGCAGTGGCGCGTGGCAGGCTTGCCGCTGGTGCCCGTGGCGATCAACGTCTCGGCCAAGCAGCTGCGCGATCCGCAGTTGCTCGACACGGTCACGCGCTGCCTGCGCACCTACGCGCTGTCGCCGGCGCTGCTGGAACTGGAAGTGACGGAAAGCTGCTTCATCGACGACATCTCGCAAGCCAAGGAGGTGCTGATGCGCCTGCGCGCGCTGGGCGTGGCCATTTCGCTCGATGACTACGGCACCGGCTATTCGGGTTTGAGCCATATCAAGATGCTGCCCATCCACACCTTGAAGATCGACCGTTCCTTCATCCGCGACATCGCCATCGACCGGAATGACGCCATGATCGTCGCCTCGACCATCGCGCTGGCGCGCGGACTGGGCCTGCTGGTGGTGGCCGAAGGCGTGGAGAGCGGCGAGCAGCTGGAGCGGCTGCGCCGCCTGGGCTGCCAGCAGGTGCAGGGCTTTTATCTGCATCGCCCGGCGCCGGCGCCTGCCATCGCCGCGCTGCTGGCCGGCGCCCGTCCCGCGCTGGCGCCCGCCATGTGAGCGGGCTTTGTAACAGGATGCATACATGATGCCATGCGGGCTGGCGCCGATGCTCAGTAGAATACTGCCACTGCACGCCGTTTGCTTTCACACTTTCCCCATGCAACAACTATGAACAGCCCCATTCCGGCCTTTGTCTTCGGCCCGTTTCGCCTATTGCCGCTCGAGCGCCTGCTGTTCGACGGCGAGCGCGCGCTGCGCCTGGGGAGCCGCGCCATGGACCTGCTGCTGGCGTTGCTGGAGCGGGCCGGCGAGATCGTCGACAAGAATGAACTGCTGGCCATCGTCTGGCCCAACGCCGTCGTCGACGATGCGACCTTGCGCGTGCACCTGGCCGCGTTGCGCAAGGTGCTCGGCGATGGCCGCGACGGCCAGCGCTACATCACCACCATCCCGGGGCGCGGCTATGGCTTCCTGGCGCCCCTGTCGTACACGGGGCAGGCGGCGGCCGCCGGCCCGCCCGGCCCCGAGCCGCAGCACAACCTGCCGGTCCTGCTGACGCGCATGATCGGCCGCGCCGAAACGGTGCAGGCGATGGCCAACCAGCTGCTGCAATTGCGCCTGCTGTGCGTCGTCGGCCCCGGCGGCATCGGCAAGACCACCGTGGCCGTGGCCCTGGCCACGCGCGTGCTGCGCCGCTATGCGGACGGCGTCTGCTTCGTCGACCTGGCGCCGCTGAGCGAGGGCCACCTGGTGCCGCTGGCGCTGGCCACGGCGCTGGGCGTGGCCGTGCCGGCCGGCGATTCCATGCCCGGCCTGCTGGCGTACCTGCGCCAGCGCCACATGCTGATCGTCCTGGATAACTGCGAGCACGTGATAGGCGCGGCCGCCGCGCTGGCCGACGCCCTGCTCAGGGGCGCGCCGCTGCTGCACCTGCTGGCCACCAGCCGCGAGCCGCTGCGTATCACCAGCGAGCACCTGCAGCGCCTGCCCGCGCTGGGCCTGCCGCCGGCCGACGTCGTGCCCGACGCGCAGGCGGCCCGCCATTTCGCCGCCGTGCAGCTGTTCTGCGAGCGCTGCGCGGCCGTGGACGACGCTTTCGCCCTGGCCGACGCCGACGTGCCCGTGGTGGCGGAAATCTGCCGCCGCCTCGACGGCATTCCGCTGGCGCTGGAACTGGCGGCCGGGCGCATCGGCCACTTCGGCATCCATGAACTGCGGCGCCAGCTGGATGACCGTTTTCGCCTGCTCACGCGCGGCCCGCGCAACGTGCCGCTGCGCCACCAGACCCTGCGCGCCACGCTGGACTGGAGCTATGGCCTGCTCGACGCGGGCGAGCGCGCGGTGCTGCAGGTGCTGAGCGTGTTCAGGAGCCGCTTTCGCATGGAGTCCGCCGCCGCCGTCGCCGGCCATGACGTGTTCGACACGGTGGCCGACCTGGCGGCCAAGTCCCTCGTCAGCATCGAATTTTGCTGCGAGCACGTGTATTACCGGCTGCTGGAAACGACGCGCGCATACGCGGCCACGCAACTGCAGGCCAGCGGGCAGGGCGACGCCGTGTTCCTGCGCCATGCGCGCCATTGCCAGACGCTGGCCGAGCGCATCGCCGCGGACTGGGAGCGCATGTCGTTCGCCAGCTGGAGCGCCTGCTACGGCCGCCACGTGGACGACCTGCGCGCCGCCATCGACTGGGCCTTTGGCGAGGCGGCCGACGCGGCGCTGGGCATCGCCCTGACCCTGGCGGCGCAGACCCTGTTCTACCAGCTGTCGCTGATGGACGAATACCGCGTGCGCGTGGAACGGGCGCTGGAGCGGATGGCGCAGCATGCCATCGTCGACCCGGACAGCGAAATGCAGCTGCACGCCTCGCTGGCGCACCTGCTGATGCACACGCAGGGCGTGAGCGGCGCCATGCTGCTGTCGTTTCGGCACGGCTATGGGCTGGCCATGCACTCGGACGATACGGCGCGCCGCGCCGAAGCCATCTGCGGCATGTGGATCTGCAGTATGGCGCTGGCCGATTTCACCGGCGCCGACGCCTATGTGGCGCAGTTTGCGGACCTGTGCCAGGCCAGCGGCAGCACGGCGATGCAGCTGGTGCAGGCGCGCATGCGCTCGGCCGGCGAGCACCTGCAGGGGCGCCATGCGGAATCGGCGGCGCTGGCGCGCATGGTGCTCGCGCATCCCGACGGCGCGGTCCAGCTCACCTTCAACAATGCCTTGCTGGCCGATCACCAAGTGTGCTTGCGCGGCAACCTGTCACGCTGCCTGTGGCTGCTGGGACGTCCCGACGATGCGCTGCACATCGCGCGCGAAGCGGTGATGCTGGGCTTCGAGCACAATGGCGCCTCGTTGTGCGTGGCGCTGGCCTTCAGCGCCATTCCCGTGGCCCTGTGGTGCGGCCAGCGCAGCCTGGCAAGCGCCTGGAACTGCCTGCTGCGCGAGCATGCGGCCCGCTATGGCCTGCTGTACTGGAGCGCGTGGGGTGCCGGCTACCAGCACCTGCTCGACGCGGGCGAGTCGATGGGCGACTTTTCGTGGCCGACGGTACGCAGCTGGCCGCTGCAGATCGACGTCATGGCCACCTTGCATGACGCGGCCGCCGACCTGCAGGCGGTGCAGCGCGCCCGGGCGGGCCTGGCGCCGTGGAGCATGCCCGAAGTGCTGCGCCGCGCCGCGCACCGCCGCTGGCGCGCCTTGGCCGTGGATGACGGCGCGGGCCTGCGGGAAGTCGAGGCGCAGCTGGAGGAAGCGCTGGCGCTGGCGCGCGCGCAGCAGGCGCCGGGCTGGGAACTGCGCTGCGCCACCAGCCTGGCGGCCTTGCTGCACGCGCAGGAGCGCAGCGGCGAGGCACGGGCCCTGCTGGCGCCCGTGCATGCGGGCTTTGAACAGGGGCAGGCCAGCGCCGACGTGCTGGCGGCGGCGGCGCTGCTGGCGCAGCTGGCCTAGGCCTTACTCGTAGGCGCCCAGGCGGCGCTGCTCCTCGGGCGTGAAGCTGGCGTCGCGCAGCTGCTGCAGGGCCGCCGCATCCTGCGCGCCGCCGGGCAGGCCGGCTTTCTGCGCCTGGTACGCGATGATGCGCTGCTGCCACCGCGATTCCTCGCGGTCCAGTTCCGCCAGGCGCGCCGCCGCTTCGGGCGTGAAGGTGCTGGCGCGCAGGCGGTAGACTTCATTCTCGCCGCCGCCCTGGGCGCGCAGCGCCCGCACCGAGGCATCGAGCTGCGCCACTTTCACCGGCGCGTCGCGCGCGGCGCGCTGGGCCGGCGACAGCTGCTGGTCCAGCGCCGCCAGCCTGGTCTGGCGCTGCGCCTCGTCGAGCGCGGTGTCGCCCAGTATCGCCATGCGCGCCACGGCATCGTCGTCGTAGGCGTCGCTGGCGCCGAACAGGCCCGCGCTTTCTTCCGCCGTAAAGTAATTGCCGCGCAACGCGCGCATGGCTTGCAGCCGGGCGCGCGCCGCCGCGGCGGCATCGGCCTGCGGGGGCAGGGCCTGTTCCGCGCCGGCCAGCGCCTGCCTGTAGGCCAGATACGCCCCCAGCAGGCGCTTCGCTTCGCGCGCGGGGACGGGCGCCAGGCGCCTGTCCAGTTCCGTCTCGATCTGGCTGCGGATGGCGGCCAGCGGCTTTTCGCCCAGGCCCGCCAGGTAGTAGTCGAACAGGTGGCCCAGTTCCGCGTCGACCACCAGCTTGTCGCCGGCGGCCACCGTCACGTTGCCGTCCGGCAGCGTGCCTTCCATCGAGCGCACGAACGCGAACAGGTCCGGTTCCGCCTTTTCCGGCGGCGGGGCCGGCGGCTCGCCCGGGCGCAGCGCCAGGTACAGGGCCAGCGCCGCCACGGCCGCGCCGCCCGCCATCTTCCATTTCGCGTGCATGCGCCGCTCCCTACAGTCCCAGGCCTTGCAGGCGGTTGGCCTGCTGGCGGAAGACCGTCACGGGGCTGGTCTCGAACAGGTTGACGATGCCGACGAACTGGTTGACTTCATCGAGGTGGTTCATGGCGTAGTCGTCGCGGATCACCTTGCCCAGGTGGCTGGAGCAGCTGCTCACCAGGCCATCGTTCTTCGCGCCGCCGAAGGCCAGGCTGATGGTGGCCAGCAGCGGGTCGCCCACGTCGAGCACGTTCGTGTACGGCTGTGCGCCGCTCCAGGAAAAGTAGTACACGCCTTGCTCCTGGTAGGCGCCTTCGCCGCAGGCGCTGGCCGGCACGCCTTGCGGGTGGCGGCTGTTGAAGGCCAGCGAGCCGGCCGTGGACAGCGACGCCAGCGAGGCACCCGCGTTTTGCGGCAAGCCCTTGTTGCCGGACAAAATGCCGATCAGGGAGGCGAGGGCATTGCCCAGCGCGCCGCTGGTGCCGGGGGCGGCGCCGACGAGGATGTCGGCGACCTTCGAGCCCTTGTTGACGCCGGCCACGCTGGTGACGGAAGCCACCAGGTCGGGCCGCACGGAAGCGACATAGCGGGCCGTGGGGCCGCCGTGGCTATGGCCGATCAGGTTGACCTTGGCCGCGCCCGTGGCGGCGAGGATTTGCCGCACCTGCGACAGCAGCTGCTCGCCCCGCACTTCCGTGCTGTTCGCCGCCGAGACGGTGGTCACGTAGACTTGCGCGCCGCCGCTGCGCAGGGCGTCGGGGATGCCGTAGAAGTATTCGACGGGACCGAGCTTGTCGAAGCCGAACAGGCCGTGCACGAGCACGATCGGGTATTTCGTTTGCGTGTAGCCGGCGGCGCCGGCGCTGCCGGGCAGGATGGCGAGGGCGAGCAGCAGGGTGGAAAGCAGTTGCCAGAAGCGAGTCTTCATTTTGTCTCCGTTATTTTAATATAGTGGAAATGTCGATGCTGTAGCGATGATCCGCGCGCCTGCCGTACATTCTATCGATGCATTAAATATAGCGAGCGCTCGGTTTTTGAAATGTAGCACTGCTGGCAGTAAATTGCATGGGAATTGCATGATGCAGCGCAATAACTTTGCGCATTGCTCGTTGCTTATACGCCCATTGCATAGTTGAAAAGTAAAATAGCGGTTTTCCTGCGCTATAATCGCCCCGAAATCCGCCGTCCCGCCGTCTTGCAGCGCCGTCCAGGCGCTGTATTTACACCGCACATAACCGTTACTTGGGAATGCACTTGTCGACCCATTTTAATTTTGAACAGTTTCAGCAGATGACGCCTTTAAATGGCGAAAACATCTGGGAATATATTCTTGACCGCCACGCGGAGCGCATCGGCGTCAAGCGCCGCAAGCCGGCACTGGAAAACCTCGAACGCATCTTCGTCGCCACGTTCCGCCTCGCCAATGACGTGGGCTTCCGCGCCATGAGCTTGCGCGACCTGTGCCGCGAGACGGGCCTGTCGATGGGCGGCCTGTATGGCTACATCGCCAGCAAGGACCAGCTGGCCGAGATGATCGAGGACGTGGTGCGCCACGCCACGCAAGCCTTGCCGCTGCTGTTTGCCGACGTGAAGTCGCCGCTGGACCGGCTGGAGGCGATGATACGCTCGTCGATCTACCTGTCAGAGGTGCTGCAGCCGTGGTTTTATTTTGTCTTCATGGATTCGCGCGTGCTGCAGGTGGAGCAGCGCAGCATGGCGAAGAATTCGGAATTGTATGTGCAGACCCTGATCGCCGCCACCATCGCGGAAATCGAACCGGGGCCGCAGGGCGATCCGACCTTGCTGTCGGCGCACTGCCTGGCCCTGTTCCAGGACTGGTACGTGAAGCGCTGGAAGTACCGCGCGGCGAAGGTCAATGTCGACGATTTCGCCGACAGCGTGGTCAGTACCGTGCGCAGGTATTTGAGCATGAGCGGCGTTTAGTTTTTAGTCTCAACCCCAGGGCAAGATCTGGGGTCGGACGGGGACGCCGAGTCCCTCAGGGTCCGACCCCGGCTTTAATTTGTCTCCACTGGCAGCGTCTGCGGCAGCGCCGCCGGGTCCGTCGGCGTTTCCACGTCCATGTCCAGCGTCTTGACGCCATTCATGTCGATGAATTCATCGTACATCCATTCCCCATCGACCTGGCTCAGGCCTGCCGGCACGGCGCGCGTCACTTGCGGGCGCGTGGAGAGCGCGGTGCGCATGTAGTCGATCCAGATCGGCATGGCCAGGGTGGCGCCGAATTCGCGCCCGCCCAGGGACTTGGGATCGTCATAGCCCATCCACGCCACGGCCACGATGCCGCCGCCGTAGCCGGCGAACCAGCCGTCAACGGCGTCGCTCGTGGTGCCCGTCTTGCCGGCGATGTCGCTGCGTCCCAGTTTCTTCGTCGCCGCCGCGCCCGTGCCCGTGCGCGCCACTTCGCGCAGCATGCTGTCCATGACGAAGGCGTTGCGCGGGTCCAGCGCCAGGGTCTTGTCGTCGTTGGGGGCGGGCGGCTTGGTCTGCATCAGCACCGCGCCCTTGGCGTCGACGATGCGGTCGATCAGGTAGGGTTCCACCTGGTGGCCGCCATTGGCGAACAGGGCGTAGGCGCCCGCCATCTGCACGGGCGTGACGGAACCCGTACCCAGCGCCATGGTCAGGTTGCTGGGCTGGCGCGCCGGGTCGAAGCCGAATTTTTCCAGGAAGTCGTGCGTGTACGCTATGCCCAGCGCGCGCAGGATGCGCACCGAGGCCACGTTCTTCGACTGCGCCAGCGCGTAGCGCATGGTGATGGGGCCGTCGAACTTGAAATCGTCATTCTGCGGCGCCCACACCTTGCCACCCGCCTGCATTTCCAGGGGTACGTCGTTGATCAGGGTGGCCGGCGAAAAGCCTTTTTCCAGCGCCGCCGAGTACACGAAGGGCTTCATGGCCGAACCGGGCTGGCGCCAGGCCTGCGTGACGTGGTTGAACTTTTGCAGGTTGTAGTCGAAGCCGCCCACCATGGCGTGGTAGGCGCCCGTGTCCGCGTCCAGCGAGACGAAGGCGGCGGCCACCAGCGGCACTTGCGTGATGCCCCAGTTGCCCTTGGCATCCTGGCTGATGCGGATGACGGCGCCCGGGCGCAGCTTGATGCCGGCGCCTGCCTTGGCGGACAGCGCGGGGGCGGCGAAGCGCAGGCCGTCGCCCGTGATGGCCTTGGCGTCGCCGTCGCCCGTGTCGGCCAGCACCTTGCCGCTGGACACTTCCGTGACGACGGCGGCGATCAGGCCGTCGCTGTCCGGGCGTTTTTGCAGTGCAGCATCGATGGCGTCGTCGCGCTGCTCGGGGTCCGCCGGCAGGTCGATGAAGGTTTCCGGGCCGCGGTAGCCGTGGCGCTGGTCGTAGGCGATGACGTTGCGCCGCGTCGAGGCGTAGGCTGCATCCTGGTCGGCCTTCAGGATCGTCGTGTAGACGCTGATGCCCTTGGTGTAGCTGTCTTCCTTGTACTGGGCGTAGACGGCCTGGCGCGCCAGTTCGGCCACGTATTCGGCGTGCGTGTCGAAACCCTGCTTGCCGCGGCTGTTGATATGCAGCGGCTGCGCCAGCGCCTGCCGGTACTGGCCTTCGCTGATGTAATCGAGTTCGCGCATGCGCTTCAGGACCAGCTGCTGGCGCGCGTGCGCCTTTTTCGGATTGCTGATCGGATTGTGGCGCGACGGGTTTTGCGGCAGGCCGGCCAGCATGGCCATTTCCGCGATCGACAGTTCGGACAGGGGCTTGCCGAAATACGTCTGCGCCGCGCTGCCGAAGCCGAACGAGCGCTGGCCCAGGTACATCTGGTTCATGTACAGCTCGAGGATCTGCTCTTTCGACAGGGCCGCCTCGATCTTCAGGGCCAGCATGATTTCATTGAGCTTGCGCGAAGCGACTTTTTCGCGCGTCAGGAAGAAGTTGCGCGCCACCTGCATGGTGATGGTGGAGCCGCCGCCGTGGCCGAAGCCGTGCCGCAGGTTCGACAGCACGGCGCCGCCGGCGCGCACGAAGTCGATGCCGTGGTGTTCGTAGAAGCGGCTGTCCTCGATGGCCAGCAGGGCCTTCTTCATCATCTCCGGCACCTGGGCGATGGGCACGAAGTCGCGGTGCTCCTCGCCGAATTCGCCGATCAGCACATTGTCGGCCGTGTACACGCGCAGGGGAATCTTCGGCTGGTAATCCGTGATGACGTCCAGTTCGGGCAGGCGCGGACGCACGTACAGGAACAGGTAGGCGGCCAGCAGCAGGGCGGCGGCCAGCGCGGCGCAGCCGGCGATGATGAAGCCGCGCACGGTGGCGCGGCGGGAAGGCCAGGGAAATCCGGTTCGTTTGGCAGTCAAGGCAGTCTCACATGAGCGTGCAGGGCACGGTGGCAGCGATTATAGACCAATGCGGCGAGCGCTCCGGCGTTGGCGCAGCGCAGGGGCCGGTGCCGGAAGGGGGAGCAAAAAACCTTTTCATCGAAACGCGGCTGTGCGATAGTCTCGGCTTCAAGAAAATAGCCCGGGCGTCAATCCGGGCTGTTTATTTTACAAGACTAAGGAACTTTGTATGGCAAAAGATGCAACACCGAGCGCCATGAAGCCGTATATCCCGGCCGACGCGAAATTGCCCGAAATGACCTTCCGCGCCCTGTTCATGGGCGTCATCCTGGGGATGGTCTTCGGCGCCTCCTCGCTCTACCTGGTGCTGAAGGTGGGCCTGACCGTCAGCGCCTCGATTCCCGTCGCCGTGATCGCCATCACCCTGTTCGGCCTGGCCAAGAAAGTGGGCGGCAAGGATTCCTCGATCCTGGAAAACAGCATCACGCAAACGGCCGGTTCGGCCGGCGAATCGCTGGCCTTCGGCCTGGGCGTGACCATGCCCGCCATCCTGATCCTCGGCTTCGACCTGGAAATCTCCAGAGTCATGCTGGTCGGTATCCTCGGCGGCCTGCTGGGCATCCTGATGATGATCCCCATGCGCCGCACCATGATCGTCGACCAGCACAAGGAACTCAAATTCCCCGAAGGCACGGCGTGCGCCGAAGTGCTGAAGGCGGCCGCCACGGAAGAATCGCGCATCGCCGCCGGCGAAAGCATCGAGAAGGATTCGGCCGCCGCGCTGGACGCCAAGCGCCGCGCGAAGATCATCTTCGGCGGCTTTGCCGTCGGCCTGCTGTACAAGGTGTTCAACATCTCGTTCAAGGGCTGGAAGGACACGCCGGGCGTGGAATTCGCCGCGCCGCTCAAGGGCGGCTCCATCGGCGCCGAGATTTCGCCGGAACTGCTGGGCGTGGGCTACATCATCGGCCCGCGCATCGCCGCCACCATGGCGGCCGGCGGCGTGCTGTCCTATCTGGTGCTGATCCCGATGATCAAGTTCTTCGGCGACAGCCTGACCACCGTGCTCTCGCCGGGCACCAAGTTGATCAGCGAAATGGGCGCCGACGACGTGCGCAGCGCCTATGTGCTGTACATCGGCGCGGGCGCCGTGGCCGCCGGCGGCCTCATTTCGCTGGTGCGCGCCATGCCCATGATCTGGCGCAGCCTGTCGGCCGGCCTGAAGGGCCTGGGCAAGGGCGTCAAGACGGCGTCCACCCTGCGCACGGACCAGGACATCCCCCTGAAATGGGTGGTCATCGGCTGCCTGTCCATCATCGCCGTGATCACCTTCGCCACGCCGCTGCACATGAATTTCCTCGGCGCGCTGCTGATCCTCGTCTTCGGCTTCCTGTTCGCCACCGTGTCGTCGCGCCTGACGGGCGAAATCGGCTCCTCGTCGAACCCGATCTCCGGCATGGCCGTGGCCACCTTGCTGTTCACTTGCCTGATCTTCCTCATCATGGGCTGGACGGGCGGGCGTTACTATGTGACGGCCCTGTCGGTGGGCGCCATCGTGTGCATCGCCGCCAGCAATGCGGGCACCACCTCGCAAGACTTGAAAACCGGCTACCTGGTGGGCGCCACGCCGCGCCTGCAGCAGTACGCGATCCTGGCGGGCGCCCTGTCGTCGGCCCTGATCCTCGGCCCCATCCTGCTCAAGCTCAATGAGGCGAGCACCGTCTACGTGCCGGCAGCGCAAGTGGCACCCGGCCTGACGGTCGATGCGTCCAAGCTGACGGTGACGGGCGAGCTGCATGGCCCGCAAGCCGATACGGACCACAACACGTATAAAGTCTGGCAAAAGACGGACACCGTGGGCGGCCCGGCCGGCAAGTATTTTGTCAAGGATGATGGCCAGCTGGCCTACCTGGTCGATCCGGGCATCAACGGCCATTACAACAAGCGTCCCGATGGCACGGAAGTGAAGAAATACGATGCGCCCAAGGCGGTGCTGATGTCCTACATCATCAAGGGCATCCTCGACCAGCAGCTGCCGTGGACCCTGGTGCTGTTTGGCGTGATGATCGCCGTGGTGCTGGAAATGGCCGGCATCCCCTCGCTGGCGTTTTCCGTCGGCGTGTACCTGCCACTGTCGTCCACCTTGCCGATCTTCGTCGGCGGCCTGGTGCGCTGGCTGGCGGACCGCCGCAACAACAAGCTGGAACACAACGCGAAACTGAACGAGGAAGAGCGCCAGCTGGCGGGCGACCGCAGCTCGGGCGTGCTGCTGGCGTCCGGCTACATCGCCGGCGGCGCGCTGGCCGGCATCATCATCGCCATCACGGCCGGCGTGCTGACGCACTTCGACCAGATGATGGCCGACTGGGCCGAGCACGGCAACCCGCTGTACGCGGGCCTGCACTCGGACGCGCTGTCGCTGCTGCCGTACGCGGCCATCATCGTGCTGCTGTATTTCGTCGCGCGAGAGAAGAAGGCGGACGGCCCGCAGGCTTGACGTCCGGCCCGCCCCGATGACAACCGCCCGGCTCGCACCGGGCGGTTTTTTTTTGACCCGGCGCCATGGCGCAGGACGAATTTGTTATAAAAATGCAATCAAATCGGCCCGGATGGTGTATTGTTCCTGCTATTTAAAATACAACAATCTGGAGGTCCCAGTATGTCCAAGCTGCGCAGCCGTAACAAATTGCACGGTTTTATCCATGCCGCCCTGCTGGCGGCCAGTCCCGTCCTGCATGCGGCGCCTTTTCCCGTCGAAGCCATGTTCGAGGCGGAAGCGGCGGCGCCGGGAGCGCCATGGGCGCTGGACAGCGCGGGCCGCAACGCGGTATCGGGCGGCCTGTACCTGGCCACGCCGGCGGACCTGGCGCGCGCCGATACGCCAGGCGCGGCAGCGGAATTGGCGTATGCCGTGGCCGTGCCCCGCGACGGCAGCTACACGGTCTGGCTGCGCGTGCTGGCACCGGCGGCAAACGCCGCCTCGCTGTACCTGGCGCTCGACGATGGCGCCTATGCCAGTATCGCCGTGCCGAACGTGTCCGGCCAGGCAGGGCAGTGGACGTGGGTGCCCGTCACCCGCTGGCTGGCCGCCGGCGAACGCCAGCTCAAGCTCAAGTACCGCGACGGTGGCGTGGGCATCGACTGCCTGCTGGTGACGGCGCTCGCCGATTTTGTCCCGCAAGGCCACGGCGCGTATCCGCTGCCCACAGTGCTGCCGCCCGCCGGCGAGCATCCCCGCGTGTTTGCCCGGGTGGGGGACCTGGGTGCCATGCGCAGCCGTTTCGAGTCGACTGCGGCAGAAATGGCGTCGCACCGCGCCGTCCTGAATGGCTTTATCGCCGCGTCGGCCGTGGTGGCCCTGCCGGCGCTGCCCCCGTTCGTGCCCGGCGGCCCGGCCATGACGAATCACCAGGCCGATGTGGTGAACGCGATCAAGGCGAAGGCGCTGTCCTCGCTGCTGTACGAGCAGGGCCTCGTGCCGGCGCAGGCGCAGCGGGGCAGGGAAGCCGTGCAGATGCTGCTCGACTACCTGGCCGCCGTGCGCTTTTCGCCCGGCTACGGCTATTCGAACGAAAAAGGCGAGATCGTCCTGGCCAGCGCCATGGTGTACGACTGGTGCTTCACGCTGATGACGGCGCAGCAGCGCGCCTACGTCGTCACGCGCTTTACGCAGATCGCGGCGACGATGGAAATCGGCTTTCCGCCATCGCGCCAGGGCGCCGTCGTGGGCCACGGCAGCGACAACCAGCTGCTGCGCGACCAGCTGTCCGCCGCCATCGCCTTCTATGACGAGGCGCCGCTGGTCTACAACATCGTCGCGGGGCGCTTCTTTGCCGACTACATCGCGCCGCGCAACTACGCCTATGCGGCGCAGGCGTATCACCAGGGGGCATCCTACGGCACCGTGCGTTTCCTGTCGGATATGTATGCCGCCTGGCTGTTCCGGCGCATGGGCGCCGCCCCCGTGTTCGATCCCGTGCAGCAGATGACGCCCTATCACTGGCTGTACGGGCGCCGTCCCGACGGGCAGTGGATGCGCGACGGCGACGTCTACCATTCGTCCTACACCAACAGCACGCAGACCTGGAGCGAACCGCTGGCCTTCCTGCTGCCCGCGAGCTACTACAACAATCCCACCTTGAAGCACGAGTACCTGAAGCAGTCGTCGCAGCCGTCGACCAGCTTCATCCATCCCAAGGATAGCCTGTGGCCTGTGTTGCTGGGCAATACGGTCATGGGCAGCACGCCCGGCCCGGCGACCTTGCCAATGACCAAGTATTTCCCGGACCCCGCCGGCCTGATGATCGCCCGCACGGGCTGGACGGATACCATGCAGGCGGATGCGGGCGATGTGGTGGCCACGATGAAGCTGGGCGGCGACTGGTTCGGCAACCACGAGCATTACGATGCCGGGCATTTCCAGATCTATTACAAGGGCGGCCTGGCCATCGATTCGGGCATCTACAGCGGCCGCGACGTGCTCGACCCTTCCATCACGCTGGAATACGGCAGCGCGCATGACATGAACTACCACAAGCGCACGATCGCGCACAACACGGTGCTGGTGCACGATCCCGCCGAGAATTTCGACGGCTTTGCCAATGACGGCGGCCAGCGCTTCCCGGGCGACGAGCCGGAAACCCTGGCGGACCTGGCCAACGGCTACAAGGTGGCCACCGTCCTCAAGCACCAGGTCGGTCCCCAGGCGCAGGCGCCGGACTTCAGCTACCTCAAGGGCGACCTGACGGCCGCGTACAGCAGCAAGGTGCGCCAGTTCCAGCGCTCGTTCGTCTTCCTCAATCTCAAGGATGCGAACCATCCGGCCGCGCTGGTCGTGTTTGACAGGGTCAGCGCCAGCGACGCGGGCTTCAGGAAGACGTGGCTGCTGCACAGCCAGTCCGAACCCGACATCAGCGGCGACACGGCCGTTATCCGGCGCACGGAATGGGACTACAACCACACCTACCAGTACAACGGCAAGCTGATCAACCGGACCTTGCTGCCGGCGAATGCCACCCTGGCCAAGGTGGGTGGCAGCGGCAATGAATTCAGCGTCAACGGGACGAATTATCCTATCCAGCCCGAGGCCGACTACTCGACGGAGGAAGCGGGCGCCTGGCGGCTGGAGGTGTCGCCGTCCGCCGCCAGCGAAACGGATCTGTTCCTGAACGTCATGCAGGTGATGGATGCCGGCAGCGCGCTGCCTGCGCTGCCCACGACGGCCATCGAGTCGCCCTTGCTGGCCGGCGTGCAGATCCGGAACCGCGTGGTGCTGTTTTCCAGGAGCGGCCAGCCGCTGGGCGGGCTCGTCACGGTCGAGCTGCCGGCCTACGGCGCATCCATGCAGGTGCTGGTGACGGATTTGCAGGAAGGTAACTGGACGGTGCGCAAGCGTGGCGCGGGCGGCCCCATCGAGGATGCGGTGAATGCCGAGGCCGGCACCTTGTATTTTGTCGCCAGCGGAGGCGGTCTGTACGATTTGCAGCGCACCGCGCCCGCTGCCGCGCGCGCGACGGCTCCGTCGGCAGGCTCACCGGCCGTGCCGTAGGACGCCGTACAGGACGGGGCGCGCCGCCAGTTCCGCCGCCGTGGCGTAGATCGTCACGTGTTCGGACGCCAGCTGGCGCAGGTGGTCGAAGAACGCCTGCGCCGGGATGCACCACGACGCCGCATCGCCGACCTGGCCGTTGACGCGCAGGCCGGCGGCGTCGAATTCGCGCTCGAAATAATCGCGCAAGTCGCCCCGGCCCGGCTGGTCGATGCGGCGCTGCGCGATGGCGGGGGCGTAGGGCCGCACGGGCACGTCCCAGCGCCGGCCGTCGTGGTCCAGACAGGCCAGCAGCGCCGTCGGCCCTTCCCACACGGGCACGGGAAAGGCGTCGCCCATGGCGTCTTCCAGCGCGTGATAGAAGGTCACCGGCCCCATGGAAATGCCCAGGCCCAGCACCTTCGCATTCTGGCAGCCGAGGAAGCGCTGCCAGGGCGAGCCTGCGCCAAAGATCGACGGCGCGCGGTGATGGCCTTCCGTCAGCCAGGCGGCATGGCGGCCCCACGCGGACACGGAGTGGGTCGGGTGGATGCTGCGGTGGATATCGCCGCAGGCCAGGAAGGTCTCGGGCAGGCGCCCCATGTGCGTGCCGTGGCGGCGCGCATCGAACATATAGCCTGGCGTGGCGCAAGCGGCGCGCAGCGTGCCGCCGGGCAGGTAGTAGGTGGGCAGCAGCAAGGTGCCCTGCGGGCCGACGGCATCCTGCAGGGCGCCAATCACGGCCGCCGCGCCGCCTTCCACGTAGCCCAGGCTTTTCAGCGAGGAATGGATGAACAGCGCGTCGCCCGGCATCACGCCGAGCCGCGCCAGGCCGGCCGCCAGGGCGGCGCGCGTCACGTGGCGCCCCTGCCGGCGCTGGCGGCGGGCGCTGGCGGCGCGGCGCCACGCTTCCAGCGCCGCGTGGACGGTGCGTCTGGTCCCCTCAAGCATCGCGCAACTCCAGTTCCAGCAGGTTGGCATCGATGCAGAACTTGGCGGCCCAGTTCAGGTAAGCCCAGCCCCCGTAATCGCCATCGACGGGAAACGAACCCTTGACGCCGCCGCGCACGTGCGCCGGGCCGCTGGTGGCGACGGTGCGCCGCACGTAGCCGTTCAGGCGGCGCGCCGCGTCCAGGTAGCGGCGCTCGCCCGTGCGTTGGTACAGGAGGAACAGGCAGTGGGCATTTTGCGCGGAACCGGTGAGGCAGGCATAGCCGGCACCGGGCTGGAAGTCCGGCCCCAGGCGCCCGGGCAGGTAGCCATCGGCCGCCACGGCGCCGGCGACGCCCGCTCCCGTGCGCGCGGCGGCGTCCAGCAGGTCCGCGCGCGCCGCAAAACGGTGCGCTTCGAGCAGGCCGCGCAAGACGTAGCCGATGGTGTGGCTCAGGGGCAGGAGCGGGTTGTCCAGGCAATTCGACGCGAACCAGCCGTTGGCCCACTGCTTGCCCAGCGCCCAGTCGACCTGGCGCAGGCCGGCCGCGCCGTAGCCGAGGCCCGGCGCCACGCGGTCAGCCTCGAACAGGCCCCACGCCACGTGCGTCTCGTAGGCCTTGTCGCCGGCGCTGGCGAACGGCGTCGGATGCCGGCGCCAGCAGCCGTCGGCATCCTGGCTGTCGCGCAGCCAGCGCGCCGCGCGGTGCATGGCATCCGCATAGGCCGCGCCGTAGGCCTGCACGCCGGCGGCCAGGCCCAGCAGGATCTGGCCCGTATTGAAGGTGACGGGCACGCGCGGCGTGGAATCGATCTTGCCGCCCTGGAAGCCGCCTTCCGCGAACTGGATGGCCACGCACCAGTCGAGCATGCGGCGCGCCCGCCCGTGCAGCTCTTCGTCGTCCGTGCGCCGCGCCAGGGCGATCATGGTGGGGATGATGTAGCCGGTGGTTTCGGGGTAGGAGCTCGACCAGCCCGTCAGCAGGCTGTAGTCGCGGGCGACGCCGCCGTCGTTTGAGCTGGAATGGTCCTGCGCCGCGCCCAGCCAGGCCGCGCAGGCATGAATGACGGCGTCCGGGCCCGGATCGACAGCGGGCAGGCCGCGCCGGTCCGCGCGGCGCTCGCTGCGCGCCGCCGCCGGGAGCCGGGCTGGCAGCGCCAGGGTGTGCCTGATCTTGCCGAGGAGTGTGCGCATGGTGGGATGGCGTGGTGGCTGGGTCTGCCTACTGTAGCGCCGGCAGCCCGCTTGCCGGTTGACTTGCCGCAAGAATCCGTCGTGGCGTCGCGCCGGCCGGAATTGACGCATAATGGATGCCTCACCACCGTTGACGGGGTCCGCCATGAATAGCGTCACGCTCGAGTATGCAGTCGTCACCAATCCCGATTCCTTCGTCGGCTTCAAGTATTACGTCAAGGCGGGGCAAGCCTTCGATGCGGACGATTTTGCCTATTCCTACAAGCTGAACCGGTCCGAACTGGACCCCGACAGCGTGCTGGCCACGCGCGAGGCGGCGGCGAACCTGCAGCCGGGCGAGTGGCTGACGGTGTCGCATTCGATTGCCGCGTAGCGGTCAGACTGCATGTCTCTTCCTTAACCTTTCGGGTCCGTCAGGAATTTTTGCGCGTGAATCTTTCAAGTTTTCCTGATATTTCCATTGTTCCAACCTTGCCTGAACACGCCGCAGCGCTCGCCACCCTGGTGGCGCAGAACCGCGAACACCTGCAAGCCTACCTGCCTGCCGTGCTGCCGCTGGCGTGCCCGGACGGCGCGCGGGCGTACCTGGCGCACGCCTGCGAACGGGCAGCACTTGGCGAGGTACTGGAATGGCATGTTTTCTCCGGCACGGCCTTATGCGGCAGCATCCGCCTGAAAGACATCGACGCGGCGGACCGCAAGGCGAAAATCGGCTATTACCTCGGACGCCCGTTCCAGGGCCGCGGCATCGCCAGCGCGGCGGTACGCGCCGTCCTGGCGCATGCGTTTGGCCCACTGCGGCTGCACCGCATCGAGCTGCAGTGCGCCGCCGGCAACCTGGCCAGCATGGCGCTGGCCAGGCGGCTGGGATGCACGCACGAAGGCGTGCTGCGGCAGGCGGAATGGCTGCATGGCGCGTTTGTCGACCTGCATGTCTATGCTGTGCTGCAGGCCGACTTCAGGCCGGATTGAGGCGCTGGCCGGGGCCGTCGCATGCAGCGATCTTGCCGCAATGTTCACTTCTGCCTATAATTGAGAATAATTCTCATTAAGTTTGTGCTGCCCGCCAGACCCGCCGCTCCATGTCCGCCGACCACCTTACCCTGCATGATTTCGATGACATCGCCATCCTGTATCGCCAGCACCACGGCTGGCTGCAGGGCTGGCTGCAGCGCAAGGTGGGCAACGCCTTCGACGCGGCCGACCTGGCGCAGGCCACCTTCCTGCGCGTGCTCGCGCCGCGGGGAATGCAGGGCGTGCAGGAGCCGCGCGCCTACCTGACGACGATCGCCCGCAACCTGCTGATCAACCACGTGCGCCGGCGCGCCATCGAGCAAGCCTACCTCGATGCCCTCGCCCTGATGCCGGAACCGGTGGCGCCGCCGCCCGAAGTGCGCCTGATGTTCCTCGAACGCCTGGTGGAGCTGGACCGGCGTCTGGCCGCGCTGCCGGCGCAGGCGCGGCAAGCCTTTTTGCTGGTGCAGCTCGACGGCATGGGGCAGCAGGAGGTCGCGGCCGAGCTGGGCATTTCCCTGTCCACCGTCAAGCGCCACCTGGCCAGGGCGGCCCTGCGCTGCTTTTTCCCGGAGCAGCACGATGGATGAAGCGATGCCGGCCGTCCTGGGCGGCACCGATACCGCCGTGCGCGTGGCGCCCGCCGTGGCGCGGCAGGCCGTGCAGTGGTGGCTGGCGCTGCAGGGCGGCGACGCCACTGCCGCACAGCGCACCGCGTGGCAGCGCTGGCGCGCCGCGGACGCGGAACATGAGCGGGCCTGGCAGCGCATCGAGGCGGTCAGCGGCCAGCTGGCCGGCATTCCGCCGCCGCTGGCCGGCGCCGCCTTGGCCGCGCCGGCAGGCGCGCAGCGGCGCCGCACCGTGCGCGTGCTGACGGCGCTGGTGGTCGCCGGCGGCAGCGCCGCCCTGCTGCGCCAGACACCCATCTGGCAAGCGTGGGACGCCGACGCCAGCACGGCCACGGGCGAGCGGCGCACGGTGCGCCTGCCGGACGGCGGCACGCTGGTGCTCAATACCGACAGCGCCATCGCGCTGCGCTACGACGCCAGCGTGCGCGCGGTGCGGCTGCTGCGCGGCGAGGTGCTGCTGCAGACGGCGCCCGATGCGCGGCAGCGGCCCTTCCTCGTGCACACGGCCGACGGCACGGCGCGGGCGCTGGGCACGCGTTTCATCGTGCGCCAGCACGCGGGCTACGTGCAGGTGGGCGTGCTGGAAGGGGCCGTCGAGCTGCGGCCAGCGGCGGCGCAGGGCCGGCCGCGCGTGCTGCAGGCGGGCGAAGAGGGCAGTTTTACCCGCGACGGCGCGGGCGCGGCGCATGCGCTCGATGCGGGCGCGGGCGCATGGGCCGACGGCATGCTGGTCGCCGCGCACATGCGCCTCGATGCCTTCCTGCGGGAGCTGTCGCGCCACCGGCGCGGCCACCTGGGATGCGATTCGGCGCTGGCGCACCTGCTGGTGTCGGGCGCCTATCCGCTGGCCGACACCGACAGGGTGCTGCTGGCGCTGGTGGAAGCCTTGCCCGTCGAACTGCATTACCTGACGCGCTACTGGGTCACCGTGCGGCCGCGCGCCGCGAAAAAATAAATCGAAAATACATGGACTGTTTTGGCGTGCTGCCTTGTTAAGGGAAGTGAGGACGCGGGTTACGGCCCGTCCCACCCATTCCATGATACGAGGGCATACCATGAACGACCGCAGCACACTCCATCCTTCCACGCGCAGCCGGGTACCGGGCCTGTCGACTATGAAACCGCTGGCCCTGCTGGTGCACGGCCTGTGCCTGGGTGCCCTGGCCAGCGTGGCCGGCGCGCCGGCGCAGGCGCAAACGGCCGGGCAGGCCGGACAGCCCGAGTCCCTGCGCCATTACGCCATCCCGGCCGGGCCGCTGGAAGCGACATTGAACCGGCTGGGGCGCGAAGCGGGCTTGCTGATCGCCTTCGGCTCGGCCGCGACGGAAGGACTGCGCAGCGGCGGCGTCAGCGGCAGCTACACGGTGGACGACGCGCTGGCGCGGGCGCTGGCCGGCACCGGGCTGGCCGCCGTGCGCACGGCCGGCGGCGGCTATGCGCTGCGCGCCGCCAGCACACCCGGCGCCGGCGCGGCGGGCGATGGCGTGCAGACGATGGCGCCCGTCACCGTCAGCGCGCAGGGGGAAGAGGAAAACCCGTGGGGCAAGGTCAGCGGCTATGTGGCGCGGCGGGCCAGCACGGCCACCAAGACCGACGCTTCCCTGCTGGAAGTGCCGCAATCGGTGTCCGTCATCACGCGCGACCGCATGGATGACCAGGGCGTGCGCACCCTGAACGACGCCATCCAGTACACGGCCGGCTTGCGCAGCAACACGGCAGGCGCCAACCCCGCCGACGACAGCCTGGCCGTGCGCGGTTTCAGCCAGTTCTCGGGCGCGTTCTACCTGGACGGCATGCGCCTGATGCCGATGGGGACGCTGGGCTTCTTTGGCGTGGAGCCGTATGGCGCCGAGCGCGTCGAAGTGCTCAAGGGTCCCTCGTCCGTGCTGTATGGCCAGACAGCGCCGGGCGGCATCGTCAATTTCGTCGCCAAGCGCCCCGCGCCGGAGCAGGTGGACCAGGTCGAACTGTCGCTGGGCAGCTACGCGCGCAAGCAGCTGGCCCTCGACGTGGGCGGCACACTGGCGGACGATGGCAGCCTGCGCTACCGCCTGGTGGGGCTGGTGCGCAAGGCGGACCAGCAGATCGACTACATGCACGACGACCGCTATTATCTGGCGCCCAGCCTGACGTGGGCGCTGAGCGCCCGCACCAGCATCACCGTGCTGGGCTTTTTCCAGAAGAACCGCGCCATGCAATCGTCGAACGTGCAGTGGGAAGCCCTGAACGGCAGCAATCCCAACGGCCGATTGCCGCTGACGCGCTTCTTGGGCGAGCCGGGCTTCGACCACGAGGAAACGCGCGTCGCCTCGGCGGGCTACGCGGCGCGCCACACCTTCGACAGCGGATGGACGGTGCGGCAGAATTTCCGCTACCTGCACGCGGATAACCATGAACAGTATATGTTTCGATATGGCAACTTAATCGACCATGCGGTGACCAACCGCGAGATCGATACGCGCGACGGCAAGGGCAGCGTGTACTCGCTCGATACCAATGTGACGGGCCAGGTGGCGACGGGCGCGTTGCGCCATGAGATCGTTGCCGGCATCGATTACAGCCGCAGCAATACCTCGTTCAGCTCGTATATCGCCGACGGCCCGCAGATCGATATCTATCGCCCCGTCTACGGCAGCGCGCTGGACCTGGCGGCGCTGGCGCCGGACGCCCTGCGCCGCGAGCATCACCGGCAGCTGGGCGCCTACCTGCAGGACCGCGCGCAATACGGCAACTGGGTCGTCACCGTGGGCGGGCGCCAGGACTGGACGCGTCAGGAGCAGCGCAATCTGCTGGCATCGCCCCCGGCCACGACCGTGCGCAAGCCCCGGGCGTTCACGGGCCGCGCCGGCGTCACCTACCTGGCGGCGAACGGCCTGGCGCCCTACGCCAGCTACAGCGAGTCGTTCTCGCCCGTCTCCGGCGCGGACCGCCACGAGCGTCCGTTCGAGCCGGAAACGGCCCGGCAAGTGGAGGTCGGCGTGAAATACGCGCCGGGCGCGCAACTGTCCGTGACGGCCGCCGCCTTCGAACTGCGGCGCCAGAACGTGCTGACGACGGACCCGGACGAGCCGAATTTCTCCATTCAGCAGGGGGAGGTGCGCTCGCGCGGCATCGAGCTGGAAGTGGCGGCGCAGCCGAGCAGCCAGCTGAAACTGCTGGCGTCCCTCACCTACAATCCCCTGAAGGTGACGAAGGCGAATCCGGACATGTGGGGCACGAACGTGCAGGGCAAGTCGCCGTACGAAGTGCCCAGGCAGATGGCTTCCGCGTGGGCCGACTATGCGTTTGCCGGCCGCTGGCGCGGCCTGTCGGCGGGCGCCGGCGTGCGCCACGTGGGCGCCAGCTGGGGCGACGCGGAGAACACCTTCCAGGTGCCGGCCGTCACCCTGGCGGACCTGTCGCTGCGCTATGACCTGGGCCAGGCCCGCAGCGCCTGGCGCGGCCTGAGCGTGGGCATGACGGTGAAGAACCTGTTCGACAAATACCATGTCGCCTCGTGTTTCTCGGCGCGGGCCTGCAATTACGGCGAGCAGCGCAATGTCGGCGTGCGCGTCGCTTACCTCTGGTAGCGCGCGGCCTTACGCCGGCGCAAACCAGGCCCGCAGTTCCGCCTCGGCCTTCTGCGCCGCCGCCTGCGTCAAGGTCAGGACGATGATCTTTTCCCGCGCCGGGCGGGGATGTCCGCCGCCGTCGGCCAGCTCGATGGCCTGTTCGAAGCTCGTGTAGCCGGGGCCGTATTCACGCGGGCATTGCTGCACGATGCGCGCCGCCTTGCCGGCGCTCCGGTCGGCCAGGTTGACGATGGGATTGCCGTCGGCAAATGGCTGGCCATTGGCGAAGGCGGTGCGCAGGTAGGGCGCGCATTGGCCGCTGAGGAAGGCCAGGCGCGCCTGCCAGTACGCTTGCGCTGCCGCATATGCGGCGGGGCCGTCGAGAAAATCGGCAAACAGGAAGTCGTCCATGGTTGATACTCCGGCTAGATGCCGAACACTTTCAGGATGGCGTCCGTCATCCCCTCGAACCAGCTGCCCGCCTTGCCCGGCTGCTTGCCGTGGCGCGGGGTTTCCTCGTACAGGTAGACGCCGTTGTCGCCGTCGAAGCGGTCGTTGAGCAAGGCTTGCTGGCCGCGCAAATACGGGATGAAGGTTTCGCTGCGCATGGTGGAATACAGCACGTCGGTGGTAAAGCCCAGGGTGGCGGACTGGCTGATGGAGCGGCCCTGGCCGGCGCGCTCCAGGCGCACGCCGCGGCAGCCGCGCACGATCAGGGTGACGGGGCCGCGAAAGACGATGAAGCGCAGCTGCAGGGTGAGCCAGGCGTGCAGGCTGCCCAGGCGCCAGTGGCTGGACATCGCCAGCGGCTGGCCCGCCTCCGTGATCAGTCCCACGAGTCCCCGCGGCTGGAACACGAGCGCGCTGCCGGCCGGCAGGCGCACGACGGCGACTTCCAGCAGCGGGTCGTCGCTGGCCGATATCGTCACGGATGCCGGCACGTCGCTGTGCAGGCGGGTCAGCGCCACCATGCCGGCGGCCAGGCTGGTGAACGGGAAGCGCCAGTCCAGCAGCCATTGCGTGCGCTTGCGCGTGCTGACGGGCGACGATTGCAGGTATTCGGGATGGATCAGCATCTGCTGGCCGGCTTGTAGCTGCAGCGCCTGCGAAACGGCGGAAATGCGCGATTCGCCCGGCGGCGGCAGGGGCAGGGCGGCGCCTTCGAGCTGCAGTTCGCGCGCGATCGACAGCGGCGGCAAGCGGGACGCGACGGGCGCCAGCACGAAATAAAAGAAGGCCTTGATGGCGGCGGGCAGCAGGATGGCCGACAGTACCAGCAGGGCGGCCGTGGGCGCCACGTCCATGACGGGGCCGCGCCAGCGGCCGATCCAGTTGCGCGCCAGCTGCGCCTCGCCCGCCGCGATGGCCGCGTGCATGGGCGCCAGCGCGGCGGCCAGGGCTTGCCCGTCGATGGCAAATGGGGCGGGAAGGGCGGCATGCGCGGCGTCGCCGGTGCGCGCGCGCTGCGCCAGCCAGGCCTTGTAGGCTTGCAGGTTGATTTCGCGCAGGCGCTGTCCTTCCATCTCCAGGCGCGCCAGCTGCGCGTAGGCGTCGCTGCCGGGCAGGTGGGCGGCCAGCGGGTGCCGCGCTTCCAGTTCGCGGCGCTGGCGCGCATTTTCTTTCAGCGCAGCATAGGCCTGGACGTGCTGCGCATGCAGGCGCGCCAGCGTCTGCCGCGCATCTTCGCCGCTGAGCGCCGCCTGCAGGGCGCCCAGGTGGCGGGCTTCCTGCGCCAGCACTTCGATTTCCACGCGGCGCATGGCCTCGTCCTGCGCATGGCGGGCCAGCGTCGCGGCGTCGGGCAGGGGCAGGGAAAACAGCGCTGGCTGCTGCTGCGCGCGCAGCTGGCGCAATTGGGCCTGCACTTGCTCCAGGCGGCCCGCGATGGTGCTCTGCGAGGCGTGCTGCAAGGCGTAGACCCGCGCCGTGGCCGCAGCGGCCAGGCTGGCGCCGTGGCTGTCGGCGCTGCCGGAAGCCTGGCGCAGCGCGGCCACGGCCCCGCTGCTGGCGCTGTAGGCGTGCCATTCGGCCAGCAGCAGCCGTCCGGCCAGCAGGATGGCGATGAACAGCGCGAACTGCAGCGCGTGGCGCAGCAGAAAGCGCAGCAGGGCCGTCAGCAGCTGGCGCAAGCTGGTGCTGCCTTAGTTCGCCGCGCTATCGGCGTCGGCGCAGCATTTCTTGTATTTCTTGCCGCTGCCGCAGTGGCACGGGTCGTTGCGGCCCGTCTTCGGCAGCTCGCGCAGCACGGTGGCGCCGGGCTGGCTTTGTTTCAGGTGGCGCTGGCGCGCCCAGGCGGCATTGATGGCGATCACGGCGGGAGTGACGCCATCCATGGCCGTTTCCGCCGCCTCGTCATCGAGTTCCGTGGCCGTGGCCAGGTGCTGGAACGGCGCCAGGTATTCGGGGTGGCTGACGGCCAGGGCTGCCCACTGGGGCTTGTCCAGGGTCGTGCCGAGGATGAGGCCGGCGCACCAGGCGGGCACGCTCCATTCGGGGCCGCACTCGTAGATGGGCTCGAAGCTGTCCGGGTCCTTCGCCAGCCATTCGACCATATAGGCGTGGTGGCGCTGCGCCAGGCTGGCGGCCCGTTCGCTGTCCGCGCCAGGCGCGGGCGCCGTAGCGCCGGCCGCCTTGTCCCACATCCACGGCAACCATTGCTCAGGGGTAATTTGTTTCGGGTTCAGGGCGACGGCCGTGAGCAAGCCTTCCAGCATCGACACGTCCATGGCGCGGGCTTGCAGGGCGGGCGCGGCCAGCAGGGTGTCGAGTTCGGCGTATTCGTCGTCGGAGAGGGGCGAGGTGGTGGAGATGCTGGACATGGGATTCTTTGCATAGGTTGGTGGGGTGGCCGCTGGCCCTGGCCGTATTGTACCGTCCGGCAAGGGGGAAGCGGCTGCCGGAATGAAAAACGGCGGCCCGCAGGCCGCCGTTCCGATTCACGACAAGGCGATTACTTCACGCCGTGCATCAGTTTGTTGATCAGCGGTGCGATCAGGAACAGCACGACGCCGGCGCCCAGCAGGGACCAGAAGCCGAAGGTGTAGCCGGACAGGGCCGATTGCACCGACATGCCGCTTTCGCCGCTGACGTAGCTGGCGAAGATACCCGACAGGTTGTTGCCGATACCGGTCGACAGGAACCAGCCGCCCATGCCCATGCCGACCAGGCGTACCGGAGCCAGCTTGGTGACCATCGACAGGCCGATGGGCGACAGGCACAGCTCGCCGATCGATTGCAGCACGTAGACGGTGGTCAGGGTCCAGAACGGGATCTTGTTGTCGGCGCCAACCAGGCTCGACAGAGCGAAGATCAGCAAGCCGAAAGCCAGGGCATTGCCCAGCAAGCCCAGGCCGAATTTGCGCGGGATCGACGGATTGACGTTGTGGCGTGCCAGGAAGACCCAGATGGCGGCGATGATAGGCGCGAAGATGATGATCGCGACCGAGTTGACGGTCTGGAAGTAGGCGGTCGGGAAGATCCAGAAGCCCAGGTCGCGGTTGACGATCTTGTCAGCCAGGAAAGTAAACGAGCTGCCAGCCTGTTCGAAGAACATCCAGAACAGGATGTTGAAGACGAAGATCAGCAGCATGGCGATGACGCGGTCGCGCGCCACCTTGCCATTGCGGATGCCTTCGACCATCAGCATCACGGCCAGGCCGATGAACAGCACGGTCAGGACGATTTGCAGCTTTTCCGCGCCGACCGTCAGCAGGAAGTACATCAGCGGGATCACGCACAGGCAGCCCAGGGCGACCCAGACGACGCGCATCGGGCTGCCGGAACCGGCTTCCGGCGCGCCGATGCCCTTCAGGGCGCGGCGGCCGATGGCGAACCATACCAGGCTGATCAGCATGCCGAAACCGGATGCCATGAAGACCATCTTGTACGACGGCATGGCGCTGGTGCCGAAGATCGACTCGGCCAGCCACTGGGTGAAGACAGGGGCAACCATGGCGCCCATGTTGATGCCCATGTAGAAGATCGTGAAGCCGCTGTCGCGGCGTGGATCGGCGGTCGTGTACAGCTTGCCGACCATGGTCGAGATGTTCGGCTTGAACATGCCGTTACCGACGATCATGGTGGCCAGGCCCAGGTTGAAGATGTCCTGGTTCGGCACCGAGATGCAGAACAGGCCGGCCGCCATGAAGACGGCCCCCAGCAGGATGGAACGCTGGTAGCCGATGATGCGGTCGGCGAGGTAGCCGCCGAACAGGGCGCCGGCGTACACCAGCGCGAGGAAGGAACCGTAGGTCAGGTTGGCCGCTGCCTGTCCCGAACCGTCGCCAGCGTGGAACTGGGCCACGATGTACAGTACCAGCGCCCAGCGAACTCCGTAGAACGCGAAGCGTTCCCAGAATTCAGTCATGAACAACATCCACAATGGGCTTGGATGGCCCATAATCTGCTTGAACTCGGGAATAACGGCTTCCTTGTTGGGCGTAGTCGCACCGCTCATGCGGTTCCTCCTGAAAAATTATTATAGTCAATCGATAAAACAAACTTATGGAAGCCTGCCGCGCCGCGGGCACTCTCATGAAGAACCGACCACACGGGAATTCCAATAGGCAGGCATTCTAATCTACAAATTGCGCTGAGCGAAGGTTTCCATTCGCATTAGCAAGAATGACTGTTTCATATTGGTCAAACCGGTTTGCAGGCTGGCGCGGCCCACGGGGTTTTTGCGGCGCTACAGCACAACTGGCCTGACTTGTCGTATATTGAGGCTGCAACACATTCGAGGATCGATTTTTTAAGGGATTTTTCGCATTATGGAACACGACGTTATCGATACTCTGGTTTCACCGGAAGGCCGCCTGGACGTGCTCTCCAAGACTGAAGTCAACAAACTGCTCGATACCAGCCAGGGCGGCCTGTACAACACCTTCCGCCGCTGCGCGCTGGCGGTCCTCAACTGCGGCAGCACCATCGACGATGGGCGCGCCCTGCTTGAGCGATATCAATCGTTTGAAATCTCCATCATCCAGCGCGAGCGCGGCATCAAGCTCGACATCAAGGGCGCGCCCGCCATCGCCTTCGTCGACGGCAAGATGATCAAGGGCATCCACGAGCATCTGTTCGCCGTCTTGCGCGACATCATCTTCGTCAGCGACGAAGTGACGGGCAACCCGAAATTCGACCTGCACAGCACGGAAGGCATCACGGACGCCGTCTTCCACATCCTGCGCAACGCCAACGTGCTGCAAACCCAGCTCAACCCGAACCTGGTGGTGTGCTGGGGCGGCCACTCGATCAACCGCGCCGAATACAATTATTCGAAGGAAGTGGGCTACCAGCTGGGCTTGCGCGGCCTCGACATCTGCACGGGCTGCGGCCCGGGCGCCATGAAGGGTCCCATGAAGGGCGCCACCATCGGCCATGCCAAGCAGCGCCTGCACAATGGCCGCTACCTGGGCATCACGGAGCCGGGCATCATCGCGGCCGAATCGCCGAATCCCATCGTCAATGACCTCGTCATCATGCCGGACATCGAAAAGCGCCTGGAAGCGTTCGTGCGCGCCGGCCACGGCATCGTCGTGTTCCCGGGCGGCGCGGGCACGGCCGAAGAGATACTGTACATTCTCGGCATTTTGTTGCACCCGGACAATGCCGAAATTCCGTTCCCCCTGATCTTCACGGGGCCGGAAACTTCGCGCGAGTATTTCGTGCAGATCAACCAGTTCATCAGCGATACGCTGGGCCCGGAAGCGCAGCAGCGCTATAAGATCATCATCGACGATCCGGAACTGGTGGCGCGCGAGATGCTCGAAGGCATACGCCAGGTGCGCGAATTCCGCAAGGCGCACAGCGACGCGTATTACTTCAACTGGCTGCTGAAGATCGACCACGAGTTCCAGAAGCCGTTCCAGCCCACGCATGAAAACATGCGCAACCTGAGCCTGCACAAGAACCAGCCCACGCACCTGCTGGCGGCCCAGCTGCGCCGCGCGTTTTCCGGCGTGGTGGCCGGCAACGTCAAGGACGACGGCATCCGCTCCATCGAAGAGCACGGCAACTTCGAGATCCACGGCGACAAATCCATCGCCGGCCCCATGGACGCGCTGCTGGCCTCGTTCGTGGCGCAGCACCGCATGAAGCTGGCGGGCACGGCGTATGTGCCGTGCTATACGGTAGTGCAATAAGGTGACTGCCGGGGTCAGACCCGCCGGGGGGTATCAGTTCCAATGGAACTGATACCGATCTCGAAGAGACTGACCCCAGCATTTGTCTTTGGGGCATGAAAAAAGCCGCCTGATCTTGCGATCAGGCGGCTTTTTATTGGCCAGCGTCCGCGATTATTCTTCGCGGCGCAGGTGAGGGAACAGCAGCACGTCGCGGATGTTCGGCGAATCCGTGATGATCATCATCAAACGGTCGATGCCGATGCCGCAGCCGCCGGCGGGCGGCATGCCGTATTCCAGCGCGCGGATGTAGTCGGCGTCGTAGAACATCGCCTCTTCATCGCCGGCGTCCTTGGCGGCTACCTGGGCCAGGAAGCGGGCCGACTGGTCTTCCGCGTCGTTCAGCTCGGAGAAGCCGTTGGCGATTTCGCGGCCCACCATGAACAGCTCGAAGCGTTCCGTGATGCCGGCCACCGTGTCGGAAGCGCGCGCCAGCGGCGACACTTCGACGGGGTAGTCGATGATGTAGGTCGGTTCCCACAGCTGCGCTTCGGCCGTTTCCTCGAACAGCGCCAGTTGCAGCGCGCCCAGGCCGGCCGTGGCGAAAGGCTTGACGCCGAATTTTTTCAGCTCTTCCTTGATGAAGTCGGCATCGTTCAGCTGTTCGGCGGTGTAGCCTGGAGCATACTTGTTGATCGCTTCGACGATGGTCAGGCGGTGGAAGGGCTTGGCCAGGTCCAGTTCGCGGCCGCCGTAGGTCAGGGTGGCGGTGCCGTGCGCGTCGATGGCGGCCTGGCGGATGACGGCTTCCGTGAAGTCCATCAGCCATTTGTAGTCGGTGTAGGCCGCGTAGAATTCCATCATCGTGAATTCAGGATTGTGACGGATCGACACGCCTTCGTTGCGGAAGTTGCGGTTGATCTCGAACACGCGGTCGAAGCCGCCCACGACCAGGCGCTTCAGGTACAGCTCGGGCGCGATGCGCAGGAACATCTGCATGTCGAGCGCATTGTGGTGCGTGATGAAGGGCTTGGCCGCCGCGCCGCCGGGGATGGTGTGCAGCATCGGCGTTTCCACTTCCATGAACTCGTTCTTTTCCATGAAGCGGCGGATCGACGAGATGGCGGCGGTACGGGCCTTGAAGGTGCGGCGCGTCTCTTCGTTCATGATCAGGTCGACGTAGCGCTGGCGGTACTTGGTTTCCTGGTCGGCCAGGCCGTGGAACTTGTCCGGCAGCGGACGCAGCGACTTGGTGATCAGGCGCAGTTCCGACACCTTGATGGTCAGTTCGTCCGTCTTGGTCTTGAACAGGGTGCCGGCAACGCCCAGGATGTCGCCCAGGTCATAGTGGTGCAGGGCGGCCATGGCCGCTTCGCCCGTCAGGTCAAGGGTGGCGTAGATCTGGATGCGGCCGTCGGCCTTCGGGCCGGACGCGTCCTGCAGGGTGGCGAAAGCGGCTTTCTTGCCCGCTTCGCGCTTGAGCATCATGCGGCCGGCCAGCACCACGTGTACGGGGTTCTCTTCCAGCTCTTCGCGCGTCTTGCCGTCGTATTGCGCGTGCAGATCGGCCGCCTTGTGCTCGGGGCGGAAATCGTTCGGGAAGGCGATGCCTTGTTCGCGCAGTGCGGCCAGCTTGGCGCGGCGCTCGGCGATGATCTTGTTTTCATCGGGGGCGGCGGCTTGTTCTTGGATATCCGTAGTCATGGTGTTCTTCGTTGTAGATTATTGATGATGTGGTGCCAGCGCTGGCGCCACGCTGGCAAACAGTGCGTCGACGTCGAGCGCGGAGAAATCCGGCACGATTGCAATCACGTTGTCGAAGGCGGCAAACGCCGCCGCCGGCAGGGTGGTGGTCAGCACCACGGCCCGCATGCCGGCGCGCCGCGCCGCTTCCACGCCCAGGGGCGCGTCTTCGAAGACGATGCAGTTTTCCGGCAGGGCGCCGGCCAGCCGCGCGCCTTTCAGGAACACGTCCGGGTGCGGCTTGCCCCGCTCCACGTCGGCGGCGCCGACGATGGCGTCGAAGCGCTGGCGCAGGTCCAGGCCGTCGAGCGTGAAGTCGATGTTTTCCGTCGGCGCGGCCGAGCCGACCACCAGGCCCACGCCATGCCGGCGCGCGCTGGCCGTCAGGGCGTCGAAACCGGCGACGGTGGCCAGGTGCGGGCCATACATGTCGCGGTAGACGACTTCCTTTTCGGCCAGCAGGGTGGCGTGGTCGGCATCCTCGCCCAGGTACTTGGCGATGATTTCGCGGCCGTGGCGTCCCGCCGTGTCGCGGAAAAAGGCGTCCGCATCCAGCACATGGCCCTGGCGTTCAAAGAACGCCAGCCACGAGCGCGTGTGGAAGGCCATGTTGTCGACGATCGTGCCATCCATGTCGAACAGGAAGGCACGCTTCGCCAGGGCCGGAGCGGATGCATTCATCCTTATACGCCCTGTTTCAGCGAGGCGGAGATGAAGTCGTCGATGTCGCCATCGAGCACGCCCTTGGTATTGCCCGTCTCGAAGCCGGTGCGTAAGTCCTTGATGCGGGACTGGTCCAGCACGTAGGAGCGGATCTGGTGGCCCCAGCCCACGTCCGTCTTCGAGTCTTCCAGCTTCTGCTGCTCGCTCATGCGCTTGCGCAGCTCATGCTCGTACAGCTTGGCTTTCAGCATTTCCATCGCTTCGGCGCGGTTGCGGTGCTGCGAACGGTCGTTCTGGCACTGCACCACGATGCCCGTCGGCGCGTGGGTCATGCGGACGGCGGAGTCGGTCTTGTTGATGTGCTGACCGCCGGCGCCCGACGCGCGGTAGGTATCGACGCGGATGTCGGCCGGATTGACGTCGATCTCGATCGAATCGTCGACTTCCGGGTACACGAACAGCGACGTAAACGAGGTGTGGCGGCCGTTGGCCGAGTCGAACGGCGACTTGCGCACCAGGCGGTGCACGCCCGTTTCCGTGCGCAGGAAGCCGTAGGCGTGATCGCCCTCGACCTTCAGGGTGGCCGTCTTGATGCCGGCTACCTCGCCGTCGGACTGCTCGAGGATCTCGACCTTGAAGCCCTTGCGTTCGCAATAGCGCAGGTACTGGCGCAGCAGCATCGAGGCCCAGTCCTGGGCTTCCGTGCCGCCGGCGCCGGCCTGGATATCGATGAAGCAGTTGTTCGGGTCCATCGGATTGTTGAACATCCGGCGGAATTCCATGCTTTCGATGACCTTACGGATTTCCTGCACGTCCTGCTCGATCGCTTCCAGCGTCTCTTCGTCGCCTTCCTCGCGGGCCATGTCGAACAGGTCGCGGGTGTCGCGCAGGTCGGCATCGGCCTTGGTCAGCGTGAAGACGATGGCTTCCAGCGCCTTCTTCTCCTTGCCCAGGTCCTGGGCGCGCTTGGGATCATTCCAGACGGTAGGATCTTCCAGTTCTTCGTTGACTTGCTCTAGTTTCTCCGACTTGACAGTGAAGTCAAAGATACCTCCGAAGTTCGGCTTCGCGGACGGTCAGGTCGTTGAGCAGGGCGGAGATGGCGTTGATGCGTTCGGCTTCCATAATGTTCTGGTCTTCTATGGTGAAATCAAACCCTGAATTATACGCGAGCGCGGGCCGTTTCCCATGCCGGCAGCGCCGAATCGGTGGCGCGCACAGCAATAAAAGCACGCATTTGCTGTATTTACGACAATGTTCTACTGGTCGCCACGCCTGTTTTATGCCTTGATAGGGGCTGCCGTGCTGCGTATGATGCTGGCGATATTGTCTTTCCACAGGAATTCTCATGTGCCACCCCCTGCGCCAACTTCCCCGTCTCGCCCTGATACCGCTGCTGCTGGCCGGCTGCGGCGCCTTGCCGCCCGCCGCCACCGGACCCGTGCACCCGCTGGCCGCGGCACCGGCCGGCAGCAGCGCCACCCTGGCCCTGCTGGAGACGACGGATTTGCATGCCAACGTGCTCAGTTATGATTACTACAAGCTGCAGGCGGAGCCGTCGATCGGCCTGGAACGCACGGCCACGCTGATCGCCCAGGCGCGCGCGCAATTCCCGAACAATCTGTTGCTCGACAACGGCGACACCATCCAGGGCACGGCACTGGCCGACTACCAGGCGTTGGTGAAGCCGCTGGCCTGCGACCAGACCCTGGCCATCTACAAGGCCATGAATCTGCTGAAGGTGGACGGCGGCGGCATCGGCAACCACGAATTCAACTACGGCCTGGCCTTTTTGAGCCAGGTGACGGGCAACCGCTTCGACGTCGACAGCGTGGACGCGGCCAAGCCCCGCTGTGCCGGCCCCGCGTTCCCGCAGGTGCTGGCCAACGTCTACAGCGTCAAGACGGGCAAGCCCCTGTTTGCGCCATATCACATCCTCGACAAGCAGATCACGGCCACCGGCCCGGATGGCCAGCCCGTGACCGCCACCGTGAAGGTGGGCATCATCAGCTTTGCGCCGCCCACCATCATGGCGTGGGACAAGCGCTGGCTGGAAGGGCGGGTCTACACGCAGGGCGTGCGCGAGACGGCGGAAAAGTACATTCCCGAGATGCGCGCCAAGGGCGCCGAACTGGTGGTGGCCATTTCGCACGGCGGCCTCGATGACAGCCCGTACTCGCCGACCATGGAAAACGGCAATTACTACCTGTCGCAGGTGCCGGGCGTGGACGCCATGCTGATCGGCCATTCGCACCAGCTGTTCCCGAACGCGACGAGCACGGTGCCGCAGTTTAACCTGCCCGGCGTCGACAAGGTCAAAGGGCTGGTGAACGGCGTGCCCACCGTGATGGCCAATTTGTGGGGCAAGCACCTGGGCGTGATCGGCCTGCACCTGCGCCACGACGGCAAGCAGTGGGTGGTCGACAAGAGCGCCACCACGGTGGAAGCGCGCGGCATCCAGAACGGGGACAAGAGTTACGTTCAGCCCGATGCGGCCATCGCCCAGCTGGTGGCGGAAGAACACGCGGCGACGATTGCCTACGTGCAGACGCCCGTCGGCGCGACGGACTTCCGCATGTCGACGTATTTCGCCGACGCGGGCGACGTCAGTGCCATCGAAGTGGTGAACCAGGCGCAGGCTGCCTACCTGGCCGCCTACGTGAAGGCGAATTTGCCGCAGTACGCGCACCTGCCCGTGCTGTCGATGTCCTCGCCGTTCAAGAGCGGCTCGGCCGGCGTGTCCGACTACACGGACGTCAAGGCGGGCAATGTGGCGCTGAACAACGCGGCCGACCTGTATCTGTATCCGAATGCGCTGTACGGCGTGAAGATGAATGGCGCGGAACTGAAGGCGTGGCTGGAGCAGTCGGCGCGGCGCTTCAATACCATCGATGTCAGCAAGACGGAGCCGCAGGAACTGGTCAACACGGCCCATCCCAGCTACAACTTCGACGCCATCACCAGCGCCGACGTGCGCTACCAGATCGACATCACGCAAGCACCCGGCCAGCGCATCAAGGCGCTCACCTACCAGGGCAAGCCGGTGGACGCCAGCCAGGAATTCCTCATCGCGACGAATAACTACCGCGCCAGCGGCGGCGGCAATTTCCCCGGCCTCGATGGCAGCAAGACGGTGGTGGCCTCGCCCGACAACAACCGCGAACTGCTGATCGCCTACGTCACGCAGGAAAAAAACCTGACGCGCGCGAAAAACGGTTCGGCGCGCAGCTGGACCTTTGCCAGGGCCGTGACGAAAGGCCCCGTGGTATTTCATTCCGCGCCGAATGTGATCGAACTGGCCAGCGCGGCCGGCATCGACAACGTGCGCCAGCTGAAGGCGGACGATGGCGCCGGCAAGGGCTTTGCGCTGTACCAGCTCGACCTGTCGAAATGAAGCTGGCGGCCTGGCTGCTGGCGGCCGCGCTGGCAGCCCCCGTGGCAGCGTCGGCGCCCGACGTCACGGCCCGGGCCAAGGTCCTGATGCGCGCGGGAGATGCGACCCAGCCGCAGGCGCGCGCGCTGTTCGCGCAGGCGGCGGGGCAGGGCAGCGGTCCCGCCGCGTACTACCTGGGCCTGATGCTGAAGAACGGCATGGGCGGAGAGCGGGATGACGCGGCCGCCCTGCGCTCGCTGGAACAGGCCGCGCGGCGCGGCGTGGCGCCGGCCATGTTCATCCTGGCGAACATGCTGCTGGAGACTGACGAGGAACAGGCGCGCTTCTGGCTCGACGCCGCCTGCGACGCGGAGTATCCGGAAGCGCTGCAGCAGAAATCCGTGGCCCTGGCGGAGGGGCGCATGGGCTATGCGCACAGCGAGGAGCAGGCGAACCTGTACCTGAAGATGGCCACGCACGCGATGGGACACCGCGCCGCCGAACCCTGAGGCGGCCGTCTACGCCGCTTCGGCCTTCTTTGGCCTGGCCCGCAGGCTGGCCGCCGCCTCGCCGATGGCGAAGGGGTCGCGTGACAGGATGGCCGCGCCCAGGTCGACCAGCCTGGCCGCCGCGGCGATGGCCGCCTTGACGTCGGCGATGCGCCTGAGCTGCAGCTTGCCCTTGGCGATGGCGCCCTCGATGTCGCCGCGCGCCTGCTCGGCGCCTTCGGCGATCAGGCTGATGCCGTAGGCACGGAACAGGGCCACCATCTGGTCCAGGTGATTTTCATACTGCTCCAGCAGCATGCGCTCTTCCGGCGCCAGCGCGTCCCGTTCGCGGATGCGCAATTCCAGCACGAGGCTCGATGCCTGCGCCAGGCTGTCGGCGATGGCGTAGGCCTGGTCCTTCGTCAGTTCGGTCAATGGGGGCATGGGATACTCCTGTATGCGCGGGGCTTACCAGCGGGCGGGGCCATAGAAGGCCGCCTGTTTTTGCAGCGCAGCCACGTGGCCGGAAAACTGTGCCAGCTGCTGCTCCAGTTCCGGCGCCTGCAGCCGGTCGAGATTGGCCCGCAGCGCGGCCACGCTGGCTTGCAGGGCATCGACGGCGGCCACGTACGCGGCGACGATCCTTTCCCGTTCCTGCAGTTGCCGGCTTTCCAGGTGCAGGCGCGCGCGGATGTAGTTGGCCGCCAGCGGTTCGCGCGGCGCGGCGCTGTCGACGGCGCCGCGCAGCAGGGCCAGGTCGCGCAGTTCGTCCTGCAAACCGGCGCGGTAGTTACGCTGCGCATATTCCTTCAATGCATTGCTGAGTATCGTCACGGCTTCCTGCTCGTCGAGCAATTCGCGCAGGGCCGATTTCTGCAGCCGCTGCGTGGCCAGCCGGCTCAGGTGTTCGCTCAGTTTCACCACCTTCGACAGCTTGTCCGCATCGAGCAGGGGCGCGCCGCCGCCCGGCTGCGCCAGGCCGCCCAGCGCATCGCCGAGCGCCGTGAATTCTTCCTTGTGCACGGGCAATTTTTCGTCCGCCACGGCCGCCAGGGTCTGTGCGTAGCGCGCCAGTACATCGTTGAGCTTGCCGATCGCCACGCTGGCCTGGGCGACGGGCGCGCAATCGGCGCGCGCCGCCTGTTCGCTGGCCTGGGCGTCGAAGCGCTCGGCGAGGATCAGGCGCTTGCGCAAGGCCTTGTCGGTGCAGCTGTTGAACGTTCCGGCCAGCATGGGGTCGAAACTGCCGGACAGCTTGTGGGTCTGCTCGGCAAACGTGCGCACGGGCGCCAGGTTGGCGGTGCAGCCGGCCAGCAGCAGGGCGGCGAGCGTTGCCGGGAGCAGGGCGGGGAGCGGGATAGTCGACGGGCGCTGCATATCGCCTCCAAGGGTGGGATGCTGGATGGGCCTGCGCACGGGCGCCGGTATGGCCGAACTTAGCATGCCCGTCAGGGGCAGCCTTGCGCCAGATCAGCAGCCCGCTTGATTGTCCAGTTTGCTTGCATCCGGCTGTGGCGCTTTGCCACAGCACTGTTGCAGGCTGGCGCAGGGTGTGCCAATTTGCGCCATATTTTCCTTACAAAAGACTGACATCGGACGGGTAAACCGGCCTTTTTTGCATGCTGCGACGCGTCATATGTTGTTGTTGCTGGGGCATGTTTACTAACCTACAATGATTTATCGATGGGGCGGTTATCCAGCGTACGACTATAAAAATAAGTGGCATTAAAAACGTTGTATTACAGGAGATGACAATGAATTTGAAACAGAAATTGCTCGTGGCAAGTTTGGTTTTGGGTTTCTCGCAAGCGGCAGTCGCAGCCGACCCCATCAAGATCGGCGTGTCCGGCCCGTTCACGGGCGGTTCCGCGCCGATGGGCGTGTCGATGCGCGACGGCGTCAAGCTGGCCGTGGCCGAAATCAATGCCAAGGGCGGCGTCATGGGCCGTTCGCTGTTGCTGATCGAGCGCGACGACGAAGCCAAGAATGAACGGGGCGTGCAGATCGCCCAGGAGCTCATCAACAAGGAAAAGGTCGCCGCCACCGTCGGCTACATCAACACGGGCGTGGCCCTCGCGTCGCAGCGCTTTTATCAGGAAGCCAAGATTCCCGTCATGAACAACGTGGCGACGGGGTCCATCGTCACCAAGCAGTTCGCCGACCAGCCTGAAAACTACATCTTCCGCAACGCCGCCAACGACCAGATCCAGTCGCACATGATCGTCGAGGAAGCCGTCGAGCGCCGCAAGTTCAAGAAAGTGGCGATCCTGGCCGATTCCACCAACTACGGCCAGCTGGGTCGCGAAGACCTGGAAAAAGCGCTGGACAAGAAAGGCATCAAGCCTGTTGCCGTCGAGAAATACAACATCAAGGACGTCGACATGACGGCCCAGCTGCTGAAAGCCAAGCAGGCCGGCGCGGAAGTGGTGCTGACCTACGGCATCGGCCCGGAACTGGCGCAGATCGCCAACGGCATGGAAAAACTGGGCTGGAAAGTACCGCTGATCGGCAGCTGGACCCTGGCCATGGGTAACTTCATCGATAACGCGGGCAAGAACGGCGACGGCACGCGCATGCCGCAAACCTTCATCCAGGATGCCAGCACGCCGAAGCGCAAGGCCTTCATCGATGCCTACATCGCCGCCTACAAGCCGTCGGGCGGGCGCATGCCGTCGGCCGTGTCGGCCGCGCAGGGCTACGATTCCATCTACCTGCTGGCCGCCGCCTTCAAGCAGGCGGGCGGCACGGACGGCCCGAAAGTGCGCGCCGCGCTGGAAAACCTGAACGAGAAGGTGGAAGGCGCCGTCACCACCTACAACAAGCCGTTCAGCAAGACCAACCATGAGGCGATCACGGCCGACCTGACGGTCTTCGGCGAAGTCAGGGACGGCAAGGTCGTCCTCGCGAAATAAGCCTGGCGGACGCTCGCCGCGCAATGGCCAGCCTTGAGGAATCAGGACTGGCCATTTTTTTATCTTCCGTCCTTCGGGGAATACCATGGAAATCTTCCTGCAGCTCGTCTTCAGCGGCATCGCGCTGGGCATGATCTATGCCGTCATCGCCTTCGGCTACCAGCTGACCTTTGCCACTTCCGGCACCCTCAACTTCGGCCAGGGCGAGTCCCTGATGCTGGGCGCGCTGGTGGGCCTGTCGCTGGTGGGCACCATCCACGGCGGCCCCTACATGAGCTATCTCCTGATGATCCCCATCGTCATCGCCTTCGGCGCCCTGCAGGGCGTGTTCGTCGAGTGGATCGGCGTGCGGCCCGCCATCAAGATCAAGTCCGAATTCGGCTGGATCATGTCGACCATTGCGCTGGCCATCATTTTCAAGAACGTGGCGGAAAACATCTGGGGCAAGGATGACCTGATGTTCCCGTCGCCCCTGTCGGCCGCGCCGTTCCAGGTATTCGGCGCCAACGTGCAGCAGATGCAGGTGGCCGTCATCGTCGGCGCGCTGGCCATCATGCTGGCCGTGGAAGTGTTCAACCGCAAGTCCATCTACGGCAAGGCCGTGGTGGCGACGGCGAATGACCGCGATGCGGCCGGCTTGATGGGCATCAACACGGGCATGGTCATCACGTTTTCCTACGCCCTGTCGTCGGCCACGGCCGCGTTTGCGGGCGTGCTGGTGGCGCCGCTGACCCTGACGGGCGCCACCATGGGCGCCTCGCTGGGCCTGAAAGCGTTCGCCGTGGCCATCATCGGCGGGCTGACGTCGGGCGTGGGCGCCATCGTCGGCGGCCTGATCCTGGGCATCGCGGAGACCACCACGGGCTACTACATCTCCACGGGCTACAAGGAAGTGCCGGGCCTGCTGCTCCTGCTGCTGGTGCTGGCCATCAAGCCGTCCGGCCTGTTCGGCAAAGCCGCGATCAAGAAAGTCTGAGGACGCCATGAACAAGAAAATCACCATGCTCGCATTGAGCGCGGCGGGACTGGCCGTGCTCGCGCTGTTCCCCGTCGTCATCCCGAATCCGTATTACATCCACCTGGCCGAGACCATCCTGATCTACGCCATCCTGCTGTTCGGCCTCGACATCGTCGTCGGCTACACGGGGCAAGTGTCGCTGGGCCATGCGGGCCTGTTCGGCATCGGCTCGTACGCCACGGGCGTGCTGGTGTTCAAGCTGGGCGCGCCGTTCTGGCTGGCCATCCCCGCCAGCATCCTGGGCGCGGCCCTGTTCGGCGCCATCCTCGCCTTGCCGGCCCTGCGCGTGACGGGGCCCTACCTGGCCATGGTGACCCTGGCCTTCGGCACCATCGTGCAAATCCTGATCAATGAAATGAGCTTCCTGACGGAAGGGCCGATGGGCATCAAGATCCACAAGCCCGTCGTCATCGGCCACAAATTGAGCGAAGTGGAGTACTACTACATGGTGGCCGCGCTGATGGTCATTTCGCTCGTCGTCGTGCACCGCATCCTGAAATCGAACCTGGGGCGGGCCTTCGAGGCGCTGCGCGACAGCCCCATCGCGTCCGACTGCATGGGCGTGTCCGTGTACCGCTACAAGGTGTATGCCTTCGTCATCAGCGCCGGTTTCGCGGGCCTGGCCGGCAGCCTGTATGCGTATTCGGAAGAGTACATTTCGCCCAATACCTACAACTTCGAGCTGACGATCCTGTTCCTGCTGGCCGTCATCATGGGCGGGCGCAAGACGCGTTCCGGTGCGCTGATCGGCGCCCTCATCGTCGTCATGCTGCCCAGTTTGCTGGCCGATATCGAGCTGTTCCGCAAGATCGCCGTCGGCGCCGCCGTGCTGGGCGTGATCGGCTCCGCGCTCATGCTGGCGAAAGGGCGTTCCACCGTGCGCGGCGTGATCGTGCCCCTGGTGGCCACCATCGGCCTGGCCGCGTTTTCCTACCGGCTGGAGAACATGGTCGACTGGCGCCTGACCATCTTCGGCCTGATGACCCTGTTCGTCGTGTACTACCTGCAGGACGGCATCGTCGGTTTCCTGATGAGCTTTGTCGGCAAGGGCCGGCGCCACGTGCAATCCGTGGCCGCCAGCGGCGTCGCGCCCTTTGCCCAGCTTGATCCGGCGCAAGGCGGCCCGCGCGGCGCGCCCCTGCTGCGCGTGGAGCAGGCGCTGATGCAGTTCGGCGGCCTGAAGGCGCTGAACCAGGTGGACTTGAACGTCACGCAAGGCTCCGTGCACGGCTTGATCGGGCCGAACGGCTCGGGCAAGAGCACCATGATGAACGTGCTCACGGGAATCTACAAGCCGACGGCGGGCAAGGTGGAATTTGCCGGCGCCGTCATCTCCGGGCGCACGCCGTCCGAGATCGCCCTGGGCGGCGTGGCGCGCACCTTCCAGAACGTGCAGCTGTTTGGCGAGATGACGGCCACGGAAAACGTGCTGGTGGGCCTGCACAACACCTTCAAATCGAACGTGCTGGACGTGATGCTGCACACGCCCCGTTACAAGCGCGAGGAAAAGGTGGCGCGCGAGCGGGCGGCCAGCATCCTGGAATTCGTCGGCCTGGCCGACCTGGCGGACGAGGAGGCGCGCAACCTGCCGTATGGCAAGCAGCGCTTGCTGGAAATCGGCCGCGCGCTGGGCCTGAACCCGCGTTTGCTGCTGCTCGACGAGCCGGCGGCGGGCCTGACGGCGCCCGACATCAAGGAGCTGATGGCCATCATCCGCAAGATCCGCGAGCACGGCATCACCATCATCCTCATCGAGCACCACATGGACGTGGTGATGGCCCTGTCGGACGTGGTGACGGTACTCGACTTCGGCCAGAAGATCGCCGAAGGCGCGCCCGCCGCCGTGCAGGGCGATCCGAAGGTGATCGAGGCTTACCTGGGCGGCAGCAGCGACGCCGCAGCCACCACCGTACCAGCACACTGACGGGGACATCATGTTATCGATCAATAATCTGCACGCCGCCTACGGCAAAGTCGAAGTCCTGCACGGCATTTCGCTCGACGTGCCGAAAGGCAAGCTGGTGACCCTGATCGGCTCGAACGGCGCCGGCAAGACCACCACCATGCGCGCCATTTCCGGCATGCTCAAACCCAGATCCGGTTCCGTCACCCTGGGCGGCAAGGACGTCACGGGCCTCGATTCCCACCGCATCGCGCGCGCCGGCCTGGCCCATTCGCCGGAAGGGCGGCGCGTGTTCGCCTCGATGTCGGTGACGGACAACCTGTTGCTGGGCGCCTTTCCCCGCTTCACGCGGGCGCGCCCGAAAGGCGACATCAAGGCCGACCTGGACAAGGCCATGGAGCTGTTCCCCCGTCTGAAGGAGCGGCGCGACCAGCTGGCCGGCACCTTGTCGGGCGGCGAGCAGCAGATGCTGGCCATGGCCCGCGCCGTGATGCTGAACCCGGAAGTGATCCTGCTGGACGAGCCGTCGATGGGCCTGGCGCCCATTCTGGTGGAAGAAGTCTTCCGCATCATCACGCGCTTGAAAGCGGAAGGCGTGACCATGCTGCTGGTGGAGCAGTTCGCCGCCGCCGCCCTGAACGTGGCCGATTACGGCTACGTGCTGGAAAACGGCAGCATTTCCGTGCACGGGCCGGCGGAAAGCCTGAAAAATGATCCGAAGGTGATCGCGGCCTATCTGGGCGGCGGGCATTGAGCATGGCTGGACAATGCGCTTGCTGCGCATTGTCAAATCCTCTACACTGCGCTTCCCAACCCGCAGTGTAGAAAAAGGCATCATGCGCAGCGCCAGCCCGTTTTCCCCGCTTTTCCCTTCGCTTTTATCCCCGCTTTTTTTCCTGCTCTTGCCCGCCGCGGCCTGCGCCGACGATGCGCCGCTGCAAAAGGTTGAAATTACCGCCGCCAGCGGCGTGCAGCAGCGGCGCGACGACACGGCCGCGAAGATCATCGTCAGCCGCGACGACCTGGCTCAATATGGGGACAGCAGCCTGGCCGCGACGTTGAAACGCCAGCCCGGCGTCTCCATCGTCGGCGGCGAGGTGCGCATGCGGGGGCTGGGGGCCGGCTACACGCAGATGCTGATCAACGGCGACCCCGCGCCACCGGGTTTTTCCATCGAATCGATCGCACCCGAGATGATCGAGCGCATCGAGATTTTGCGCAGCGCGACGGCCGAATACAGCATGCAAGCCGTCGCCGGCAGCATCAACGTGGTCTTGCGCAAGGGCGCCAGCGGCGCCGAGCGCGAAGGGAAGCTGGGCGCGGGCCGGCAGGAGGGCCGCTGGCAACCTGCCGCGTCGCTGCGCGTGGCGGACAAGCTGCCCGGTTTCGCCTATGCGCTGACGGGCGCGCTCGAGCGCACTGCCGACGATGTGGCGGGAAGGATGACTGAAACAAGCGCCGATGCCACCGGCACGCTGCTGGCGCTGCGCGACACGCGCACGCGCAATGCTTCGTCCGTCAACAAGGCCAGCCTGACGCCGCGCCTGCACTGGACCCTGGACAAGGGCGACACCATCACCTGGCAAAGCCTGCTGGACTGGTACCGCACAGGGTTTGACGGCGTGGCGCGCGAAACGACCTTGCTGGGAGCGGCCTCCAGCTATCCGCGCAATGGCGCCACCTCGCAAGCCAGCGTGTTTTCAGCGCGCAGCGATGTGAGCTGGGCGCACGCGCTGGGGGCGGCGGGCAAGCTGACGGCCAGGCTGGGTGTCAACCACAACCGGCGCGACACGGATTACCTTTTCCATGGCGAGGTGGCCGCTGGCGCGCCCCTGCTGCTGCGCGGCGTGGTTTCCGACGCCGTCGACGACAGCGTCAACAGCAGCGGCAAATACCTGGGCCGGCTCGGTGACGGCCACGCCCTGAGCCTGGGCTGGGATGGCAGCCTGATACGCCGCAGCGAGTCGCGCCGCCAGCGCGACACGTATCTTGCCGGCGGCGCGCCGTATGCGCTCGATGAAGACTACACGGCCGACGTGCGGCGCCTGGCCCTGTATGCGCAGGATGAATGGGACGTGACGCCGCGGCTGCAAATGTATGCGGGCGTGCGCTGGGAAGGCTTGCAGACGGCGACCGAGGGCCGCACCTTGAGCGAAGTGCGCACGCGGGCCAGCGTCTGGAGTCCCGTGGCGCAGCTGCTGTGGAAGTTGCCGCAGCAGGAGCGCGACCAGCTGCGGCTGGCGCTGGCGCGCACCTACAAGGCGCCCACCACGCGCAACCTGGTGCCGCGCCGCTATACCGTCAACAATGGCAACAGCGCCAACAATCCTGATTTCCAGGGCAATCCCGACCTGCGCCCGGAATTGGCGTGGGGGCTGGACGCGGCGTATGAAAGCTATTTTGGCAAGAGCGGCGTGGCCAGCCTGTCGGCATTCGCGCGGCGCATCAGCGACGTCACCGTGCAGCGCCTGTTCCTGCACGATGGCGTCTGGACGGCCAGCCCGTTCAACAATGGCGCGGCCACGGTGCGCGGCATCGAGCTGGATGTGAAATTTCCCGTGCGGACCTGGTGGGTGCAGGCGCCCGACGTCGACGTGCGCGCCAATGCGGGGCGCAACTGGTCCAGGGTCGCCGCCGTGCCGGGTCCCGGCAACCGCCTGGCCAGCCAGGTGCCGGCCACGCTCAACCTGGGACTCGATTACCGGCGCTCGCCGGGGATGAGCATGGGCGGCAATCTGAACGTGCAGACGGGCGGCCTGGCGCGGCTCGATGCGCACGCCGGCAGCCATGCGGGCGTGCGGCGCACCCTCGACGCGTATGCGCTGTGGCAGCCGGACGCGAAAACGCGCGTGCGCCTGTCGGCCTCCAACCTGCTGCACCAGCAACGGGTGCAAGGGCAATCCTGGGTGGATGGCGAAGGCCGCAGCGACAGCGTGACGACCCTCGATGGCAGCGTTGCGCTGCGCCTGATGCTCGAGCGCAGCCTGTAGGCATCAGTGTTTGGTGGGCTTTTCCTGCTGCACCAGAATGAACGGGCTGACGACGACGGCCCACAGGGATGCGTCGGCGGCCTGCCAGTCCAGCGCCTGCTGGTCGGAGACCTTGGCGATTTTGCCGTCGGCCATCCATTGCGCGATACTGGCCTTGTCGTCGTGCGAGATGCGCACGGCCACTTCGACCAGGTCCAGCTCATTGGCGACCCAGACGACGTTGCCCTGGGCGAAATGCTTTTCCAGCTCGCTCCAGGCCAGGCGGGCCGTTTCGCTGTTGACTTTGAGGCGCAGTTCGGTGTCTTTTTCGGGATTGGTTTGCATGCGAAATATCAATGTTCGGTGAGTCGGCTGCTGTTGCGCGCGGCGGGTTTGCCTTACAGGGCTTCCACGCGCGGCGTCGGCGTACCCCGCCATGTTAACCGATAGGCGGCGCCTTTGCGAACATTGCCCACCAGGGCAGGGCGGAAGCAGGCCAGGTTGGTGCCGCTGGCGTGCCGCACGCTGGGGAAGATGACGCCCATGGAGCCGGCTTCGAGCAGCACGGCGGCCAGGTCTTGCGAGGCGATATAGCTGGCCGGGTCCAGGCAGGCGGCATAGCGCTGCTGGCCGCGCAGGTCGTGGAAACTGGCGGAAAAATCGGCCAGCAGCGACTGGTAGCTGACGCTGTCGTCGAAATAGTCGATTTCCTGGTATTCCACGGTCTTGTGGAAAATGATCTCGGCCAGCGCCGTTTGCATGTCGAAGGCGCAGTACCAGGCGCCCCGTTCGCCATCGTTGAAGCGCGCCCCTTCCGGGCGGGCATAGGTGTAGGCCGCATTGATGATGCGGAAGTGGGGCACGCCAAACACCAGCTCGTCCACGCCGATGCCTGGCGCGCCGCCATATTCCGCCACCAGGCGCGCATTCGTCGCGTTATCGAGCTCGAACAGCTCGCGCAGGTGATCGTCGTCTTCGGCCAGGGGCGCCAGCACGGAGTCTTCCATGTCGGCGAAGCGCGAGGGGATCAGCCGGCACGTGTCGATCTGGCGCAGCGCGGCCAGCGGCGGCAGGTGTTCAGTGGCAGCGGCGGCCAAGATTACAGCCCTCCGCGCCGCGCGTCGAGCAGCTTGCGCACCGTCTGCATGGCCAGCAGGCCGCCGGCCAGCATCTGCGACAGGGGCGTGCGCCCGCCAAACACGGGATTCTTGTTGGGCAGGCTCACCCATTCGTCGGCCAGCTTGTCGCCGTACAGGATGTGCAAGGCCTTGTAGATGCCCAGCAAATAGGAAATGCGCGTGATGCGGTCCACTTCCAGCACGCGGTCCGGCTGCTTCTTCCACTCGTAGTAGGCGCTGCTGGACAGGCCGCCCAGCAATTCGCGCGCATCGTCGTCGCGCAGCTTCCACGCGGCGGCCAGCTTGAAGAATCCTTTCAGTGCCGCCTGCGACAATCGCTCGCGCTCGGCTTTGGCATTCAGGTCGACGAGCACGGCCGGCTCGAAGCGGCTTTTCGGGTAGGCGTAGGCGAGATTCATGGCATGTCCTTCAATGGAACTCTGTTTGAGGACTACATATACTCCTTTTCTGGATTCATTGCAAGGACCGCGCGCAGGCAAAACGGGCGCGCCAGGACGGGTGTCCCGGGGCGCCCCGCTGGCGGGACGTCTGCGCCGGTCTATCTTGCCGTGACGGTCACGGGCACAGTCAGCTGCGCCGTCAAGCCGTTACTGTCCAGCGCCACCACCTTCAGCGCATAGCTGCCGGCCACGGGCTGCGGCCAGCTGGCCGTGATGGTCATGCCGCTCATGGAAAACTGCATGCCCAGCGGCGCGCCCGTGATCGAGATCCACAGCGACGTGGCGCCCGGCGCCGCCAGCGCGATGCTGCCGCTCATGGCCTTGCCCGCCACGCCCGTCATGGCGGCGGCGCTGATCGTGGGACCGGCGGCGGCGATCTTCACCGCCGCCACGGCCTGGCCCGTCAAGCCCGTCTTGCTGTCCCTGGCGATGACGGTCACGCTGTAGCTGCCCAGCACGGGGCTGGCCCAGCTGACGACGCCGGCCGCATTGATGCTCATGCCGGACGGCGCGCCCGCCAGGCTGTAGGTGACGGGGTTGGGCGCCACCGTCGTGGCCGTGAACGACAGGGCCACGCCCGGCTTGCCGCTGACGCCGGCGACCGTCACGACGGGCGCGAGCGGGGCGGCGATGGCCACCGTGTAGATGCCCTTGCCGCTCAGGCCAGTCTTGCTGTCCGTGGCCGTCACGGTGACGGCATAGGTGCCGGCCACGGGCGCGGCCCAGCTGACCAGCCCGGCGCTGCTGATGGCCATGCCGGCCGGCGCGCCGGCGAGCGCATAGCTGACGGGATTGGCGGCCGTGACGCTGACATTGAACGCCAGCGCCGTGCCAACCTTGCCCGTGATGGCGCCGGCGGCGACGACGGGCGGCGCGACGGGCGCAATGACGATGGCGTACACGCCCTGGCCGCTCATGCCGCTGACGATATCCCTGGCCACCATGGTCACGGCATAGGTGCCCGCCACGGGGGCGGGCCAGCTGACCACGCCGGTGGCGGCGATGCTCATGCCGGACGGCGCCCCCAGCATGGTGTAGCCGAGGGGATTGGAAGCGGTGGCCGCGACGGTGAACGACAGGGGCTTGCCGGCCGCGCCGCTGATGCTGGCCGGCGCCACCACGGGGGCGGCGGGGGCGAGCTGCGTGCCCGACAGGCTGGCCAGCAGGCTTTTGGCGTTCGGCGTGCCCAGGCCACCCAGCGGGTCATAGCCGACCCGGGCCGTGCACACGCTGCAGCTGCCGTTGCTGCCCTGCGTGATGTCGGCAAAGCTGCTGGCATAGGTGCCGGGCACGGCGGCGATTTGGCCGTACAGCATGGCGTGCGGCGCGCCCAGCGCCGCCTTGGCTTGCAGCGCGCGGCTGGCGTTGGCGATGGCGACCAGGCCGGCCCATTGCGGCGTGGACAGGCTGGTGCCGCCGATGCTGAGCCAGCTGGCGGTGCTGCTGCCTTGCGCCATGACGGCCGTGTACTGGCCCGTGGCGGGGTCGGCATTGAAGGCCACGTCGGCCACGTTGCGCCGCAACAGGTTGCCCAGGCCGGGCAGGCTGCCCGTCTGGTAGGCCGGCAGGGCCGTGTAGGCGCTGATGCCGCCGCCCGTACCGGACCAGGCCGTCTCGCTGCGGGCGCCGCTGCCGCTGTAGCTGAGCGTGGTGCCGCCCACGGCCAGCACGTTGGGCGACACGGACGGCCACGACACGCCGCTGCCCGAGTCGCCCGTGGCGGCCAGGTAGGTCATGTTCTTGCCCGTGAAGGCGCTGTCGACGGACGCCGTCCAGCTGCCTTCGGCGGCGCCAAAGCTCATCGACACGATGCCCGGCCCCATCAGGTTGGCCAGGCGCACGGCGCCCAGCAGGCTGTTGATGGAAGCGTCGGGCGCCTCGATCAGCACGATGCGGGCCAGCGGCGCCGTCGCATGGGCCCATTGCACGTCGAGCGCGATTTCCATGGCCCAGCCCGAGTTATAGGCGGGCGCCGTGGCCGTCATGGTGTTCGACGGCGTGCTGTACACAACGGACAGCTCGCAGCCGCCGGCGGGCGCGGCCGGCAGGGGCAGAGCGGCGCTGGTGGCGATGGCTTTGCTGGTGCAGGCGGGCAAGCCGAATTTCTGGTTGAAGGTGGCCAGCTCGGCGGCCACGTTCGGGTCATGCATGGCATCGATGATGTAGATGGTCTGTCCCGCGCCCAGTTGGGCCGCCTGGAGCGGCGTCAGCGCCGTGCCCGCCGCCGGCAGCGCGGGCAGGTCGTAGGCGGCGCGGATTTGCGCGGGCGAGTACGTGGCCACCACGCCGGCGCCGGCCATGGGCGCGACGGTGTCCGCCGCGCCGCCGGCCAGCAGGGGCGCGCTATTCAGCGCGGCCTGCTCCGCGGCGGCGATCCTTTGCGCCGTCAGGCGCCGCGTGTTCATTTCCGCCATGGCGCGGGGCACGCGCTGCAGGTGCGGACGCCAGTGGGCCGAGCCGCTGCTGTTGGCGTTGTCGCGCCCGTCAGGCGCATCGAGCAGGGCGGGCGCCGTGTGGAACATCGGCTGCGCCACCAGCGCGCCGACGGCGGCGGGGAGGACGGGTACCTCGACACTGAACTGTGTCGCCGCCGTGGCGAGGGCGGCGGGCGGTGCCGACGTGTCCTGGCCGGGACCGCAGGCGCCCAACAGGACGGCGGCAGTGGCGCCCAGCAGCAAGCGCCCGTGGCGGGAAGGCAGGGGAAGAATACTTTTCATGGCGAGACTCTCCGAGTTGGGCGAGGGCCACATCTCGACAATGCTCCCGGGCCTGGCGCCGCGCGCTGGCGGTGCTGGCCCTGCATTGGCAACCCCGCTGCCGTGGCGCTTGCGCGCGGTAGGCCGGTGGCTTTGCGTCCCCGCCTTTCGACGGGTTTGCCCTCAGAACTGATCATGCATCATTAGGAATTTCCAGATGCCTTGCCAATTCTAGTGAATCTGCCAAATAAAGTGTTTACTATTTCCAATCAACATTTCTTTTAATGCATCAAAATGTCGCATATTTCCCCATTTCGTGCGGCAATCTTGTCTGCTTGATTAAGTCTTAAAAGCAAGATTATCCGGGGGTTATCGAAGCATAACGGCGTTATCTCATTGCAACAATGCAATGCGTTTTCAGTCGCTTAATGAATTTCACGAATTTCACGAATTGATGGGCGTTGGCCGCCGTCAATCCGTGAAGATCATGCCCGGATACGGCGCCGCGCGGCACGCCGCCAGGCGCTGCGCCAGGCTGCCCGCATGGGCTTCCAGCCGGTGGCCGTCCGGGTCGAGGAAATACAGGGAATCGCCGGCGCTGCGGTTTTGCTGCCATTCGGACACGCCGGCGGCGCGCAGGCGCGCGGCAAAGGCGGGGAAGTCTTGCTGCGAGATGGCAAACGCATAGTGCGTGTAGGCGGGGCTGGCCAGCGCGGCGGTGTCCTGTCCTTCCAGCGACAGGCACAGCCACAACTCCCCGGCCGACAGATACGCACCCCTGTCCCAGCGCGCATGCAGGCGCAGGCCCAGCATGTCGCGGTAAAAGGCGACGCTGCGCGCCAGCTCGCGCACGGAGAGGGTGAGGTGGTTCAGGCCTGTCAACATGGTGCTGCTTTCGGCTGGAGTGGGGGCTGCTTACAGAGCTTCCGCAGTGCTTTGATGCGACATTGCTCCAGGCACAGTAATAAGGCCAGCAACGTCGCAACACCTGACGCAACCGTCGCGAGCGGAAGGAAGAGGTGGCCGAGAAGCGCAACCGTACTTCCAGTACGGTGAGCATCGCAGGCAACCTATGCCGACGCGCAGCAGGTTGTGTCAGGTGTTACTACACAGGTTCGGCGTGCTCTACCATGAGCTGCACCTTGGTCGTGCCATTGTATTCATTCGCATCGAGCCGGAAGGCGACCCGCGTGCGCTCGCCCAGGGCGTCCGTGTGGCCGAACCAGATGGCATCGAAGCGCACGCCGTTCTTTTCCAGCAGCAGTTTCAAATGCCGTTCCTTGAGGATGCGCTGGCTGACGACGCGGAATTCATCGCAGAAGACGGGCGGGGCGAAGCCCTGGCCCCACACTTGCTCATCCATCAGTTCGATGAAGGCCGTCGTGTAGTAGGCGTCTTCCAGCGGGCCGTCCGTTTCCACCACCCGTTCCAGCTGCTGGGCGCTGAGCCAGGCCTGGCCCACGGCTTCGAAGGCCTGGGAAAAGGCGTCGAAGGCGTCGGCGCGGATGGTGAGTCCCGCCGCCATGGCGTGGCCGCCGAACTTGTCGATCAGGCTCGGTGCCCGTTTCGACACGAGGTCGAGCGCGTCGCGCAGGTGGAAGCCGGGGATCGAGCGGCCGGAACCCTTGATCCAGCCGTCCGCGCCGGGCGCGAAGGTGATGGTCGGGCGGTAGAATTTTTCCTTCAGGCGCGAGGCGACGATGCCGATCACGCCCTGGTGCCAGGACTCGTCGAAGACGCTGATGGTGCTGCTGTTGGCCGGCTCGAAATCATCGAGGTGCAGCAGGGCCGTATCCTGCATTTCCGCCTCGATTTCGCGGCGTTTCAGGTTGATGTCGTTGAGTTGCTGGGCCAGGGCCCAGGCGCGGCCTTCGTCGTCCGTGACCAGGCATTCGATGCCCAGCGACATGTCCTGCAGGCGCCCGGCCGCGTTCAGGCGCGGGCCCAGCGCGAAGCCCAGGTCGAACGGCGTGGCGCTGCGCGCTTCGCGGCCCGCCACGCGGAACAGGGCGGCCACGCCCGCATGCATATTGCCCTTGCGCATGCGTTTCAAGCCTTGCGCGACGAGGATGCGGTTGTTCGTATCGAGGCGCACGACGTCGGCCACCGTGCCCAGGGCCACCAGGTCGAGCAGGTTGTCCAGCTTGGGCTGCGTCTGCGCATCGAACACGCCGCGCCGGCGCAGCTCGGCGCGCAGGGCCAGCAGCACGTAGAACACGACGCCCACGCCCGCCAGGTGCTTCGACGGGAAGCCGCAGGCGGGCTGGTTCGGGTTGACGATGACGGCCGCGTCGGGCAGGGTGTCGGCCGGCAGATGGTGGTCCGTGACGACCACCTGGATGCCGCGCCGGTTGGCTTCGGCCACGCCGTCGATGCTGGCGATGCCGTTGTCGACGGTGATGATGATGTCGGGCGACTTTTCACGGGCCGTCAGTGCGACGATTTCCGGCGTCAGGCCGTAGCCGTACTCGAAGCGGTTGGGCACGATGAAATCCACGTCGGCGCCCATGGCGCGCAAGCCGCGGATGGCGACGGCGCAGGCCGTGGCGCCGTCGCAGTCGTAGTCGGCCACGATGACCATGCGTTTCTTGGCGGCAATGGCATCGGCCAGGAAGGCGCCGGCCGCGCCGATGTGCAGCAGGCCGGACGGCGGTATCAGGTCTTTCGCCTCGATCGACAGTTCTTTCGCGTCGGACAGGCCGCGCGCGGCGTACAGGCGGGCCAGCACGGGGTGGATGCCGCCCTGGCGCAGCAGTTCGGATTCGCGGTAAGGGCAGGGACGGGTGGCGATGCGGGTACGGGTCATGATGCTTTCAACTTGTTCAGGGTAATCGCGCGCCAGAATTTGCGCTGCGCGTTCTTGCTGGTGGTGCAGGCCAGCCAGGCGTCGCGGTGGCTCAGCACCAGGCGCAGCTGCCCCAGGCGGCCATCCTTGAGGGCCGCCAGCAGGGGCGCGAACCAGTCTGTTTCCAGCGCCTGCAGCCGCTGCAGCCACATGCCCCATTCCTGGGCCTGCGCCGCTTCCGTCAGGCCGCCCAGCACGACGATGGCGTCCTGCGGGCTGGCCAGCACACTGCTTGGACTGGCTTCGCGCTGCGCCGGTTCCGCCAGCGCGGCCAGCCAACCGGGCACGTCCCGGGTATGCAGGCGGGCGGCGCAGACGGGCGCTTGCGCCGTGGCCAGGCTGCCGCCCCAGATCCAGAAGGAATTGATGGGTTTCAAGCCCCGTTCCTCGCGCGCCCCGTTGACGGGATGTTCATGCCACAGCATCTGCACTTCGTTCTGCAGGCGGCGCGCGGCGCGCGCATGCTCGCCTTCCGGCATCCAGACGGACAGGTCCTGCGTGGTGGCCGCGTCCGGCGTGGCGCACTGCAGGTCGCTCCAGGCGTCGGCGCGCATGAACCAGGTGCCCGCGTCGCCATACGCCAGCGGCTGGCCGATCTCCGCGAAATACGGGGCCGCAATGTCAAACAGGGCACGTCCGTCCGCTACGCTCAGATTGAGCTGGCGCAAGTCTTCCAGGCTGATATGGCTGCGGGCAATGGCCAGGTGGGCCGGATGCAGCAGGAAGTAGCGGGCACCCGGCTCGGGCGCCAGGCCGTAGCCGCGCATGGCCTGGGCGGCAAAGGCCGCCTGCGCCGCCGCGCCGCCGGACGCGGGCGCCAGGCCCAGCGCGTGCGCCAGCCACGCTTCGTGCGGCAGCAGGCGGTTGATGTTGTCAAAAGTTTCTAAATTGCAAGTGGAGGTGCGCGACAGCAGCGCCGCCAGCGCGGGCGCCTGCAAGACCTTGAGCAGGTCGGCAGCCAGTTCGGCGTTGGGCAGGGCGAAGGGCAGGACGAGGGTAAGTTGATTCATCCCGAGATTGTAGGCGATTGTGGCAGCGGCAGAGAAGGCGCCATGCATTTTCAGGGGAGCGGCGGCCACAGGGGAGGTGTCGGTAATGCGCAAATATTATAAAAATTTTATTGTTATTAATGGAAATCAATTTGCTTTTGCAAATATCGACGATATAATTGCGCTAACTTAAATGTCAGAAAGACAATCACCCCCCGCTGTGTGGTTGCGTCGCTTGGCTCCTGTGTCCCCAGAAACTGCATACAAGGTGCTGCCGGCTTCATTTTTTAAACAAGTCTCTTCTTGGAAGCCCACCCATGTATACATTCGCCGCTTTGCACGGCCAGGCTGACTGCGCCCTGGCCCCATCCGTCTCCTTCCAGGAGGCCGCATGACCACCTACAATCTGTCGACCACCGTCCACGTCTGCGAAGACACGAGCAAGAATTTCGACATCCGCGACCTGCTGATCCAGGCCGGCTACACGGCCCAGGGCGACCTGAACATCAAGGCCTTCAACGTTATCTTGCCTGATGACACGGAATCGAGCACGAATACGCCGCTGTTCGGCTTGCTCGACGCGGATACCGTCTACGTGCGCCCCGGCGACTGGGCCGCCAACTACAACGGCAGCTTTTCCACCATCGAGGTGACGATCGACAAGGGCAATGGCGACATCGTCCAGCTGGTCCTGCAAGTGGTCATCGACCCCGTCAACGACGCGCCCGATGCGGCCGACAAGACGTTTACTTTGCTCAACGGCAATAGTGTCGTGCTGAGCGAAGGCGATTTCGGCTTCCACGACGACGTCGAGCATGACGGCTTCAAGTCCATCGTCATCACCAATACGACGACGGCGGGGCAGGTGCTGCTCAACGGCGTGGCCGTGGCGGTGGGCACGGAAGTCTCCATCGACGACATCCGCGCGGGCCACCTAGTCTTCGTGCCCAGCCAGACGGTCGCGGGCGACTTCGACCTCGGTTTCAAGGTGCGCGACGACGGCGGCACGGCCGGCTGCAATGCGCAGGACCTGAGCCTGGTCCCCCATTACCTGACCTTCAAGGTGCCGATGGCCCACCTGGGCGACTTCGTCTGGGAAGACAGGAACGCCAACGGCGTGCAGGATGCGGGCGAGGCGGGCATCGCCAACGTGGTGGTGCAGCTGAAGGATACGGCCGGCAACGTGGTGGCCACCACCACGACGGACGCCAGCGGCGGCTACCACTTTGACGTCAACCCGGGCACGTATTCCGTGACCGTGGTGGCGCCGGCCGGCTACGTGCCGACGGCCGCCAACCAGGGCGGCGACACGGCCAGGGACAGCAATATCGACGCCAGCGGCACGATGGCGCCCGTCACCCTGGCGCCGGGCGAGACCAATCTGACCCTGGACGCGGGCCTGTACCGCACGGCCGAGCTGGGCGACCGCGTCTGGTTCGATACCAACAAGAATGGCGTGCAGGATGCGGGCGAAAAAGGCGCCGCCGGCGTGAAAGTGACCCTGCTCGATGCGTCGGGCAACTCCGTCGGCAGTCCGCTGGTGACGGACGCCAACGGCAACTACCTGTTCACGAATTTGAAGCCGGGCGCCTACAGCGTGCAGTTCGATAAAACCACCTTGCCGGCCGGCTATGTCTTCACGGGCCAGGACCAGGGCGGCGACGACCAGCGCGACTCGGACGCGAATGTGGATGGCCGCACGGCGCAGGTGCTGCTGGCCTCGGGCGACAGCAACCACAGCGTGGACGCGGGCATCGTGGCCCTGCCGGCCACCCTGGGCGACCGGGTCTGGCATGACACGAACGCCAACGGCATCCAGGATGCGGGCGAGTCCGGCATCGGCGGCGTCACCGTGCAGCTGAAGAATGCGGCCGGCAGCGTGATCGGCTCGACCGTGACGGATGCCACCGGCTATTACAACTTCAGCGTCGATCCCGGCACGTATTCCATCGCCGTCGTCGCGCCCGCCGGTTACTTGACCACCGTCAAGGATGCGGGCAGCAATGACGCGCTCGACAGCGACATCAATGCGCTGGGCAACAGCGGCCAGGTGACGGTCGTTGCCGGCCAGAACTACAAGGATCTCGACGCGGGCCTGTACAAGACGGCGTCCATCGGCGACCGCGTGTGGTTCGATGCGAATGGCAACGGCACCCAGGATGCGGGCGAAACGGGCGTGGGCGGCGTGAAAGTCAACCTGTACAACGGCAACGGCGCCGTCGTCGCCAGCGCCACGACGGATGCGAACGGTAACTATCTGTTCAGCAACCTGGTGCCAGGCAACTATTACCTGGGCTTCGTGCCGCCGGCCGGCTACGGCTTCACCAAGGCGGACATTGGCGGCTATGCCACGGATTCCGACGTCAATCCGGCCACGGGCTACACCACCACCATGGCCGTGCTGAAATCGGGCGACGTGCAGCTGGACTGGGACGCGGGCCTGGTCAAGCTCAACACGGCGTCCATCGGCGACCGCGTCTGGGAAGACAACAACTACAACGGCGTGCAGGATGCGGGCGAACTGGGCGTGGCGGGCGTGAAGGTCAACCTGCTCAATGCCGGCAACCAGGTCATCGCCACGACGACGACGAATGCCAGCGGCAACTACCTGTTCAGCGAACTGGCGGCCGGCAGCTACAAGGTCGAAGTCATCCGTCCATCGGGCTTCTATTACACCAAGGCGAATGTCGGCAATGACGCCACGGATTCCGACGTCGATGTCAGCACGGGGCGCTCGGCCCTGATCAACCTGGCCGCCGGCCAGAACGACATGAGCTGGGATGCGGGCATCTACCGCAAGGCCAGCCTGGGCGACAAGGTGTGGCGCGACGCCGACCACGACGGCGTGCAGGATGCGAACGAAGCGGGCATCGCCAACATCAAGGTGCAGCTGTACTCGGGCAGCGGCGTGCTGCTGGCCACCACCTACACGAATGCCAATGGCAATTACCTGTTCAGCAACCTCGATCCGGGCAGCTATTCGCTCAAATTCGACAAGTCGGGCGTGTATCACGCGGGCTACGCCATGGATACGTGGCGCTGGGGCGCGAAGAACGTGGGCACGAACGACAACATCGATTCGGACGTCAACAGCAATGGCACGACGGCCAACGTGGTCTACACGGACATCTTGAAACTGGCATCGGGCCAGAACGACATGAGCTGGGATGCGGCCATCACGCCCATCGTCATCGACCTGAACGGTGACGGCGTGCACACGATCGCCCGCGCCGACTTCCACGGCAGCTTCGACCTGCTGGGCACGGGCAGCGCCATCCAGACGGGCTGGGTCTCGGCCCAGGACGGCTTGCTGGCCATCGACAGCAATGGCAATGGCAAGATCGACAATATTTCCGAGTTGTTCGGCGGCAATGAGAAGGGCACGGGCTTTGCCAAGCTGTCCAGCTATGACTCGAACGGCGACGGCGTGGTCGATGCGAAGGACGAGCATTTCGCGGAACTGCGCATCTGGCGCGACGCCAACAGCAATGGCGTAACGGACGAGGGCGAGCTGATGTCCCTGCACGACGCGGGCGTGGCCAGCCTGACGGTGGGCTACACGGCACTGCCTTTCCTCGACGCCAACAGCAATCTGCACCTGGAGCGCAGCAGTGCCACCCTGGCCGACGGCAAGACGGTCGACATGACGGACGTGTATTTCAACGTCGACGCCAAGGATGCGGCCGCCGCCGGCGTGCACCTGCCCAGCATGGCCGACCTGCTGCGCGACGACAGCACGCTCGACGTGGTGCTGGGCCAGGATGGCACGGTGACGACGGTTGCCGCCGCGCCAGCCGCCGCCCCGGCCGCGGAAGTCCAGGCCCAGTGCGACATGGCCGACGTCCTGCGCCGCGCCATGGCCCACGCAACGACCCAGCCCCAGGAAATGGCTGCCTGATGTCCCGTACCAGGCCGTAACCGCGCCTGGCACCGCTGCCGGCCCCTGCCTCAGGGGGCCGGCGCCTTTCGATACTGACTATAAATATTTAGGGAAACATAATGAAAAAATCCATGCACCTGATCGTCCGCGGCACCCTGGCGGCCGCCGCCTTTGCCCTGGCCAGCAGCAGCGCCCTGGCGGCCGGTTCCAAACTGACCGTCGACGATTTCTATGGCGTGCCCCTGTTCACGGCCACCGGCGGCGCCTTTGGCAGCGGCAATGCCATCACGCCTTCCGTCTGGCAAGTCAGCTACGACAGCAACAGCTTCCTGGCGTTTTGCCTGGACCCGCACGTCGCCTTGAACAGCGCGTCGAACAGCTACAGCAGCGGCGCCTTTGCCGCCAGCGACGCCGTCAAGCGCCTGTATGAAGGCTTTTATACCTCGTCGGTAGCGAATGCGGCCAGCAACGCGAATGGCGCGGCCGCCTTCCAGCTGGCCCTGTGGGAATTGAATAATGACAACACCAACCTGCTGACGGGCGACCTGCGCTTCAAGAACCTGAGCAATGCCGTCGTCAGCCAGGCCAACACCATGCTGGGCGTGGCCACGGGCCATGGCGCCATCCAGAACCTGTACAGCTACACGAGCTTGACCAGCGTCAATCCTGCCTCGCAAACCCTGCTTACCGTGTCGCCCGTGCCGGAAGCGCAGACCTGGGCCATGCTGGTGGCGGGGCTGGGCTTGCTGGGCTGCATGGCGCGCCGCCGCAAGGGCGCCGCCGCGCCCGTTTAAGGCGCATTTCATTTTCGTTCATCGCTCATCGCGCAAGCGATAGCGTGCCCGCTGCGGCGCGCCCGACCGGCGCGCCGCAGCGTTTTATTGTGAATCCATCATGACCCCACCTTCCGACACTTCCCGCGCCGCTGCCGGCATGCCTCCCCATGCCATCGCCGAGGCCATCGTCTTCCTGGCGCGCCTGTTCGGCGTGGCCGTGCAGGCCGAGCGCCTGCGCGCCAGCGTGGCCGCCCAGGTCCGCCCGGCCGCCGCCGATGCCCTCGGCCAGGCGCTGGCGCAGGCCACCCTGGCCGGCACCGCGTTGCCGGCAGACAAGCCGCGCCGCCCCACGGAAATGCCGGCCCTGCTGCTCAACGGGGAAGGGCAGGTGCTGGTGGTGCTGGCCATGGCCGATGGCCGGTATGAGTGCCACGTGCCCGGCATCGAAGGCAGTTCCTGGCTCGACGGGGCTGCGCTGGCGCAGGAAGTGCCCGAGGGGCGCTGGGTGGCCGTGCGTCCCGTGATGTTCTACGACCAGCGCAGCCTCCTTTACAGCATGCCGGTGGCGGGGCGCTGGTTCTGGGACGTCTTCAACCGCAACCGCTGGATCTTCCGCTGGGCCCTGCTGGGCACCCTGGTGCTCAACGTCATCGGCGCGCTGGTGCCGTTCTACGCCATGGCCGTGTACGACCGCGTGATCCCGAACAATGCCACGGCCAGCCTGTGGGTGCTGACCATCGCCGTGGTGGCGCTGACGGGCTTCGAGCTGGCCATGCGCCTGCTGCGCGGCGAACTGGTGGAAACGGCGTCGCGCCGCATGGACGTGGCGCTGTCGTCGAACATCTTTGCCCAGTGCCTGCGCCTGCGCGCGGCCAGCCGGCCTGCTTCAGGGGGGACGTTGGCCAATACCGTGCGCGATTTCGAATCCGTGCGCGAATTCTTTGCTTCCACCACCCTGACGACCCTGGGCGACTTGCCCTTCTTGCTGCTGTTCCTGCTCGTCATCGCGCTGGTGGGGGGCTGGCTCGTGCTCGTGCCCCTGGTGGCCATCCCCATCCTGCTGCTGGTCGCCTTCGCCTCGCGCGCGGCCCTGGCGCGCCACGTGGCCGCCTCGATGCAGGAAAGCGCGCAGCGCACGGCGCACCTGTTCGAAACCATGAATGGCCTCGACACCATCAAGGTGCTGGGCGCCGAGGCGTGGAGCCGGCGCAAATGGGAAAGCCTGACGGTGGCCATCGCCGCCAACAGCGTCGAGACGCGCGAAATCGTCAGTCGCGTCAATTACATCAACACGGCCGTGCTGGCGCTGTCCGGCGTGGCCGTGGTGGCCACGGGGGCCTTGCTGATGGGCGAACACTTGCTGACCCTGGGCCAGATCATCGCCGTGAGCATGCTCACGGGCCGCGCCCTGGCGCCCGTGAGCCAGATCGCGGGCCTGATCATGCGCTGGGAGCAGACCAAGCTGTCCTACCACGCACTGAACAAGATCATGGAAGCGCCCACGGACGACGATGCGGCCAGCCTGCAGGCGCCGCCCCTGTCCGGGCGCATCGAGTTCCGCGACGTGGGCTTTGCCTACCCGAACTCGCCGCCGCTGCTGGACAAGCTCAATTTGCAGATCCGTCCCGGTGAACGGGTGGGCGTGATCGGCAAGCTCGGTTCCGGCAAGAGCACCTTGCTGCGGCTGCTGCTCAACCAATATGGCCCGCAAAGCGGCAGCGTGCTGTTCGACGACCTGGCCAGCACCCAGCTCGAACCCTTGAGCCTGCGCCGCCAGATCGGCTACGTGCCGCAGGACGTGACCCTGTTCCACGGCACCCTGCGCGACAACATCGAACTGGGACGCAGCCAGCCCGACGATGAGCACCTGCTCGACGCCATCCGCCTGGCCTGCCTGGACGACATCATCACCCAGCTGCCCCAGGGCGTGGCGACGGAGGTGGGCGAGCGGGGCGAGCGCCTGTCCGGCGGCCAGCGGCAGGCCGTGGCCATGGCCCGCGCCCTGCTGGCAAAGCCGCCCATGCTGCTGCTCGATGAACCGAGCAGCATGTTCGACCCGGCCACGGAGCAGCGCCTGATCGCCCGCCTGCGGACATTGCAGGATACGACCGTCGTGCTCGTCACCCACCGCATGGCCATGCTGGCGCTGGTGGACCGGCTGATCGTCTTCGACAAGGGGCGCATCGTCGCCGACGGCCCCCGCGACGAGGTCATGCGCGTGCTGAACAGCCAGGCCGCCAGGCCTGCCGCCGCCAGCGCCGTGGTGGAACAGGGAGCGGCGGCATGAGCGCCCTGAACGCCCGTCCGCTGCCGGCGGCCCACCCGGACCCGGAGAGGGAGCCGCAGCGCATCGTCACGCGCATGCTGGCCCTGATCGCAGTGCTGCTGGTGCTGGTGCTGGCCTGGGCCGCCTTCGCCCAGCTCGACGTGTCCGTGCATGGCCGCGGCGCCATCACGCCGCCGTCGCACCTGCAGGAAGTGCAAAGCCTGGAAGGGGGCATCGTGCGCGAAATGCTCGTGAAGCCGGGCCAGCGCGTGCGCCGCGGCGACCTGCTGCTGCGCCTGGACACGGCCCAGTATGACGCCAACCTGGGCGCCAGCGTGCAGAACCGCCTGGCCGCGCTGGCGGGCAGGGCGCGCCTCGATGCGCTGCTGTCCGGCGGTACTCCCCGCTTCGCGCCCGAGTGGCAGCAAGAGGCGCCCGAGCTGATCGCCAAGGAAACGCAGCTGTGGCGCGACGGCCAGCGCGAATTCGCCTCCGCCACGGCGGCCGCGCGCGAAGGCGTGACGCGCCGGCGCGGCGAGCTGGCCGAGGCCCACAGCCGCATCGCGCAACTCGATACGGGCTTGAAGATCGCCCTGGAAAGCCTGTCGATCGAAGAGCGCCTGTTTAAAGAAGGCGCCGGGTCGCGCGGCGACTACCTGAATGCGCAGCAGCGCGTGCAGCAGCAGCGCACGGAACTCGACAGCCTGCGCGCTTCCGTGCCGCGCCTGGCGGCCACCCTGGCCGAGGCGCAGGCCCAGGCGGGCGAAGTGGAAGCGCGCATGCGCGGCCAGTGGGGCGCCCAGCGCAGCGAATACGAGACCAAGGCGGGCGCCCTGGCCAGCACGGTGAAGGGCCAGCAGGACCAGGTCAGCCGGCGCGACGTGACGGCGCCCGTCGACGGCGTCGTCAACCGCGTGCTCGTGGCCACCGTGGGCGGCGTGGCGCAGCCGGGCAAGCCGATCCTGGAAATCGTGCCCGCCGACTCGGAAATGCTCGTTTCCGTGCGCGTCAAGCCGTCGGACATCGGTTTTATCCACGTGGGACAGCGCGCCTCGGCCAACGTGCTGGCGTACGACGCCACCACGTATGGCCGCATGCAGGCGCAGGTGGTGCGCGTGGGCGCCGACGCCATTCCCGACGAACGCAACGAGCCGTATTTCGAGGTGCAGCTGAGTACCGACCGCAGCCAGCTGACGGCGCATGGCAAGGTGCTGCCCATCACGCCAGGCATGCCCGTCGACGTCGGCATCCTGACGGGGCGCCGCTCGGTGCTGCAATATGTGTTCAAGCCCGTGCTGCGCGGCTTGCAGTCTTCCCTGCAGGAGCGGTGATGCGTGCTTATTTGATCTGTATCATGTTCGCCTGCGCGAACGCGGTGGCGCAGTCCGCGCCGCCGGCCACCTTCCAGGCCCAGTCCATGCGCGGCTTGCCCGCGCTGCTGGCGCGCGCCGTGCCGCGCGACCCGCAGGTGGTGGCCGCGCAGGCGGCGCTGGCCACCACCGAAGCGCGCTACAGGCAGGCCCGCTCGCGCCTGTTCCCGAATGCGGCCCTGCAGGCGACGCGGGGGCGCAGCAAGGACCTCGATGGCACGCTGGACGTGGAACGCCGCACGCACCAGGTGGAGGCGAGCGTGCGCTGGAACGTGTACAACGGCGGCGCCGACCGCGCAGAACTCGATGCGGCCGAACGCGAGATGGCCGGCGCCGCCTTCGACGTGGAGCGGGCCAGGGCGGAAAGCGCGGAAAAGCTGGCCGAAGCGTATTTCGACATGCAGCGCCTGGAACGCAGCCTGCTGCAGTCGCAGGAGCGCTTGCGCGACGTGACGCAGCTGGTGCGCCAGGTGACGCGCCAGGCGGAGCTGGGCAAATCGTCGGAAGTGGACCGCGAACTGGCGCAAAGTTCGCAGCTGGACGCGGAACTGGTGCACGATGGCTTGCTGACGGACCAGCAGGCGGCGCGCATCAAGCTCGAGGCGCTGGCTTTCGAGCCGGTGGCGCAGTTTGCCGACTTCGCCTTTGCGCCCCTGCCGGCGCAGGCCCTGGAAAACGCCGACACGCAGCAGGCGCAGTTGCGCGCCGCGCGCGAGCGGGCGGCGGCGGCCCAGCTGCGCGTGCGAGGCGTGGCGGCCACCCTGGCGCCCAAGGTGGACCTGAATGTCAGCCATCTGCTCAATAACAAGACGACGCCGCCGCCGTCGACGATACAGCAGCGGGGCTGGTCGGTGGGCGTGAGCTGGGAAATCCCGCTGGGCGGGGGCAGCCTGGCGCAGCGCGACGAGAGCATCAGCCGCGCCCAGGCGGCCGAGGCGGACGTGGCGCGCGCCGAGCAGGGCACGCGTGCGGACCTGGCCAGCATGCTGCCGCGCATCGCCAACGCGCAGCGCACCCTGGCCCTGCTCGACGAGCAGGAAAGGAAGATGGCCTTCGTGGTGCGCGGCGGGACCATCCAGTACGAGGCGGGGCGGCGCAACCTGCAGCAGATCATCCAGACGCGCGACACGTATTTCACGATACAGCAGCGGCGCATCGACCAGCTGCACCGGCTGACCCTGGCGCAGATGCGGCAATATGCGCTGGCGGGCCAGCTGTTGCGGGTTTTCGGCCTGGCGCAGGAGGCAAAATAGGGCAGGGGTGCGCTGTTTCACGCAGAGTTGATGCATGAAACACCCATTGTGTGGCACACTGCGCGCTCGCATATCATCGTTGTCGCGGGAGCGCATGAGCATCATCAAACAATTTCCCTTCGAGTGGCAGGTCGGCGTGCGCTATACGCGCGCCGGGAAACGCAGCGGGCGCAATAGCTTCATTTCCTTCATCTCCCTCATTTCCGTGGCCGGCATCGGCCTGGGCGTGGCCGCCCTGATCGTCGTCCTCTCCGTCATGAACGGCTTCCAGAAGGAAGTCACGGACCGCCTGATGTCGGTGCTGGCCCACGTCGAGGTGTTCGACACCAGCGGCTCCATGCCGAACTGGCAGGAGCAGGAGCGCGCCGCCTACGCCAATCCGCAGGTGAAAGCCGTGTCGCCCTTCGTGGAAACCCAGGGCATGTTGCTCAACGACGAAACCATGCGCCCGTCCATCGTGCGCGGCGTGCTGCCGCAGCAGGAAGCCACCGTCTCCAGCGTGGCCTCCCAGATGAAGCAGGGCAGTTTCAATGCGCTGACGCCCGGCTCCTATAACATCGTGCTGGGCATCGACCTGGCCAAGGCGCTGGGCGTGCAGGTGGGCCAGAACGTGACCCTGATGCTGGAACGCGAGCCGAAGGCGGGCGACCCGGCCAACGGCATCGTCATGCCGCGCATGCGCGCGCTCAAGGTGGCCGGCATCTTTGAGGCAGGTCATAATGAACTCGACGGCAGCCTGGCCTTCGTCAATATGCAGGACGCGGAGCAGCTGCTGCAGCTCGACGGCCCGTCCGGCCTGCGTTTGCGCCTGCACGACATGAACCAGGCGCCGCGGGTGGCGCGCGAGCTGAAGGCGTCGATGCCGGGCCAGCTGTGGATGCGCGACTGGTCGCGCGCCAGTGCCAGCTGGTATGCGCTGGTGCAAAGCCAGAAGAACATGATGTTCATCATCCTCAGCATGATCATCGCCGTGGCCGCGTTCAACCTCGTCTCGACCCTGGTCATGTCCGTCACCGACAAGCAGGCCGACATTGCGATCCTGCGCACCCTGGGCGCCTCGCCGTTTTCCATCATGAAGATCTTCATGATCCAGGGCGCGCTGGTGGGCTTGCTGGGGAGCGCGCTGGGCGTGGCCGGCGGCGTGCTGCTGGCGCTGAACGTGGGCGTCATCGTGCCCTTCATCGAAGGCATCTTCGGCCTGCACTTCATTTCCAAGGAAATCTACCAGATCAGCGCCGTGCCGTCGGACGTGCACTGGCTGGACGTGGCGCAGATCGGCCTGATCGCCTTTGGCCTGGCGCTGGTGGCGACCATCTACCCGAGCTGGCGCGCCGCGCGCGTCAAGCCGGCCGAGGCGCTGCGGTATGAATAAGAAAGTTAGCCCTGGATCAGAACCTGGGGTCGGACCCTCAGGGTCCGACCCCGGCACTTCGCCGTTGGGTTGGCACAGTGGCATGTCGCTTACACAAGAATCAATCACTTCTCTAGCATGTTAAAAAATATTCCCTTCGAATGGCTGGTCGGCCTGCGCTACACGCGGGCCGGCAAGCGCAGTGGCCGCAACAGTTTTATCTCCTTCATCTCGCTCATTTCCATGGCCGGCATCGGCCTGGGCGTGGCGGCGCTGATCGTCGTGCTGTCCGTGATGAACGGCTTCCAGAAGGAAGTGACGGACCGCATGCTGTCCGTGCTGGCCCACGTGGAAGTGTTCGACAACAGCGGCAGCATGCCGGACTGGCGCGCCGAGGCGGCGCAGGCGTTCAAGAATCCGGCCGTGAAGGGCGCCGCGCCGTTCGTCGAAACGCAGGGCATGCTGCTGCGCGACGACGCGCTGCGTCCGGCCATCGTGCGCGGCGTGCTGCCCGAGGAAGAGCCGAATGTGTCCGACATCGCGGGCCAGACGCGCATGGGCAGCTTCAAGGCCCTGCAGCCGGGCACCTTCAACATCGTCCTGGGCATCGAGCTGGCGCGCGCCCTGCGCGTCAACCTGGGTGAAAAAGTCACGCTGATGCTGGCCCAGGGCCAGGTCACGCCGGCCGGCGTGCTGCCGCGCATGCGCAGCTTCACCGTCAGCGGCATCTTCCAGGCGGGGCACAATGAATTCGACGCCGGTTTGGCCTTCATCAATATCGAAGACGGCCAGCGCCTGCTGCGCATCGACGGCCCGTCCGGCCTGCGCCTGCGCCTGGCCGACATGAACCAGGCGCCGCAAGTGGCGGCGGAGCTGAAAAAGAGCATGCCGGGCGACCTGTGGCTGCGCGACTGGTCCAAGCTGAACGCCAACTGGTTCGCCGCCGTGCAGACGGAAAAGCGCATGATGTTCATCATCCTGACCCTGATCATCGCCGTGGCCGCCTTCAACCTCGTCTCGACCCTGGTGATGACGGTGACGGACAAGCAGGCCGATATCGCCATCCTGCGCACCCTGGGCGCCTCGCCCGGCTCCATCATGAAGATCTTCATGATCCAGGGCGCCCTCGTGGGCATCCTGGGCACCATTTTGGGCGTGGGCGGCGGCGTGCTGGTGGCCATGAACATCGACGTCATCGTGCCCTTCATCGAACACCTGCTGGGCGTGCAGTTCCTCTCCAAGGACATCTATTTCATCAGCACCGTGCCGTCCGACCTGCGCTGGCCCGACGTCACCAAGATCGGCGTGCTGGCCGTGATCCTCGCCTTTTTGGCGACCCTGTACCCAAGCTGGTGGGCCGCCCGCGTGAAGCCTGCGGAAGCCCTGCGCTATGAATAATCCACTGACGACTACCATGACCGATCTGAACAAACCTGCTTCCAACGGCGCTTCCGCCGATTCCGCCGTGCTTTCCTGCCGCGGCCTGGGCAAGACCTTCACGCAGGGCAGCTACAAGGTGCAGGTGCTGGCCGGCATCGACATCGACATCCACCGCGGCGAGCGCGTCGCCATCGTCGGCGCCTCCGGCTCCGGCAAGTCGACCCTGCTGCACCTGCTGGGCGGCCTCGATACGCCCACCAGCGGCAAGGTGGCCCTGCTGGGCAAGGATTTCGCCACCCTCAGCGAAAAGGCGCGCGGCGACCTGCGCAACGCCTCGCTGGGCTTCGTCTACCAGTTCCACCACCTGCTGCCCGAGTTTTCCGCGCTGGACAACGTCGCCATGCCGCTGATGATACGCCGCATGAAGCGCGCGCCGGCCACCGAGCTGGCGCAGCAGATCCTCGCACGCGTGAACCTGGCCAAGCGCGTCACCCACACGCCGGGCGAACTGTCCGGCGGCGAACGCCAGCGCGTGGCCCTGGCCCGCGCCCTCGTCACGCAGCCGGCCTGCGTGCTGGCCGATGAACCGACGGGCAACCTCGATCACGCCACGGCCGAACAGATTTTCGACCTGATGCTGGAATTGTCGCGCACCCTGGGCACGGCCTTCGTCATCGTCACGCACGATATCGAGCTGGCCAAGCGCTGCGACCGCGTGCTGCGCCTGACGGACGAAGGATTGCAGCCCTACCAATACTAGGAGTCCGCCATGTGGATCGACACGCACTGCCACCTCGACGCGCACGAATTCGGCAGCGAATCGCTGCAGGTGGCGGCGCGCTCCAGCGCTCAGGGCGTGGCGATGATCGTCATCCCCGCCGTGGAACGGGCCAATTTCGCCATTGTGCGCGATCTGGCGGCAGCGGCGCCCAACGCCTGCTACGCGCTGGGCATCCACCCGATCTACGTACCGCAGGCCACCGAGGACGATTTGATCGCCCTGCGCGCCGACGTGGAAGCGGCCATGGCCGACCCGCGCTTTGTCGCCATCGGCGAGATCGGCCTCGATTTCTTCATTCCCATGCTGTGCGAGCCGGCCATGCGCGCCAGGCAGGAGCACTTCCTGCGCGAGCAGCTGAAAATCGCCCGCGATTTCGACCTGCCCGTGCTCACCCACGTGCGCCGCTCGCAGGACATCGTCCTCAAGCACGCGCGCCAGATCCGCCCGAACGGCGGCATCGCGCATGCCTTCAACGGCAGCTTCCAGCAGGCGCAGGGCTATATCGACCTCGGTTTCAAGCTGGGCTTCGGCGGCGCCATGACCTTTACGCGCGCCTTGCAGATACGCCGCATGGCCACGGACCTGCCTTTGGACGCCATCGTGCTGGAGACGGACGCGCCCGACATTTCGCCCAGCTGGATCCACCCCGGCCGCAACAGCCCCGAAGAATTGCCGCGCATCGGCGCCGTGCTGGCCGAACTGCGCGGCCTCGACATCGCGCAGGTGGCCGCTGTTACCAGCGCCAATGCCCGCGCCGTGCTGCCCCGACTACCCCTGATGGAATGACACGATGAACAAGAAGATGATCACGGGCGCCCTGGCCGCCTGCCTGTCCGGCGCAGTCCTTCCCGCCCTGGCGGCGCCCGCCGCCCTGTGCGACGGCATGCCCCGCCTCGACGTCACCACGCCGGCCGGCTTTTGCGTGGCCGTGCTGGCCGACGGGCTGAAATTCCCCCGCGGCGTGCTGCCGCTGACGAATGGCGACATCCTCGTCACGGACATGGCCGGATGGACGCCGAAGCAGGGCAAGCTATGGCTGTTGCAGCGCAAGGCCACGGGCGCCGGCTATGAGCGCAAGCTGCTGCTCGACAAGCTGGACCGCCCGAATGGCATCGTGCAGGGCCCGGACGGCATGGTCTATGTGGGCGTGGTGGGACGCATCTTCCGCTTCGACCTGCGCGACCCCGCCCGCGCCACCACCGACATCATCGGCGGCACGGCCACGACGCCGGCCTTGCCGGGACTGGGCCTGCACCTGCTGACGAACATGCGCTTTGGCCCCAAGGGCGACCTGTACGTCAACGTGGGTTCCAGCACCGACCACTGCGAAAACGACGGCAAGGCGCCTGACCCATCCAAGCCGTGCGCCTCGGCCGAAGGCCCGGAAGCGCTGGGCGCCATCCGCGAGTACAAGATGGCCTGGCCGGCCGGCACGGTGACGGGCTGGCGCACGCATGCGCGCGGCTTGCGCAATTCGATGGCGCTGGCCTTCCACCCGTCGACGGGCGAGCTGTGGCAGGCGGAAAATGCGCGCGACGCCATCCAGGCGGCCATGCCGCAGCTGAAAAGCGATGAAAACCTGCCGCACGAAGAACTCAACCTGATCAAGGCCGACCAGCACTACGGCTGGCCGTACTGCTACGACGACAATGTCGCCAGCCCCGAATACCCGAAGACGGCCTGCGCCGCCAGCTATGTGGCGCCGCAGCGCCTGCTGCCCGGCCACGCCGCGCCCCTGGGCATGACGTTTTATACGGCCGGCCGCTTTCCCGCGCTGTATAAAAACAGCCTGATCATCGGCTACCACGGCTACCGTGCCAACGGCCACCGCCTGGTGGCGCTGCTGCCCGACCAGGCGGGCGCCCCGCTGGGGAAGTCCGTCGAGCTGATCGGCAACTGGGAGCGCAAGGGCAAGCAGGGCAGGGGCGCGCCCGTGGACGTCAAGCAGGGCCAGGATGGCGATATCTACCTGGCCGACGACCACAATGGCCTGGTGCTCAAGCTGCACTACGCGGCGCCGGCCAAGCCGTAACGTTCACCGGCCTCGCACGTGCAGGCCGGGTCAGGCCCAGGGCCGCAAGCCGACGACCGCCGTAGCGCCAGCAATGCCGCCGGATGACGCGCGCCTTCGGACGCGCCAATCCGACCTGCCCAACCTACCAGACCTATGCTTGACCTCGCTCAGTGCGGGTCTGGCGCATCCTCCTACAATCGGCCAGACGTTCCCCATTCACGAGGGCTGGCCATGCATGTCCCCTTGCTGCTCATCGCGCTGTGCCTGTGCCTGCCAAACGCGCGCGGGCAGGGCGCCGCCTATCCGCCGGCGCCGCGCCTGAGCGCCGAGCAGCTGATCGCCGATTACCGGGAGGCGCCGCCGGCGGGGCAGGCGGCCGATCCCGCCATGCTGCCCAGGCAGCGCTATGCCAGGGGCTACCTGGCCGGCGTGGCCGATGCGGCGCAGGGCAGGCAATGGTGCGACACGGGCCGCATCAAAACCGTGGAAATCGACGCGCAGGTCGTCGCCGAACTGAAACGGCTGCCCGCCCGCGCGCGCCAGGGCGATGCCGCCGCCCTCGTCGTCGCCATCCTGGCGCGGCATTTTCCCTGTTCCGCTTCACCACCGAAGGGAGGTTGACGTGAAACCTGCATTCATCAAGCTGCGCGAAAATTACTCGAGCGTGGCCGCCGTCGACCAGGCCGCCCTATTCGGCGAAATCGGCTGGGAAGATCTGGTCGGCAAGGACAGCTTCGCCAACACCTGCGCCATCCGCGTCAGCCTGGCCCTGATCAAGGCCGGCATCAGGCTGAAGGGGCGCATGGCCATCCGCAAGGGGCCGTTCAAGGGCGCGCTGATCGAGCCGGGGCAGGCCAGGCTGGCGCACATGCTGGCCAGCCCCGCGATGTTCGGCGCGCCCGAAAAATTCTCCCGCGATGCGGCCGTCGCCGGCATCGGCCAGCGCAAGGGCCTCGTGGCCTTTTTCCGCATTCCCGGCTACCTGGGCGGCGCGGGCGGGCATATCGATATCCTGCTGCCGGCGGCGGGCGTGCAGGTGTGCGGTTCCGAATGCTACTGGACGTGTGCCGAGGTGTGGTTCTGGGAACTGCGCTAAGGCCTATTTGAACTTCTTCGAACGTCCGCGCGAGGCCGCATTGTGCGCGCGCAAAATCGAGTCGACGCGCTCGGACGCATCGCGCGACAGGTTTTGCGCCACGGCGATATCGGGGAAGAACTCCGGCAGGCGGTAGCTGAGCCACGCATACGCGGAGTAGTAGCGGCAAGTGTCTTCCACCTGCTGCAGGTTTTGCGTGCCGCCGCCATACGCGTGCTGGCGCAGGGTGGACGCCTTGCCCTGCGACAGATTCTTCGCCCAGTGCTCCCATGCCGTCTGCAGGGACGGCACCTTGCTGGAGATCGGCACCAGCGACAGGGTGAATTTGTCGGCCACGGACAGGGGCAGGGTGTCGAGCCACAGGGCGCGCTCCTTCTGGTCTTCCGTGATGCGGGGGAAGAAGAAGCCGTCCGGCACGTCGATGTTGTGGATGAAGCGGCGCAGCAGCTTGGACAGCGACAGCTCGCCCGTGACGGACGAAATGCGGTGCAGATGCTCGAGCGAGGGCGCCACGGCGAAGCCGCTGGTGTTCAGCGGATGCAGCTTTTCCTTCAACAGGGCGCGCATGACTTCATGCGTCTCGTTGTCGTAGCCGGCCACCAGGCCCTCTTCGTGCACGCCGTAGCGGCCCGCGCGCCCGGCGATCTGGCGCGCCAGCGCGGCGGAAATCTCTTCCTCCTCGCGGCCGTTGTATTTGACGCTGGTGGTCATGACGATGCGCGCGATCGGCATGTTCAGGCCCATCGCCAGCGCATCCGTGCCGACGACGATATCGGCCGTGCCGTCGCGGAAGCGCTGCGCCTGCGCGCGCCGCACTTCGGGCGACAGGTTGCCGTAGACGGTGGCCACGGACAGCCCCGTTTCCGTGATCATGTCGCGCCACATCAGCACCTCGCGGCGCGAAAAGGCGATGACGGCGTCGCCGCGGCGCAGGTTGCGCACCTTGCGCACGGCCGTCGCTTCCATCGACAGGGGCGCCATGCGCTTCAATACATGCACTTCCAGCGCGCAGTCCAGGCGCTCGGCCAGCGCCTCGATGGCGCGCCGCGCTTCCGGCGCGCCCACCAGATACACGGTGTGGGCCGGCGCGCCGCACACGGCCGCCGTCCACGCGGCGCCCCGGTCCGGGTCGGCCAGCATCTGGATTTCATCGATGACGGCCACCTCGACGACGGTCTTCGTGTCCAGCATTTCCACCGTGCTGGCGATGTGCGTGGCGCCGTCGACCACGCGGCGCTCCTCGCCCGTGATCAGGCTCACGGCCAGCGGCTTGCCGTGCGGCGCGGCTTCCTGCAGGCGCTCGTAGTTTTCCAGGGCCAGCAGGCGCAATGGCGCCAGGTAGATGCCGCTTTTCGCCTTCACCAGCGCTTCCATGGCGCGGTGCGTCTTGCCGGAATTGGTGGGGCCCAGCAGGGCGATGAAGCGGCGCGGCAGGCGGCGCGCCATTTCGAACGAGGCGGGATATTCGGCCAGGTTGATGCTCTGGCGCGTGCGCGCCGCGTGCTGCTCTTCCTGCTGGCGCTCGATGGCGTGGTTGAAGCGCTGGCGGATGCGGTCGAACACCATGCCGGCCGGCTCCGACGTCTGCATGTCGGCCAGCGTGTGCAGGAACAGCATCGGGTCGGCCTCGACGTCCTCGCACTGGCCCGCGATATCGGCGACGAAGTCCATCACGTGCTGGCGCAGCTCGTCGAAGACGGCCGCGCTGGCACGTTCGCGCACAAGGGCCAGCCTGGTCTCGCGGTCCATCTTGCGCCACTTCGCCGGCCGCGCCAGCACGCCCTGGCTTGGTACCAGCGCATACGGCACCCGCAGGCCGCCCGCCTTGACCACGCCGGAAAAGCGCACGAAGACGCGGCCTTCCATTTTCACCAGGCGGACATGCTCGGCCAGTTCCCCCAGTTCCGTGACCAGGGTGGCGTCGTTATTGTCTTCGGTGCTGTCGGAAAGGTCGGTGGAAGTGTCGGGAGGAAGTGCGGAGGAAGTCATGTCGTGCCTGGGTGTTGAAGTAAGCGAGGCCGATTATACCGTCGATGGCGGCGGACGGTGGCGGCCGGCTCAGGCTGCCGGTTGTGCACGCGGCGCGGGCGCGTGCCGCGCGCAGGCCAGGTCGAGCATGCGCAATGGCGTGTCCAAGGCCGGTATCAGGCTGCTTGCCTTGGATGAAAGTTCGGCAAACAGGTGTCGGCCGCAGTCAGTGGTGGTAAACAAGGTTCGCACAGTCATGACGCCTCGGCGCCGGATGGCCCTCTCCGCATGCGAAAAGTGGCGCCCACTGCCGTGGAACACTGCATGCACGAACGGTTTTATCCACGCCAGCATTGCGCCAGATCAGACGGCAAAGAGTGGAACGCGCTCATAGTAGCTGAGTCCTTTCGCCGCGCGCGACCATTCGGCCTTGATCCTGCTTTCCCATGCGCATCCTGATACTCGGCTTTGTCGCCGGCGCCGCCTGCCTGCAGACGCAGGCAAGCTTGCCGCCGCATGCGGGATGGATGTTGCTGGCGAGCGCAGGGGCGGGCATGCTGGCCGCCGTGCTGCTGCGGCCTCGCGCGCGCTGGCGCTCCGTAGTCGCGCTCATTGCCGGTGCCGGGCTGGGCTTTTACTGGGCCGCCTGGCTGGCCCAGGCCGCCCTGGCGCCGCAGCTGGCGCTGGCCGACGAGGGGCGGGACATTACCGTCACGGGCACGGTGGCCAGCCTGCCGTACCGCTTCGAGCAGGGTGTGCGCTTCAATTTTGCCGTGGAGCAGGCCGTTGGCGCGAGCGTGCCGCCCCTGATCGCCCTGTCCTGGTACGCGGGCTTTCGCGATACCGTGACGAATGCCGTGGGCGACGTGCAGCCGGGCGAGCGCTGGCGCCTGACGGTGCGCCTGCAGCGTCCGCACGGCAATGCGAACCCGCATGGCTTCGACTACGAGGCGTGGCTGCTGGAGCAGGGCGTGCGCGCCACGGGCTACGTGCGCCCGCCGCCGCGCGCCGATGCGCCGAACGTGCGCCTGGCCGCCTTCGTGCCCGCTTTCGGCAACGTGGTGGAAGCGAGCCGCGCGGCGCTGCGGGCGCGCATCCTGCGCAGCCTGGAGGGAAAACCGTATGCGGGCGTGATCGTGGCGCTGGTGGTGGGCGACCAGCGCGCCATTGCCCAGTCGGACTGGCAAGTGTTCAACCGCACGGGCGTGAGCCATTTGATTTCCATCTCGGGCTTGCACATCACCATGATCGCGGGCCTGTTCGCGCTGGGGGCGGGCGCGCTGTGGCGGCGCTCCTTCTTCACGGAGCGCCAGCTGCCCCTGCTGCTGCCGGCGCAAAAGGTGGCGGCCCTGGCCGGCGCCCTGGCGGCGTTCCTGTACGTGCTGCTGGCCGGCTTCGGCGTGCCCGCCCAGCGTACCCTGTACATGCTGCTGGTGGTGGCGCTGGCCCTGTGGCTGGGACGCGCCAGCAGCGTGGCCCACGTGCTGTGCCTGGCGCTGGGCGTCGTCGTGCTGCTCGACCCCTGGGCCGTCCTGTGGCCCGGCTTCTGGCTGTCCTTCGGCGCCGTCGCCACCATCCTGTACGCGACGGCGGGCCGCACCACGGCGCCCTTGCCGCCGCAGGCGGGACGCTGGCGCCGCCTGCGCGCCGCCGTGGCGCTGGGGGCGCACACACAGTACGTGGTGACGGTGGGGCTGGTGCCCTTGACGATGCTGCTGTTCTCGCAAGTGTCGCTGGTGTCGCCGGTCGCCAACGCCCTGGCCATTCCCGTCATCAGCCTGGTCGTCACGCCCCTGTCCCTGGCGGGCAGCCTGCTGCCCGCGCCCCTGTCCGACTGGCTGTTGCTGCTGGCGCACGCCATCGTGCAGATGCTGGCGCAGGTGCTGGACTGGCTGGGGGCGCGCCGCTTTGCCGTGTGGACGGCGCCCGCGCCGCCCATGTGGAGTTTTTGCTGGGCACTGTTCGGCACGGCATGGCTGCTGGCGCCGCAAGGGTGGCCGCAGCGCTGGGCCGGCATGCTGGGCTGGCTGCCCCTGCTGACGGCCTTGCCGTCCAGTCCGCCGCCGGGCCAGATGTGGATCACGGCCTTTGACGTGGGACAAGGTATGGCCGTACTGGTGGAAACCCACGGCCACCGCCTGCTGTACGATACGGGACCGGCCTACAGCCTCGACGCCGATGGCGCCAGCAGGGTCATCGTGCCGTATCTGCGCGCGCGCGGCATCGCCAGGCTCGATGGCGTCATCATTTCCCACAGCGACACGGACCACGCGGGCGGCGCCGTCTCCCTGCTGCAAAACGTGGACGTGGGCTGGCTGGCCTCGTCGCTGTTCGATAGCCACCCGGCCGTCGAGGCCCGGCGGCAAGCCCGGCGCCCGCATCTGCACTGCATGGCGGGCCAGCGCTGGACCTGGGAAGGCGTGCACTTCGCCATGCTGCACCCGCTGCCCGCCAGCCACATGGACATCAGCCTGACACCGAACGCCCGCAGCTGCACCGTGAAAATCACGGCCGGCAAGCATGCCATCCTGCTGGCCGGCGACATCGAGGCGGCGCAGGAAGCGCAGCTGCTGGCCCGCTCGGCGGAAGGCGAACTGGCGGCCGACGTGCTGCTGGCGCCGCATCACGGCAGCGGCACCTCGTCGACGCCGGCGTTCCTGGCCGCCGTGCATCCGGCCCTGGCCATCTTCCAGGTGGGGCACCGCAACCGCTACAAGCATCCGAAGGCGCAGGTGTATGCGCGCTATGGCGAGATGGGGATTACGCGATTGCGCACGGATGTGGCAGGGGCGGTGGTGCTGGCGTTTGGCGACGATATCGATGTGACGCTGTACCGGGCCAGCCGGCCGCGCTACTGGCACGAGCGCTAGCGGACGCCGCTGCATTGATGGTATATATCGGTCATGGGTTGGCAGCCCCGGCGCTGCCTGGATTGTTCTGAAAGGGTGAAGATGGGCTTGTTTGGCTGGAAGAAAAAGACGGACGTGCCGGAGATCGGTTTCGAGGAGCGGATCCGCTCCCAAGGCAAGCCGTCGAAGACGCTGTCATATGACTTGCAGGGGCGGCAAGCTGATGCCGTTCGCCGGCAGCACCCCTATCTGTTTCACGTGACGGACCTGCCCAGCGCCGAGGCCATCGTCACGCAGCACCTGCTGTATGGCGCTTTTGCCCATGTGACCCTGTCGCAGGGGCTGCAGGGCGCGCTGTCGCAGGCGGAAAGGACGGGATGCGTATTGGTTTTCCGCTTCCAGGGACAAGCCGTCGTCGGGATGACGCCGGCCAGCAAGGCGCCGGGGGTGGCGTACCATCATGTCGGTTCCGAAGGCTATGTGGAGACTTTTATTGCACATGGCACGGTCACGCCGCTGGAACTCATCGCGATATCGTTTCGTGGCGAGGCGCCGATCTATGACGTGGCGTGGGTCCTGGACACGCCTGTTTCTGTCAAGATCAGGGCATAGCGGCCCGTCATCGCGGCGCAGGCGTCAGCCGTGCCGCTCGTCCGGTATCTCCAGCCCCCGCTGCCGCACATACTCCAGAAACAGCCGCGCCCCCTTGGCCATCCTCGAGGTGCCGTAGACGGCATGGATGCTGGGGTCCAGCTCCTTCGACGACGTCAACCGGTACGCCGTGCAGACCCTGCGTAAATTGCCGGCGGCGACGGCCGGTTCGGCCAGCCAGCTGGCCAGGCGCACGATGCCGGCGCCTTCCAGGGCCGCTTGAAACGTGGCGATGCCGGAGGTGAAGCGGAAGCGGGGCTGCACCTGGTAGCGCACGTTGCGTTCGCCGGAGACGAAGTGCCAGTCGCGCAGGATGCGGGGGGCCGAGTGCATGATGATGTCGTGGCCGGCCAGCTCTTCCGGTTCTTCGGGCGCGCCCATGCGCTCGATGTAGTCGGGCGAGGCGTACATATAGCGGCGGTAATTCCACAGGGGATAGCCGATCAGCTCGCTGGACTGGGGGAAGGCGCCGCGGATGGCGAAATCGAGCTTTTCCTGGATGGGGTCGATGGATTTGTCCGAGAAATGGATGTCCACCGACACGTTCGGGTAGTCGCGCGAAAATTGCGCCACCACTTTGGGCAGAAAGCCCAGGGACAGGATTTCCGGCGCCGAAAGGCGCACCCAGCCTTGCGGAGAATTGCTCAGTTCCGCCAGCTGGTCTTCCGCCTCGGCCTGCGTTTCCAGCAAGTGCTTGGCCGACGCGTAATACGTTTCGCCCGCCGTCGTCAGGGTGAACTGCTTTTGCGTGCGCAGGATCAGTTCGGCGCCGATGGCCTCTTCGAGGAACTGGATGGCGCGCGTGACGGCCGACGGTGAGCGCCCCAGCATGCGCGCCGCATGGATGAAGCTGCGCTTTTCCACGACGGTGCAGAAGGCGCGGATCTCCCACATCAGTTTCATCGACATCGCGTGACTCCCGGCAAAAGAGGCCAGTAGACCGCACGGGGCGCATTCCGTCAAGCGTTACGACTGATTGCGTTTTCCGCAATTTGAAGTTGCATCCGGAAAAATCCACGGCGCCTATACTGCCGCTGTCGCCCATTTTCCGCTGCTTATCATGCTGACCATCTCGCTGCTGTGTTTATTTGCCTTCTTTGCCGGCCTCATCGATGCTGCCGTGGGCGGGGGCGGGCTGATACAGCTGCCGGCCCTGTTCAACCTGATGCCGAACATGGCGTCGACGTCCTTGCTGGGGACCAATAAATTCGCTTCCGCCTGCGGCACCACGTTTGCCGCCCGTTCCTTCGTGGGCAAGGTGCACATCCCGTGGCTGCTGGTGCTGCCGGCCGTGGCCAGCGCCTTCGTCATGTCCTTCATCGGCGCGGCCGCCGTGTCCTACGTGCCGCAGCAGGTGGTGCGGCCCATGGTGCTGGTCTTGATCATCATCATGGCCATCTACACCTTCATCAAGAAGGATTTCGGCAGCATGCGCGAAGCGCGCCCCATCGGCCCCCGCGAGCGCATCCTCGCCATCGTCATCGGCGGCGCCATCGGCTTCTATGACGGCCTGTTCGGGCCGGGCACGGGCAGCTTTTTGATCTTCCTCTTCATCCGCGTCTTCGGCTTCGATTTCATCCTCGCTTCGGCCTGCTCGAAGCTGGTGAATATCGCCACCAACGTGGCCGCGCTGGCCTTCTTCATTCCCGCCGGCCACGTGGTCTACGCCGTGGCCGCACCCATGGCCGTGTGCAACATCCTCGGCGCCCTGACCGGCACCTGGATCGCCGTGCGCCGTGGCGCCGCCTTCGTGCGCATTTTGTTCCTCGTGCTGCTGGTGCTGCTGATCGTCAAGTTGTCCTACGACATTTTCTTCAAGTAAGTTTCTGAACGACAACAAGCCATGAAAACCATCCAGGGCGTGCTGTGGGACAACGATGGCGTGCTGGTCGATACCGAGCAGCTGTTTTATGAATGCAACCGCGACTTGCTCCTGCCCTATGGCATAGACCTGACGCCCAAGCAATTCTTTGACTGGTTCCTGGACAATAACTACGGCGCCTGGCATGTGCTGCTGGGGCAGGGACATGGCATCAAACTGGTGGACCGCCTGCGGGCCGAACGCAAGCAGCTGTTCGGCGCACGCCTGCGCCAGGCGCGCCGGCTGGCCATGCCCGGCATCGCGCCGGTGCTGGCGGCGCTGCGCCCGCACGTGGCCATGGGCGTCGTCACCAGTGCATATGCGCAGCACTTTGACATCAGCCATGCGGCCACGGGCTTGCTGCCGCACTTCGATTTCGTGCTGACGCGGGAAATGTACGGGGACAGCAAGCCGGCGCCCGACGGCTACCGGCTGGGCTTGCAGCGCCTGGGCCTGGACGCGGCCCACTGCGTGGCCGTGGAAGATTCGCCGCGCGGCTTGCGCGCCGCCAATGCGGCGGGGCTGGAATGCATCGTCCTGCGCAACCACATGAACCGCGGCTACGCCTTCGACGGCGCCTTTTGCGTGGTCGAATCCGTGGCGGAGCTGGGCGCCGTGCTGGCATCCTTCGTGCCCGGCATGGCGCCCGTGCGCGGGCAATTAGAGGCCTTCCTCTGATCCGTCTTGCCGGCCTGCCATTACAATTGCCTATCGCATTTACCGGCACGGCTCCACGATGACACTTCCGCAGCTGCACTTTGCCCACGCCAACAGTTATCCTGCCGGCACCTACCGCAAGCTGTTCGGCCTGCTGGGCCGGCACTACGCCGTGCAGGCGCTCGACATGCATGCGCACGACCCCGCCTATCCCGTCAGCACGGGCTGGCCCGAGCTGGTGCGCGAGTATATCGACGACCTGGAGCGCCGCTACAGCGCGCCCGTGATCCTCGTCGGCCATTCGCTGGGCGGCATGCTCAGCGTGATGGTGGCCAAGCAGCGGCCCGACCTGGTGCGCTGCGTGGTCCTGCTCGATTCGCCCGTGGTGGCGGGCTGGCGCGCCCTGCTGGTGCGCCTGGCGCGCAACACGGCGCTGGGCGAGCGCTACTCGCCCGCCCGCTTTTCCGCCCGGCGGCGCAAGCTGTGGCCCGACGCGCAGGCGGCGTATGAGCACTTTGCCGCCAAGGACATGTTCGCCATCTGGGCGCCGCAAGTCTTGCGCGACTACATCGCCAGCGGCCTGGCCCCTCATCCGGACGGGGTGCAGCTGCGCTTTACGCGCGAGGTGGAGACGGATGTCTACCGCAGCCTGCCGCACCACATCGGCGGCCTCGTCAAGGATGGCTTCCCCGTGCCTATCGGCTTCATCGGCGGCACGGCATCCGTGGAATGCCGCCAGGCGGGCCTGGCGGCCACGCGCAAGCTGGTCGGTCCGTTTTTCCGCCAGGTGCCCGGCGGTCATCTGTTTCCCATGGAAAACCCGGAACTGACGGCGCAAGTGGTGCAGGAGATGATCACTTCCTTGCTGGCGAAACACTAGCCGGCAAGCAATGATTTTCGCGTGGCAAGGGCCAAAGGTGGCGGTTTTTCGCGTAAAATCCTGCCATCCGGGCCGCGCCTGCGCCAGGCGCGCCGCCCCCGCCATTCCGATATTCTAGAAAGATACCCCTGCGATGACGATTAAAAGCGACAAATGGATACGCCGCATGGCGGAAACGACGGGCATGATCGAGCCGTTCGAACCGGGCCAGATCAAGGAACGCGACGGCAACCGCATCGTTTCCTACGGCACGTCCAGCTATGGCTATGACATCCGCTGCGCCGACGAGTTCAAGCTGTTCACCAACATCAATACCACCATCGTCGACCCGAAGGATTTCGACGCGAACAACTTCGTCGACGTGTCCGGCAAGGGCTATTGCATCATTCCGCCGAACTCGTTCGCGCTGGCCCGCACGGTGGAGTATTTCCGCATCCCCCGCAACGTGCTGACGATTTGCCTGGGCAAGAGCACCTACGCCCGCTGCGGCATCATCGTCAACGTCACCCCGTTCGAACCGGAATGGGAAGGCTATGTGACCCTGGAGTTTTCCAACACGACGCCGCTGCCGGCGAAAATCTACGCCAACGAAGGCGTGGCGCAAGTGCTGTTCTTCGAATCCGATGAAGTGTGCGAAACGTCGTACAAGGACCGCGGCGGCAAGTACCAGGGCCAGGTGGGCGTGACCCTGCCCAAGACCTGATGACGGCGCGCGGGGCAGGGCGCCAGCCGTGCCCCGCGCATGCCTTCAGCGCTGTCGCAGCAGCCACGCCTTCAGGGCGGCGGATGCCTGGTACAGGGGCACATGGCCGCGCAGCAGGATTTGCGCGCTGCGCCGGTAAGCCGCGCTGCCGATCGTGATGTCGCCTGCCGCGCCGGACTGGCGCGCCACGATGGTGGTGTCCAGGATGCCGGCAGGATTTTCTATGCCCAATGCGATTTCCGTCGCGTCGCGCCCCACGGGCGGCACGCCGCGCGCCAGCGCGTGCGCCACCGTGCCCGGGATCAGGCAGGCCGCCGCCAGGCAGCAGCCGCCCGAGACGGCCAGCGAGGCGTGCCCCGTCTGCGGCGTAAAGTAGCGCACAGCAATATTTCCCTCTCCTTCAGCCGGACCCACGATGCAGAATTTGGGGATGGTTTCGCTGCGTTCCAGCTCTTCCCGCGTCATCAGGCCGCCATCGCGCCGCCGCAAGCCCATCAGCAGTCCCGTCGCGCTCCACAGCTGGCGTATCTCCCGCATGAAGGCGGCGTCCGCTTGCAGTGCCGACACTGCCTCCTGCGCCGTCTTGCCGAACTGGCTGGCGCGGGCGATGACCATGGGCACGGCCACGTCCACGCAGGAGACGTCGTAGCCGAGTACCTGGTCTTGTGCATTGCCTGTTGGCAATAAATGCCCCGTCTTGGCGCCCACGGGGGCGTGCAGGAACAGGTCCACGCGGGGAAAGCTGCCCGGCACGCCGGGGATGGCGGCGGCCGCAAAGCTGCCGTCGGGCGCGCGTTCCATGCGCGAGGTGGTGAGCACGCCCGTATTCGTGTTGCGGATGTCGATGGCGTGCGTGCCGATGGCCAGCGCCTCGATCACGCCGCTGTCCAGGCCCCACAGCTGCAGGGCGGATGACATATTGCCGCAATTGACGCTCCAGTCGATGGCCGCATGGCCGCTCGCCAGCTGCGCCAGGGTGCTGACGAGGCGCGGCTGTCCCGCATGCTGCTCCACCTCGGCCAGGAAGACCTTGTTGCTGGTGGACGCGCCCCGTCCCAGTCCCGTGACCTGCCGGTTGCCGGGCAGCTCGCCGCTCTGGGGCACGCCCATCAGGTGGCGCAGCAATTCCTCGCGCAGGTCCTGATCGGCCGGCACGCTGGCCGCGTGCAGCACCAGGCCCGTCGACGTGCCGCCGCGCATGTGGTGGACGGGAAACTCGACCACGCCGCAGCGCTGGCGGGGAACGAGGTCGGGCAGGGCGGGCAGCAGTGGCGTGGTCATCGGTGGTCGCCATCGGGAGAGGGAGGGGCCAGTGTGCCAGTTTTTCGTGCCGGGATGCAAGCGCACGCGCGTCCCGCCATCTTTACCTGCCTTTACGTGGCTTTACATGCGCGGCACTGTGCCCGCGCCCGCGCCTGCCGTTAACCAAGGTATTGAAACAGACAGGAGGCATCATGGTAGCGGCAATCGGTTCCGGCGGCGCGGTCAGCGCGGCCAGCGGCAGTTCGGGCAGCAGTTCGCAGATCGCGGCGCTGCAAAAGCAGATCACGGCGGCACAGAAACAGTTAACGGAGTCGCAGAAGGGGGAGCAGACGGAGGCGTCGCAAAAGCTGCAGCAGCAGTTGGCGCAGCAGATCCAGGCCTTGCAGGCGCAAATTGCTCAGTTGCAAGCGGCTGCCGCGCAGCAGGCGGCGCAGCAGGATTCCCAGAAGGCCAGCAGCGCCGAGACGGCGACGAGTCCGGCCCGCTCCGCCTCGTCCACCCTGGGCAGCATCATCGATACGCAGGCATGAGGAGGGCAGGGCCAGGCCGGAAGGTCAGCCTGGCTGTGCCACGGGCAACAGCATTTCCACGCACAGGCCGCCGCCGTGGCGCAGGCTGGCGGTGATGCGCCCGCTATGGGCGCCGATCACGTGCTGGGCGATGGCCAGGCCCAGGCCATGGCCTTCCGTGCTGTGCTGGGTGTTGCTGGCGCGGAAGAAGGGCTGGAAAATGCTGGCCAGGTCGCCCGGCGGCACGCCCGGTCCCCGGTCCAGCACGGCAATGTGCAGTTGCCGGCCATCCTCCTGCAGGGCCATCTGCACCTGTACCGTGCCCGCATCCGGGCTGTGCTTGACGGCATTGCGCACGACGTTTTCCACGGCACGGGCCAGCAATTCGGGCTGGCCCGTGACGGTGGCGTCCAGGCTGGCCGCGTCGCCCGCCAGGTCGATGGCGATCTGGCGCGGCTCCGCCTCGTAGCGGGCATCGGCCACGATATCGTGCACGAGGTCGGCGATGCAGACGTCCTCGCTGTGCGGATGCAGGGCGCCCGCCTGCGCCGTGCCCGCTTCCAGCCGGGACAGGGTCAGCAGTTCACCGATGAGCTTATCCATGCGCTCGCTTTCGCGCTCGATGCGCTCCATCGAGGCGGCCATCCTGTCCGGCTGCTGGTGGGCCAGGCCGATGGCTGCCTGCAGGCGCGCCAATGGCGAGCGCAGCTCGTGCGAGACATCATGCAGCAGGCGCGTCTGGCTATCCATGAGATTGCGCAAGCGTCCCGTCATGCGGTCGAAGTCGCGACCCAGGTCCGTCAGCTCGTCGCCGCGCTTGCCGCTGGCGTGAAAGCGGGGTGCCAGGTTGCCGTGCGAGGCGGCCTCGAACGCCTGCCGCAAGTCGCGGATGGGGCGCGCGAAGTACCAGGCCAGCAGGAAGGCGAACAGCAGGCTGGCGGCGATGGCGGCGGCGACGGGAATGAAGGTGCGGTAGGGGCTGTCCATGCGCGGGCCGGGCGGCATGCCGCCCATCTCGCGCGGCGGACCGCGCTCGTAGCCGGGGCGCGGCGGCGCGTCGGCGGGATCGGCACGGGGGCCGCCGCCCATGGCGCGCGGACCGTTCAGGGTAACGGCATTGAGGGTGTCGCGCGCGGCGCCCGCCTCGGCATTGCGGAAGCGCTCGGAGGACGGCAGGAACAGCAGGTAGGCCGCGCCGTCGCTGCTGCGCGCTTCGCGCACCACGGCGTGGGGCGACGCTTGCGCCAGCAGCGCGCGCGCCTTGCCGAGGATGGCGGGATGGACCTTGCGCCCCATCAATTCGTGCCCCTGGGCATCGACGGCAAACACGCGCATGCGCTCCATCCTGCCGAGAAATTGCCGCAAGGCCTGGCTGCCGCCCGCTTCCAGGGTGGCGCTGGCCGCCTCGATGGCCATCTGAGCGGGCGGGCTGGTATCGATGTCCAGCGCCCGCTCCTGCTGCGCGGCGCGGTTCTTCAGCCAGAAAGTGCCGCCGATGCCGATGGTGGCTGTCACTTGCGCCAGCATGATGCACAGGAAAAATTTCCAGAACAATCGTCCCACGCTTATTCCTTGATCAGCTGGTAGCCGAGGCGGTACACCGTCTGCAGGCAGGAACGGCCATCGGCCAGGCTGCCCAGCTTGCGCCGCAGGCTGCTCAGGTGCACGTCGATGTTGCGGTCGAAGCGGGCCATGGGCCGCCCCAGTCCCAGTTCGGACAGCTGGTTCTTGCTGACGGGCTTGCCCGCATGGCGCACGAGCACTTCCAGCAGGTTGAATTCCGTGCTCGTCAGCTCCAGGTGCGCGCCGGCCCACGCTGCGCGGCGCTGTTCCGGCCACATCGTCAGCTGGCCCACGGCCAGCGGCGCGAGGCCCGCGCTGTCGTGCGGCGCCGCCTGCGCGCGGCGCAGGATGGCGCGGATGCGCGCCGTCAGCTCGCGCGGCGTGCACGGCTTGGTGACGTAGTCGTCGGCGCCCAGCTCCAGTCCCACGATGCGGTCCGTGTCGTCGCCGCGCGCCGTCAGCATCAGGATGGGCAGGTTGCTGCCGGCGCGGATGCGGCGCAGGGTTTCCAGGCCATTCATGCGCGGCATCATGACGTCGAGGATGGCGATGGCGTACAGGCCCGTCAGCGCTTCGGCCGCGCCGCTTTCGCCGTCATGCACGGCCTTGGCGTCGAAACCTTCCTGCGTCAGGTATTCCTGGAACATGCCGACCAGCTCGACATCGTCGTCTATTAACAAAACCTTGCTCATGCCTGTGCTTTTTCGCGTGGAGATCGCCCGATGATAGCAGCCAAAGGGGGGTGTTCAGCAGCGTTTTACCCGCTTTTACACAGTTTGCCCGGCCATTGCCCGTACGGCGCGCCCGCCCGCGCCCGCGCATGTTCACGCGCGCATTCCCGCTTACATTCCTTTACACGCTTTTACGCGGTCCTAACGTTGCTTTACATGCGCCACGCCGACAATCAGGGCTGTTCGCCACGAAAGGAAAGCCCCATGAAATACCTGAGTATTGCCGTATCCCTGCTGCTGTTGTCCGCCGCCAGCATGCCGCTCGTCGCCCTGGCCCAGCAGGCGCCGGCGCACGACGGCCCGCCGCCGCGCGCCCAGGAAGGCGGCCCGCCGGGCTGGGGCCATGGTCCCGGTCCCGGCGGCCCCGGCGCGCAAGGCTTGCCGCCTTTCCTGCGCGGCATCGCGCTGAGCGAAGCGCAGCAGGACAAGGTCTTTGCCGCCACCTACGCCCAGGCGCCGCTGCTGCGCGAGCAGCAAAAGATTGCCTTCAAGGCCGATGAGCAGCTGCACGCACTGGCCGCTTCCAGCGCCTACGACGATGCCAAGGCCAGCGCATTGGCGAACACGGCGGCACACGCCATGGCGCAGATCCGCTTGCTGCAGGCGCGGCTGGAGCAGCAATTGCTGGCCGTGCTGACGCCGGAGCAGCGCAAGCAGGCCGAGCAGCAGCGCGACAGCCGTCCCGGCCCGCGCCGTCCCCAATAAGCCAACCACAGGAGAGTGAGCATGACCATCAGTGCCTTGAGTTCCAGCAGCGCCGCCAGCCAGCTGAGCGCTTTCAGCCGTCTGGGCGGCAGCAGCAGTAGCGCCAGCACGGCCGGCACGGGCGCCGCGTCCGGCACGCGGCCGTCCAAGCCCGACGACGGCGCCTTGCTGGACGCCATTTCCAGCGCCCTGTCCTCGATCGGCGTGTCCGTGGACGCCAGCGACAGCGATACGGCAGCCGACGGCACCGCCGCCGCCAGCGGCAGCGACGCGGGCCAGGCGCTGGGCGCCTTCCTGCACCAGCTGATGGGCAGCCTGCATGCGCAAGGCGGCAGCGCCGGCGGCCAGGCGGAGGGCGGCGAAGGGCCTGCCGGACCGCCGCCGGGCGGCGGCGCGCGCGGCGCCGGCCCCGGCAATATCGAGTCGGATTTGCAGAGCCTGCTGCAAAAGCTGTCCGCCTCCAGTTCGGGCGGCACGGACGGCACGGACAGCGCCGACAGCAGCGTGACGGACCTGCAAGCCAGCTTCGCCAGCCTGATCAGCGCGCTGGGCGGCGATGACAGCAGCGGCAGCGGCAGTTCCAGCAGCAAATTGAGCAGTTTCCTGCAGGCGCTCTCGGGCAGCCTGGGCACGGCCAGCGCGGGCGGCAGCCTGTCCGCCAGCGGCAACCTGGTCAATACAACGGCCTGAACCATGGAACGCAAGCTCGCTCTTGTCGCCAGGAAAGCGCTCTCGGAACGGGCCACGCAAGCCCTGTTCCTGTGCGCCAGCCTGAGTCCGGCGCTGGCGGGCTTGCCCCACTTGATGGAGTATTTATGGACTTACATGATCACGGTCTGGCATCCGACCTCGAAATGATGCGCCAGCTGGCGGCCGAGCGGCGCCAGGTCCTGCGCTGGCTGCTGGCCGGCGCCGCCATGTTGCCCCTGGTCAGCTGCGGCGGCGGCGGTTCGGACGCCGGCGCCACGGCCAGCGGCAGCGGCGCGACAGCCGGCAGCGGCAGCACGGGCACGGTCACGACGCCGACGACGGGCGCCTGCACGGTGATCCCCGAGGAGACGGGCGGACCGTATCCGGCCGACGGCACGAACACGAACGGCGGCAGCATCGTCAACGTGCTGAACCAGTCGGGCGTCGTGCGCAGCGATATCCGCGCCAGTTTCAACGGCGCCACGGGCATGGCGGCCGGCGTGCCGCTGACTATTAAATTGCAACTGCTCAATGCCAGCGGCAGCTGCGCCGCCCTGGCCGGCTATGCCATCTACCTGTGGCATTGCGACCGCGACGGCCTGTATTCGCTGTATTCGAGCGGCGTGACGGGACAGAACTATCTGCGCGGCGTGCAGGAAACGGACAGTGCCGGCAACCTCGCCTTCACGACCATCTTTCCGGGCTGTTACGCGGGCCGCATGCCGCACGTGCATTTCGAGGTCTATCCCAGCGTCGCCAAGGCGGCCAGCGCCGCGAACCGCATCAAGACGTCGCAGTTCACGTTTCCGATGGCGACGCTGAACGAAGTCTATGCGGCCAGCGGCTACACGGCCAGCGTGCGCAACCTGGCGCAGATCAGCTATGCCACGGACAATGTCTTTGCCGATGGCACCAGCCTGCAGATGGCCACGGTGACGGGCAACGCCACGGATGGCTATGTCGTCACCCTGAGCGTGGCCGTCAACGGTTAAGTCGTTGTCATGAAACCCAGGTCGCGCCGGCCGAAGTTGCCGATATTCGGGAACACGTCGGCCAGCTGGCTGTCGGCCATGCCGAACCACCTGGCCAGGGTGGCGCCGTACTGGTCGACGGAGGTCGTCGGCAGCAGGGCGCCGGAGCCCACGTCCAGTTCGTGGCCCAGGCCCGACGCCGGGAAGGCGCCGTAGATGTCGCGGCCCTTCACGGCGCCGCCGACGACGAAGTGGTGCGCACCCCAGCCGTGGTCCGTGCCGTCGCCATTGCTGCTGAAGGTGCGGCCGAAGTCCGACGCCGTAAACGTCGTCACCTGGCGCCGCACGTCGGCCCCCTGCAGCGATGCCAGGGTGCTGTCGAAATACGCCAGCGCATGGGCCAGGCGGGCCATCAGGTCGCCATGCAGCACTTTTTGCCGGTCGTGCGTGTCGAAGCTGCCCAGGGTCACGTAAAACACTTGCCGTTTCGCCCCCAGGGGGCCGCGCCCGGCGATGATGCGCGCCACCGTCTGCAATTGCACGGCCAGGGGATTGACGCCGGCCACGCCCGTGTTCGGATTGACGTAGGGCGGGGGATTGGGCACGCCGCCCGCGCCGGCCGGCAGCATGGCGCTGCTGAGTACGCTCTGGCTGGCAATGGCACGCTGCACGACGGCCACGTGTTCCTGTTCCATCATGTCGCTGCCCGCCGTGCCGATGATGTCGCGCAAGGCGGTCACGCCCTGGGTCGTGCCGAACAGATAGCCGCCGCCGCTGATATTGCGGATCGGCACGGCGCCCGCCTGGCCGACCTGGAACTGGCGCACCTGGCGCCCGCTGAGGAAGAGGGCATTCGAGGCTGCCGAGATGGCCGTGAACGTGGCGTTGGCATTGCCGCCGCCGAGCAGGTCGCCCAGGCGTCCGCCCCAGCCGACGGTGGCGCCTTCGGGCAGGCCCGACTGCCATGTCGATTGCTGGTCGTTGTGCGAGAACAGCTTGGGCGGCAGCGCCACGCTGCCCGCCTTGTATTGCGCCAGGGTGGCGGGCTGGATCAGGGTGCCCACGTTGGCGACGATGGCGGCGCGGCCGCCGTCGAACAGGTCCTTCATGGGGCCGAGGGCGGGGTGCAGGGCGAAGCTGCGGCCCGCCTGCGCGGTGGCGGGTACGACGGGCAGCACGCCGCCCGTCTCGCCCACGCCGGGCAGGTGGATCGAGTCATTACCGCCCGTATTGCGCAGGCGCAGGTATTCCGTCCACGACGCGCTGTCCGTGGCCAGCACCGTATTGAAACTATCGTTGCCGCCGGCCAGGAACAGGCAGACGAGCGCCTTGTAGTCGTCGGCCGACTGGGCCGCGGCCTGGCCCATGGCCGCCAGGTTGAGGGCGAACGGGGCGGCCGCGCTGCCGGCCAGGCCCAGCATGGAGCCGAGGAAGCGGCGGCGGGAAAAGGGAGGAGTGATGGACATGCGGCTTCCTTATTTTTGAACCAGGTATTCAGGCGAGGCCATGGCCAGCAGGATGGCCAGGTGGACGCGGTAAGTCTTCATCGTGTTCACCTGGGCGGCATTGCCGGCCGTGGCGGCAGGGATGGGTATGCTGTCGACGGCGGCCAGGATCTGGCCGCGCAGCCGGGACGACATGTTGCCGCCCAGTAACAGCAAGTTGATGCGGTCCAGCAGGGCGCCGGACTGGTCCGCCAGGGCCAGTTCCGGCGTGTAGTCGGCGCGTACGGCGCGCTCTTCCGCCACGCCGCCGCTGATGGCATCCTGCATGAAATTCAGGTAGCCCGTGACGGACGGCTCCGACGTGATCTGCATTTCCGGCGCCACCAGTCCTGCCGTCGCCAGCGCCGAATTGGGCGGCACGTAGGAAGGGCGGAAGTAATTGAACACGGACGGGGCATTCATGGGACTCTGGCCCAGGCCCGCGAGGGGATCGCTCAGGTAATAGATGCGGTACTGCAAAGCGGCATCCTTGGCGTCGAAGGCGCGCATCCAGTTGGCCAGGCGCACCAGCGGTTCGCGCAATTTGCCCGTGCGCAAGCTGGTGCCCGCGGGCGCCAGCGCTTCGCGGTCCAGCAGCACGGCGCGGATCACGGCCTGCATGTCGCCCCGCACGCCCGAGCCATTGTCGGCGAAGGCGGCGGCCACCCGGCCCACGTAGGCCGGGCTGGGATTGCTGGTGACGAGGCGCTGGATCAGCTGGCGGCCGAAGAACGGTCCCGCGTTCGGGTGGTTGAACAGGGTGTCGAGGGCCAGCGCCATGTCCGCTTCGCCGCCCGCCGTGCCGGCGGTGCTGACGCCGAGAAAGCGTTTTTCGCTGGTGGAGTGAAACGCCGCATAGTTCTGCATCGGCTTCCAGTCGCGGTCCGGGTCGGCCACGCCGCCGTTGAAGCGGTTGGCGCCCTGGTCCGGGCCGGCCCAGCTCCAGCCCGTGAATACCTTCGCCAGGCCGCTCACGTCGTCGCGCGTATAGGTGTCGATGGGTTTGCCGCCGGACAGCTTCAGCGAGCCATCCCCGTTCAGCTGGTACAGGCCGATGGTGAACAGCTGCATGACTTCGCGGGCGAAATTCTCGTCGGGCGTGCGCGTCGCCGATTCCTTCTGGTTGCGCAGGTGCGACAGGTACAGGCCCATCATCGGATGGGTCGCCACGGCTTGCAGCAGGGTGCGGAAGTTGCCGAATGCATGTTGCCCCAGCGTATCGTAATAGCTGGCGACGCCCCGCGTCAGCGGCCACACGGCTTCATTTTGCGTGGAGACGACGAAAATCTCGGACAGGGCAAAGGCCACGCGCTGGCGCAGCTGGTCGTCGCCGCGCACGGCCTGCTGCCAGAACGACTCGTAAAAATCCGTGGGCACGGCCTTGCCCGGCGCCGTAGGGTATTTGGCGTCGATATATTTTCGGTGCAAGGTTTGCGGCTTGGAAAACTGGGCCTTGAACCACGCATCGCTGTCGCTGGCCGCCAGGGCATCGATGGCGGCCATGTTGGGGCCGAAGGTGGCCCGGCCCAGGAAGCGCGACGCTTCCTGGCGCGTGAAGGTGACGGCTTGCGCGACGGGCGGCGTGGTCAGGGGCGGCGGCGGAATGGTATCGCCGGGCGTGGTGCCAGGCGGGGTGACGGGCGTGCCGGGATCGCCGGGCGCGACGGTGGTTGGCGGCACGGCAGGGGTGTCCGGTTTCAGGCTGGTGCTGCTCTGGCTGTCGCCGCCGCCGCCGCAGGCGGACAGCAAGGCGGTCAGTGCCAGGGCCAGCACGCGACGCAAAATTGGGTGGGTCATTTAGTTTCTCTCAGGCAATCAAATTCTGGCCCGGTAATTGTAGAGCTTGCCTGCTGAAATTTCGTTTGCGATTCGATATTTGCATCTTGCCCACCTTTTCATTTGCCCGGCGTTGCCGTGACATTGGCGGTATTTTTCGCGACGTAGCGGGAACTTTTTATTTTGCAAATGAAAAATATTTTTTGCCGCAAGCGGCCAGTGTGGCGGATTGGCGACGTAATCATTCCCGCCAATTAAGCTTGTTGGAAAGCTCATCTTGACAACGAAATTCGCTTCGCCGGAAACCATGGTTTTTACGCCATCGGCGAAACGCCGTTCGCCTCCCGATGGCGGCTTCTCCCTGTCCTGCGCTGGCACGGCCCTTGCGATAGCAGGGCATGGGCCGCGTGCCTTCCTTTTGCCGGAGCCTGCCATGACCAGTCGCCTGCTTGCCTATCGTCCCGAAATGGAATTGCCCGAAGGACCGGGCACCCTGCCGCTGCAGCAGGAGGATGAACTGGCGCTGGCGGCGCAGCTGCTGGAAGTGCCGGCGCCGGCCCGCTTCGATGCGTTTCTCGGGCGCCAGCTGGCGGCCACGGCGGCCGGGCGGCAGCTGCGCGGCACGCCGCTGGAACTGCCGCTGCGCCAGCTGCTGAACCGGGCACTGGCGCCCCTGCTGCCCCTGCATGGGGACGGGGCGCAGGCACGGCGTCAGGGCGCGGCGCGCATCTTCGGCATGGAACTGGAAGGGTTGAGTCCGGAAGACCAGGAATTCGAGCTGGCGCGCCACTTCGTGCACCTGATCGATGCCGTCCATGCGGAGCTGGCGCAGAACGGCGCCGCGGGCGGCCTGGACGCGCGCGCGCCGAAGGCGCAGGTGGACACGGCCCTGCTGCGCGCGGCGCGCACCCTGGCGCCGGGCCTGCTGAGGCAGGCGGCGCGGATGCCGCCGCCGGACGGCGGCCGCTGGCGCCGCGAAGGGGGGCACATCGTCGTGCCCGACTGCTAGGGGGAGGGCGCCGTGCGGCGCGGCGGTGATAGTGGGGTGTCTATTGGAGATGTCAACCGAGGTGTCACTTTGAGGAGCTCATCATGCATGACATAGATCGTACGACCCTGGAATACGGGCAGGAGATGTCGGGTTTTGAAGCGGAACAGTTCGAATTCGGCCAAGGGGAGTGGAGCGGCGAGGGCGGCTCGAACGCCATGTTTTCCGAGGCCGAGGAAATGGAGCTGGCCAATGAACTGCTGTCGGTCAGCAATGAAGCGGAACTGGAGCAGTTTCTCGGCAATTTCCTGCGCAAGGCGGCTTCGGTGGCGGGCAGCATCATCAAGTCGCCCGTGGGGCAAGCCATCGGGGGCGTGCTCAAGGGCGTGGCGAAGAAGGCCATTCCCCTGGCCGGCGGCGCCATCGGGGGCTATTTCGGCGGTCCCCTGGGCGCCAAGATCGGCAGCGGCCTGGCCTCGGCGGCCGGCAATGCGCTGGGCCTGGAAGCGGAAGCGTCATCGAATGAAGACCGCGAATTCGAGGGCGCCCGGCAGTTCGTGCGCCTGGCCGCCGACACGGTCAACCGCGCCGCCCAGGCGCGCGGCAATGGCGACCCGCGTGCCATCGCCCAGGCGGCGGCCAGCGCGGCGGCGCGCCAGTTCGCGCCCGGCCTGCTGGGCCGTCCGGGCGGCCAGGTGGCGACGCAGAACGGCAGCGGCAGCGGCGCGGGTGCCATGGCCCCGGCCGGTGCGCGCCCCGCATCGGGCATGCGCCCGTCCAGCGGCCGCTGGGCGCGCCAGGGCCACAAGATCGTCCTGTACGGCGTCTGACATCATGGCCATCGGCGCTTACGCGGCCTGGATGCTGGCGCAGGAGGCGCGCTCGCTGCTGACGCGGCTGGCGCGGCTGGAACCGTTCGCGCTGATCGAGCCGACGGTGCTGGCGGCCGCCCTGATGCCCAGCGCCCAGTCGGCCATCGAAAGCCAGCTGGTGCAGGGCCGGCGCGAGCTGCGGCGCATGGTGGCGCACTTCCAGTCGTGGCTGCGGCGCGAGGCGGCCGACGGCGCCAGCATGGCCACGGCCGCCGAGGCGCAGCGCCGGTTTACCTTCCTGCGCCTGAAATTCAACGCCGCCCTGACCCAGTTCGACCTGTTCAACGAGGTCATCACGCAGCGCAGCGAGCACAAGACGGGCGTGTGGCTGGCCGGCCTCGACATCGTTGCCGCCGACGCGCTGGCGCTGCCCGGCGAGGTCTACCAGGCGCCGCCCGTGATCTGCTACCTGGACCGGGGGCCGGGCGCGGCCATCCGCCGCGCGCGCACGCGCCTGCCGGGCGGCGGCGACAATCCCGTCGCCATCATCCGCCTGCCGCGCGAGCGCATGATCGGCAGCGGCATCGCTTCCTCGCTGGTGCACGAGGTGGGCCACCAGGGCGCGGCGCTGCTGGACCTGGTGGCCTCGCTGCGGCCCGTGCTGCAAGCCATGCAGCACGGCGGCAGCGGCGCCGTGCACGTGTGGCAGCTGTGGGAGCGGTGGATATCCGAGATCGTCGCCGACTACTGGTCGCTGGCGCGGGTGGGGGTGGCGGCCACCCTGGGCCTGATGGGTGTCGTCAGCCTGCCGCGCGTGTTTGTCTTCCGCCTCAACGCGGACGATCCCCATCCCGTGCCGTGGCTGCGCGTGCGCCTCAGCTGCGCCATGGGGCAGGCCCTGTATCCGCACCCGCAGTGGCGCCGCCTGGAACAGCTGTGGCTGTCGTACTACCCGCCGGCTGGCTTGCCGCCAGCCCAGCAGAAGCTGCTGGCGCAGCTGCAGGCCAGCATGGCCGCCCTCGTGGGCTTGCTGGTGCAGCACCGCCCGCCCGCCTTGCGCGGCGGCTCGCTGGCCGAGGCCATGGCCGTGCAGGCGCGCCAGCCGGCCATGCTGGCGCAGCTGTTCCGCAGCTGGAGCCTGGCGCCTGGCCAGATGTACCAGGCCACGCCGACCCTCGTGTTTGCCGTGCTGGGCCAGGCGCGCGCCAGCGGCACCCTGAGTCCGGAAGACGAGAGCGAGCTGCTGGGACGCTTGCTGAGCCACTGGGCCTTGCGCAGCACCCTGGACACGTCCGAACTGTGCGCCGATGTCGTGCGGCATGGCCGCCAGCCCGGCAGGAGCCTGCCGTCCCTGGCATCGCGTTTGATTATCCATTGAGGAGAGTGACATGAGCAGCAAGAACAGGGTGGCGGGCCAGGCTGGCCCGAAAAACCGGGGCGGCAGCATCGCCGTCACCGTGCACGAGCAGGACAGCGGGACGGTGGTGGCGAACGCCGCCATCAGCCTGTACCGGGGCGCTGAAGCCGATTGCCACAATTTCAACGCCGTCAACTGGGTCCCCGATCCGGCCATGCTGGTGGGCGTGCGCTGGACCGATGCCCATGGCGGCACCGTGTTTGCCGACCTGGCGACGGGCAGCTACGTGGGCGTGTACGGCAACTTCCCGTCCACCTCGCCCCAGTGCGTGACGGTGCAGTCCGGCTGCAGCGCCGTGCTGTGCTTCAAGCCCCAGCTCAATCCGCAGGTGGGGCTGGTGTTCGAGACGGCCGACTGCCATCCCAGCGACTGCCAGTTCGGCAGGGTGGGCGACCGCGCCATCGCCACCGTTTCGTTTGACGGCGACCAGACGGCCGACGGGCGCGACCTGGTGCAGGTGCTGGCCGCGGCGCCGTGGGTGCCCGTGCGCGGCACGGCGAACGCCTTTAGCGCGCCCGTGCGGCGCGCCGGCATGCACCGCTTCGCGGGCCAGATGATGCTGTCCCAGCGCCCGGAACTGCGCAGCGCCATGCCCGTGCCCGAAGGCCTCAGTCCGCACGCCATGCTGGCCGTGGAGGCGGAATACGAATCGGAAGAGCGCCTGCCCACGCCCATCTCGGGCAATGTGGGCGTCTCGCTGACGCGCACGGAAACGGAGCCGACCGAGGACTTGCCCCTGTGGACCCTGATACGCAACAGTACCGAGGCCATGTCGTTTACGAATTACCTGCATTTCATGGACAGCCTGTTTTGCGGCGACCTGGCCAATGTGCGCGGTTTCGAGCAGGAGCGTTTCGTGAAAAAGGCCGACATGTTCCAGCACCTCAAGCACCGCCGCGCGCTGCCGTTCTCGGACTCCGATTCCTACCGCGTGCTGAAAGTGGCGACGGAAGCGTTCGTGATGGTCAATTGCGGCGTGCTGAACCAGCCTCTGGCCTTCAATCCGGCGGAGGACAATGCCTACCTGGACCGGCGCGACATTCCCCAGGGGCGCGACCTGGAAACCGTGCTGCGCAACGACTACCTGGAAAACGTCGACGGCTTCCAGACCTTGCCCTACCTGGCCGTGATCCGCCGCAAGCTGCCCGACATTCCCATCAGCATACCGCGCGGCCGGGAAGGCGAGGTGGACCTGTGTTTTGGCATCATCCAGGAAAAGCTGGCCAATCCTTGCCTGCTGGAACTGATCTGGTCGTACTGGCACGAGGAGGGCATGCTGGTGCAGACCATGAACGCCATCACGCAGCGCTTCCAGAACCTGCGCGCGCCCGGCGGCGGCCTCGATCCCCTGTCGAATACGGAAATCGACATGCTGCGCCCCCTGAACAACTTGCTGTGGGGCTATACACAGGACGAGCAGCACCGGCTCACCGTGGTGCGCCGCAACTACGAGTACGACCACCATTACGGCGTGCGCCTCGACGGCAAGGCGGTGCAGCACTTCCGGCCGGCCGACAGCCGCTCGAAATTCCTGGAAGCCTTCCACCATCTGCTGCGCCTGCTCACCTCCTTTTACAAGCAGGACGACGACACGACCGTGAAGGCGGACGCCTTTCCCGTGCTGAATGCCCTGAAGGAAATCCACCTGATCCTGTCGCAGGGCGCGCACAACCAGTTCGGCGACCTGCCGTCGACGGCGCGCATCGAAATGCTGATGCAGCAATGGATGCTGGCGCGGCCCGAGTTCCGCGAATTCTTGCCCACGCGCGTGATGGTGGCGTATCCGGAACCGTGGATGGACCGTGTTGATGCCATGAAGAAACTGCAAGGCTGGACGGACACGAGCGTGATGCACTTCCGCAACCTGGCCATCTTCGGCGAACAGCTGCTGCTGTCCGTGCGCTACGGCAACTGGAGCGATATCTACGAACCGACGCAGGCGTTCAACTGGGCGCGCTTCTGGCGTCCGCAGGTGCAGGGCTATATCCACGGCTACCGCGCCGCCACGGGGGTGGATTTGTCCATCGACAGCAGCGACCCGGCCATCGAATCGACCATGCCATCGGTGCTGCTGCGCCAGCGCCTGAGCCAGCAGTTGCGCAGCGTCTAGCAAGGGGAGGAGGCGCCTGCATGCTGGACTTTAGCAGTGCCCTGTACCTGGGCATGCGCCATGCGGCAGCCGAGCTGGCGCCGTGGAGCAGCCTGACCCTGGGCAAGCCGGCCGCGCTGCAGGAGCCGCCGGGCGCGCAGGCGCTGGCGGCGCAACTTGCCGCATTGCAGGGTTGCGCCGCGGCCTGCGTGCTGCCGTCGACCCTGCACCTGTTCTGGGACCTGTTCGGCATGCTCGCTGCCGAACCGCTGGTGATACTCATCGATGGCGGCAGCTACGCCATCGCCCGCTGGGGCGCCGAGCGGGCGCGGGCGCTGGGCCTGCCCCTGCGCCTGTTTCCCAGCGGCGACGTGCCGGCCCTGCGACAGCTGGTGGCCGCCTGGCGCGGGCGGGGGCGGCGCCCCCTTGTTCTGGCCGATGGCTACGTGCCGGGCAGCGAGCAGGCCCTGCCGCTGGCGGCCTACGCGGCGCTGGCGGCGCAGGGCGGCGGCTATCTGCTGCTCGACGATACGCAGGTGCTGGGCGTATCGGGGCCGCAGGGAGGCGGTTCGGCGCGCCTGCATGGCTTGCGTGGCGGCTGGGACGGGCAGGGCGGGCAGCTGATCGTCGGCGCCTCGCTGGCCAAGGGCTTTGGCGTGCCCCTGGCCGTGCTGGCGGGCAGTGCCAGCCTGCTGCGGCGTTTCGCGGCGCACAGCCAGACGCGCGTGCATGCCAGCCCGCCTTCGGCGGCCGTGCTGGCCGCGGCGCGGCGGGCGCTGGCCCTCAATGCGCGGCATGGCGATGCCTTGCGGGCCAGCCTGGCAGCGCGGGTGGCGCAGTGGCGGGCGGGCATGGCGGCGGCCGGCATCGCTTGCCGGGGCGGCGCCTTCCCCGTGCAGCGCCTGCCGGGCTGTGCCCCCTTGCAGCAAGGCTTGCGCGCGGCCGGCGTGCTGGCGCTGGCGCAAGCGGGGGGGCAGGCGGGGACATTGACGTTTTTGCTGCGGGCCGACCATACGCCCGGGCAACTGGAGCAGGCGATGGGCTTGCTGGAACATCACATCAGGAGGCGACATGAACGACACCTTTGAATTGCTGCCCTTCGTGGGGCAGGGGGCGGGGGAATACGCGCCGGAGCAGGAATGGGAACAGGAGTGGCAAGGGGAAGACGAGGGCGAGTGGGAAGGCGAGCGCTGGCGTCCGGGCGGGCCGCGCTGTCCCATGCCGCCCCGCTACCAGGCCCACCAGGCGCGCCGGCCGCCGCGCTACGCGCCCCATCCCTTGCCCTACCTGCCGCCCCGCTACCGGGGCTGGGGCGCCTATCCCGCCATCTACCCCGGCATCTACGCGGCCCCCTATCCCCTGGCGCAGCCGCCGTTTGGCGACCAGCCGGAGCCGGGACCGGACCAGGGCCAGGATCAAGGCCAGGACCAGGGGCAGGACCAGGATGACGGCCAGATGCAGGGCGAAGTCCCGCCCACCCTGGCCGGTACCATGGGCCGCGTGCCGGAAGCGGCGGCCTTGAACTATCTGGCGCTGGGGACGCTGGCCAGCGCCTTGCGCGATCCGAACGGCACCGGGCCGGGCCTGTACCTGATCGAATTCGATGCGGGCGGACGCCGCCGCGCCTACAGCGGGCAGACGGACGATCTGCACCGGAGATTGCTGCAGCACCGCCTGTGCGGCCAGATGATGGGCATAGACCTGAGCGGGCACCAGGTGTACGTGGCGCCGCTGGCGTCGGCGGCGCAGCGGCGCCGCATCGAGCAGCGCATCCACGACGACATGTTCGCCCACCAGCGCGGCGTGCTGACCAACCAGCGGCGCGAGCTGGAACTGGCCGTGCTGGGCGAGATGTGGCACTGACGAGTCGGCCCGTTCATCACTGCGAAGGAGAGCATCATGCACCAACTGGAATGCACGTGCGCGCAATGCCGGCAGCGGGCCGGCGCCGCGTTTGAAGTGCTGGATTTCGGCGAGACCTGGCCCGGCAAGGACAGCGCACCGGCCCTGTTCAGTGCGCAGGAAGAGCTGCAGCTGGCCATGGAATTGCTGGAAGTATCGAGCGAGGAAGAACTCGAGCAATTCCTTGGCAATGTCTTCAGGAGCGTGTGGAAGGGTGTCAAGAAAGTGGGCTCGGGCCTCGCCAAGGTGGCCCAGCCCCTGGGCGGCGCCTTGAAGGCCGTGGCGAAGACGGCCCTGCCGTTCGTCGGCGGGGCGCTGGGCTCGATGATCCCCATCCCGGGCGTGGGCACGGCGCTGGGCACGGCCCTGGGGCGTGCGGCCAGCAGCGCGCTGGAACTGGAAATGGCGGCTGGGCCAGCGGCGGACCGCGAACTGGACATGGCACGCCGCTTCGTGCGCATTGCGGGACAGGCGGCGCGCCTGGCGGCCGAGGGCGACGGCAGCCCGCGCGCCGTGGAAAGCGCGCTGACGCGTGCCCTGCACCAGCAGCTGCCGCATTTCCGCTCGGCAGCGCCGCAGGGCGAGGAGGAGAGCGGGCGCTGGCGCCGGCGCGGCAACCGCATCGTCGTGATGGGCGACTGGACGTAAGCGCCAGCGGGGCATGGCATGGGACCCGTCATCGACTGTCACTGCCACGCGGGGCCCGGCGACGGCCTGGGCGGGCCGTGGGACAGCGATGCGCCGCTGGCGGCCTATCTGCGCCGCGCGCAGGCGGCCGGCATCGCCCGCAGCGTGCTGTTCGCCACCTTTCACTCCGATTACGCCATCGCCAATCACGGCGTGGCACGCCTGGTGGCGTCCGATCCGCGGCGTTTCTACGGCTTTGCCTTCGTGCATGCGCGGCGCGACCGGGGCCGCATCCTGGACCTGGTGCGCACGGCCGTCGAGCGCTACGGCTTTGTCGGCATCAAGGCGCACCGCTTTGACGCACGCATCAGCGGCGAAGTGTGCGAGGCGGCGCGCTTCTTCGGCTTACCCGTGCTGTACGACCCGATGGGCGAGGTGGCCGTGGCCGAGCTGCTGGCGCAGCAGTATCCTGACGTCAACTTCATCCTGCCCCACCTGGGCAGCTTCGGCGACGACTGGGCGGCCCAGCTGGCACTGATCGACCACCTGGTGCGCCACCCGAACATCCATACGGACAGCGCCGGCGTGCGCCGCTTCGATTTGCTGGAGCAGGCCGTGCGGCGGGCCGGAGCGCACAAGCTGCTGTTCGGCTCGGACGGCCCGTGGCTGCATCCTGGCCTGGAATTGCACAAGATACGCTTGCTGGGATTGCCGGCCGCCGACGCGGCCCTCGTCCTGGGGGAGAATTTCCTGCGCCTGGCCAGGCTGGCTTGAGATGGATCAAGGGGCGGCTGGCGCGGCCGGTGCCGCCGCCTGCGCGGCAGCGGCTGCCTGCGCCGCGCAGGCGGCCGCCTTGCGGCGTATCTGCAGGGCGCGGTCCGTCACGCCCAGGCGGGCGGCGGCGCGCTGGTTGTTGCCGTGTTCCTCGGCCAGCACGAGGCCGATGGCCACGTCCGCGGTGCAGCGCGTGATGTGCGACAGGTGCAGGCCCAGGTGCAGGGCCCGCCGCACGGCCGCTTCGAAATGCTGGTCGGGCCAGCCCGGCGCCAGCAGGCGCTCCTCGGGCGGCAGGGCGCCGATGGTGATGGGGCCGGGACCGCAATGGCGGTGCCAGATGCGCGTGACGGTCTGGCGCAGCTCGCGCACATTGCCCGGATAGTCGCGCAGCAGCAGGTATTCGCGCACGGCCGCGTCGAGCGGGGGCGGCGGCTGCTGTGCCAGTTCGGCGAGGAAATAACGGGCCAGCGGCAGGATGTCGTCCTGGCGCTCGCGCAGGGGCGGCGTCTGGCAGCGCCAGCCCGCGATGCGGTAATACAGGTCGGCGCGAAAGGCGCCGCGCGCCACTTCGCCTTCCAGTTCGCGGTTGGTGGCGCAGACGAGGCGGAATTGCGTCGGCTGCCAGGTATTGCCGCCCACGCGCTTGTACTTGCGCTCCTGGATGGCGCGCAGCAGCTGCGCCTGCAGCGGCAGCGGCAGTTCGCCCACCTCGTCGAGGAACAGCACGCCGCCGTCGGCCAGGGCGAAGGCGCCGTCGCGCGCGCCGGCCGCGCCCGTGAACGCGCCCCGTTCATGGCCGAACAGTTCGCTGCCGGCCAGTTCCGGGGACAGGGTGGCGCAATCGAGGATGGTGAAGCCTCCCGTGCAGTTGCCGAGACGGTGGATCAGTTGCGCCAGCAAGTCCTTGCCCGTGCCCGTTTCCCCCGTGATCAGCACGGAAGCCTGGCTGAAGGCGGCCATTTCCACGACGCGGTGCAGCAAGCCGCGCCAGGCCGCGCTGTCGCCCACCAGGTGCCGGCGCACGGCGTTCGATTCCAGCAGCTGCGCCACCGTCTGCCAGCGCCGCAGTCGCGCCAGGACCTGCTCCGCATCGATGGCGCCCTCCGTCCACGGCAGCACGTCGAGGGCGCCCGCCGCCAGCACGGCGCGTTGCTGCGCGCAGCTCGGCGGCTGGCCGCAGGCGGCGATGGCCAGCACGCGCGCCTGCCGGCAGCAGGCGGGCAGCGCCCGCAACAGGGCCGCGTCGGCCTGCGCAAACAGGACGATGCCAAGGCTGGCAGGCTCGTCATCGCCATCGCCACGCCGCACCATCGTGACCTGAGCCTGCTTCAAGGCCGCAAGCAGCAGGGCGCCACTGCCGGCCGCCGCCTGCTGCATGATTTCCAGCCACACCTTGAGCGCCATATGCGGGCCATCCCCCTACGCGAGTGGCCCATCTTAAAAGCCCGCCACCCCAGCCATTTGATCTGGCACAAGCGTGCGCGGACGCCGGAAATGAAAAACGCCGCCTGATGGGCATCAGGCGGCGTTACCAGCACTCACTGTTTTTGACGAACGTCACAACGGATCATCCAATCGTAGCGGGCGGAAGCGAATTGTGGCCGAGAAGCGCAACCGTATTGAAGTACGGTGAGCATCGCAGGCTGCAAGTCGCGACAAGCGAGACTGGATGAGCCGTCACTAGTCGTCCATCTTGACGCAGTCGACGAAGTAACCGCGCTTGCCGTCGACTTCGCGTTTGACCAGGCCATGCACGTCCGTCTCGAAGCCGGGGAAGCGCTCGTTGAAGTCGCGCGCGAAGCGCAGGTAGTCGACGATGGTCTTGTTGAAGCGCTCGCCCGGGATCAGCAGCGGGATGCCCGGCGGATATGGCGTCAGCAGGATGGACGTGATGCGGCCTTCCAGGTCGTCGATGGCCACGCGCTCGATTTCGCGGTGCGCCATCTTGGCGAAGGCGTCCGACGGCTTCATGGCGGGGATCATGTCCGACAGGTACATTTCCGTCGTCAGACGCGCCACGTCGTAGGCCTTGTAGAAATCGTGGATCTGCTGGCACAGGTCGCGCAAGCCCATTTTTTCGTAGCGCGGGTTGGCGGCCGCGAATTCCGGCAGGATGCGCCACATCGGCTGGTTCTTGTCGTAATCGTCCTTGAACTGCTGCAACGCCGTCAACAGGGTATTCCAGCGGCCCTTGGTGATGCCGATGGTAAACATGATGAAGAAGGAGTACAGGCCGCATTTTTCAATGATGACGCCGTGCTCGGCCAGGTATTTGGTGACGATGGACGCGGGGATGCCCGTCTCGCCGAACTGGCCGTCCAGCGACAGGCCCGGGTTGACGATGGTCGCCTTGATCGGGTCGAGCATGTTGAAGCCGGGAGCGAGGTCGCCGAAACCGTGCCAGTCGTCCTCGGCGCGTATCATCCAGTCTTCCTGCTGGCCCATGCCTTCGTCGTTGAAGTTGTCCGGACCCCACACCTGGAACCACCAGTCCTGGCCCCATTCCTGGTCGATTTTCTTCATGGCGCGACGGAAATCGAGCGCTTCCATGATCGATTCTTCCACCAGGGCCGTGCCGCCCGGCGCTTCCATCATGGCCGCAGCCACGTCCAGCGAGGCGATGATGGAGTACTGCGGCGAGGTCGAGGTGTGCATCAGGTAAGCCTCGTTGAAGGCGTCCTGGTCCAGCTTGACCGTGTCCGATTCGCGCACGAGGATTTGCGAGGCCTGCGACAGGCCGGCCAGCAATTTGTGCGTGGACTGGGTCGAGAAGATCATCGATTCCTTGGCGCGCGGACGGTCCTTGCCGATGGCGTGCATATTCTTGTAGAAATCGTGGAAGGTGGCATGCGGCAGCCACGCTTCGTCGAAGTGCAGGGTGTCGATCTTGCCGTCCAGCATTTCGCGCAGGGTTTCCACGTTGTAGATCACGCCATCGTAGGTCGATTGCGTGATGGTCAGAATGCGCGGCTTCTTGTTCTTCGCTTCGCGGGCGAACGGATTGGCCTCGATCTTGCGGGCGATGCTTTCCGGCGTGAACTCATGCAGGGGGATGGGACCGATGATGCCCAGGTGATTGCGCGTCGGCATCAGGAACACGGGAATGGCGCCGCACATGATGATCGAGTGCAAGATCGACTTGTGGCAGTTGCGGTCGACGACGACGATGTCGCCGGGCGCCACGGTCGAGTGCCACACCATCTTGTTCGAAGTCGACGTGCCGTTCGTGACAAAATAGCAATGATCCGCATTGAAGATGCGCGCCGCATTGCGTTCGGACGCGGCCACGGGACCGGTATGGTCGAGCAGCTGGCCCAGTTCTTCCACGGCGTTGCAGACGTCGGCGCGCAGCATGTTTTCACCGAAGAACTGGTGGAACATCTGGCCGATCGGCGACTTCAGGAAGGCCACGCCGCCCGAGTGGCCGGGGCAGTGCCAGGAATAGGAGCCGTCGTTGGCGTAGTGCACCAGCGCGCGGAAAAACGGCGGCGACAGGCCGTCCAGGTAGGATTTCGCTTCGCGGATGATGTGGCGCGCGACGAATTCCGGCGTATCTTCGAACATGTGGATGAAACCATGCAGTTCGCGCAGGATATCGTTGGGGATGTGGCGCGAGGTGCGCGTTTCGCCGTACAGATAGATGGGGATGTCCGCGTTCTTGTAGCGGATTTCCTCGACGAAGGCGCGCAGGGACTTGAGCGCGTGGTCCGTTTCCTCGATGGAACCGGCGCCGAATTCCTCGTCATCGATCGACAGCACGAAGGCCGACGCGCGCGATTGTTGCTGGGCAAATTGCGACAAATCGCCGTAGCTGGTCACGCCCAGCACTTCCATGCCTTCTTTTTCCATTGCGGCGGCAAGGGCGCGAATGCCCAGGCCGGACGTATTTTCAGAACGGAAATCCTCGTCAATGATGACGATAGGGAAACGAAATTTCATGCATGTCTCCAAAAAAGCAAGCCGCCCCTGACGTAATGGAGGGGCGGACTAGGGCGCGCCAGCCTGGCAATCTTGGTGCCCGGCAGTCGCAGAAAAAAAATAAGAACGGGATTCTCGCAGAAATGCGGCGTCTGCGGGAAAAAAATATCACAGCAAAGCGCCAGCAGCGTGCGCTAGCGTGACGCAACGGTGTGACAGGGGTATTACAGCAAGCGGCGGGAGACAAATATGCACCTTGATAGCCACCTTTATTGCCACCTTATCAGGCTTTGCGTTGCAGCGTCACAAAGGCGTACGGCAGGCCGGATTGTTCCGAGACATGGGCTTCGCGGGCGGTTTCCTGCCACACGGCATGGTCCACGGCAGGGAAAAAGGCGTCGCAGTCGAAGGTCTGGCCGATTTCCGTGATGACCAGGCGCTGCACCAGGTCCAGCGACTGCCTGTAGATCTCGGCGCCGCCGATCACGTAGCCTTGCGCGCCAGCCAGCAGGGCGACGGCTTCTTCCAGCGACGACACGGCTTCCACGCCGTCGTGGCGCCAGTCCGGATTGCGCGTGATGACGATGTTGCGGCGGTTCGGCAGGGGCCGGCCGATGGAATCGAAGGTCTTGCGGCCCATGAGGATGGGGTGGCCCGTCGTCAGGCGCTTGAAGTGGGCCAGGTCTTCCGGCAGCTTCCATGGCAGGGTGTTGTCGATGCCGATGCCGCCTTGCTGGTCGGTGGCGACGATGATGGTCAGTTGGGTCATGTGGATGTGCAAAAAAGTTGCCAAATAAAAATATTATCAAGTTGCAATGGGCTGGCTGCGCCCGATGCGCATCATTATCGTTGAAATTGCGCTGCCGCTCCAATTGTGCGCCCGTGCGCGAGGAAGGCGAGCATGGCCTCGGCCAGCACGGCGGGCGCTTCCAGCGGCACCATGTGGCCGCAGTCATCGCCGATCATGTGCAGGGTGGCTTGCGGCAGGCACGCCGCCATGGCCCGTAGATCGTCTGGATGGACGAGCTTGTCGTTCTCGGCGCCGACGATCAGCACGGGGCAAGCGAGTTCCGGCAGACGCGCCATCAGGTCCGGGCGGTCGATGGTGGTGATGAACTGGGACAGCAGCACTTCCTTGCCCAGGTCCAGGCCCATCTGCTGGATCAGGCCCGTGATGGCACCATCGTCCAGGTGGGACGGGTGCAGCAGTTCGCGCAGGCGCTGGCGCGTGATGCCCGCATAGGCATTGCGCTCCAGCATGGCGACGATGCGCTGGCGGGCGGCGATTTCCTCCGGCTGCAAGCCCCTGGCCGAATTGGCGACCAGGGTCAGTGACTTGACGCGCCGCGGGTGGGCCAGCGCATGTTCGAGCGCCAGGTAGGCGCCCAGCGAAAAGCCCACCAGGTGGGAGGCCTCGGCGCTGTGGCTGGCGATCAGGGCCTGCATCTGCGCGCGCGTGCGGGCCTCGTGCAGGGGCACGTGCCGCACGTCGATGTTGTCGCCCAGCAATGGCGTCAGGCGCGACCACATGCGCGCATCGCACAGGGTGCCGGGGATGCAGTCCACGCGCGTGCGGGCTTGCGGTGTCGGGATTGGGCTGTTCACGTCGGTCTTGGGGCGGGGAAAGAGCGGCATTATCGGTCATTTTGCCCGACTGGGCGGGCAGGCCCGGGCGTCATGGCAGTTTTTTCAATAGTGCGAGGCTGGCAAGGCCCCGGCATTATGGTAGGCTCATGGCTCGACCGGCCAGCGCGCCGGCCGCGCACGTTCTACACCGAATGCAACCCACTAATGAAAAGGAAATACCATGGCGATCAGTCTGCAAAAAGGCGGCAATGTCAACCTGAGCAAGGAAGCTCCCGGCTTGAAGAAAATCGTGATTGGCCTGGGCTGGGACCCGCGCGCCACCGATGGCGCCGCCTTTGACCTGGACGGCAGCGCCTTCCTGCTGAAAACGGACGGCAAGGCCCGTTCCGACGCGGATTTCATTTTCTACAATAACCTGAAGTCGGCCGACGGTTCCATCGTCCACGCGGGCGACAACACCACGGGCGGCGGCGACGGCGACGACGAGAAAATCGCCATCGACCTGGCCAACGTGCCGGCCGACATCGACAAGATCGCCGTGGCCGTCACCATCCACGATGCGGAAGCGCGCAAGCAGAACTTCGGCATGGTGGGCAAGGCCTATATCCGCTGCCTGAACGGCGATAACGGCGCGGAAATCGCCCGCTACGACCTGTCGGAAGACGGTTCGACGGAAGCGGCCATGATCTTCGGCGAAGTCTACCGCGCCGGCAGCGAATGGAAGTTCAAGGCCATCGGGCAGGGTTTCAAGGGCGGCTTGGGACCGCTGGCACGTTCTTTCGGCATCAACGCCTAAGAACTCCGGAAAACGGCCCATGGCGGCGTTGCGTCACGTCGCCGTACTATTCGTACTGTCTTCGGTGACGCGCCTTGCCCTGAACCGTTGTCCGCAGCTCTTTCAGCTTTGTCTAGAACCCGGAACGGCAGTCCATGGCGGCGTTGCTCCGCCATCGAGCGCCTGGTCGTCACGGCCGCCGTCGATGGCGCGGCCACCATGGCGCAGCTGGGCAGCGGCCACCTGCGCCTGCTCGATGGCGGGCGCGAACTGGCCCGCTTCGCCTTTGCCGGGTCTGATTTTGCGCAGGAAAAAGCCGTCATGCTGTTTGAACTCTACCGCAAGGACGGCGGCTGGCGCTGCATGGCCGTGGGCCAGGGGTTCAACGGCGGCCTCGATGCGCTGGTCGCGTATTTCGGCGGCGAGGTGGCGCAGCCGGCCGCCGAGCCTGCACCGGCGCCGAAGATTTCCCTGTCGAAAATCTCGCTGACCAAGGCGGGCCAGACGCACCAGGTCTCGCTGGAAAAGGGCGCGGGCGCGCCGAAGAAACTCACCGTCAAGGCCACCTGGGTGGACAACGGCGATGGCGACGACGATAACGACGATCTGGACTTGCGCGTCGGCATCCTCCTGCCGAATGGCCAGGTGCGCTTCATCCAGGCGCCCGATACGCCCGGCAGCTTCGACAGCATGCCCTTCGTGCGCCACCTGGGCGACGTGGCGGGCGCGTCGGGCAAGGAGCCGGCCACGGAAACGGTGGAAGTCAATCCGGCGCTGGCGCGGCATTACGGCGGCACGGTGGGCCTCGTCTTCAGCGTGTACTCGGCGCTGGCCAACGGCGCCGTGTCGGTGGCGTCCATGCGGCCGAAAATGGTCATGCAGTATGGCGAGCAGGTCGTCGAGTGCGATTTCGACTTCCGCCTGTCCAAGGCGGCCGACGATGACACGGTCTACACCTATGTGATCGGCATGGCCCGCATCACGCCGGACAGCATCATCCTGGAACCGTCCGGCAAGACGTCCGAGCCCGGCAGCGAGGCGACGCCCTGGCTGAGCTGGCAGGGCGAGCACCTGCAGCTGGCCTTCAACGGCCCCGTCGTCTTCAAGGGCGAGGACAAGGAAGACGAGGACGACTTCAATGCGGACAATCCGCGTCGTTATATTGCATAGGAGATACTGATGGAAACCTTGACCAAGGGACAGCGCCTGCCGCTGGCCCATCTCGTTCCCGATGGCGTGCTGGAACTGGGCGTCGCCGCGCAGGGACTGGCGCTCGACGTGGCCTGTTTCGGCCTCGACGCGGCCGGCAAGCTGGCCGACGAACGCTACATGACCTTCTTCAACCAGCCGCGCACGCCGTGCGGCGGCGTGGAAGCGCGCCCCGGCGGTAGCGGCGACCTTGCCGCCTTTGCCCTGCAGCTGGGGCGCTTGCCGTCCGGCATAGACCGCCTCGTCGTGACGGCGTCCATCGACGGCGGCGGCGTGATGTCGCAGCTGCAAGCGGGCCACGTGCGCCTGCAGGCGGGCGGGCGCGAGCTGGCCCGCTTCGCCTTCGCGGGCAGTGATTTCGCCCAGGAAAAAGCCGTCATGCTGCTTGAACTGTACCGCAAGGACGGCGGCTGGCGCTGCATGGCCGTGGGCCAGGGTTTCAACGGGGGCCTGGACGCGCTGGTGCGCCACTTCGGCGGCGAAGTCGAGCCGGCCGCGCCTGCGGCGGCGGCATCGGCCGTCATGCAGGCGAAGATCAACCTGGAAAAGCGGGTGGAACGGGAAGCGCCGCAGCTGGTCAGCCTCGTCAAGCAGGCGGGCGTGTCCTTGCAAAAAGTGGGCTTGTCCGACCATCGTGCCAAGGTGTGTTTGTGCCTGGACATTTCCGGTTCCATGGGCCGGCTATATAAGGAAGGGCTGGTGCAGCGCTTCGCCGAACGCATCCTGGCCCTGGGCTGCAAGTTCGACGACGATGGCGAGATCGACGTCTTTTTGTTCGGCAAGAACGTCCACCATCCGGCGCCCATGGCCTTGAGCAACTGCAATACCTACGTGGGCCAGGCCATACAGCGTCATCCGCTGGAAGGCGACACGCGCTATGGCGCCGCCATGCAGGCCATCCGCGCCTTTTATTTTCCCGATGCCCGTGGCGGCGAGCGCACGCGGCCCGTCGCCGCCGAGCTGCCCGTCTACGTCATGTTCGTGACCGATGGCGGCACGAGCGACCAGGCGACGACGGAAAAGCAGCTGCGCTGGGCCAGCAATGAACCCATCTTCTGGCAATTCATGGGTATCGGCAAGGGACGCAAATCGAAGAGCAAGTTCCTCGCCGCCTTTGCCGATTCCGACTTCCCCTTCCTGGAAAAGCTGGATGAGCTGGGCGGGCGCCTGGTCGACAATGCGAATTACTTTTCCGTCGGTTCGCCCGACGAGCACAGCGATGCGGAACTGTATGACTTGCTGATGACGGAATATCCGGGCTGGCTGAAACTGGCGCGGGGCCATGGCTTGCTGAAGTAGCATTTTATCGAGCCGCATTTCCAGCCTCGCCCGTCCCGGATGAGGCTGGAATGCCACAAGCGCAAGAGATTTGTAAATTGAAGTAAATAACAATGGTTCGCATTTGCTTTGCTCATTGCAGTCGTGGCATGCTTTCGGTGTGCCCTCACGCCGCGGCGTAGCGCCTCATCCGTAGCGTCCCGATTACTTTCTTGGTCCCATGCATAAAATCCTTTTCCATTGTCTGGCGGGCGGCAGCCTGCTCGTTGCCGGCGCCGCCCAGGCGCAAACCACCACCACCGGCGATGCCGTCGTCAAGCCCGCCGCACCAGCACCGGCACCGGCCAAGGCGCCCGCCGTCGATGCGCCCGCGACCGTCAGCGTGACGGCCGAACGTCCCACGGGGCGCATCGACCGGCAGGTCTACGACGTCAAGTCCGACGTCGGCAGCACGAACGGCACGGCGGCCGATGCCTTGAACAACGTGCCGTCCGTGGCCGTCGATCCCGATGGCAGCGTCTCGCTGCGCGGCAGCAGCAATGTGCAGATCTTGATCGATGGCAAGCCATCGGCCATGCTGCAGGGCGACTCGCGCGGCGCCACCCTGAATGCCATGGCGGCCGACGACATCGAATCCGTGGAAGTGATCAACAATCCCGGCGCCCAGTTCGGCAACGAGGCCGGCGGCGGCCCCATCCTGAACCTGGTGATGCGGCGCAACCGCAAGCCGGGCGGCTTTGGCACCGTGAATGCGAATGCGGGCATCGCCGGGCGCTACAACAGTTCCATCTCCGGCAGCTACAACGAAGGTCCCTGGGGCTACCAGGGCGGCATCAATGTGCGCCACGACGGCCGCAATTCCGTGGGCGAAGTCAGCCGCGAACGCCTGGACCGCGGCACGGGGGCGTTTGCCCCCAGCAGCCAGCAATCGACCAGCAATGGCTTGAACGACTCGCTGGGCTTGAACGGCACCGTCAATTACAACCTGAACGCCAGCGACACCCTGGCCGCCAGCGCGTCGTTTAACGGCCGCAGCAATGACCAGCGTTCGCTGGACCGCTACCTCAATGGCGACAGCCTGGGCAACACCATCGGCGACTACACGCGCAGCACCGTGCGCAATGGCGACAGCCGTAATTACAGCTGGGGCGGGCGCTACGACCACAAGGGTGAATTGCCGGGCGAAACCCTGAAGATCGACCTGCGCGTGTCCTCGTCCACCAATGAAAGCGACAGCGACTACGCGAATGCCTACGCGGTGGCGCCCGTCAACGCCTTCGACAGCCGCGCGCGCCAGCACAGCGAGACGGGCAACCGCATCGTCGACTTCAGCGGCGACTACGAGCGTCCCCTGGCGGGCGGCACGGCCAAGCTGGGCTACAAGGTGGCGGATAACAAGAGCAGCTTCGACACCCTGTACACGGACATCAACCCGGCCAGCCTGGCGGAGACCGTCAACCCCATGCGCAGCAACCGTTTCGAGATGGACGAGCGCACCATCGCCCTGTACGGCTCCTACCAGATGCGGCTGAACGAGCGCTGGGGGGCGCTGGCCGGCCTGCGCGCCGAGTACACGGACCTGAACGTGCGCCAGATCACCAGCGGCAGCGAGGCCAGCAATAATTACATCAACTACATTCCCAGCCTGTTCGCCACGTACAAGGTCAGCGACGAGAGCAATCTGCGCTTCAGCTATGCGCACCGCATCCGCCGTCCGAACGCGGGCGACCTGAACCCCTACGTGGTGTACCGCGACGAGTTCAATGTGTCGGCCGGCAATCCCAAGCTGAAACCCACGCAGACGGATTCGTACGAGATCGGCTATGAAACCCGGCTGTTTGGCCTGGAGAGCAGCTTGCGCGCCTACCACCGGCGCGACACGGATGCCATCGTCGATTACCGTTACTTCATCAGCGACAATGTGCTGCTGACGACGCGCCAGAACGGCGAAGGCAGCCATTCGAGCGGCCTGGAGTTCAGCGTCAGCGGCAAGCTGACGCCATCCCTGACCCTGAACACGAGCGGCAACCTGGCGCGCAGCCAGCAGACCAGCTCGGACGACCTGGGCAATCTCAGCACGCGCACGGCGAACGCCCTGAGCGGCCGCGCGCGCCTGAACTACCAGTTCGACACGAGCAACCAGCTGCAGCTGGCCCTGCAAATGCAGGGCAAGATGCTGTCGGGACAGGGCTACCGCTCGCCCAACAATACCTTGAACCTGAGCTGGCGCCACACGGTGACGCCGCAGTTGAGCCTGGTCATGAATGTGACGGATGTGTTCAGCACCAACAAGATGGAAACCGTCATCAACAGCGCCTCGCTGCGCGAGACGAGCACGCGCCGCTTCGACGGGCGCATGCTGTACGTGGGTTTGTCGTACCGCCTGGGCGGCGCCGCGACGGCGGCGAAAGAGGGCGAGCGCGAGCCGCGCTTCGGCCCGCCCGGTGGCCGCGGTCCCGGTGGTCCGGGCGGCCCCGGCGGTCCAGGCCCTGGCGGGGAAGGGTGATGCCCGCCTGACGTTGCGGCGTCAGGCGGCGGCGATCTCCTGGAGGAAGGCGACAAAACTGTCCGCATGGCGCGCGAACTGCCAGGCGCCGGCGCCATGCGCGGCCGTGTAGACGGGCGCGTCGCCATCGGCGATGGCGTGCAAGTCCAGGCAATACGGATCGGCGCCCGCGTCGGCGATCACCAGATAGCCTTCCGGCCAGCCGCCGATGCTTTCCTGCGTGACGGGATTCCACGCATAGCCGTGCTGCGCCTTGATCAGTTCGGCGGCGCCATACAGGTGCAGGCCCTGAAAATAGTCCGCATGCGCGATGTGCACGCGCAGGGGCGAGTAGCAGGCGAGGAAGCGTTGATATTGTTCCGGCAAGGTCCAGCGCGCATTGATCTGCGTCATGTCCGCCGCGCTGGCGATGGCCAGCCAGTTCGACGGCTGCGCCAGGTCCTGCTCGCGCCGGCGCCGGGTCGCCAGTTTCCTGTCCAGCCGCGCGGCCGCTTTTTCCAGGGGCGTGCGCGGCGCCGCCAGCGAGGCATGCGTGGCAGGCGGCGCAAACCCGTGGCCATCCGGGCAGCCGTCCGCCTGCCACGCCAGCACCTCGTCCACGCGCAGCTGCTCCGGCTTCCAGTGGCCGGGATCGACCATCAAGCCCCGGTCGAAGGGCTGGCCGCTGAAGACGGCCAGGCTCTTGATGGCCTTGGCGCGCGCGCTGCGCTCGGCATCTTCCCTGGCGGCGAGCGCCACCAGCGGGCCATACGCGGCCTTGCCCATGCTCTTGAGCATGCCGTCGACGGCCCAGTAGCTGAGATCGGGCACTTCCAGGCAGGCCGTGAAGAAGTCGCCGCACTCGCCCGGCTCGGCCAGCGCGATGATGTCCGTCATGAGGAAGTTGCGCCAATGCAGCAGCTGGCCATCCCTGGCGTAGCCGATGAGGATGTCGAGCACGGCGCACCGCGCGTCCACCCCATGCTTGTTGATCAGCCGGTCTTTCAGGCGCGCGAACTTGTTGCCATCCGTTTCGTCAAACAGCTTGCGGTGCAGGGCGGCAAGGGGAGTGACCGCCATCAGACGGCCATCGCCGCCTTGATGGGCGCATGGTGTTTATAGCCTTCCAGCGAGAAGTCGGACGGTTCGATCTTTTCCAGCCATTCCGGTTCGTACTTGCCTGTCGTGGCGTAATCGGGCACGCGGTCGGAAATGACGAAACGCGGTGCCGGGAACGGCGTGCGCTTGAGCTGCTCTTCCACCATGTCGAGGTGGTTTTCATAGATGTGCGCGTCGCCGATGAAATACGTGAACCAGCGCGGCGTGTAGCCCGTCAGGCGCGCCACCAGGTGCAGCAGGGCCGCCCCTTCGGCGATGTTGAAGGGCGTGCCCAGGCCGATGTCGTTGCTGCGCACATACAGGCACAGCGAGATTTCGCGCGTGCTGGCGTTGGGGATGAACTGGTACAGCAAATGGCAGGCGGGCAGGGCGACGGCGTCCAGCACGGCGGGGTTCCAGCCGTGGAACAGGATGCGGCGGCTGCCCGGATTCGTCATGATGGTGTCCAGGCATTCGCGCAGCTGGTCGACGGCCTTGTACAGCAGCACTTTCTGCACGCCGTCTTCGACGATGGGGGCGATCAGCGTGAAACCGTTCGCTTGCGCGTCGGCGATCTGCGCGGGCTTGGCCGCGTCGAGCAGCTTGTATGCGGGCCATTGGCGCCATTGCACGCCGTAGACGGGACCGAGGTCATCCTCGCCTTCGCGGTAGGGGTTGGCCAGCCATTGCGCGTTTTCATTCGCGTTCTGGTCCCACACCTTGCAGCCCAGGGCGCGGAACTCGGCCGCGTTGCGCGAGGCGCGCAGGAAGGCGCACAATTCGCCGATCACGGATTTGAAAGCCAGCTTCTTGGTCGTCACGGCAGGGAAATTGCCATTGGCCAAGTCGAAACGCATCATGGCACCGGGTACGCTCAGGGTGCGGATGCCCGTGCGGTTGTCTTGCCAGCTGCCAGTTTCGAGGACGGTCTTGATCAAATCTTGATATTGCTGCATGTAACACTCTCCAACGGTAAGGATGGTGATTGTAACGCAGGCGCGACAGGCGGGATGCGGGGCGCGTACATAATTACGCGGCTGTCTTACCTGCAATCATGACTCTGTGGTAATTTGTGTGTCCCTAAGGAAATACAGAAATGGCAGATGCTGCACCATGTTCTTGCGACAATTCGTAAATAATAACAACGCCGCCGTGGTGGAGATGAGCAAGGCCGATTTTCTCAGGGCAAACCTGCGCCTGATCCTCGCCTGGCCCCTGCTATGCCTGGCCCTGTGCGCCGTGCTGTGGACGGCCACCCTGCTGCAACTGGAAGCGGAAAAGAAGGTGGCCCAGCAGCAGGCGCTCGACAGCGTGGCCTCGCAGTCGAAGGCGTATGGCCAGTATCTGCTGCGCACCCTGGAACAGATGGACCAGCTGACCCTGCAGCTCAAGTATGAATGGGAAAACTCGCACGACCACCTGCGCCTGGACCAGCTGAAGACCCAGGGCATGTATGCCTTGCCGCAATTTGCCATCGTCGCCATCCTCGACCGCAAGGGCCATGCCGTGACGGCCACGGCGCCCCTGACGCGGCTGCGTACGAACGAGCGCAGCGATTTCCTGCTGCGCCACTGGCGCAGCAATTCCAGCGCCCTGCGCATCGCGCTGGGGCGGGCGAATGGGGCCAACGGCGCTGCGGCGCCAGGCGCCGACGACAGCCTCGTGCACTTCACGCGCCGCCTGGAAGACGAGGACGGCAATTTTGACGGCGTGCTGCTCATTTCCATCCATTCCAGCTATTTCTCCGAGTTTTATGACAGCGTCAACTTTGGCAAGCTGGGCATGTCCGCCATGGTGGGCGAGGAGGGGGAACTGTTCAGCACGCGCCTGGGCTCGCGCGTGCTGCCCGTGCACGGGGGCCAGCGCAGCCAGGGCACGCCGTTTCTCGACACGAGTTTCCTGGAAACGGACAGCGGCGCCATGGAATCGGGCGGCAGGGTGGCTTTTTCCGACAAGCAAAACCGCTACGTGGGCTGGCAGGCGCTGAAAGCCTATCCGTTCACGGCCGTCGTCGGCCTGGCCGACAGCGAAATGCTGCATCCCTACGAGGAAACGCGCACCATCTATACCGTCATCGCCCTGGGCGTGACCGTGCTGCTGCTGGCCTTCACGGTGATTGCCACCGTGCTGTCGCTGCGCCTGGCCTGGCGCCACCACCAGTCCGAGGGCGTGCGCAACGCCTACCGCATGGCCACCGAAGGCACGAGCGACGGCTTTTACATCATTTCCGCCCTGCGCGGCGACGATGGCGCCATCGTCGACTTCGAGATCGTCGACTGCAACGAGCCGGGCGCCGGCTACTTCGGCGTGCGGCGCGAGCAGCTGCTGGGCATGCGACTGCAGTCGCGCGCACACGAGCCGTATTTCCGCGACCTCATCCATAACTACCGGGCCGCCATGCAGTCGGGCTTTTCCGAGGAAGAGATCGAATTGCCGGATGGCAATCCATTCAAGCTGCGCTGGATACGCCGGCGCCTCGTGCGCAGCGGCGACCGCCTGGCCGTCACCCTGCAGGATATCAGCACGGCCAAGGAGCACGAGCGCGACCTGCGCCGCCTGGCCAACGAGGATGGCTTGACGGGCTTGCCCAACCGCTACTGGCTGCAGCAGTTCCTGCCCGGGGCGCTGGCGCGCGCCGCCATCGCGCAGCACATGCTGGCGCTGCTGTTCATCGACCTGGACGGCTTCAAGGATATCAACGACACCCAGGGCCACGCCGAAGGCGACAAGGTGCTGCGCGCCGCCTCCTTGCGCCTGAAGGCCGTGCTGCGCCCGGGCGACCACGTGGTGCGCCTGGGCGGCGACGAATTCGTCGTCGTGCTCGACCCGGTGGAGGACGACAGCCGCGCCGAGCAGGTGGCGCAGCGCATCGCCATCGCCTTCGACGAGCCTTTCTACCTGGGCAGCGAACGCCACAAGATGGGCGCGTCGATCGGCATCAGCCTGTACCCGCGCGACGGCGCCGAGACGGAAGTGCTGCTGAAGAACGCCGACATCGCCATGTATGCCGTGAAAGTGGCGGGCAAGGGCCACCACCGCTTCTTCCAGCCCGAATTGTTCGAAACCATCCGCAACCGCCGCGAACTGGAGCAAAGCCTGGTGGCGGCGCTGGAGCAGGACCAGTTCCTCGTCGTCTACCAGCCCCGCGTCGACGCCATGAGCGGGCAGCTGTGCAGCATGGAAGCGCTGGTGCGCTGGCGCCATCCGCAGCACGGCATGGTGCCGCCGCTGGAATTCATCCCCGTGGCCGAGAGCAGCGGCCTCATTTCGCAGCTGGGCGAAGTCGTCATCGAAAAAGTGTGCCAGCAGATGGCGCGCTGGCAGGCGGCCGGGCAGGAGCTGGTGCCCGTCTCCATCAACGTCTCGGCGCGCCAGTTCGGGCGCGGCGACGTGCACCAGGTGCTGGCCTCCGCGCTGGCGCGCCACCGCATCGATGCGCGCATGATCGAGGTGGAGATCACGGAATCGGCCATGATGGATGAACAGAACCGCGCCGTGGAGCAGCTGTCCGCCATCCGCGCGCTGGGCGTGCGCCTGCTGGTCGACGATTTCGGCACGGGATACTCCTCGCTGTCGCAGCTGCAGAAGTTCGCCATGGACGGCTTGAAGATCGACCGCGCCTTCACCATGGAACTGGGCCGCTCGGAGCAGGGCGAGGTCTTCGTGCGCGCCATCCTGTCGATGGCGCATGCGCTGGGCATGAGCGTGGTGGCCGAAGGGGTGGAAACGCGCGAGCAGCTCGACATCCTGCGCGCCTTGCAGTGCAATGAAGTGCAGGGCTATTTCATCTCGCGTCCCGTGCCGGCGGAGCACATGCTGGCGCTGATGCGCAAGCGCTTCTTGATACCGCTTGCCGCCCCCGTGCTGCCCCCGTACAGCACCGTGCAGAGCGCAGAAAACAACGTCGTTTCATAAAAAGAGCGATCGTTCGCTTTTTTTTCAAAAATATTATATGCTTCGCTCATGCCGTCTGTGAATTGGAGTTCACGGCGGCAAGAAAAGTGCAGGACGGGTGAGATGGACTGCCCGAGACAGTGTGCCGAAGAAACTGAACACTCCTGGAAAGCCGTCGCGGACGGACGGGAGCTGTGGCCGGGAAGCCCGGCCGTGCACATGCACGGCGGGCATCGCAGGCTGCGCACCGCGCCGCGCAGCTGGTTTTTTGCCGGGTGTTTTAATTCATATAATAAAGAGAGACCAACTTGAAACATAAATATCTGCCCCTCCTGATCGTCGCCGCGTTCGCCGGCATTTCCTCCACCGCACAAGCGTCGGGCTACCGCTTCGGTTCGCAAAGCGTATCGGGCCAGGGCACGGCCGACGCGAACAGCGCCGAAGCGGCCGATGCCTCGACCATTTTCTACAATCCGGCCGGCATGTCGCGCCTGGAAGGCACGCAGCTGGTCGGCGGCGGCACCATCGTCGTGCCCCATTCGACCTACGACGACACGGGCTCGAAGACGTTCACGGGCCGCAACCCGGGCGGCACGACCAAGGATTACGCGCCCGACGCGGTCTTTGCGCCAGCCCTGTACGCAAGCAAGAAGGTCAACGACCAGTGGACCGTCGGCATGGGCCTGTTCGTGCCGTACGGCGCCAAGCTCGATTACGGCAACGACTGGAGCGGCCGCTATGCGATCACCAACATCAAGCTCGAAGCCATCGCCCTGAATCCTTCCGTATCCTTCAAGCTGGACCAGCACCACTCCTTCGGCTTCGGCGTCACGGCCGAATACATGAAGGCCGAACTGGGCCAGGCCGTCGACGTGCCGGGCACGGTGGCCTTCCTGGGCGCGCATGCGCCGGCCGCATCGCAAGCCTTCCTGGCCAATATCGCCAAGACGCAGGGCCTGGCCGCGGCGCAGGCTGCCGGCGCCGCGCTGCAGGGCGCCAAGGATGGCCATGCCTCCATGGATGGCGATGACTGGGGCTTCGGCTTCAACCTGGGCTACCTGTATCAGCTGAACGAAGGCACGCGTTTCGGTATTTCCTACCGCTCGTCCATTTCGCACAAGCTGAAAGGCGACACGATCTGGGACTTCTCGCAAGTGTCGAACAACGCCGCTGTGAATGGCTTCATTTCCGCCGCTTCGGGCAAGGTCAATTCCAAGGCGCTGGTGGAAGTGCGCACGCCGGAAACCGTGTCGATCAACGCCTTCCACCAGATGGATGACAAGTGGGCCTTGATGGGCGACGTCACCTGGACCCGTACCTCGCGCCTGGAAAACCTGGACATCCAGTTCCCGCCGACGGCCGAAGGCCCGGAACGCATCCGCCAGAACTGGAAGGATACCTACCGCGTGTCGCTGGGCACCAACTACAAATACAGCGAAAACCTGCTGCTGCGCGCCGGTATCGCGCACGACCAGGCGCCGGTGCGCAGCGCCGAACTGCGCCACCCGGCCTTGCCGGACAGCGACCGCATGCAGTACTCGATCGGCGCCAACTGGAAGCTGAACGCGAACTCCTCGCTGGACCTGGCGTACAGCTACATCGACTTCAAGGATGCTGACGTGAACTACACGAATAACTGCTCGCCCGTGACGCCTGGCTGCACCGGCAACGGCGAAACCACCAAGGGCCTGTTCAAGACCCGCATGCAGTTGATCGGTATTGCTTATAACTACAAGTTCTAAGCAGGTAGTGGCGGCCGACCCGGCCGGCATGAACTGAATAAAAGGCGCCTGCGGGCGCCTTTATTCATGGGGCCTCGCTGGTCCGATGCCGGCTTGCTTTTTGAAAAATGTTAATTCATCATGAGGGACAGGTTCGACGCCCCCTTGATGGCGACGCACACGGAGAAAGGCAGGACATGCGAATGGACATGGATCACAGTGGCGGTACGACATTCCTGGCTCTGGCCGCGGGCGCAGGCCCCTTGCGGCGCAACCCCGGCTGCGGAAGGGGGCGGCCATGAGCGCCAGCTTTCCACAGCCGCCGTATGTCGCCCCGCATGGCCTGGGCGATACGCCCGTCGGCGCGGTGATTGCCTTTGCCGGAGCCCATGCCGGCGAGGGCCTCGAAAGCCAGGGCTGGATGGAATGTGACGGGCGCATGCTGGCCAGCCACCTCTATCCGGAACTGTTTGTGGTACTCGGCTATCTGTATGGCGGCGCGGACGGGCAGTTCGGCTTGCCCGATTACCGCGGCGCCTTCCTGCGCGGCGAGGATGCTGGCGCGGCACGGCAGGAAGGGCGGGCGCATGGCGCCGAGATGCGCTATCTGATCAAATTCACCTATGGCATGCGGGCGCGCTCGCCTTTTTTTGCCTAGTCGCGGCAGCTGCCCTGGGAAGCGGGGCGCCCCGCCTCATGCCGCCCGGGGACGCATGGCCTGGTCCAGCAGGGTCAGGGCCAGGCGCACGGTGTCGTCGTCCATCTCCAGCAACTGATCCCCCACATACCATTCCACCACGCTGTGCCCGGGCAGGGCCGCGTGGCTGGCGCGGCCGAACAGCCAGATGCCGTGGTCCGCGGCCACCTGGTTGCGGATGGCGATGGCCCGCTCGCGCGACACGGGCAGGTGCAGGTGCAGCATGTTGGCTTGCGGCCGGGCGGGATTGACGGCGATCGCCGGAAAGTCGCGCAGCAGCGCGTACAGCCATTGCGTGCGTTCGAAATAGCGGGGCATGGCGGCCAGGCGCGCATCGAACTGCATGGCGGCGGCCACCACGTAGGGCGTGCGATGGACGATGTTGCCGCCCTGGCGGCGGAACCATTCGCGCGCCCGCTCGACAAAGGTTCGGCTGCCGGCCAGCACGGCGCCACCGAGCCCGCCGATGCCCTTGTACAGCGACACGTAGACGGAGTCAAAGCCGTCGCAGATGGCGGGCAGGGGCTGGTCGAAACCGGCTTGCGCTTCCCACAGGCGCGCGCCATCCATGTGCAGGTGGATATTGCGTTCGCGGCAGTGCCGCTTGATCGCGCTCAACTCGTCCCACGAAGGGCACTGGCCGCCGATTTCGCGCATCGGCAGTTCCAGCTGCGCGGCGCCCAGCGCATCGGGCACGGCGCGCAGCTCGTCCACCGTCCACGGGCGGTGCGGGTCGCCGATCATCAGACCCTTGAAGTGGTCGAGCAGCTCGTGGTTGCCCCGTTCGTGGCGCAGGATGTGCGAGGTCGGGTGCAGCGCCACCAGGCGCGAACCACGGTCCTGGCAGGCCAGGCGCAGGGCCGTCACCTGCGTCATGGTGCCCGTGATGCAGAACACGGCCGCCTCGAAGCCGAGCAGGCTGGCGACCTTGTTCTCGAACTGTTCGATCAGCGCGCCCTCGCCATAGGTGTCGTGCGCAACGTCGTTCGCGTCGCACCAGGCGGCCATGGCGGCGAAGGTGGCGCTTGGGGCGGGCTGGCGGTGGCCGGGCAGGATGGTGTGGCAGCGCTGGCGCAGTTCGGTATCGGTCAAGGCGGTCAAGGCAGTTTTTCCTTACAGGGTGGCCGTGGCCAGTTTCGCACCAAAGCCGATGAACATGGCGCCCACGCCGCCGCCCATGCCGGCCGACAGGCGGCGACGGCGGCGGAAGGTCTCGGCCAGGCGGGCGCCGACAAAGATGATGGCCGTCAGGTAGGTAAAGCTGATCACCTGGCAGATCAGGCCCAGGCCGATGAAGGACAGCACGGGGTTCGGGAAGGCCGGGTCGACGAACTGGATGAAAAACGAGATGAAGAACAGGATGGCTTTCGGGTTCATCAGGCTGATGACCAGGGCCTTGCGGAAGGGATCGCTTTCCTTGGCGGGAGCCGCTACGGCCGCCGCTTCACCGTCGTCTGGCGCGGGGGCGCGCAGCTTGCGCCAGCAGCCGAGCAGCATCTGCAGGCCGATCCAGCCCAGGTAGGCCGCGCCGATGTATTTCACCACGTAGAACAGGGCCGGGCTGGCTTTCAGCAGCGAGGCGACGCCGCAGGCCGACAGCACCATCAGGATCAGGTCGCCGGCGAAGATGCCGAAGGCGCCCTGGTAGGCGGGCCGCACGCCGCGCTGGGCCGCCACGGACAGCACGTACATGGAATTGGGGCCGGGCAGGATGACGATGAAGATGGTCCCCAATAAAAAGGTCCAGAAATCGGTGATGCCCAGGTTGGCGTGGAATAAGGCGTTCATGGCTGTTTTTGCTTAGTTGATCTGTACGTGGTGAAATTGCAGTGCAGCAAGGTTGGCATAGATGCCACCCAGTGCGACGAGCGACGCATGCGTGCCCGTCTCGACGATCCTGCCGTCTTCCATGACGATGATGCGGTCGGCCCGCTGCACGGTGGCCAGGCGGTGCGCGATGATGACGGTGGTGCGGCCCACCATGGCCGCTTCCAGCGCCTTTTGCACGAGGCGTTCCGATTCCGCGTCCAGCGCGCTGGTCGCTTCGTCGAGCAGCAGCAGCGGCGGATTCTTCAGCAGGGCGCGGGCGATGGCGATGCGCTGGCGCTGGCCGCCGGACAGGCGCACGCCCCGTTCGCCGAGGAAGGATTTGTAGCCGTTCGGCAGGCGCTCGATGAATTCGTGGGCGGCCGCCATCTTCGCCGCCGCGATGACTTCCGCGTCGCTGGCGCCGGCGCGGCCGTAGCGGATGTTTTCCATGGCGTCGGCCGAGAAGATCACCGTATCCTGCGGCACGATGCCGATGGCGTCGCGCAGGGTGTGCAGGTCCAGCTGCTTGATGTCCACGCCGTCGAGGCGGATGCTGCCGCTTTGCGGGTCATAGAAGCGCAGGAACAGCTGGAACAGCGTGGTCTTGCCGGCGCCGGACGGGCCGACGACGGCCACCGTTTCGCCGGCGCGGATGTCGAGGCTGACGTGGTCCAGCGCGGCGGTATCGGGGCGCGACGGGTACGAGAACACCACGTCGTCCAGCGACAGGGCGGCGCCATTCGCGGCGCGCGCGGGCAGGGGCAGCGGCGTGGCGGGCGATGCGATTTCCGACTTGACGGCCATCAGCTCCAGCAGGCGCTCGGTGGCGCCGGCGGCGCGCTGCGCTTCGCCCATGACTTCGGACAGGGCGCCGATGGCGCCGGCCACGATGGAGGCGTACAGGATGAACTGGCCTAAATCCCCGCCCGTCATCGAACCTTCCAGCACGGCGCGCGCGCCCAGCCACAGGACAAACACGATGGTGCCGAAGACCAGCAAAATGGCGATCATGGTCAGGAGGGCGCGGGCGCGGATGCGGCGCATGGCTGTCATGAAGGCGCCTTCGACGGAGTCGCCGAAGCGCTTCGATTCGATCTTCTCGTGCGTAAACGCCTGGACGGTGGGCATGGCGTTGAGGATTTCGCCGGCCATGGCCGAGGCGTCGGCGATGCGGTCCTGCGAGTCGCGCGACAGCTTGCGCACCTTGCGGCCAAAGACGATGATGGGCACGACGACGAGGATGAGCAAGCCGATGATGATGCCGGCCAGCTTGGCGCTGGTGACGAACAGCATCACCAGGCCGCCCAGGAACAGCAGCACGTTGCGCAGCGCCATGGAGATGCTGGTGCCGACCACGGCTTGTATCAAGGTCGTGTCGGTGGTGATGCGCGACAGCACTTCGCCCGTCTGCGTCGTTTCAAAGAATTCCGGGCTTTGCGTGACGACGTGGCGGTACACGGCGCTGCGGATGTCGGCCGTGACGCGCTCGCCCAGCCAGGATACCGTGTAAAAGCGCGCGGCCGTCGCCAGCGCCAGGATGGACGCCACGCCGAACAGGGCGAGAAACACCAGGTCGACGTGCTGGATGCTCTTCGAGCCGGCCGCGCCGCCGAAACCGAGGTCGATCATCTGCTTGAAGGCGGCGGGGATGGCCAGGGTGGAGGCGGCGGCCACCACCAGGGCGATGCCGGCCAGGAAAAACTGCTTGCGATAAGGCGTCAAAAAGGGCATCAAGCCCTTGAAGGCGGCCAGGCTGCCTTTTTTCAGTTCGCGGCTGGTGCCGGTGTCGGGGGAAGGCGTTGCGGCTACTGCGGTTTTGCTGGTGCTGCCTGTTTCTGTGCTGGTTGTCATTGTTTTTCGCTTGGTAGGTACTGTATTTTGTATTGCTTATAACTTCATCGGCTGCACGTAGCCCGTCATTTCCAGGTAGGCGCGGCCCGCCGGCTCGCCGTCGCGCTCCACCGTCACGGCGCCTTCCCAGTACACGGCGCCGGTGGATCTGCGCGAATCGAGTTCCTGGTCCGGCTGCAGGGGCTTGACCTGCCAGCGCGTGGCGCCCGTGCGGATCTCGGTGGCGACCGGGTATTCGGCTTGCGTGCGGGGCGAGCGCCACAGCTGCGTGGGCGTGAAATCGACGTCGCCGGGGGCAAACTGCGTCATCTTACCGGACGCATCGCGCCATGTCGCGTGCGCCCATAGTTTAGCACCTGTCTTGCTGCGGATCTGGAAGGCCATCAGGGCGCCGCCGTCATCGAGGTTGGCGCCTATCCAGTTCCAGCCGCTGGCGTCCGCATCGAGCACCTGGCTGGACCACTCGTGATCGAGCCAGGTGGTGCCCGTCACGGCTTCCGGCTTGCCGCCCGCGCGCGCAATCGTGCCGCGGGTAGCCAGCTGCGGCAGGCTGTAGTAATAGCTCGCTTGCGCCGGGCGCGCGCCCTTGCGCGAGTAGCCGCCAACGCCTTGCAGCAGCACGGGCTGGGTGGGCGCGAGGGTCAGCTGCAGATTGAAGTCGCGCGCGGCCAGGCTGACCTGGTATGTGCCGTCGGCCTGACGCCGCATGCGCCAGCCGTCCAGTTTCACGTCCGTGTCGCCCACCCTGGCGTAGGCCAGGCCGAAGCCTTCGCGGGCGCTTTTCTCGTCGTGCAGCAGCTTGCCCACCTTCGGGTCGGACAGGGCTGCATGGCCGATGATCAGCTGTTTCGGTGCGAAGGCGCTGGGGTTGTCCGCGTCCGTGGCCGTGGCGCTGCGGAAGAAGGTCACCTGGTAGCCCAGCTGCTCGCCAGCGGCGGTCTTGACCCAGCCCGTGGCGTACCACCATTCCGTTTTATATGCGGGATGGGCGCCGAAATCGTGCGGCAGGCGCAGGGTCTGGCCGGCCGGCAGCGGGGTGACGGGGGCGAAGGCGGGCGGCGCGGCCAGGGCAGGCAAGGCCAGCGCCAATGACAGGATGAAAACACGGCGCATTACCAGTCCTCCCTGACGGCGCGGATGGGGCCAGCGGACAGCGCCTGGCGGCCCGCGACGAGGGCCGTGAGGGCCGCAGCCGTCAGCAGGGCGCCCGCCACGGTGGCGATCAGGGGCCAGGGCAGGTGCAGCTGCATGGTCCAGTGGAACGATTGGGGATTGACGATGAAGACCAGCACAAAGCTGATCAGGAGGCCCAAAATGAAACCGGTGGCGATGCCCAGCGCCGTCAGCGCGCCGCCTTCCAGCGCCAGGATGGACAGGATCTGCCCGCGCGTCACGCCCACGTGGCGCAGCATGCCGAATTCGCGGGCGCGCGCCAGGGTCTGCGCCGAGAAGGTGGCGGCCACGCCGAACAGGCCGATGACGATGGCAATGGCTTCGAGCAGATACGTGACGGCGAAGCTGCGGTCGAAGATCTGCAGGCTCAGGGCGCGGATGGCCGACGGGTTCGACACTTCCAGGCTGGCGCCGAAGGGCAGGGCCTTCAGGCGCTGCTGCAGCTGCTCGCCCGTGGCATCCTTGGCCAGCCACAGGGCCGCGTCGCTGACGTCCATGTCGCCCGTCAGGGCGCGGTAGTCGGCCAGCGGCATCTGGATGGCGCCGGAAGAACGCGCATAGTCGCGCCAGATGCCGGCGATGAAGAATGGGTGCAGGCCGCCGGCCAGCGGCAGCTCGATGCGCTCGCCCGGCTTGCGGCTGTACAGGTCGGCCGCCGCCTCGGACAGCCACACGGGCCGGCTGCCTGGCGGCACGGGCAGGGAATCGCCCACCAGCACCATGCTTTTTTCCGGCGCGGCCAGGTTGACGGGGCGCGCCAGGAGGATGACGTTGGGGCGGTCGGGCGCCAGCGACAGGGAGCGCAGGCGCTGGAAATCCACCCTGGCCACGCCGGGCAGGGCGAGGATGGCATCCTGTTCATGGGGGTTCAGGCCGCCGGTGCCCGCGCCGGAGACCGTGCGCGCATACAGGTCGGCCGGCAGAATCTGCAGCAGCCAGTCGTCGACGGAGACGCGGAAGCTCGACACCATGATGGCCATGGCCACCATCAGGCTGAAACTTGACAGCACGCCGCCCAGGGCGATGCCGGCCTGGCCCGAGGCGTTCGCCAGGCGCGCCAGGGTCAGGCTGCGCACGGGCGCATGGCTGCTGGCCTCCGTGCGCAGCCACGCCCCTTGCAGGGCGCGGAAGACGACGGCCGCCAGCTGCGGCATCAGGGCGATGGCGCCGATCAGCAGCAGGGCGATGGACAGGTAGCCGAACAGGGGCAGCTCGAACACGGGCGGCAAAAACGTCAGGGCGCCGGCCAGCAGCAAACAGGCCAGCGCGGGCCAGGTCTTGGCCAGGCGCGTCGTCACGACTTCCTCGCTGCCCGATTTCAGGGCGATGGCGGGGGCGGCGCGCGCCGCTTCCAGCGCGGGCGCGGCGCAGCCCAGCAAGGCCACGCCGAGGCCAAGGGCAAAGTAGACGAAGGCGGCGACGGGCGTGAACTGCACCTGCGGCTGCACGCCCGCGAAATAGCCGGCGCCCAGGTCGCCGCCGAAGTAGCGCAGGGCGATGGCCGCCATGGCGTAGCCGCCGGCGATGCCCAGCGCCGCGCCGACGATGCCCAGGCTGGCGCCTTCGAGCAGCACCTGGCGCAGCAGCGTTCCCCGCTCCATGCCCAGCACGCGCAACAGCGCGAACTGGCTGCGGCGGCGGATGACGGACAGGGCCTGCGTGGAAAACACGAGGAAGGCGCCCGTAAACAGGGCCACGAGGGCCAGCACCGTCAGGTTGACGCGGTAGGCGCGGCTCAGGTTATTGTTGCGGCTATTCTGGTTCTCGTCATTGGGCTGGCCCACGCGGAAGCGTCCCGGATACTGCGCTTCCAGCGCGCGCGCGAGATCGGCCTGGAAGGCGTCGCGGTTGACGCCCTGGCGCAGTTTCAGGTCGATGCGCGACAGCTTGCCGGTCTTGTTGAAGCGCCACTGCGCCGCGCCGATGTCCATCACGGCGATGCGCTGGCCGGCGCGTGCCCGCTGCAGCGAACCGGCCACGCGCAGCGCCACGCTGCCGGTGCCCGACTGCAGGGCAAGCGTGTCGCCCTGTGCCACCTTGAGCCAGCGCAAGGCGGCCGGCGACAGGAAGAGGGCGTCGTCGGCCAGGGTGTCGAAAGGCTGGCCTTCGGCGGGCGCGCCGATCAGGTCGGGCGAGATGAAGCCGGCGCGGAAGACGTCGAGCGCCAGGATGTGCAGCGCCCCGCCATCCTTGCCGGTGCTGCCGGCCACCCCGGCCTGCAGTTCCAGCACGGGCGAGGCCACGGCCACGCCGTCGCGCTGCGCCAGCCACGGGTAGATGCTTTCGTCGAACAGCGCTTCGCGCCCGGCCACCTGCACGTCGGCCTGGCCGGACAGGCTTTTCACGGCCGTGGAAAATTCGTTGAAGGCGGCCGCATTGATCAGGTGGATGGCAAAGCCCAGCGACACGCCCACGGCGATGGCGAGGATGGCGACGACGGCGCGCACGGGATGGGCGCGCCATTCGCCCAGCAGCAGCCAGCGCGACAGCAGGCGCGCTCCCGCAGGGTTTGCTGCCGGCGCACTCAATGCAGGCATTCGACGGCCAGGCGTTCGCCGGCGCGGCGGGCCTTCAGCTGGGCCGCGTCGCGGTTCTTGTCACCGGCGCCGACGGCGTCCTGCGCCGCCCATTTCTGCTCCAGGCGCAGCTGCGCGCAATGCTTGTCATGGATTTCGGCCTGTTTCGCGGCCCTGGCGCGTGCCTGGTCTTCCAGTTGCTCATGCTTCTTGCGCGCCGCTTCCAGCTGGCTGGCCACCCGCTCCTGGCGCGTGGCCGCACCCTTGTCGACGGCGGGCGGCGGCGAGGGCACTTCCAGGATCTGCAGCTGCCCGCCCGCGCAGGGCGTGGCGCTGTAGCTGGTGTGGCCGTCCTGCACGCATTTGTAGATGTCCTGCGCGCCGGCATGGCCGGCCAGGCCCGCGCAGAGGGCGAACAGGAGAAATGGCGTTTTCACAGGATTTTTCCCGGATTCATGATGTTCTGCGGGTCCAGCGCCTGCTTCACGGCGCGCATCAGCTGCAGTTCCAGCGGCGACTTGTAGCGCGCCAGGTCGTCCTTCTTCAGGGCGCCGATGCCGTGTTCGGCCGAGATCGAGCCGCCAAAGGCGTGGACCTGGTCGTGCACGATGCGGTTGATGGCGTCCTGGTTGGACAGGAAGTCGCGGTCCGTCATGCCGGCCGGCGGCGCCACGTTGTAGTGCAGGTTGCCGTCGCCCAGATGGCCGAAGCACACGAGCTGGCAGCCGGGGAAGGCCGCTTCCAACGCCGCATCCGTGATGGCGATGAAGTCGGCGATGCAGGAAATGGGCAGCGAGATGTCGTGCTTGATGTTCTTGCCCGCCTGCGCCTGGGCCAGCGGAATGTGCTCGCGCAGCTGCCACAGGCCTTCGGACTGCGCGACGGAACTGGCGACGACGGCGTCGTCGATCAATGCGTCTTCCAGCGCCGCGCCGATGCTCGCTTCCAGCAATTCCACGGCGTGCGCCTCGGACTGGCTGCTCGATAATTCGAGCAGCACATACTGCCCGTGCGCGTCGGTGAAGGGGCGGGGCAGCTGGGGGAACTGCTCCGCCACCAGCTGCAGGCAGTACTGCGACATCAATTCAAAACCCGTCAGGCTGGCGCCGCAATGGTCCTGCATCAGCGAGAGCAGGCGCAGGGCGTGGGCGGGCGTCGGCATGGCGGCCAGCGCCGTGATGCAGGCTTTCGGCTGCGGATACAGTTTCATGACGGCGCCGGTGATGACGCCCAGGGTGCCTTCCGCGCCGATGTACAGGTCGCGCAAGTCATAGCCCGTATTGTCCTTGCGCAAACCGCGCAAGCCGCTCCAGATCTCGCCCTGCGGCGTGACCACTTCCAGGCCCAGGCACAGTTCGCGTGTATTGCCGTAACGCAGCACAGCCGTGCCGCCCGCATTCGTCGCCAGGTTGCCGCCGATGGTGCAGCTGCCTTCGGCCGCCAGCGACAGGGGGAACAGACAGCCGGCGGCGCTGGCCGCTTCCTGGATGGTTTGCAGGATACAGCCCGCGTCCACGGTGATGGTGCGGTTGACGGGATCGAGCGCGCGGATGGCGTTCAGGCGCGCCAGCGACAGCACGATGGCCGTGCCGGCGGCGTCCGGGATGCTGCCCAGGACCAGGCCCGTGTTGCCACCTTGCGGCACGACGGGAATCCGCCATTGCGCGCAGGCGCGCAGCACGCCTGCCACTTCTTCCACGGTGGCGGGACGCAGCACGGCCAGCGCCTTGCCCGTGAACCGGTCGCGCCAGTCGGTGAGGAAGGGCGCCATATCGGCATCCAGGGTGAGCACGTAGGCATCGCCCAGCAGGGCGCGGCAGGCGGCGAGGAATTCGGCTTGTTCGCTCATGGACTGTTCATTCATTTCTTGATACTCACCTTGTTCACTTTGTCCAGCAGCTCTTTGGCCATGCGCTTTGCCGCCTTTTTATACGGGCGCAGATACAGCACGGCGCAGATGAAATACAGGCAGACGATGGCCGCCTCGCCCCAGGCCATCATGGCCGAGACGGGATTCGTGTCGCTGTAGCCGCGCACCACGCCCTCGGTAAAATACAGCAGGATCACCATCGACGACCATTGCAGCGTGTAGACGTCGCGCTTGATGACGCCATACAGGGGGATGAGCAGCGGCGCGGCCTTCAGGGCGACCCAGGAGCCGCCCGGATGCAGGGGGGCGACGAGCATTTCCCACAGCACGCACCAGACGATCAGGGTGGCCAGGCTGGCGATGGCGCCCCAGTGCAGGTATTTGTGCAGCGCGCCGTGCATCATGCGCCTGCCAGTTTCGCGGCGTTTTCCGCCAGGCGCCGGCCCAGCGCGATGGCCAGGCGCTTTTCATCCTCGCTGATGACCTTGTCGCCGTCTATGCCCGACCAGTGCGTGGCGCCGTAGGGCGAGCCGCCCGTGGACGTCGTCATCAGTTCAGCATGCGTGTAGGGCAGGCCCATGACCAGCATGCCGTGGTGGAAGAGGGGGATCATCATCGACAGCAGGGTCGATTCCTGGCCGCCGTGCAGGCTGCCCGTGGAGGTGAACACGCAGGCGGGCTTGCCGGACAGGCTGCCGGCCAGCCAGTCGCTGGCCGTGCCGTCCCAGAAGTACTTCATGGCGGCGGCCATGTTGCCGAAGCGCGTGGGCGAACCCAGGGCCAGGCCAGCGCATTCCTGCAAGTCGTCCAGTTCCACGTAGGGCGCGCCATCGGGCGGCACCTCGGGCGCCGTCGCCTCGGTCACCGTGGAGACGGCAGGCACGGTACGCAGGCGGGCATCGCAGCCTGGCACGCTTTCCACTCCCTGGGCTATCAGTTCGGCCAGCTGGCGCGTGGCGCCATGGCGTGAATAAAACAATACAAGAATAATCAGATTGGTTGGCTTCATCGTTGGTATTATAGGGCGCTTTACAGCCTGATACGACTGCTGTCATGGCGCCGTTCTGATTTTGCACATGTTTTCAAACTATATCTTCCCGTTCTTTCAATACCTGTGGCGGGTCCTGGGCCTGGGCCTCGATGCCGTGCGCGGCCTGACGTGGTCCGAAACGCGCGACCTGCTGCAGTTCGCGCGCCGCCGCGTGCGCGAGGAAAGCCTGCCGCAGGTGGCGGGCAGCCTCACGTTTGCCACCGTATTCGCGCTGGTGCCGCTGCTCACCCTGGCGCTGGCCATCTTCACGACGTTTCCCTTATTCAACACCTTCCGCCACGCGCTGGAAGACTATTTCGTGCAAAGCGTCATGCCCAAGGGCATTTCGAACACCATCCTCGACTACCTGACGACGTTCGCCTCGAAGGCCACGCGCCTGTCGGCCATCGGCGCGGGCGCCCTGATCGTCACCTCGGTGGGCATGATGGGCTTGATCGAGCGCGTCTTCAACCGCATCTGGCGCGTGCGCCAGGAGCGCCGCTGGACCAAGCGCCTGCTCGTCTACTGGGCCATCGTCACCCTGGGCCCGCTGCTGGTGGGCGTGTCGCTGACGGTGACGTCGCGCCTCTTCATGGCCACCAGCGGCGTGGTGGGCGCCGTGCCCTTCCTCGGCACCGTGTTCTATACCCTGGTATCGATCGGCCTGACCATGCTGGCGTTCACCCTGCTGTACATCGCCGTGCCGAACCGCGACGTGGACTGGCGCGATGCGGCCTGGGGCGGCTTGCTGGCCGCGCTGGCGTTCGAGGTGGCCAAGCGGGGCTTCGGTGAATTCATCCAGGAATTCCCCACCTATTCGCGCATCTACGGCGCGCTGGCCGCCTTGCCGCTGTTCCTCGTGTGGATATACCTGAGCTGGATGATCACCCTGGTAGGCGCCTTGCTGGTGGCCGCCTTGCCCGTCGTGAAATACGAGCGCTGGTGGTACGAGGCGGCGCCGGGCAGCGAATTCGTCGACGCCGTCGCCATCCTGAAAGTGCTGCACCAGGCGTGCCACTGCGCCGATTCGGCCCTGGTGGGCGCGGCCGAGATCCGCCGCAGCACGCGCCTGGGCTTCGAGGAGATGGAAAACCTGCTCGACAAGATGGTGCTGCAGGGCTGGGTGGGCAGGGTCAACGTGGAGGGAGCCGTGCGGGTGCAGTGGGGCAAGCGCGTCGCCGACAGTTCCGACCACTGGGTCTTGCTGGGCAATGTCAACCGCATCACCCTGGCCGACGTCTACCGCCTGTTCGTCTTCGGCGGCATGCGCGTCAATTCCGGCTACCCGGCCGGTTCCACCAACGAGCGCGACATCAAGGCGGCGGAGGAAGCGGCCGCGCTGGCGGCGCAGGTGGAAAACGCGGTGGAGCAGGGCCTGGGCATGAGCCTGGCGCAGCATTTCGGGGAAGTGCGCTGCAACTGACCTCGTTTACAGCAGTGCGGGGCGCAGCGCCGCCTGCCGCACCGCGCCCAGATAATACGCGTCCTCGCCGCCGTGCAGGTTGACGGAGCGCCGCCGATGCGGCGCCAGGCCCCCGGCCATGGCGTCGGCTTGCTGGTCCGGCCAGGCAAAGTCCCGCAGCGCGGGCAGCCGGATGTGCCGGCCAACGAGGGCGATACGCTCCGCCGACTTCCCGTCCGGCGTGGTGCCGCGGGGTCAGCCCATCGGCGGTTGTGGACTCAGGGTTCCGGCGGCATGAGCCAGTGGACCAGCGCGCTGCGGTCCAAGCCCAGGCGTTGCGCCACGGCGGCCGCCTCGAAGGCCCACAGGCCGTAGTAGCCGCCCGGGCCCTGCGTGCGCAGATGGCCGTTGAACCAGTCCTCCTGCACCAGCGCCGGGTGCCAGGTGGCCAGGTAATGGCGCAGGTGCGCCAGCTGCTGCGCGGGATCGTCCGCGTGCAGGCCGTCGTACAGGGCCGTGTAGGGTGCGGCGAAATACCATTCGTCGACGGCGGGACGGCGCGGGTAGACGGCGGCCAGCAGCGCCTCGTACACGCCATCCTCGCCATCGAAGGCCGTCTGCAGGGCGGCCAGGCGCATGGCCAGGTCGTGGCGGCCGAACAGCAGGCTGGCGCCCAGCAGTTGCAGGGTGCGCGCGTAATCCGTCAATTGTTCGAAATCAAAGGCAGGCAAGGCGTCGTCACCGTAGGCGTCGGCCAGGGCCGCGCGCGCCGACTCGCAGGCGGCGACGGCCGCTTCCAGTGCCGTTGCCACTTCCGGCAGGGGCAAGCCGGCCGTATAGCGCAGCGAAAAGACCTGGTAGGCCGTGCTGGCGGCCGCGCAGGCCCAGTAGGCCGCGTCGCCGCCGTCGCTTTCCGCCTGCGTCTGCGCGCGCGCATAGGCGGCCAGCAGGGTGTCGAGGTAGCGCAGGTTCTGCGCAAAATCAAAGGCGGCGGGCGGCGCCTGGCGCGGTGCATGGGGCCACGGTTCCTGCGCTGGCCGGCAAGCGTCCGCGCACTCGCGCTGGATGGCCCAGTCGGCAAATACCTGGCGCAGATAGGCGGCCGTGTCGTCGTCGTGGGCGATGGCGCCGGCACCCACCAGGGTCGTGCCCAGCAGCGTGTGGCCGGGGAAGCGGCTGCTTTCGTAGGCGATGGTGGTGACGCTCTGGATGGCCTTGCCGTCGCTCAGGTCGCGCACGCGGAAATACACTTCGTCCCAGCCCGCCAGCGGCGGCGCCGGCGGGCCGGCCGGCAAGGTGTTCCAGCCGCCGTCGGCCTCTTCTTCATAGGCGTCCAGCAGCGCATCGAGGCCGCCCGGGCGGTCGATGCGGTTGTTGGCGTCGTACTGCAGGCCCAGTTCGGCCGCGAAGGCGGCCGCGTGGCGGCCGGCGAACACGAGGTACTGGGCGTTCAGGGTGCCGACCAGCAGGTCCGTCCGCTGGCCCGCCACGCCCAGCGCCTGCGGCAGCCGGTACCAGTGGTGGCCGGGGATGCCGGCCATGGGGCCGCCCTCGGCCGCCTGCGGGTTGGCGCAGCGCAATTGCTCCAGCCAGTCGTAGCGCTCGCGCCGCGCCGCCTCCGTGCCGCTGCCGCGGCCGGTCAATTCGTCCAACAGGGTATTCAACAACATGGTGCGTCTATCCTAGAATCCTAAAAAACACGTGCGCGGCAGGCCGTCATGCCGACGTGCCTTGTGCGAACGCAAACAGCGCGTCCAGCACGGCGTCCGGCTGTTCGGCCATCAATTCGTGCCCGCTGTCGACCTGCACCACCGTGCCATGCGCGATGCTTGAGGTCAGCAGCCGGGTCGACTTGGGGGGCGTCATCATGTCGCGCGCGCCGAAAATGAACAAAGTGGGGCAGTGTACCGAAGCGGCGGCGATTTCGCCGTTCGCGTAGGCATTGCAGGCAAAAAAATCCGTGTGAAACACGTGCTCGGGGTTGATGGCGGCGATGCGCTGTTTCAGGCGCCGCGCGCCGCCCATGGCGTAAAAGCCGGGGCCGGGGAACGAGGGCTTTTGCGCGATCGACGAATGCGACCAGATATTGACCATGTCGATGGCCGCCTGCTCGTCGCTCAATGACGTTTCCAGCAGGGCGGGCGAGACTTTCATCGGGTAGGTCGAGCCGAGCATGGCCAGGTGGCTGATGCGCCCGGGCGCGAGGAATGCCGCTTCCAGCGCGATCAATGAGCCCATGCTGTGGCCGGCCAGCATGGCCTTGGCCGCGCCGGCCGCGTCCAGCACGGCCAGGACCCACTGCGCCAGTTCCTCCACGCTGGTTTTCGCCGCGCCGCCGCTGCGGCCGTGACCCGGCAGGTCGACGGCCAGCACGTTCCAGCCGTGGTGGGCGAAATAGCGCGTCTGCAGGGCCCACACGCTATGGTCATTCTGCGCGCCGTGGATGAAGACGGCCGTCGGCTGCTCCGGCTTGAATGGCTTGCCGCCCGTGTAGCAATAGGCCGTGGTGTTATCGATGGTGAACTGCATGTCAGGCGCCTTTCTGCGACAGTTTCAGGCCACGGGCCAGGTCTTCGATCAAATCGTCCGCGTCTTCCAGCCCCACGGACAGGCGCATGGTGCCCTGCGTGATGCCCGCCTGCTCCAGCTGTTCGTTGGGCACGCGGAAATGCGTGGTGGAGGCGGGGTGGATGACGAGCGACTTGGCGTCGCCCACGTTGGCCAGGTGCGAGAAGATCTTCAGGCTGTCGACGAAGCGCTGGCCCGCCGCGCGGTCGCCGCGCAGGTTGAAGGTGAACACGCCGCCCGCGCCCTTCGGCAGCAGGGTCTTCGCCAGCGCGTAGTCGGGATGCGACGGCAGCTCGGGATAGGACACGGATTCCACGGCCGGATTGGCCAGCAGGAAGTCGATGATCTTGCGCGTGTTGGCCACGTGGCGGTCCATGCGCAAGCCCAGGGTTTCGATGCCCTGCAGGACGGCGAAGGCGTTGTGCGGGCTCATGACGGCGCCGAAATCGCGCAAGCCTTCGCGCCGCGCGCGCAGGGCGAACGGCGCCACCGTCGATTCCTCGGCGAAGACCATGCCGTGGAAGCCCTCGTAGGGCTCGCACAGTTCGGCATAGCGGCCCGTTCTGTCGTAGGCCGCCTGCCAGTCGAAGGTGCCGCCGTCGACGAGCAGGCCGCCGATGGCGGTGCCGTGGCCGCATAAAAACTTGGTGGCCGAGTGGAACACCAGGTCGGCGCCGTGCTCGAAGGGGCGCAGCAGGTACGGCGTGGTAAAGGTCGAATCGAGCATCAGCGGCAGGTGGTGTTCGTGGGCCAGGGCGGCAATCGTCGGGATGTCCAGCACGTCGAGGCCGGGATTGCCCAGGGTTTCCGCGAACAGCACCTTTGTTTCGGGGCGGATGGCGGCGCGCCAGGCGTCCGGGTCGCGCGGATCGACGAAGGTGGTGGCGATGCCGAAGCGTTTCAGGGTGTAGGCGAGCAGGTTGTGCGAGCCGCCGTACAGGGCGCGCGAGGCGACGATGTGCGAGCCGGCGCCGGCGATGGTGGACAGGCCCAGGTGCATGGCGGCCTGGCCGCTGGCCGTGGCGATGCCTGCCACGCCCCCTTCGAGGGCGGCGATGCGCTCTTCCAGCACGGCGTTGGTGGGATTCGAGATGCGCGAGTACACGTGGCCGGCCCGCTCCATGTTGAACAGCGAGGCCGCATGGTCCGAACTCTTGAAGGCGAACGAGGACGTGAAGTGGATGGGCGTGGCGCGCGCGCCCGTGGCCGGGTCGGGCGCGGCGCCCGCATGCAGGGATAGGGTGTCAAAGCCGGGGTATTTCGGGCCGCTCATGGTGTCTCCGCCAAGTTTTATAGTGGCAAGATCGTAACCTGATTTGCAGTTGAGCAAAAGGGCTGCCGTGCGGGGCGCATGGCGCCATGCCTGCGGGCAGGGCGTGTAACCTGAAGTGTAAAAAAAGTGACCGGCGCGGCACGGCGGTGGTAGGATATCGGATCAGCGATATTCGGGCTGTTTTACCTGTGCGCGTGCGCCGCGCCGCAGGGTAGACCGTCACGTGCCAGCGAAATCCTGGGCTTCAGGCGAACTCTCATCGCATGTCCACCAGGAAAGATTTTATGCCCGCAATATCGTTCGACGGCGCCCTTGCCGTTCCCGGACCATCTGTCGTCGACGGCCTGTGCCACGCAGGCTGGGTCATGCAGGACCATTTCATCCCTCCCGAACTGAGTCGCCAGCTGGCTGCCGAATGCGTGCAATCCATGCTAAATGGCAACATGAAGGGCGCCGGTGTGGGCAGCGGCCATGCGCCGCTGCTGCAGCCGGAGATCCGCGGCGACCATATCGAGTGGCTGGAAACGGGGCGCTCCAGCGCCTGCGACCGCTACCTGGCGCACATGGAAACGCTGCGCCAGACCCTGAACAGGGAGCTGTTCCTGGGCCTGGACGAATACGAAAGCCATTTCGCCCTGTACGGGCCGGGCGCCTTTTACCGGGCCCATCTGGACCGTTTCCGCGACGACGACAAGCGCACCGTCTCCGTCGTGCTGTACCTCAACGAGGACTGGCTGCCCGAGCACGGCGGTGCATTGCGGCTGCACCCCGATGGCGGTCCCAGCGTGGATATCGCGCCCGAAGCGGGGCGCATGGCCATGTTTTTGTCGGCCGAGCTGCTGCACGAGGTGCTGCCGACGGCGCGCCAGCGATTGTCGATCGCTGGCTGGTTCCGCCGCCGCGGCTGAAGCCGCCTGAACAACACCACGGCGCGTCGCGGCGCGCTTGCCGGCGGCATGCGCCGGCCCGGCGCCAGTGTCCATGAGCCGCCGTGCCTGCCTGCCGCGCCGCGCATTCGCCCGCCACGTTTTTCTCGCCCGTCTTTCCCCTCGATTTGATTACGCGCAAGGCTGGATTTTTCCGCAGGCATAGGCTACAGTCGCAGTAAGGGCTTAGAATAACTAAAATACCACTCACGCGGACAGGACGGCCAATATGAAAGTATCTGAAATTCTCCAAGTCAAGGGCAACATCCTCTACACGGTCACGCCTGACCAGCCCCTGCTTGACGCGGCCAATACCATGGCTGAAAAAGACATCGGTTCGCTGGTGGTCATGGAATTTGGCGACCTGGTCGGCATGCTGACCTTCCGCGAGGTGCTCAACGCCTTGCATGAAAACGCGGGCCAGATCGGCGGCGGCACCGTGCGCAAGCACATGGATGACCACCCGATCACCGTCACGCCCGACACGGAAGTCAATGAAGTGCGCCGCATCATGCTGGAAAAGCACGCGCGCTACCTGCCCGTCATGAACGCCAAGACCTTGCTGGGTGTCATCTCCTTCTACGACGTCGCGCGCGCCGTGCTGGAAGCGCAAAGCTTCGAAAACCAGATGCTGAAAGCCTACATCCGCGACTGGCCGGCCGAAACGGCGGACTGAGCTTCGTTCATGCAGTCAACACAACGCCGGCGTATGCCGGCGTTTTGCATGGGGCAGGGCGGCTGGCGCCGCCTACGCCGCCCCCTGCAGCGCCTCGTTGTTCAGCCAGCTGCCCAGCGCGCTGGCCGTCATGGGGCGGGCGAACAAAAAGCCTTGCGCCATGGGGCAGCCCAGGGCCTGCAGGATCTGCGCCTGGCGCTCGTCTTCCACGCCTTCGGCGATGACGGCCAGGCCCAGGTTGCGGCCCAGCTGGATGACCATTTCGGCGATGCTGCTGCCGCGCGCGGAACCCGTGATTTCCGTCACAAAAGCCCTGTCGATTTTTAAGCGGTCCACCTGCAGGCGCTGCAGGTAGGACAGCGACGAGAAGCCCGTGCCGAAGTCGTCGATGGCGATGCTCACGCCCGTCTGCTTGATCTGCCACAACATCTTGATCAGCATGTCCGGCTCTTCCATGGCCATCGATTCCGTGATTTCCAGCTCGATGAACTCGGGTGGCGCCTGCGTCTCTTCCAGCGCCGCGCGCAGCATTTCCAGGAACAGCGGGTGGCGGAACTGCACTTGCGACACGTTGACGGACATGACGAAGTTGCGGTGACCCTGCTCGCGCAGCAGCACCAGTTCGCGGCAGGCCGTGCGCAGCACCCATTCGCCCAGGTCGATGATGATGCCGGAATACTCGGCGATGGGGATGAAACGGTCGGGCGAGATGAACTTGCCGTCCGGCGTCTGCCAGCGCAGCAGCGCTTCGGCGCCCACGGGACGGCGCGTCGTCAGGTCGATCTGCGGCTGGTAGACGACGAACAGCTGGCCCTGGCTGAAGGCCGTGCGCAGCGCGTGCATCATGCGCACGCGCTCGCGGATTTCGATGCCCATGCTGCGCGAAAAGTAGAAGTGACCGGCGCGCTGCTGGCTTTTCGCCCGTTTCAGGGCGATGTCGGCGTCCTTCAGGGCGTCGGCGCCCGTGCCCGTGTGCTCGCCCAGGCGCACCAGGCCCAGGGTGGCGGACAATTGCACGTCCTGGCCGTCGATGCTGAACGGGGTCTGGAACAGGGCCAGGATATTGGCCGGATTGACTTGCGAGGAGTCGCCCAGCACGCAGAAGATGTCGCCGCCCAGGCGCGCCACGGTCAGCTGCGAACCCAGCTGGGTTTGCAGGCGGCCCGCCACGGCGACGAGCAGCAGGTCGCCGAACTGGTGGCCCAGCGCGTCGTTGGTCTCGGCAAAGTGGTCCAGGTCCACCAGCGACAGGGTGGCATCGTCGCGCGCGGGGCCGGCCAGGGTGGCGTCGAGGATTTCAACCAGGCGCGTGCGGTTCGGCAGTTTCGACAGCTGGTCGTAGAAGGCGGCATTGTGCAGGTGGGACACCAGCTCGACGTTGTCCAGGCCCACGGCGACGTTGCTGCAAAACACTTCCAGCAGGCTTTCATCGATGGCGGTGAGGGGGCGCGGCAGCAGCAGGTAGGCGGCCGCGTCGCGGCTGGCCTTGCCGGCGAAGTACAGCGTGGCGTAATCGTGCGCGTACACGTTGCGCCGCTGCGTCAGGGTGTGCTCGATGGCGGCCATCACGCGGGGATTCTGCAGGCCGCACAGGGCGCTGTGCGGCAAGCCGGAAAAACTGCCCGTGCAGGCCGACACGAGCAGCTCCTTGCCGCCGCTGTCCGGCATGTCCTGTACACACAGCACGCCATCGGCGCGGATGCCCAGCAGGTCGGCGATCTGCGCCAGCACGCCGGCCGAGAAGTTCTGCACGCCGTGCAGGGCCATCAGCTGCGTGCTGGCGTGCACGATCTGGTCCAGGCCGCGCCGGCTGCTGCTGATCGAGCGGATCTGGTCGTACGAGCGGATGGCCGCCGTCACCGTGGTAAACAGCTTGATGCGCGTCAATTCCGACTTGGTCTTGTAATCGTTGATGTCGAAATCGCGGATGGCGTCGATTTCGGGGGCATAGCCGGGCTGCCCCGTGCGCAGGATGATGCGCACGTCCGTCATTTTGAGGGTTTCGCGGATGTAGCGCACGAGGTGCAGGCCCGCGTCGTCCTGTTCCATCACCACGTCGAGCAGGATGACGGCGATGTCGCTTTCATGCTTGAGCAGCTCGCGCGCCTGGCCGGCCGAATAGGCGTGCACGAATTCCAGCGGCCGGTGCTGCATTTCCAGGTTGCCCAGCGCGAAAGTGGTGGTGGAGTGGACGTCTTCATCGTCGTCGATGATCATCACCCGCCAGACGCTGCGCGGCGCGGCCGTCAGCGGCGCTGGTTGTTCATCGAGGAATACCAGGTCGTCGTGATCGTCCTTGTTGGCGTCAAGGGGGATGATCGGTGCGGGCATGTATAGCTTCTCCAGGATGACTCGATATTTTTACGAGCACGTCACAAAAGCCCATGGCGTTGTTGCGTTGCCTCGCCGTACTTGCGTACTGTCTTCGGCAACGACGCCTAGCCCTGGGCATTTTGTGACGCGCTCTCGGCGCAGCCCAAATCCGGTTTTGCAACCGGTATTGTGTAGCGCGCTTTGATCCAAGTATATAGCTATTTAATAAGCAAAATGTTTTTTTAAATCTATTCCGTCGAGCAATATTTCTTGTATTGCATGATTGCAACTCATATTTGGTATTTTTTACATGAAAAGCACGGGAGATTGTAAAGTGACGCGTTGGGGGAGGGGGAATATCGGGGCCAGGCGCGGCATTAGCGGCATGGCCTGCCCCGCAGGCTGGTAGAATTGTGTTTTCCAGTCCTCACACTTCCTACTATGTCCGGCAATTCTTTTGGCAAGCTGTTTACTGTTACCACTTTCGGCGAATCGCATGGTCCGGCCATCGGCTGCGTGATCGACGGCTGTCCGCCGGGCCTGGTCCTGTCGGAAGCCGATATCCAGCCCGAGCTGGACCGCCGCAAACCGGGCACCTCGCGCCACGTGACGCAGCGCCAGGAATCCGATACGGTCGAGATCCTGTCCGGCGTGTACCAGGGCGTGACGACGGGTACGCCCATCGCGCTGCTGATCCGCAATGAAGACCAGCGCAGCAAGGATTACGGCAATATCGCGGAAAGCTTCCGTCCCGGCCACGCCGACTACACCTACTGGCATAAATACGGCGTGCGCGACCCGCGCGGCGGCGGGCGTTCCTCGGCGCGCCTGACGGCGCCCGTCGTGGGCGCGGCGGCGATCGCCAAGAAATGGCTGCTGCAGCAGTACGGCACCACCTTCAAGGGCTGCATGAGCCAGCTGGGCGACATTCCCGTGCCGTTCCAGTCCTGGGAGCACGTGCATGCGAACCCCTTCTTTGCCGCCAGCGATGATGCCGACCTGATCGCGCGCATGGAAGCGGCGATGGACCAGCTGCGCCGCGACGGCGATTCCATCGGCGCGCGCATCGATGTCATCGCGCAGAACGTGCCCGTCGGCCTGGGCCAGCCCATCTACGACAAGCTCGACGCCGACATCGCCTACGCCATGATGGGCATCAATGCCGTCAAGGGCGTGGAAATCGGTGCCGGTTTCGACTCGGTGGCGCAAAAGGGTTCCGAGCACGGCGACGAACTGACGCCGGACGGCTTCATCGGCAATCACGCCGGCGGCGTCTTGGGCGGCATCTCGACAGGGCAGGATATCAGCGTGTCCATCGCCATCAAGCCGACGTCGTCGATCCGCACGCCGCGCCGCTCGATCGATAAAGAGGGCAATCCCGTGATGGTGGAAACCTTCGGCCGCCACGACCCCTGCGTGGGCATCCGCGCCACGCCCATCGCCGAAGCCATGCTGGCGCTGGTGCTGATCGACCACGCCCTGATGCATCGCGCGCAGTGCGGCGATGTCAGCGTGAATACGCCGAAGCTGAAATAAGTTTTAGCAGCTCGCGACGGAAGGGCAGGGGGCAGACCCGGCGGGAGAATGCGTCCCAATGGGACGTATTCCGATCGCGAAGCGACTGACCCCGGCAATTTCGCCGTGGGCTTGTAAATTTCACGCCACCTTATTTGCCACCAGCTCGAGTTGGTGGCGCATCTCCACCGACTGCACCAGCAAGGCCCGGATATCGTTGATCAGGTTGAATTCCGTCTGGTTCAGCTGGATGGGCGGGAAGCTGTCGTCCCAGTCACCATACAGGAAGCCCGTGGGGTGGCCGTTGGCCGACAGGGGCAGCACGACGAAGCTGCGCGCTTCCGACAGCGTCGCTTTCCACCATTGCGGCAGCTTGGCGGCAAATTTCGGATCGCGCGCATTGTCGATGAAGATCACGCGGTCGCTGTTGAGGGCCGCATGGAAGACGTTCGGCTCATATGCGTCGCCAAACACCATCAGGTCCTGCAGGTCGGCCATGCCGTCGCCCAGGCTGATGCGCGCCGAATACAGATGGTCCTTGTGGTTGCGCACGAAGGCCACCGAGCGCGAAAAATCAAAGCCCTGGTGCAGGGTTTCCAGCGCCATCGACACCATCTGGCCCGGGCTGGCGCTGCCGATGGCGCCGCGCAGGTCGGCCAGGCCGCTGATCAGGACGCGGTTGCCTTCGGCGCGCATGCGCGTCGAGGCCAGCTGGCGCGCGCGCCGTTCGGCCGGTTTCGACAGGGGGGCGATCGACAGGTCGGCCGCCGCCATGGCCTTGGCCTTGTCGACGGCTACCACCAGGTCCGTGGCGGCGATGCCCAGGGTGCCCGCATAGTCGTCGATCAGCGCGTGCACCTGCGCCGTGCCGGCCGCATCGTCATGCCACAGCGAGTCGGCGCAGCGCGCCGCCATCGTCGACAGGCCCGCCATCCAGTCGGCGCCGCTGACGGGCAAGTTGTCGGGCGACGGGTCCATCGGCCGCATGCCGCTGATCAGGTGCTGCGGCAAGCCCCAGTGGGCGGCCGTGGCATAGCCCACTTCCGGCAGCGACAGGCCGAGGATTTCGCGCGCGGCGGCCGCCTCGTTGCCCGGCCCCGCGTGCGCCTGCATGCGGGCCCAGAAATCCGTCATGTAGAACGTCACCATCATGCGTCCCAGCGTATGCAGCATGGAGCAGACGACGGCCTGCTCGGCCTGCAGGCTGCCCGCGCTGGTGGCCACCTGCTGCGCCACCATCCCGGCCAGCACGGCCTTTTCCATTTCCACGTGGGCGCTGACGGAGTCGGGCGAGGCCTGCGACAGTTCCTCGATCAGCTTCAGGCCCAGCGCCAGGTGGCCGATGGCATCGATGCCCAGCACCAGCACGGCCTTCGACACCGTGTTGACCCTCTGGCCGAAGGCCGAATACATGCCGCTGTTGGCCAGCCTGAGCACCTTGTGCGTGAGGACGGGGTCCGACAGCACCGTTTGCGTGATGTCGAATTCGTGGTCGTCCTCGCCGCGCATGGCGCCCAGGATGGCGCTGATGGCTTTCGCGAAGCCGGGCATGTCGCCCTGCTGGCGCGTGCGCGCCCACAGCAGGTCCAGGGTGTTTTTGCCGAGCTGTGTCGGCACCGTGAAATGGCCTGGATTCATTGCACCCCTCCGCGCGGTTCATTGGCAGGCGGCGTGGGCACCAGCGCCGCATAGGTTTTTTCGCTCAAGGCCGATAGCGCGGCGTGGGCCGGCATCGGTTTGCCCGTCAGGTAGCCTTGCACATAGTGGCAGCCGCGCGATTCCATGAAATGCATCTGTTCTTCCGTTTCCACGCCTTCGGCCACCACCGACAGGTTCAAGTGCTTGGCCAGGTCGAGAATGGTGTTGCAGATGGCCGCGTCCTTGCTCGATTCGGGCAGGTCCTTGATGAAGGTGCGGTCGATCTTCAGCACGGAAATGGGGAAGCGCTTCAGGTAGGCCAGCGAGGAATAGCCGGTGCCGAAATCGTCGATGGCGATGCGCGCGCGGCGCTCCGTCATCTTGCCGAGGATGGTTTCCGCGTGCACGGGATCGATCATCAGGGTGCCTTCCGTGATTTCCAGCACCAGGTGTTCGCCCGACAGCCCCGAGAAGGCGAGGGCGTCATCGAGCACGTCGAGGAATTTGTCGTTGCGGAACTGGCGCGGACTGATGTTGACGGACATGTACAGCGCCCGCCTGGCCACTTCCTGGAACTGCTTGAGCTGGACGCAGGCAGCCTTCAGCGCCCAGGCGCCCAGCAGGTTGATCAGGCCGTTCGCCTCGGCGATGGGGATGAAGCGCACGGGAGGCACCAGGCCCAGGGTCGGGTGCTTCCAGCGCATCAGGGTTTCGAAGCCCTGGATCTGCCGCGTGCGGGCGTCGACGATGGGCTGGTAGAACAGCAGGAATTCGCCTTCGCGCACGGCGTGGAACATGGCCGCTTCCAGCGAGATGTCGTGTTCCGACGGACCGTTCAGGCGCGGGCTGTAGACGAGGCAGCGGGCCTTGCCCGTTTCCTTGGCGCGCGACATGGCCGCATCGGCCAGCGCCACCAGGCGCACTTCGTCTTCCGCGTGCAACGGATAGATCGATACGCCGACGGAGGCGCCCACGTAGATGGTGTGGCCATCGACTTCGAACGGCGCCTGCAGGGTGGCCAGCAGGCGCCCCGTCACCAGCTTGATCTGCGCGTCCGTGGCGCTGCCGGGCAGCACGGCGACGAATTCATCGCCGCCCACGCGCGCCAGGGTGTCGCTGTCGCGCAGGGTCTTGCGCAGGCGCGCCGCGGCCAGGCGCAGCACGGCGTCGCCGACGGGGTGGCCCAGGCCATCGTTGACCTTCTTGAAGCCATCGAGGCCGATGGTGGCCACGGAAAAGCCCTGGCCAGAACGCGCCGCCTGGGCGATCACCATGCGGATGCGGTCCGACAGCAGCAGCCGGTTCGGCAGGCCTGTGAGCGCATCGTGCGTGGCCATGTGGCGCAGGCGTTCTTCCGTGTTGTGCTGGGCCGACGTGTCGCGGCCCACCACCAGCAGTTCGGCGATGCCGGCCCCGTTCATATAGGAAGACAGGCGCAGCTCGAACCAGATTTCCTGGTCCGGCGTCTGCAGGCGCACTTCCAGGCGGCCCGGTTCTTCCAGGGCGTCTTCCAGCGCCGCCTGCAGCGCCGCGCGCGAGGCCTCGGCCGCCAGCGGCAGCAGCAGGTGGCCGGACAGGCCGTTGGGCGCGCCGAACAGGGTGGCTGCGCGCTTGCTGGCAAACAGGATCAAGCCGTCCGCATCGAGGCGGAACACGACGTCGCCAGCCTCTTCCATGAGGTTGTCCAGCTCGTGGCGAGCTTCGCGGTGGGCGGCGGATGGGGTACTGGAAAACATCGTGCTGGCTTTTACCTTTTTTTATCAGTGCTGGTGCCCGCGGCAGGGCAGGGCGCCAGCGAAAACAGTGCGTCGCGCGGCTGCTCCGCCGCCGGGCACAGGGTTACTATCGGAACGCGATCCACACGAAATGTATCATTGAAAAGCACCCGATTACATGAAATAGAGCAACATTGCTTCAGGTTTTGTAAATATTCCTGCCGCGCTTGACGAAATCCGCATGCTTTTCGACGCGGTGCTTTTTATCCATCCGCTTGCCGCCGTGGCGCGCTTGCCCCGCTGGCGCGTTTGCGCTAGTCTGGCTGGCAGACGACGGGGATGGCGTGCCAGTGGCGGCAAGGGCGCCATGATAACAAATCGCAACGGAGATACCCATGAATGCCTTTGACACGCATGAAGTTTTCAACCAGGCGACGCCGTTTGAAAACGTCAATCTGTTCGCCTGCGACCCCGCCCTGGCCGAGGCGCTGCTGCGCGAAGGAGGCGGCGCGGCGCGGCAGGAACTCGACGCGCTGGGCGAGCGCCTGGGCCGCGCGGACACGTACGCCCTGGCGCGCGAAGCGAACCGGCACGGGCCCGAATTGCAGCAATTCGACCGCGCCGGCCGCCGCATCGATGAAGTGGCCTTCCATCCCGCCTGGCATGCCCTGATGGAGATCCTGATCGGCGCCGGTACGCATGCCGCGCCCTGGGCCGCGCCCGGCCCGGGTGCCCAGGTGGCGCGCGCGGCCGCCTATCTATTGGTGGGGCAGGTGGAAAACGGCGCGCAATGCCCCGTGACGATGACGTACGCCTCCGTGCCGGCGCTGCGCCAGGCCCTTGATCTGCCGCAAATCGCCGCCCGCTGGCTGCCGAAGATCCTGTCGCGCGAGTACGATCCCCGCTCCTTGCCGGTGGAACAGAAGCGCGGCGCCCTGGTCGGCATGGGCATGACGGAAAAGCAGGGCGGCTCGGACGTGCGCAGCAATACCACGCGGGCCACTCCCGTGCCGGCGGACGAAGCGCGCGCCCTGTTCGGCGACGAGGCCGGCGGGGCCTGGCGCATCGTCGGCCACAAATGGTTTTTCTCGGCGCCGCAAAGCGATGCCCACCTGATCCTGGCGCAGGCGGACGAGGGCGGGCTGTCGTGTTTCTTCGTGCCCCGCTACCTGCCCGACGGCAGCCGCAACCCCATCCGCGTGCAGCGCCTGAAGGACAAGCTGGGCAACCGCTCGAACGCCTCGTCCGAGGTGGAGTTCGCGAATGCGTATGGCTGGCTCGTGGGCCAGCCGGGGCGGGGCATCCCCACCATCCTGGAAATGGCCAGCCACACGCGCCTCGACTGCGTGCTGGGCAGCGCCGGCATCATGCGCGCCGCCCTGACCCAGGCGCTGCACCACGCGCGCCAGCGGGCCGTGTTCGGCAAGCCGCTCGTCGAACAGCCCCTGATGCAGAACGTGCTGGCCGACCTGGCGCTCGAATCGGAAGCCGCCACGGCCTTCGCGCTGCGCCTGGCCCGCTGCTTCGATGAAAAGGAGGATGCGGGGCAAGCCATGCTGGCGCGCGTGCTCACGCCGGCCGGCAAGTACTGGATCTGCAAGCGGGGGCCAGGCTTCGGCGCGGAAGCCATGGAAGTGCTGGGCGGCACCGGCTACGTGGAAGATGCGCCGCTGGCGCGGCTGTACCGCGAACTGCCCGTCAACTCGATCTGGGAAGGCTCGGGCAACGTCATGTGCCTCGACGTCTTGCGCGCCTTCGGCAAGTCGCCCGCCGCGCGCGACGCCCTGGCGGCCGAACTGGCGCTGGCCGGCGACGAGCATGCCGCCTTTGTGGCCTATCGCGCGCGCCTGCTGGCCGAGCTGGACGGGCCGCAAACGGATGAGTTTGGCGCGCGGCAACTATCGGAACGCATCGTGCTGGCCGTGCAGGCCGGCTTGCTGCTGCGCCACGCGCCGCCCTGTGTCGCGCAAGCGTTCCTGCAGTCGCGCCTGGTGCAGGCGCCGGGCGGCACCTATGGTCGCTTGCCGGCCGGCACCGATTGCGCGGCCATCCTCGCGCGCGCCCTGCGCGAGTACTGATTCGCCCGCGGCGGTGGCATGCCGCCCGCCGCCAGGGCGGCATGCTCTGCAATTATTTCGAAAATTCCGGCCACAGGCGGGCTGCGGGCTGGGATAATGCTGGAATCCATGATTTTATCGACACACAGCGCGCCTGCGGCCCAGGCTTGCCGCCGCGCCAGAGAGTAGAGAAAGAAAAACAATATGAAACAAGATCCACGCTTCCCGAATTTGTTCATTACCGATCACCCTTTGATCCAGCACAAATTGAGTCACATGCGCGAGCACGACACGTCGACGCGCACCTTCCGTGAATTGCTCAAGGAAATCACTTTGCTGATGGGCTATGAAATCACGCGCGACCTGCCGCTGACGACGCGCGAAATCAAGACCCCGCTGGTCACCATCGACGCGCCCGTGATTGCCGGCAAGAAACTGGCCATCGTGCCTATCTTGCGCGCCGGCATCGGCATGAGCGACGGCCTGCTGAACCTGGTGCCATCGGCGCGCGTGGGCCACATCGGCGTGTACCGCGACCCCGCCACCCACATGCCCGTGGAATACCTGGTGCGCCTGCCGGACCTGAACGAGCGCACCTTCATCCTGTGCGATCCGATGGTGGCGACGGGCAATTCGGCCGTGTATGCCGTCGACGTGCTGAAAAAACGGGGCGTGACGGACGAGCAGATCATCTTCCTGGCCCTCGTGGCCGCGCCGGAAGGCGTGACCGTGTTCCAGAACGCGCACCCGAACGTCAAGATGTTCTGCGCCGCGCTCGATTCCCACCTGGATGACCACGCCTACATCGTGCCGGGCCTGGGCGACGCGGGCGACCGCATCTTCGGCACCAAATAAGCGCATTCAGGCGAGTATTGCGATGGCAACCTTGATCGACCCGGATTTTCGCGCCCGTTTGCGTGCCTTGAATGAAAAATATGCGGCCGGCGTGCCGGCCCTGATGCTGGCCATCGCGCAGGCGCAACAGCGCTGCGACAGCGAGGGGCCGCGCCTGGAGCCGCTGACGCAGCTGCACCGGGCCCTGCACGCCGTGGCAGGCTCGGCGGCCACCTTCGGTTTCGCCGCGCTGGGCCAGGAATGCCGGCGCCTCGAACAGCTGGTGCGCGGCCTGCTCAATGAGCCGGGGCAGGTGCTGGCCGACTGGCCGGCGCTGAGCGGGCAGGTGGACGCGCTGCTGCGCTGGGCGGGACGCGATGCGGCCGCCACCCACTTCAGCGCATGAGCGACAACGTTTAGGCGATGTGGTTGCAATGATTCATTTGATACAACGCAAAGCCCCCGCGTCGCAGATTAGGATATAGTGTGTCCATGCCGCTGGTACAGGGCGCCGCAAGACGGGGATTTGGCTATTAAAGTGGTGTTCGCAAGTTTATTTTGCGAAAGAATGGTTTTTCTCAGTTTTGTTGGTATAATTGGGCATCGTTGGATTCGAGGTAGTAGTGCAGTTTGTCTGTCATTTCTTTCTTGCTTCAAACGATATAACGGGCGCAAGCCCAACTTAACTGAAATAGGAAATTGTAATGGCAACTGGCATCGTAAAATGGTTCAATGATTCGAAGGGTTTCGGCTTTATTACCCCTGACGAAGGCGGCGAAGATCTGTTCGCTCACTTCTCGGCTATCCAGTCGAACGGCTTCAAGTCCCTGCAAGAGAACCAACGCGTTTCTTTTGAAGTGACCGCTGGCCCTAAAGGCAAGCAAGCTTCGAACATTCAGCCAATCTAATACGCTGGATCAAACGAAATAAAGAAATCCTCGGTCTCCGGGGATTTTTTTTCGCCTGAATTTCCGTGAGGCACGGGTTTTTCATGCGGTTGCCGGCACATGCGGCCCTTGCGCGCCATGCTTTGCCCTTGTGGCGCTGCCGGCGCATGCCGCGCCACCAGCGCGCGCCCTGCTTGTGAAGCCATCGACGCCACGGTGCCGGCAACGCCGTCGCGAGCGGCAGGCGGGGCGGGGAGCGCAAGCGTATCTTGAGTGCGGGCCGCCGGAGTGGCGAGCACCGCAGGTCTTCCATGCCGTCGCGCAACAGGCTGTGTCCGGCGCCCTCGGATGGCGTGATCAGGCGGGCACGCGCCAGTAATCGGCTTGCGCATAGCTGTGCCGTAAAAAATCCACGAATGCCCGTATGCGCAGCGGCAGGTGGCGGCGCTGGGCGAACACGGCGTAGATGTCGTTGCCCGGCGCGGCAAACTGGTCCAGCACCGTCACGAGCTGGCCCGATTCGATCTCCGCGCCCACTTCCCACATCGAGCGCCATGCCAGGCCCTTGCCGGCCAGCGCCCAGTCGTGCAGCACTTCCCCATCGTTGCAGACCATGTTGCCCGCCACCTTGAGGGTCACATTCTTGCCGTTTTCGCGGAAGGTCCAGCCCCGCTGGCTGCCTTCGCTGCTGATCGCCAGGCAATTGTGCTTGGCCAGGTCGGCCGGGATGCGCGGCGTGCCCGCCCGTTTCAGGTAGGCGGGCGAGCCGACGAGCACGCGCTGGTTGTCCGCCAGCTTGGTGCTCACGAGGGAGGAATCGGACAGGCTGGCGATGCGGATGGCCACGTCGATGCCTTCGCCGATCAGGTCGACGAGGCGGTCGTTCAGGTTCAGCGATACCGTCACGTCGCGGTGCTCGGCGACAAAAGAGGGAATCAGGGGCGCCACGTGCTGGCGCCCGAAGCCGGCCGGCGCGGAAATGAGCAGGTGGCCGCTGGCCTTCACGCTGCGCACGGCCACGGCCGCTTCCGCCTCTTCCAGCTCGCCGAGGATGCGCTGGCAGTCTTCCAGGAAGGCGGCGCCTTCATTCGTCAGTGCCAGCTTGCGCGTCGTGCGCTGGAGTAATTTCACGCCCAGGCGCTGCTCCAGCGCGTCGAGGCGCCTGCCTATCATGGCCGGGGCGATGCCCTCGGCGCGCGCGGCGGCCGACAGGCTGCCCTTGGCTACCACTTCCACGAAGGTCGATATTTGTCTGAACTGCCCCATGTCATGCTCCCGCAACGCCGTCACTTGTGATAAAAACGCATAGATGAAGTGATTTTTAATCTCGTTTCCATGCTTTATAGTGCACTACTATAGAACAAACGCGCCGCCTGGCAGAGTGTTTTTTGCGCCTCTGTCCGGCTTGCCCGCGCAGTCGTTCCGCTTATACTTGGCTCACCAGATCACCTTTGCTTATATTTATTAAAAACCGGAGAACTTCATGACGCAGAACACGATCGCACTTCCCGATGGCATGCAAATCACGGGTGACATCCAGCCCGGCTATGAACAGATCCTGACGCCGGCGGCGCTGGCGCTGGTGGCCAAGCTGACGCGCGAATTTGAACCGCGCCGCCAGCAATTGCTGGCCGTGCGCGTGGAACGGGCCAAGCGGCTGGACGCGGGCGAGCGTCCTGATTTCTTGCCAGAAACCGCACACATCCGCGATGGCGACTGGAAAATCGCGCCGATCCCGAAGGCGCTGGAATGCCGCCGCGTAGAAATCACGGGCCCCGTCGAGCGCAAGATGGTCATCAACGCCTTCAATTCCGGCGCCGACAGCTACATGACGGACTTCGAGGATTCGAACACGCCGAACTGGGACAACCAGCTGACGGGCCAGATCAATATGTACGACGCCGTGCGCAAGACGATTTCGCTGGAGCAAAATGGCAAGTCCTACAAGCTGAACGACAAGATCGCCACCCTCGTCGTGCGTCCGCGCGGCTGGCACCTCGATGAAAAGCACGTGCTGGTCGACGGCAAGCGCATTTCCGGCGGCATTTTCGACTTTGCTCTGTTCATGTTCCATAACGCCAAGGAACAGCTGGCGCGCGGCGCCGGCCCGTACTTCTATCTGCCGAAGATGGAGTCGCATCTGGAAGCGCGCCTGTGGAACGACATCTTTGTCATGACGCAAAATGAACTGGGCTTGCCGCAGGGGACGATCAAGGCGACCGTGCTGATCGAGACCATCTTGGCGGCGTTTGAAATGGATGAAATCCTGTACGAACTCAAGGAGCACAGCTCGGGCCTGAACGCGGGCCGCTGGGATTACATCTTCTCGTGCATCAAGAAATTCAAGCTGGACAAGGATTTCTGCCTGGCCGACCGCGCCAAGGTCACGATGACGGCGCCGTTCATGCGCGCCTACGCCTTGCTGCTGCTGAAAACCTGCCACAAGCGGGGCGCACCGGCCATCGGCGGCATGGCGGCCTTGATCCCGATCAAGAACGATCCGGAAAAGAACGACATTGCCATGGGCGGCGTGCGCAACGACAAGGCGCGCGATGCCACCGATGGCTACGACGGCGGCTGGGTGGCCCATCCTGGCCTGGTGGAACTGGCCATGGGCGAATTCACGAAAGTGCTCGGTGACAAGCCGAACCAGATCGACAAGCAGCGTCCCGACATCGACGTGAAGGCGGCGGATTTGCTCAATTTCCAGCCGGAAGCGCCGATCACGGAAGCAGGCTTGCGCTACAACATCAATGTGGGCATCCACTACCTGGGCAGCTGGCTGGCCGGCAATGGTTGCGTGCCTATCCACAACCTGATGGAAGACGCGGCCACGGCCGAGATCAGCCGCTCGCAAGTGTGGCAATGGATCCGTTCGACCAAGGGCGTGCTGGACGATGGCCGCAAGGTCACGGCCGAGATGGTGCGCGCCATGATTCCGGAAGAACTGGCCAAGGTGCAGCGCGAAGCGCCGGGCGGCAATGGCCCCACCTATGTGCGTGCGGGCCAGATCTTCGAAGAAATGTCGACCGCCGAATCGTTCGCCGAGTTCCTGACCTTGCCGCTGTACGAAGAAATCTGATCCTGATCAACTAGATCGATAAAAAATCCCGGCGATGCATGCAAGCATCGGCCGGGATTTTTTGTATGGATGTCGGCAGTGCCTGAGAAAACCGTGGCGACATGCAGCAGCTTGACCCAGCTGTCCTCAGAAATTGTTCTTCCACATGCGCAAGGCGGCAAACGCTTCCACGGGCGAGGCGTCGGCGGCCAGCTTGCCTTCCACCTTCAGGCTGGTCAGGATGGCCGGTTCGCGGTAGCGCAGGAAGGGGTTGGTGGCTTTTTCCAGGCCGATGGTCGACGGCACGGTAGGCAAGCCTTGCTGGCGCTTTTCCGTGTCGACGGCAACGCGCTCCTGCAGGACGAGGTTGCCCGGCTCGACGGCGCTGGCGAAGCGCAGATTGGACAAGGTGTACTCATGCGCGCAGAATACCTGGGTATCATCGGGCAGGGCGGCCAGCTTGCCCAGCGAATCGGCCATCTGGCCCGGCGTGCCCTCGAACAGGCGGCCGCAGCCGCCCGCAAACAGGGTGTCGCCGGAGAACAGCCAGGGCGCGTCGCCGTGCTCCGTACGCTGGCGCACGTAGGCGATATGCCCCTTGGTGTGGCCGGGCACGTCGATGACGGTCAGTTGCAAGCCCAGTTCGGCCACGTAGGCGACATCGCCTTCGGCAAGCGGTTCCGTGATGGCTGTGATAGCCTCATTGCGCGGGCCGAATACGGGTACGGCGAAATGCTGCAACAATTCAGGCACCCCGCCCGTGTGGTCGGCATGGTGGTGCGTGAGTAAAATGGCGGACAAGGTCAACTGATGGGCTTGCAGCGCATCGAGGATGGCCATCGCATCGCCCGGGTCGACCACGGCGGCATGGCGGCCGTCGTGGATGAGCCACAGGTAGTTGTCGGCAAAGGCGGGCACGGCAAGTACCGATAAAGCGTGTTCGGGAGATTGAGTCATGAGTCAAAGAGAAAACTGAATGGACAGTGGGGCATCCGAAAAATCCATTATAGCGCTTGACGGCTGGCTGCAGACACCGGCCGGTCTCTACGTGCGTGCCTGGGAGCAGCAATGCCTCGACAGCCTGACGGTCGACATCTTCGGTTACAACGCCGTGCAGATCGGCTTGCCCCAGCTCGACGCGCTGGCCGCCAGCCGCATGCCGAACAAGTGGCTGCTCGATTCGCGCCTGCCGGGGCCAGCGCCGCAGGAAAGCCGCACGACGCTGGTGGCCGCGTTTGACGAGCTGCCCTTCGATTCGCAAAGCCTGGACCTGGTGGTCTTGCCGCACGTCCTGGAATTTGCCGCCGAGCCGCACCAGGTCTTGCGCGAAGTCGAGCGCGTGCTGATCCCGGAAGGGCGCGTCATCGTCTGCGGCTTCAATCCGGCCAGCCTGTGGGGCATGCGCCAGGGGCTGGGACGGGTCACGGGGCGCCATTACCTGCCGCAGGCGGGCGAGCTGATCTCTATGCCGCGCATGAAAGACTGGTTAAAATTGCTGAACATGGGCGTGAGCCAGAGCCACTTCGGCTGCTACGCGCCCGCCTGCAGGACGGAAAAATGGCTGCGCCGCAACGCCTTCATGGACAAGGCGGGTGCGCGCTGGTGGCCATATCTGGGCGCAGTGTATATAGTGCAGGCGATCAAGCGCGTCAAAGGGATGCGTTTGATCGGTCCGGCGTGGACCAAGAAACCGGCGACGGCGCCCGCAGGCGCACCGGTCACGAATAAAAGGCGGGAACAGCAAGATGGATAAGGTAGAAATTTACGCCGATGGCGCATGCAAGGGCAATCCGGGCACGGGCGGCTGGGGCGCCCTGATGGTGGCCGATGGCGCCAAGAAAGAAATTTATGGCGGGGAGCTGAACACGACGAATAACCGCATGGAATTGAAAGCCGTGATCGAAGCCTTGACGGCGCTCAAACGTCCCTGCCAGGTGGTGATGTATACCGATAGCCAGTACGTGCAGAAGGGCATCAGCGAGTGGATCCACGGCTGGAAGGCGCGCGGCTGGAAAACGGCGGCCAAGGCTCCCGTGAAAAACGTCGACCTGTGGCAGGCGCTCGACACGGCCCAGGCCGTGCATGAAGTGGAATGGCGCTGGGTACGCGGTCATAACGGCCATCCGGGCAACGAACGTGCCGACGAACTGGCCAACCTGGGCGTGGAAACCGTGCGCGCGTAAGGCCGCACAGGCAGGCGGACCGCGGGCCGCACTGGCGGCCGGCGCGGCCCGCCACCCCGGCGGCACGGTACGCCGGTACGGAGCGTCTCCTGGTCCCCAGGGCGCATCGGGCCTCGCTGCCGCCCGCCATGGTGTTGCGGGGCGTCCCGGCGTCACTGCTTGCAATCGCGGGGCACAGGTTTGTTATACTGTGCCCTTCGCTTTTTTGCTTTTAAGATTGAACCTGCCATGCGTCAAATTGTTCTCGATACTGAAACCACCGGCCTGAACCCGCGCACGGGCGACCGCATCCTGGAGATCGGCGCCGTCGAGCTGAACAACCGCATGCTGACGGGGAACAATTTTCACCACTACATCAATCCCGAGCGCGATTCGGAAGAGGGCGCGCTGGCCGTCCACGGTCTGACCACCGAATTCCTCAGCGACAAGCCGAAATTCGCGGAAATCGCCGACGAATTCCGTGCCTACATCGCCGGCGCCGAATTGATCATCCACAACGCCCCTTTCGATATCGGCTTCCTCAACGCGGAATTCAAGCGCCTGAACCTGCCGCCCGTGCACGAGCAGGTGCATGGCGTGATCGATACCCTGGTGCAAGCGAAGGAAATGCACCCCGGCAAGCGCAACTCACTGGACGCCCTGTGCGACCGTTACGGCGTCTCGAACGCCCACCGCAAGCTGCACGGCGCGCTGCTCGACTCCGAATTGCTGGCCGACGTCTACCTGGCCATGACGCGTGGCCAGAACAGCCTCAGCATGGAAGAGGAAGTGGAAGTGGCCGCCGACGGCGCCGCCCTGGAAATCGTGCCCCTGGCCGAAGTCATCTTCCAGAGCGCCACGCCCGACGAACTGGCCGCCCACGAGGCCACCATAGCCGGCCTCGACAAGGCAGCCAAGGGCCAGTGCATCTGGAGCGCCGTCACGGCACCGCCAGCGCCCGCCTGAGGAAAAAGCAGGGCGCGCCAAATTTCCTGCCGCCAGCCCTTGCGGATGCCGCAACACCTATGCGATAATTCGCCTCGCTTCGGGAGGTTAGCTCAGGGGTAGAGCACTGCATTCACACTGCAGGGGTCGCAAGTTCGAAACTTGCACTTCCCACCAAAATTTTCGTTTGTATTCAATGGCTTACGATTTTACATCTGGTCGAAATACGAACTTGGGGCAAACTTGGGGCAATGGGTTTTTCGTCCATTGTCCAGCCCCAAACAATACGGCCGCTTTCTGCGGCCGTTTGCATATCTAGCTATAGTTAATTGTATTTCGGGAATTCATCCGCCCGCAGCGGGTTCGTCTGCGCGTACCGGCGCAGTAGTCGTTCCCTGCGTCCATGGTCCAGGCCTGCGGCGATCCATTTGCCGTAGGTACGCACTACCATAGTCGTGTCCGCATGGCCCATTTGCGTGGCGACATACAATGGCAGCGCGTCGAGCATGAGCAGGTTGGAGGCGAAGGTGTGGCGCGTCTGCTAACTCGAATCGATTGCGCCGCGACCCACGGAGCCCGAGATTGCCGTCGCAAGGCGTTTTGCCACGGAAGAGTTCATGGTGGAATCCACCGAAGCTCAAGCAGCTTTTACTTGAGCGCGGTAGAAGTCTCTGCAGGGCAGGGGGCACAGACAGGCCAGACCCGACCTCGTCGGTGGATCAGACTGCCACGAGATCGCACGCCAAGCGCCTGGCAGGACACCTAGGTCCTAGCACGATCCATCGGTATATCCTCTTCTAGGAATTATGCACCAGGAGAGTTTAAGCTACTGATGGAGATTCAGGTCGCAAAACTGCTGGATAGCAGCGTGGCAAAGTTCAGGGTTGCTGGGGATGCGTCCGCCGCTACCGCCGCTTCAACAGGTACAGTTGAGTTGAGCAGTGCAGCAGTTAAAATTATCAATCACGATAACGTTGCAAAATTTAAATTTCCTGGGGTTTGAGCGGCTTATGATTAAATTCGATGTTGAAATTCAGTGAAATTCGATGTTGAAATTCAGCGACAAATTATTTTGGCTGGGTTGGACGATTTCTCCCCCAATGCAATGCTGCCTAAAATACATGGTGGGCAATGTGGGGAAACGCCAAAGGAGTGGCGAAAAGAAGTTGTTTCGTTTGTATTTATAATGTTGGCAGCGGGACTTATTGCTCCATTACCTGGGGTAGAAGGTTACCAATCGAAAAGCTCAGAAGAAATTATCGATATTTTGCAGCAAGGTGATTCGGAAAATGGACTAGACGTTGATTTGGTTTGGGACGTCATACATTTTTCTGCCACGCAGAAGTTGCTTGAGTTGTTGCGGATATTTCAACTCAACACCTGGGAGTCGATGCATTCGGAATTGTCGCTGTCTCTTGGTAAGGACCTTGCGGAAATGAATGTTGTTTGTATTTGATCTACTTACCTTGCTACAAGGGCTGGGCGTACTGAGTTCGGAAGTGTAGAGCACCGAAAAACCAGGTGTTCTACTAGAGGGGGCGGGGTAAATACAGCGGAATCTTTCGTTCCTTTCTGTAATTCTAAAGCTTCGCTCCGAGGCTGATCGCCTTTGGGAGAAGGATGATGTGCTAACAACAACGGCTGAATCAGGTCCCACAGGTCGTCAGGAAGAAGGGCTCTGGCCGTGGCGCTGCTCCCGAAAACGATATCAGGTGAGTTTGACCAGCATTGCGGCCGTTGTTTCTCTGGATGTCAGGCGCTCTTACTCGCTGACCGGCACATCCAAGCTGAACGGGATCGATTCCGAAGCTTGGCTGCGCCATGTGCTGGCACACATCGGTGATCCCTCCGTCAACCGCGTGGACCAGTTCCTGCCATGGCATTTCCGTCGGCATTCAAACCCTGCCTGACCAACACCTGCCTCCCAGTGCTTGGACGTCATCGGTCACATTGAATGACCGTTCAAGACAGTTGTGGTCCGACGCTTACAGGGTATCGACTACTGCCAGCCGGTCTGCGAGCTCGTTGGCAAGTGCTGGTGACATGGTCATAAGTCATTCCTTTGCTGAACCGGTGGCTTGCGAAATGCAGCCAGTCCCGGCATCGGCACCCTTGAAGGCGCCAATCAATGTTTTCTTTAATGGTTACTCGAGATCGGCGTCGATGCGTTCGATCAGACCGGCGGCGTTGGCCTGGATTCGGAGCGACCCAATCTCGTGGCCAAAGGTGCCGGTGAAGTCAACGCGAACAAGCGCCACCTGCTTGTGTGGTTGTTCTAGCGACAATAACTTGCTCGCAGTGTTATAACCGACGAAGAATTGTTCGAGATAGCGACGAATACCTTCGATGCCGGCGAAGGCACAGCCAACCGACACGTCTTCGATGACCGCATCGGGCGTGAAGAGAGCCAACGTTCCCTCGACGTCAAAGGCATTGGCGAGTCGTATAAATTGATTAACCAGCTTTTGCATGGAATGCTCCTCAAGCATCGACGATTGTGGTGTCGGCGATGGTCTCGGCAAAACCATTGCCGAAAAGCATGGCAGGGGTTTGAAAACCAGAACGGTGCTCGCCGGCGAGAACGCGCCGTCCTGCCTCGACGGCGGCAGTAGCGGTGAACGTGTAGCCGTTGACCGTGTCGAGCACCGAGCGGACGACACTGCCATCTGAACTGGTGACCTCGGCGACGGCCTGATAACGATGGGCCAGCCGTTCCTGCTCACTCGGCCCATCCGTCAGTGCCGAGAGATCACCTCCTTGAGGGAATCCGTCACCGGCAACGTGGACGAACGTTTCAATGTCAGGAATGCCAGTTGATTTCCAGATCGTAATCAGATCGGGAAGGGTGACCCGAAAGCAATCCACTGCCCCCTTGCCAAAGTCGAGTTTTCGGACCGTTCCGTGCGGCCGCACAAGCAGCCCTCCGCCGTGGCGTGCAAGCGTCTCGGCGGTGACGCTGCCCATGGCGCTGACGGCCGAGCCTCGCGACAAACCACCTGATACATGCATGGCCACTTGAATGCTCGATGGATTATTTGCCTTTGCGACGGCGTGTCCGGCAAGGCAGCCGAGCATTGCCACGCTGCCGCCACTGCCCGGCAGTAGCATCACACCTGCGGCTTTCGCCTCGCCGTCGAGCACTTCGGCCAGACGATAGCTGTCAAGTTCCGCTGCGACGTCAAGATAGTGCACGCCTTGGCGAATACAGGCTTTCATCAGGACATTGGCAGTCCTTGCGAACGGACCTGCGCAATTGAGGAGGACACCGACATCGGCGAGTGATGAATCAAGCACTGCGGTGTCTTCGAGTGCGAAGACGCGGTACTCCAGGCCGAGCAACGCGGATATTGAAACGAGCGTCGCCTCATTACGTCCAGCAAGGATAAGCGGCGTTTCTGCCGCTGCGGCGTACTGCGCCGCCATGCGGCCGGTGTAGCCGGTCGCGCCATAAATCATTAATTTCTTCATATCAGTGCTGCCATTCCTTGTAGACGAATTCCAGGCTATAGCCATCCGGGTCGCGCACCTGCGCGGCGTAATAGCGTGGGTCATAGTGCAACTGCGGTCCGGGCGGATGGATGTCGGTGGCGCCAGCGGCCATCGCCGCCGCAAAGGCCGCGTCGACCATGCGCTGGCTATCGGCGACGAAGCCCACATGGGCGGCGCGGCCATCCACCGTCCCTTCGCGCAGCCAGAAGAACACGCGGCCGTTGGCGCCGAAACCCTTCAGGTCCGGGTGGCCTGCCGGGCCTTGGCGGCCGTCGTAGTCAAGCGCATGGGCAATGCCCAGCGGCGCCAGTGCTTTTTCGTAAAAGGCAATCGAGCGAGCGATATCGCTGACGCAGATAAAAACGTGATCGAGCATGATGCGTTCTCCTTGATTCAGATGATGTAGCCGCCCGCGACTTCGATGTTCTGAGCATTGATCCAGCGGTTCTCATTGGAAAGCAAGCTGGCGATAACGCCGCCGACTTCTTCCGGCTCACCGACCCGGCCGAGCGCCGTCTGGTCCGCCAGCATAGCCTCGAACTCCGGTGTCAGTCCGCCGCCCAGCTCAGTGCGGATCGCACCCGGCGCGATCGAGTTGGCCCGAATGCGGCGCGCGCCGAATTCCTTGGCCATGTAGCGCGTAAGTACCTCCAGACCACCCTTGAAAGCGGCATACGGCGCCACGCCAGCCGTCGCTACCCGGCTCGTTGCGCTGGTGACGTTGACCACGTGGCCGCCGTCCTCGATGAGCGGCAGCAGCGCCTGAGTCAGGAAAAACGGCCCCTTGAGGTGGATGTTGAACAGACCGTCGAACTGCGCCTCGGTGACCTCAGCGATCGGCGCATACAGCCCGTGGCCGGCGTTGTTGACAAGGAAGTCGAAGCTGTTTCGGCCCCAGACGGCGGCCAGCTGGCCAGACAACGCCTGGCGGAAATCGGCGAACGATTGGCTGTTGCTAACGTCCAGCTTCAGCGCAACCGCCTTTCCGCCCGTCCCCGTGATGGCTTGTACGACCGCTTCCGCTTTTTCCGGCTTGCTGTTGTAAGTGACGACCACGCCCATGCCGCGCTTGGCGCATTCCAGTGCAGTGCTGGCGCCGATGCCACGGCTGCTGCCCGTCACGATGACAATCTTCATTCGATTCCTCCAGTAGATTAGTGAGATCCATGGTAAGACTGCCGCCAGCAACGGACTCACCCGATCCTCCTCAAAACTTGCCTATTTCTGCTTTCCCATTGCATCCGGGGGTGGCCCCTGTTAGGGTTTCAACATGGAACAGCAAATGCAAGAATTGAGAGCACTGGCCGCAGGGGCCGAGAATCGCCGCACCGAAACCGGCATCCCACGTGTCGCCATGGTGCAGGGCGAGATCCCGGAGCATCTGCTCGCTGCCGTCTACGATCCAATGGTCAACTTGATACTGACGGGATCGAAAACGATGACGATTGGCGACCGCACTTTTCATTATGATCCGGCCACCTACTTTGTGATGTCAGTGGATCTCCCTGCAGTGGGGGCTGTACATCCTGCCGCGACAGGCGAAGCGTATCTGGCTGTGAGCTTGACGCTTGATCCCGCCATCGTCGCTGCGCTTATCCGTGACTTGCCGGTTCGGGTAGGTAGTACGCTGTTGGGTTCAGGATTCTCGGTTGCGCCAGTCAATGGGGAGCTGCTCGACGCGTGGATCCGTATGCTGCGACTAATGGAACGGCCGGACGAGATAGCAGTGCTCGCTCCTGCTTATGAGCGTGAGATATTGTTTCGTGTGCTTCAGGGGCCTCTCGGTTGGATGCTACGAGACATTGCATCGCCTGACACGGCTCTTTCACGTATTAGTGTGGCAATCAACTGGATACGTCGTAACTTTACCGAACAGATAAAGGTGGAGGCACTCGCTGAGATGGCGGCGTTCAGCGTTTCTGCATTCCATCGCCATTTTAAAGCGGTGACGGCATTGAGCCCCTTACAATATCAAAAACGTCTACGTTTGTTACATGCGCGCTCCCAACTCATCTCCGGCCAAGGCAGCGCGACTTCGATTGCGTTCAGTGTCGGCTACGAGAGCCCTAATCAGTTCAGCCGGGAATATGCTCGCTTGTTCGGCCTGCCACCTTCTCGAGACCTTGTGAAAGCCACCCGAGAGCTGCGGGGGGAGTAGTAATCGAGCCAACACCCCTGGACGGCTCGCAAGCTTGGTCTATCAGGTGGAAATTTAAAATTGCTCGCACCAGGCGGTTGGTCGGTCACCAGCTATTTGAAGGCCGGATCAATACGGTGCTGGGCTTACGCTTTCAGTTAAGCGGCCGTGGCAAGCTTCTGTTTTGGCGTGATACCGTCAGGTGCCATGTCGCACCGGCCGTGATGGCAAAGCTACCGCCAGCCTCCAAAGTCCCCGATCTGGCTGAGCGCGCGAAGCAGATGACGGGCCAGTCTATCGTAGCCAATTGTGCCGCTATCGCGCGTATAGGCAGGCGCTCTGCTGCTGCCTTGATCGGGTAAACCAACCTTCGCCGTCCGTTATCGCGAGAGAAGGCCTGCTTTTGCTAGCGCGCGACAGGAGTCTCTGCAGGGCAGGGGCGATAGACAGGCCAGGCCCGATCTCACCGTTGGATCAGGCAGTGACGAGATCGCATACCTGGTGCCTGGAAGACACCCAAGCCCCGGACACGATCCATGGGTTTTTCATTTTGCAAGAACTATGGATCAGGAAAGCCTAAGCGACTGATGGCGATTCAGTCTGAAAATGCCCGGTTCGCTCAATAGTGAGGCGTCTCGCGGCCGGAGACGCCATGCGGTGTCTACATTGGCACAGTCTTTCTGAGGCGGTACAGACTGCCGGAGCCAACGCTGTCCGCCGGCGCGCCGTCCGTGCAGCCGGCCATCGGCAAGCCCTGCGCCCATCCTGCTGCCAAGGCATGCACGTCACGCAAGGGATCGGACGCCTTGGCGCGTTCATTGCGAATGCGGCAGGTTTCAGGATCAGTGGCAAACAGGCCGCGCGCGAAAACGCGGCCCTGCTCGGCCAGCCTCGCGGTCTTCGGCCCGCGGATCTCGGCGAAGCGCAGCAAGGCTGCATCGAGGCAGCCCTCCGTCCCAGCCAGACACTGAGCCAGATGCCAGGCGTCTTCCAGTGCCTGACAGGCGCCCTGGCCGGAGGTCGGCAACGGCGCGTGCGCCGCATCTCCCACGAGCAGTACATTGGCGCGGCTCCACGTGTGCAGCGGCTCCAGGTCGTGCACGGCAATCAGTCGGATGGCATGCGCCGGTGTCGCCTGGATGATACGGGTGACAGGCTCGGGCCATCCCGCGAACAGATCCTCGATCTCCTTACGCATATCCGCTGCGGGCGCCGCCCCCGGCAATGGGCGTGCCTGCGCCGCCGCCCAGTAGACCAGATCCGGCCGGACGGCCACGCAACCGAAGCGGTCACCCGAACCCCAGTAATCCTGAATCGCGATATCGTCCACCAGTGCGCTTTCCGCCTGCGTCACGCCCACCCAGTTCACAAAGCCCTGATAGACTGGCGTGTTGTCCCCCGCGACGAAGCGGCGTGCCACCGAGTCCATGCGGCCATCGGCGCCGATCAGCAGGTCCGGACGAATGCTTGCCCCGTTTTCGAAGCGCGCCACGGCTTTGCCGCCAGCATCGAGGTCGATCGCCACCGCCCGATGCCCGAATGCTACCGGGATCCCGGCCTGTGCCGCATGATCCAGCAGTACCGCCTGCAAGTCCCGGCGCAAGATCGTATGCGTCGGATGCCCCATAATCTGGTCCAGCAGGGCAATATCGATGCCCCCCAAAGAATTGCCCGCGGCATCCTGACGGTGCATGGCCACTGGCCGGCCTCCCACTGCAGCGATGTCTTGCAGCAGCCCCAGTTCCTCCAGCACAAAGCCGGCGTTGGGCCAGAGCGTAACGCCAGCCCCCATCGTCGCGGGCCCCGCCCGGCGCTCATATACGCGGGGTTTGTATCCCCGCTTGCTCAGGGCAAGCGCCACGCTCAACCCTGCAATGCCGCCGCCAAGTATTCCGATTTCCATGCTGAAGCTCTCCTATTCAATCCGTCCCGACGCGCCGCCGGCGGCGATCCATCGGACGAGACGGCATCTTAAATTCCGCCACTTTGGAGTACTAGTATGTGAAAATGGGCAGCTTTCATACCTGAATCGGGATAATCATGCGCAATGCCCTCGACTTGAATACCGTCCGTGTCTACGTGGCGGTCGTCGATGAACAAAGCTTTGCCGGCGCGGCACGCCTGCTGACCCTGCCATCTTCCAACGTCAGCCGCCACGTTGCCTCGCTGGAACGCATGCTGGGCGTCCGCCTGCTGGAACGCAGCACCCGCCACCTGCGTATGACGGAAGCTGGCAGGCTGCTCTACGAACGCGCAAAACCCTTGCTCGAGGCCTTGCTCGCCACCGAGGAAGAGCTTGGCGCCGTGCAGCGTGAACTGCGCGGCCCCCTCAGGATGTGCATGCCAGGCGAAGCGCCGAGGCTGCTAGCTCCTATCCTGGCCGAGTTCTGCAGCCTTCATCCCGGCATCGAACTGGAATGCGACACGCGCCTGACTGGTCTGGACGCTCTCCGGGAAGACATGGACCTGTCCATCGTCTTCCATCGCGGGCGCCAGGATGACAGTACCTTCATCACCCGCGAACTCGCTACGCTGCCCAGCATCGTGGTCGCGGCGCCCGCCCTGCTAGCCAAGACTGGCATACCGCGCCACGTGCGCGAACTTAGGTCATTGCCGTGCATTACCACCTTGAGCGCGTTAAAGGGCCAGCCCTGGCAGTTTCTCGATGCCACGGGCGACATCGTAAAGGTAGCTGTGCGTAGCCGCTATCGTGTTAACAGCGGAGAACTGGCATTGGCGGGCGCGCGGCAAGGCATCGGCTTCGCGATCGTGGCGGCCTATCCATGCCAGGAAGATCTTGCCGCGGGCCGCTTGCAGGAAGTGCCGCTGGACCTGTGCCCTGCGCCACTGCAATTGCTTGGCGTGTACAGCCATCGGCACTCCGTAACTGCGCGGGTTCGGGCTTTGCTGGAATTGATACAGCTGCGATTGGAAGGAGTCGGGAGCGGCGCAAAATGAAAATCGAATTGGGGAACGCGCCCGAATAGCGGCATGAATCGCCACGACCATTGTAGACACTCCTGAGTTTAGGCAAAGGGGAAATCATGAGCGGTAAGCGTTACCCGGAAGAATTTAAGGTCGCTGCGGTCAAGCAGGTGAATGAGCGCGGGCACCCGGCGCTTGAGGTCGTTGAACGGCTTGGCGACGCAAGCCAGTCGAGCCAGTCATGATTCATTCGGATCAGGGCGCGCAGGGCGGATTCAAGCGGTCCTCGCAACACCGGATTGTTATACCTTTCAGTTGAGAAAAGATAAACAATGGAGGAGGAAGGCTGCTCATCGCATGGTTGTTCTGATAAGTTGGTTTAATCGATATCAAACCGGCTGCAGATAGTCGGGGAGTGGCGTGGATGGCAGACGTACGCCAACGACAGACCATACTGGTGCATTTCACACAAACGGGGGAGGCGACATGTCCGAGATGATCGAATGGCTGCAATGGCCCGCCATGGCCGCTTCGCTGCTGGCGGCCTGGCTGGTGGCTTCGCGCACTGCCGCGCGGCGCTTCGCCGGCTTCTGGGTATTTTTGTTCAGTAATGTGCTGTGGGTCTGCTGGGGCTGGCAAGACGGGGCCTGGGCCCTGATCTTCCTGAACCTGTGCCTGGCCTTGATGAACGTGCGCGGCATCTTCAAGAACGAGCGCCCGTGATACCGTTTGCACGGGTTGATTTGTAAATTTATATTTGTTTCCTATGTCTCATACATGCGCGGCCGGCCCGCCGGCGGCCATTTTCCAGCGGAAAACCGTGCGTTGCGTCCATCTTCCCCGGATATTTGCTGTCTTATATAAGATTCCTCGCCATCGGATACACAAACAGCGGCAGGACAGTCTAAAATACGTGGTGGGCAAGCACGGCGTCACCGCCGGCACACTAGCCGTCCAAAGCAAGGCTAACCGTCCTGTGTTTGGAATGAAGAAAGTTAACCACCAGGCATCACCGCATACAAGGGAATGAACATGGCAACACAAAAATCCAAAATCATCTACACGCTGACTGACGAGGCGCCGCTGCTCGCGACGTATTCCCTGCTGCCAATTATCAAAAAATTCACTGCGCCGGCTGGCGTGGACGTCGTTTCCAGCGATATTTCGGTGGCGGCGCGCGTACTGGCTGAATTTCCCGAATTCCTAACGGACGCGCAAAAAGTCCCGAACACCCTGGCGGAACTGGGCAAACTGACCCAGCTGGCTGACACCAACATCATCAAGCTGCCGAACATCAGCGCTTCGCAAGGCCAGCTGATCGCCTGCGTGCGCGAACTGCAAAGCCGCGGCTACAAGCTGCCGGACTACCCGGAAGATGCAAAAACAGACGAAGACAAAGCCCTGAAAGCCCGCTACGGCAAGTGCATCGGCAGCTCCGTCAATCCGGTCCTGCGTGAAGGCAATTCCGACCGCCGCGCACCGAAGGCTGTCAAGGAGTACGCGCGCAAGCACCCGCATTCGATGGGCGAGTGGAGCCAGGCTTCGCAAACCCACGTGTCGCACATGCATCACGGCGACTTCTACCACGGCGAAAAATCGCTGACCCTGGAAAAGGCCCGCGACGTCAAGATGGAACTGGTCACGGCTTCGGGCAAGACCATCGTGCTGAAACCGAAGGTGTCCCTGCAAGCGGGCGAAATCATCGACAGCATGTTCATGAGCAAGAAAGCGCTGCTGGAGTTCTACGAGAAGGAAATCGACGACGCCTTCAAGACGGGCGTGATGTTCTCGCTGCACGTCAAGGCCACCATGATGAAAGTGTCGCACCCGATCGTCTTCGGCCACTGCGTGCGCATTTTCTACAAGGACGCGTTCGCCAAGCACGCCGAACTGTTCGACAAACTGGGCGTGAATGTCAACAATGGCATGAGCAACCTGTACGACAAGATCGAGACCCTGCCAGCGTCGCAAAAGGATGAAATCCTGAAAGACCTGCACGCCTGCCACGCCAACCGTCCGGAACTGGCCATGGTCGATTCGGCCAAGGGCATCACCAACTTCCACTCGCCGAACGACATCATCGTCGACGCGTCGATGCCAGCCATGATCCGTATCGGCGGCAAGATGTGGGGTGCCGATGGCCGCCCGAAGGACGTCAAGGCAGTCATGCCGGAATCGACGTTCGCACGCATCTACCAGGAAATGATCGGCTTCTGCAAATGGCATGGCAACTTCGATCCGAAGACCATGGGCACCGTGCCGAACGTGGGCCTGATGGCGCAGCAAGCGGAAGAATACGGTTCGCACGACAAGACGTTTGAAGTGCCGGAAGGCGGCATCGCCAACATCACCGACCTGGAAACGGGCGAAGTGCTGCTGACGCAGACGGTGGAAGAGGGCGACATCTGGCGCATGTGCCAGGTCAAGGACGCGCCGATCCGCGACTGGGTCAAGCTGGCCGTCACGCGCGCGCGCAACTCGGGCATGCCAGCCGTGTTCTGGCTGGACAGCTATCGTCCGCACGAAAACGAAGTCATCAAGAAGGTCCAGGTTTACCTGAAGGACCACGATACCAGCGGCCTGGACATCCAGATCATGTCGCAGACGCGCGCCATGCGCTACACGCTGGAACGCGCCTTCCGCGGCCTGGACACCATCTCCGTGACCGGCAACATCCTGCGCGACTACCTGACCGACCTGTTCCCGATCCTGGAACTGGGCACGTCCGCCAAGATGCTGTCGATCGTGCCGCTGATGGCCGGTGGCGGCATGTACGAAACGGGCGCCGGCGGTTCGGCACCGAAGCACGTCAAGCAGCTGGTGGAAGAAAACCATCTGCGCTGGGATTCGCTGGGTGAGTTCCTGGCCCTGGCCGTGTCGCTGGAAGACATGGGCATCAAGACGGGCAACGCGAAGGCGAAAATCCTCGCGAAAACCCTGGACGAAGCGACGGGCAAGCTGCTGGACAACAACAAGTCGCCATCGCCGCGCACCGGCGAGCTGGACAACCGTGGCAGCCATTTCTACCTGGCCATGTACTGGGCACAAGCCCTGGCGGCACAGAAGGATGACGCGGAACTGGCGGCGCACTTCGCGCCAGTGGCCAAGGCCCTGGCCGACAACGAAGAAAAAATCGTTGCCGAGCTGAAAGAAGTGCAGGGCAAGGAAACGGATATCGGCGGCTACTACCTGCCCGATCCGGCGAAGACGGAAGCCGTCATGCGTCCTAGCGCCAGCCTGAACGCGGTGCTGGATACGATCTGATGCAGGCTTGATGTTTAGCAAGGCCAGCGTCTGCTGGCCTGCTGGCTGATAAAAAAACGCCGCCGGGAGCGATACCGGCGGCGTTTTTTATTTCCCTACGGCTTTATTGATAATGCCTGTAGACACCGGTGCTGCCATTGTGCCTGACCAGCAGGACGTCATACGGGTCCTGGCGCGGGCCTTCCATGCCGGGCGAACCCATGGGCATGGCGGGCACGGCCAGGCCTCTGGCCTTGGGTTTGTCGCGCAGCAGTTGCCGGATCTCGCTGGCGGGCACGTGGCCCTCGATGGCATAGCCGTTGACGAGGCCCGTGTGGCAGGAGCCGAGCGCGTCGGGAATGCCGGCCAGCTTGCGGTATTGCGCCGGCATCTCCACGTTTTTCGCGCGCACGGTAAAACCGTTCTTCTCCAGGTGCCTGATCCATTCGGAGCAGCAGCCGCAGGAGGCGCTCTTGAACACGTCGATGACGGGCGCGGCGGCCATGGCGAGGGTGGGCAGGGCCAGCATGCCGGCGACGGCGCCCCGCAGCAGGAAATTCTTGATCATGGTGTAGCTCTCAGGTAGATAAGGTCGGATGGTCGGGCGTGCTCCGGCCAAGTGGCGGGGAGGGGCGCGGGCCGGCAATTCCCGCCCGCCGCGCAGGCATGGCGGGTGGGCCAGGGCAGCGTGCCTGGCGCCGGCGCTTACGCCGGCACGTGGCGCGGCGGCCGCAGCAGGGCGTCGGGAATGAAGCCCGTGAACAGGACCGGGGCTGAAGGGGGGACGTTTTCCGCGCCGCGCAGGGCCGCAGGCGCGCTGGCGAGGGAGGGCGGCATGCAGGCGCCCGTGCAAAAGCCCGCACAGCTGCCGCAGGCGGGGTGACCGGCGCCGGCGCCATCGTGCGGCCGCGCGCCAGGGTCTGCCTCCGCGGCGGCGGCGCTTGCCCGGGCCGCGTCGCCGTGATGCGGGCACGCTTCGCCCATCGGGGGCGCCGCCGGCGCGTGCGCCGCCTGGGGGCGCGCCGGACTACTGCTTGCGCACGGCCAGCCCATGCCGGCAGCGGCGGCCTGCAGGGGCAGCGCCGTGATCAGCAGCAGGACCAGCCATGTTTTGAAGAGTCTTAGCATCGCTGGAAAGTATAGCATAGGGGCAACAGCAGCCAGGCCGGGGCGGAGCTCCTAGGCCGAGGCATCCTGGCGCGATTTCGACAGGTACATGGCCCGGTCGGCGTGGCGCAGCAGCATCTGCATGCTGTCGGCATCGTCCGGGTAATGGGCCGCGCCGATGCTGACGGCCGTTTGCAGCACGTCGCCGTTGCCCAGGTGTAGCGGCATGGCCAGCGCCGCATGGATCTTTTGCTCGATCAGCGCGATGTCAGCGGGCATGGCATTGTTTTCCAGCAAGATGACAAACTCGTCGCCGCCCATCCGGGCCAGGGTGTCGGTTTCGCGGATGCAGTCGCGCAGGCGCGCGGCCACGGCCTGCAGCAGCAGGTCGCCGCAGGCGTGGCCGTGGCGGTCGTTGACGCGCTTGAAACCATTCAGGTCCAGGAACAGCAGCGACAGCCGGCCCTGCTGGCGGTGGGCGCGGGCGAAGGCCGTGTACAGGCGGTCGTGGAACAGGCGGCGATTCGGCAGGCGGGTCAGTTCGTCGTGCATGGCCATGAACTGCATCTGCGTGTGCAGCTGCTGGCGCTCGATGGCCGTGGCCAGCTGCTTGGCGACGAATTGCAGCAGATCCTGGTCCTGCTCCGTGCTCATGACGCCATCCTGGCCGCTTTGCCACGCCAGCACGCCGATGCTGCCGCGCGACGAATACAGCGGCACGGCCAGCCAGTCGGCGGCCAGGCCGCTGGCGGCCTGCTGCAGCGCCTCCGGCAAGCCCGCCAGCTTGCCCGTTTGCAATAGCACGGTCCGGCCGCAGCGCAGCACTTCATCGCACAGCAGGCCCGCCAGGGGCGGGGCGGCCTGCGGCGCGCTGCCGGCCGCATGGCAGGTGATGGGCGTTTGCATGCCATGTTCGTCCTGCAGCTGCAGGGTCAGGCTGCGCACGGGCAAATGCTCGCCGATGATGTGCAGGATGCGTTGCAGCAGGGCGGGCATGTCGCCCGCCGCATGCGTGGCTTCGGAAATGGCATACAGCGCGGCCTGCTTTGCCTGCGCCTGTTTCAGGGCGCTGACATCGCGCGCCACCGCCACGCGCAGCTGGTGCGGAGCGGACCAGCGGGCGGACCACATGATGTGCGCCAGGCGGCCATCCTTGCGCAGGTAGCGGTTTTCAAAGTGCGTCTGCGCATGGCCGTCCATGATGGCGCGGGCCGCCGCCAGGGTGCGGGCGCGGTCGGCGGGCGCGACCAGGTCGATCATCTGCATGCCGATCATTTCCTGCTGCGTGTAGCCGAAAATGCGTTCGCAGGCGGCGCTGACAAAGACAAAGCGCCCCTCCACGTCGACCATGCACACGGCGTCGAGCAATAAGTCGGTAAAACTGGCCAGCGGCGCGCTCAGAATCTTGTGTTCCATAGTCTTGCATTTTAATGGACATTTCTGGCCGCTATACAACTTGTTGGGGTGCATCACTCTGCCAGCATGAAAATGTTTCATTTCCCCGACGCTCATGCTTTGCGATTTCTTGCCGTTATAGCAGTATTGCCATGCCACCGCACGCCACCTCGCCGTATCCGGGGAGGAAGGCGCGTTTGTCGGCTCTTGATTGCAAAATAATTAAAGATAGCGATATTTCACTCATGCACCTGTCCACGTCCTGCAAGGCGACCGCCCCATGACTTCCATTGCCCCCCTCTCCAGCTGGAACAGCGCCCCGTCGCGCGCGTCCGCCGCCAGCCCCGTCCGCGCGGAGGCACCGCCGTCCGCCGCCACGCCATCGACCATCGTCGCCCTCAGCCCGGAGAGCGTGAACGGCGGCGTCCCGGCGGGCCAGCAGCCGTCGCCGATGGTGTGGGAGAGCGGCACGCGCGACAAGGTCAGCGAGGCGATGACGAAGAGCTTTTCCGCGTATGCGTTTGGCGGCCGCTTCAGCGGCCTGGGCGCGGCCATGCTGGGACAGGCCAAGCTGGGCAACTATCAGTTCTCGCAGGCGCTGCGCCAGCCGCCGCCGAGCACGACGCCGAATATCTACGGGGCATCGGCCATCGCGCCGGGCGACCTGCACGGCAATGGCGAGGATAAGGTCACGCTCAGCATCACCACCAAAAGCGGCGTGGAGGTCAAGTTGTCGCTCGACAGCCAGGGCGACGGCCTGGCCGTGCAGATGACGGCCAACGGCGAGCTCAGCGACGTTGAAACGCGGGCGCTGGGCGAGCTGGCGGAGGGTTTCCAGGACGCCATCGACGGCATGGGCCAGGACACGCCGAAACTCAAGCTGGCCGGCCTGATGCAATTTGACCAGCAGGCGCTGGCATCGGTGAAGCTGCATGCGGAAGTCAAGGTGCGCGGCGAGCCCGCAGGCGTGCAAACCCTGGATTTCCAGGCCGATGGTACGCAGCGCTCGGTCAGCTTCAGCGGCGTGGCCGGCACCCTGGACCTGAAGGTCGATGCCAGCGCGCTCAATACCCTGGGCAGCCCCGAGCGCCAGGCCAAGGCGCTGGACAGCTACATGAAGCAGTTCGACCAGGCGGCCTCGCGCGGCCATGGCGACGCCGGCCTGATGGCCATGCTCAAGGATGGCTTCACGGCCCTGCACAGCAATACTGCCGCGCCGCAGGCCGCGACGGCCACGCCGGAAGCGGGCAAGTGGCGCCTGGCGGCCGAGGACAAGTCCATCCTGACGGGACTGGCGGATTTCAGCGCTTCCGTGTCGCAGAGCGTCAATTTCAGCAATCCCATGCGCGGCATGGAAAAGGATGGCTTCGATTATGCGGTGTCGCAGAAGACGGCGCAGGCGGGCGCCAGCCAGGATGAACGGTCTGTCAGGCAACAGCAGCAGTCAACGCTGAGCGCCAGCTTCCACCAGTCGCTGGTGCCCGGCGTGCCGCTGCGGCTGACGAACAATACGGAATCGCAGAACTATACCTATCACCAGATCGAGGACTCGGCCAGCAGCGAGGCGCAGGTAGCATACAAGGAAGGCAAGCTGGTGCGGGCAAGCCTGCGGCAGGAGGGCAGCCAGTCCACGCATGTCACCAAGTATTTCTTCGGCAAGGTGCAATCGGACACGACCACGCCAGGCAGCTATGCCGTGCTGCGCGACCTGCTGCCCGTGCTGGGGCCTTACCAGACGGGCGCGAAGGAAGCGACGTCCGAGGCGCGCATCGAGCAGCGCAAGCAGGCGCTGGCGGCGCTGGGCGACGACGTGCTGCTGCAGTCGTACCGGGGGCAGACGGTCAGCCTGTGGCAGGCGGACGTGCAGCCGAAGGCCGACGCCAGCTAGAACCACGCGGCGGCACGGCCCCGGAGAAGCCCGTCTCCGATGCCGGCGGCGGTTTGCATGTCCCTTCGGCTGTATTGACCATGCTTGTCCGGCTCGCTACGCGCCGTGGCGCCGGCAGACGTGGCATGCCTCTGCTACGCCGTCCATCCCCGCGCCTGCAGGCGCTGCCGTTCCAGTGCCGCGTAGGCGGGGGCAATGCCTGCCGCCAGTTGCGCCAGCCGCTCTTCCTGCGGAGGGCGCGCATCGCCGCGATATGCCGTGCCCGTATATTTGGAGTGAAACTGCGAGCGTTGCCGCATCGCTTCCAGCTGCGGCGGCGTGCAATCGATCCGCAAGGCGTCCAGCAATTCTGAAAAGACCATCCCCGGCAGCTGGCTGTAGTTGATCAGCTGGATCCGTCCCGCCGCCGCATGGGCCTGGGCCGCCGTGTAAAAGCTTTCCAGCACCAGGGCCGCGTACGCATCGAGGTCGCCGGGGGCGGTGGCGCGGACCGCCAGGGGCAGCAGGGCGGGGTGGATCAGGCCGGGCACCATTTGCGGGCCGCGCTGGCGCTGGTGCGAGGCCAGCACCGCCTGCGGCTCGCGGTAGAGGAACAGGCAGGGCGTGTCGGGGAAGGCTGCGCGCAGCAGGTCCAGGCTGTGGATGTGCCAGCAGTCGAACTTGATGATGAACTTGTTTTCGACGCCGCTGCGGCGCTGGCCCATGGCGCGCATGACGTGGCGCAGCAGGGCGATGCCATCTCCGGCCGCCCCCAGGTCGTGGTGCAGGCGCAGCACGGAATCGATGATGGGCGGTTCGGACATGACGATGCATTGCGGCAGGGAGGCCAGCAATTGCGTCAGCAGCGTGGAACCGCAGCGCGACACGTGAAAGATGAAGACGTCGGGCGCCGGCACGTCGCTGAACTGCGCCAGCGCCGCGGGCGGCGCGTGGCAGACGCGGCGTTCGTCGCGCTCCTGGCGCGCCAGGGTGTTTTCAAAGAAGGAATCGGTGAAGCCGATGTCGCCCATGTCGCGCCACGCCAGCGTCATCGCGCCACCATCGGGCCCGGCGCTGGCTGTCAGCGGATACCAGTTGCGCAGGTCCATGCCCGCGTGCCAGTCGACGGGCGCGCCCCTGGTCAGCAGGCGTTCCTGCACCGCAAAGCCGTTGTGCGCGCTCATGCGGCCACCCCGCGCCGGATGGCGGCCAGCTGGTCGGCCCGGGCCAGCACGGCCGGCTCGCCGGTGGCCCGCAGGCGCTCGATGATGTCCTGCACGTTGCCATCGTTGATGCTGGCGTCGCCATATTTGGGCGGCGCTTTCGGCACGAAGCCGGCGCTGGCGAACAACTGTTCCAGCCAGGCGTTGGTGACGCAGTCGATCACCAGGTGCACGCGCGGCGCCGTGCCCCGGTTTTCCACGGCGTGGCGGCAGCTGGCATCCATGTACCAGGCGTGGCCGGCGCTGAAATGCACAGGCTCGCCGTCGATGCGGAACAGCACCTGCGGCGAGGTCCGGATCGGGATATGGATGCGCGTCACGCCATCGGCCAGCGCGGTGCCGGGATCGCGGTGTTCGCGGATCACGGCGCCGGCGTCGAGTGCCATCAGGCGCGCGGCGCCCACGTCGCAGGCGAAACCGGCGATCACCTGCCTCAGGTACGGACAGTGCGCCAGGTGCGGCGTATCGGCATACGCCACGTCGTCGAGCGACATGATGTGACGCGCATCGCCGCCGGAGGAACGCAGCGGCAGCACGCTCCAGCCATTTTCATAGGCGCCCGTATTGAAATGCGCCAGCCAGTCGGCGGGCAGGAAGCGGTCGATATCGTGCTGCATGCGCGCCACGTCGAAGGACAGCGGCAGGCGCAGCCAGGTGCTGGGCGCCGTCATGCCGCGCTCCAGCGCAATTGTTGCTGGATGGGGTCTTCGCTCTCGGCAACGAAGCCCAGGCGCGCATACAGGCGGCGCGCGGCCAGGTTGGCGTGATTCACGCCCAGGTGGAGCGTCCATTGCTGCGCGGCGGCATGCGCCTGCAAGCCAGCCAGCACGGCGCTGCCCGCTCCCTGTCCCTGCGCCTGCGGCAGCAGCGTGATGTCGACCACGCGCAGCGCCTGTGCGCCGGGGTTGACGATCAGCCGGCCGATGGGGGCGCCGTCGCGTTCGATCAGCAGCTGGCGCGCCTGCGGATAGGACTGCCGGTAGCCCAGTTCGTGCGTGCGCTGCTGCATGGCGATCAGTTGCTCGATGAAGTCGGGTTCTGCCTGCATGTGCAGCAAGTCGCCACGGCTGCAGCGGTACAGGGCGCGTACAAAATCCTGGTCGCCATCGCTGGCGGCATCGATGTCGCGCAAGTGGAAAGGGGAGGGAAGGGAATACACCGGCGCTCCAAAAAAGGTGTGGTTCAAATGGCTGTCTATTTGCTATGCTGCCAATGTTTACGCCGTCTTGCAATCACATTTACAGGATTTCCCCTATGAATATCACTCTTGAACTGATCGGTCCCCTGGTGGACAGCGTCTTCATGGCCCATACGGCGGCCGGCGTGGTGCCGCTGACCTTGAGCGAAGCGAAGGAACTGCCGCGGCGCGGCTTGCCGGACCAGTTCCGCACGCCGCTGAGCATGATTTTCGCGGGTCCGGCCGAACTGGTGTTGTCAGACGGGAATTACACGCTTGATCATGCGCAACTGGGCCGGCTGGAGCTGTACCTGTGGCCGATCTCGGCGCCGTTGCCGGCCAAGCCAAGTGAGCTCGGCAAGCAGTGCTATCAGGTCTCGCTGTCGTGAGTGGGCCTGATCGTGCTGCCTGGCAGGCGGAACTGGCGGACATCGCCCGCGCCATTGCCGATCCGGCCCGCCCGCTGGCCTCGCTGATCGGCGAAACGGGCCAGCTGCGGGCCTTTGTCGAGCGCCATTCGCAGCTGTCGATGGCGGGCTCGGACCGCATGACCGAGGGCGAGAGCATCTTGCCAAGCGGCTGGGCGATCTCCCCGGTGCAGGCGGCGCTGTGCGCGCGCGAACCGCTGCGCAGCGCCGCCTTCATCCAGGGCCTGGCCGCAGCCATCCGCGCCGCGTTGACGGGCGACAAGCCCGTCTCGGTGCTGTACGCGGGCTGCGGCCCGTTTGCCTTGCTGGCCTTGCCGTTGATGGCGATTTTTTCGCCACGCCAGCTGCGCTTCACCATCCTCGAAGTACACGAGGATGCGCTCGGCTATGCGCGCGCGCTGATCGAAGAGCTCGGCTATGGCGCGCACGTGGCGGCCTACGTCTGCGCCGACGCCGCCGCCTGGCGCATCGCGCCCGATGCGCTGCCGGACGTGATCGTCAGTGAAACCATGAATACGGCATTGGGCAAGGAACCGCAGGTGGCCATCATGCGCAACCTGTTCGTGCAGGCGCCGCAGGCGGCGCTGGTGCCTGCCGCCATCGCGGTGCACCTGGGCCTGCCCGGCCGCGCCATGGACGAGCCGTGCGCCGACTGGGGCCGCATCTTTGAAGTGAATGCCGCCAGCATCCTGGCATGGCAGGGGCAGGGCGGCAGCGCATTGCCGGCCGCCAGCATCCGCCTGCCGGCGCAGCTGGCGCGCGCGCCGAAACTGCTCACGCGCATCCAGGTGCATGGCGATATCGTGCTGCACGACTATGACTGCAGCCTGAATCTGCCGCTGCACCTGCCCGGCAAGCCGCAACTGACGGGATCGGAAACGCTGGCCTTTTCCTACCAGCTGGGCAGCACGCCGGGCCTGGCGTGCGACGTGATGCGCTGAGACAACGTCTTAATTGCGTGCTGGAAAGTAGCCCTCGATGGCGATCAGGTAATTCATCGCCAGGAAGGGCGGCGTCGGCGCGCTCTGCGCCGTCAGCGTCACCGGCGTGCTGATTGTCTGGCCGCTACCGGTGCTGGCGTTGGTGACGGTCGGGCTGAAGCTGACCTGACCGGTGGCGCCGGCCAGGGCGACGCTGCCGGCGCTGCCCAGTGCGGGCAAATACATATTGGTGACGGACGTGCCCGACGAGGCGGCAGTGGCCAGGTAGCCGCCTGCCGTAGGCGCAGGGGCGGTGGCTTCATCCAGGGCGGCGTTCAAGGTGACGTTGACCGTCGACGAACCGCCCGACACGGTGGCGGCGTGGGTGTGCGCCGGCAGGTTGTCTTGCGTCAGCGTGATGTTGGCGTGGCCGGTGCTGACGAGGCGCACGTTGGTACCCAGCGTGTCGCCATTTTGCGACGCCCGTGTCGGCGTACCAGCATCATTGACTGGTGCGGTGACGATGCGGTCAGATGCGACCGCGTTGTTCAGTGCCACCGGAATGCGGCCGCGCAGGTCGGGCAGGGCGAAGGTGGTCCTGCCGTCGCCGCCGAACTGCACGCCCAGCAGGGCGTACAGGGCGGGATAGGTTTGAATATTGAGTATCTGGCCATTGCAGAACATCCAGCCCTTCGGTGCGAAAGGGAATGCCGCCAGCATGATGGTGCCGATAAGTGGGTCCATATTGTCTCTGATGAAGTGAAGAGTGTGTCAGATGGGCAGGTGAAACAGCCGCGACCGCTGCGGATCCGGGGCGCGCCTTGTGCGTCCCGGATCGTGCTGCATGATTAGTTGCGGCTAGGGAAGATGCCATTGATGCAGATGATGTACTGTACCGTCTGGAACGGCGGCACGGTGGCCACGTTGCCGGTGGTGGACACGGTGACCGGCGCGACCACGGCGGTGCCATTGCCGGTATTGCCGACAGTGACCGTGCCGCTACCGCTGCCAGTCACCGTCGCGGTGGCGGCATTGAGCTTGGTCAGCGTGCCGCCACCGGCATACAGGAACGGCGTGCTGGTGCCGTCGGTCGCGCCTGCGGCCAGGTAGCCGCTGGCCAGCGGTGCCGCTGACGTGCCATCGGCGGTGCTGACATTGATATCGACGGTGATGGGCGTGCCGCCGCCAGCCGTAAATGTCGCGGGATGGTTGTGGGCCGGCAAGTTGGCGACGGTCAGGGTGGCGGTGGCGGTGCCGGTGCCGGCTGCGGTAAACGTCGTGGCCACGGTGCCACCGGCGGTGCCGTTGTCGCCGGGGATACGGCCCTGTATCGCGGTCGTGCACTGACCCACGGCCGCGCGGCCGCGCAAATCGGGCAAGCCGAAGGTGTTGACGCCGTCGCCGCCATACTGCGTGCCGAGCAATGCAAACAGGGCCGCGTTGTTGTTGATGCTCAGCAACTGGCCGTTGCACGTCATCCAGCCGCGCGGTGGAAAGGGAAAGCCTACGGCAAGAATGGTACCGACAAATGCATCCATGTTGATTGCCTTTCAAATGAGAGTTTCAATATTATGTCGCCGGGACCGCCAGGCCGGCCTGGACGAAATGAATTCAACCTGGGAATTCAGCCTAGATACATTATGTCAGTTTTGAAAACATTTTCCTGGCATGTGTAATATGGCGTTATTTTTTAAAATGGCATGCGCAACGATATGGACAGTATGGAAAATATGTAAATAATAATAATCCATGCTGTCTGCGGCTTGAAGCGTGCCGCGTTGTCATCAGTTGCGTTGTGGGAAAACTCCTTCCACGGCGATGATGTATTGCATGGCCAGGAAGGGCGGCGTCGGCGCGCTCTGCGCCGTCAGCATGACTGGCGCGGTGACCGGCAAGCCAATGCCGGTGATGGCGTTGCTAACGGTCGGGGTGAAGTTGACCTGTCCTGTGGCGCTGGCCAGGGCGGCGCTGCCGGCGGCGCCCAGCGCCGGCAGATACATATTCGTGACGGACGTGCCCGACGATGCGGCAGTGGCCAGGTAGCCGCCTGCCGCAGGCGCAGGATCGGTGGCTTCGTCCAGGGCGACGCTCAGGGATACGTTCACGGTCGACGAACCGCTCGACACGGTGGCGACGTGGGTGTGTGGCGGCATGTTGGCTTGCGTCATCGCGAAGCTGACGCCGCCGCCGCTGACGAGGCGCACGTTGGCGCCCAGCGTATCGCCCACCACGCCTGGCCGGGTGGGCACGCCCTGGCCGTTGACGGGCGCGGTGACGATGCGGTCGGCCGCGACGGTGTTGTTGACTGCCACCGGGATGCGGCCGCGCAAGTCTGGCAGGGCGAAGGTGGTTCTGCCGTCGCCGCCGAACTGCACGCCCAGCAGCGCGTACAGCGCCGCATTGCTTTGAATGTTGAGGATCTGGCCTTGGCAAAACATCCAGCCCTGCGGTGCAAAGGTGTAGGGGCACAACAAGACGCTACCTAAAATCGGATCCATGCGTGTTCGCTTTCAAATGATGGGAATGAAAAGACAGGCGGCGCGACTGCACCGCCGGGAAAGATGCCGGGGCTTTGTCATGCAAGAATCAGCCTGCCGCAAGCAGAAAAGAAAAATCCGCATGGATTATGCTGGCGGCATAGGCTTGCATGTTCTTCCTTTCGAATATGGAATACGGCAGTGTCTCGCTGCCGATTAAATCGGCGCGGCATGGTGTGGATATATTAATTCAAAATTTTAAAAATATCACTATTAATTATTGGGGAATATTATTATTGATAAATATGAAACTTTATCGATTGCCGCTGCCGCTGCAAAGCCGTTGCCAAAGGCGCGCGTATCAGCTGCGGCAATAAAATGGCGGCCCCATGATTGGATGCGGCCAGCCTGTCAGCGGGCTGGCTGAAGTCCGATAGCGCCACGCCGGGCGGGCATGCGCCGCTGCGCGACCTGGCGTTGGCGCTGGCGCCGTACCAGACCGGTGAGGCATGGTGGAACGTGGAGGAAAAGCGCGTTCAGCGCGAGCCGATGCCGGCGGCGCTGAACGGGGGGTGTTCCTGCCGGCGAGGGCAGGAGCATGCGGGAACAGAAGGAGGGAAGGGCGCTGGCGCCGGATCAGGCTTGCGCCTTGCTTTGCTTGATCCAGTAGCCGATGCCCAGGGCAGCCAGCCAGACGGGAATCAGGTAGACGGAGATGCGCAGGCCCGGCGTCAGGTACATGATCACCAGGATGCCGGCCAGGAAGACCAGGCACAGGTAGTTGGTGAACGGGTAGCCCAGGCTCTGGAACAGGGTCGTCTTGCCCTCGGCCTTCTTTTGTGCGCGGAAGCGCAGGTGGATCCAGCTGATCATGGCCCAGTTGATGATCAGCGCCGAGACCACCAGGCCCATCAGCACTTCGAACGCTTCGCCCGGCATGAAGTAATTCACCACCACGCAGGCGCCGGTGGCCAGCGCGGACACGCCCAGGGCCACGAGCGGCACGCCGCGGCGGTTCAGGTGCAGCAGCGCGCGCGGCGCGTTGCCCTGCTTGGCCAGGCCGAACAGCATGCGCGTGTTGCAGTACACGCCGCTGTTATACACGGACAGGGCGGCCGTCAGCACCACCACGTTCAGGGCCGTGGCCACCAGGTTGCTGTCGAGCGCATGGAAGATCAGCACGAAGGGGCTGCCGCCGGTGACGACGTTCTGCCACGGGTACAGCGACAGCAGGATGCCCAGCGCGCCGATGTAAAAGATCAGGATGCGGTAGATGGCCTGGTTGGTGGCGCGCGGAATCGTCGTGCTCGGGTCATCCGCCTCGGCTGCCGTGATGCCCACCAGTTCCAGGCCGCCAAAGGAAAACATGATGACGGCCATGGCCATCACCAGTCCCTGCCAGCCGTTCGGGAAGAAGCCGCCGTGCTGCCACAGGTTGGCGACGGACGCCTGCGGTCCCGCGTCGCCGGAGGCGAGCAGGTAGGCGCCGAAGACGATCATGCCGATGATGGCCACCACCTTGATGATGGCGAACCAGAATTCCATTTCGCCAAACGCCTTGACGTTCAACAAGCTGATGGCATTGATGGCGCAAAAGAAGATGAGCGCCGAGACCCACGTGGGCACGCCGGGCCACCAGTACTGCACGTAGATGCCGACGGCCGTCAGTTCGGCCATGCTGACGAGCACGTACAGCACCCAGTAATTCCAGCCCGACAGGAAACCGGGCAAATGGCCGCAGTACTTGTCGGCAAAATAGCTGAAGGAGCCGGCGACGGGTTCGTCGACCACCATTTCGCCCAGCTGGCGCATGATCAGGAAGGCGATGACGCCGGCGATGCCGTAGCCCAGCAGCACGGAAGGGCCGGCCATCTTGATGGTTTGTGTGATGCCCAGAAACAGGCCGGTGCCGATGGCGCCGCCCAGGGCGATGAGCTGGATGTGGCGGCTTTTCAGGCCGCGCTTGAGCTCTTGTGGTTCGGTATTCCCGACTGCCGTCATGTGTTTTATCCTGTTTATACGGGGCTGAGGTCGCTGATTCTAAAGCATGCACGGGCAAATCAGGAGCGAAATGCATGTTGCACTGCGGAGGCGCAAGAAAAGCCGCGCATCTTCGCCGAACGGCGCGCAAAACGCCTGCCGCCGGCGGCGCCCGCTTGCTATGATGGCGGCAACTTCAAGGAGAGCATATGAATATTGCGCAGCGCAGCCGCATGCAGGGCATCAGCCTGGGCTTTTTGGCCGGCTATGTCGACACCCTGGGCTTTGTCGCCCTGTTCGGCCTGTTCACGGCCCACGTGACGGGCAACTTCGTGCTGATCGGCGCGGCGCTGGCGAAGGCCACGCATGCGTCCATCGCCCTGAAATTGCTGGCCTTTCCCGCCTTTATCCTCGGCGTGGCGGCGGCGCGGCTGCTGAGCGTGGCGGCCGAACGCCGCGGCGGACCGGCCCTGCGCCTGGCGCTGCTGCTGGAGATGGCGCTGCTGCTCGGCTTCATGGTGTGCGGCATGCTGGCCGAACCGCTGGGGCCGGAGCCGGGCGCGCTGGCCATGACGGCGGGCCTGTTCGGCGCGGCCGGCATGGGCGCGCACAGCGCCATCAGCCGGCTGCTGCTGGCGCACCTGGCGCCGACCTCCATGATGACCGGCAACGTGACGCAAATCGTCATCGACAGCGTGGACGTGCTGCGCGGCGCGGCCGACGGCGCCACGCGCGACCGCTGCGTCAAATTCTTCTGGCCCCTGCTGGGCTTTGCCGTGGGCGCCATCCTGGCCGCCTTTGCCTACCTGGCCGTGGGCTTTGCCGCGCTGGCCGTGCCGCTGGCGATATTGCTGGTGCTGATGGCGCTGGAACCGGCGCGCCTGCCCGCCTAGCCGCCGCGGCTTGCCGTGACGATGGCCGGTTCGTACACGGCCAGGAACTCGGGCGGCAGGCGGCGCGCGCGGCCGCTGCTCAATTCGATGCAGATCAACTCCCAGCGGCCGCGCACGACGGTGGCGCCGTCGCTGTCGCGCACCAGCTGGAAGCGCCGCTCCATGCTGGAGCGTCCGTCGCTGGCGCACAGCCAGGTGGCCAGGGTCAGCGCTTCGCCGGCCCGGGTGGGCAGCAGGTAGTCGTACTCGCCGCGGCGGATCGCCATGGCCCGGTCCAGGCGCCGGTAGTCGTCCAGGTCCAGCCCCAGGGTGGCGGAATGGTGCCAGGCGATGTGCTCGCACCAGCGCACGTACACGGCATTGTTGGTGTGCTGCAAGCCGTCGATATCGTCCGCCGAGGGCGTGACGGGCAGGGTGCAGGCGTGCGGATAATCCCAGTTCAAGTGCGTTCCTTTCGATGCTGTCCGGGCGGATTGTACGTGCCGGCGGCATTTCCTGCGCGGCGCGCACGCCAGGCGCGGCAGCATTTTTCTTCCTGATGTATGATGCATCATCTTTGAAAGACACCACGCAGGCATCGGCCATGACGCACCAACTGGACAATCTGTCGCACGTCAACCTGGGCAAGTCCGTGTATGCCACCTTGCGCGAGGCGCTGGCGGCCGGGCGCTTCCAGCCCAACGACCGCCTGCGCATCCGCGAACTGGCGCTGCAGCTGGGGACCAGCGTCACGCCCGTGCGCGACGCCATGCTGCAGCTGGTGCAGGAAGAGGCGCTGGTGCTGCGCTCGCCGCGCGACTTCCGCGTGCCCGTGCTGAGCGTGGCGCGCTACCTGGAAATCCGCGCCCTGCGCCTGGAGCTGGAAGGCCTGGGCGCGTTCGAGGCGGCGCGGCGCATCGACGACGCCAGCCTGGCCGACCTGGAACGCCTGCTGCTGGCAAATGAAGAGGCCATCGCCCGGCACGACCTGGCGGCGGCCCTGCAATGCAACCAGGCGTTTCACCTGGGCCTGGCGCAGGCGGCCGGCATGCCCACGTTAAAACGCTTCGTCGACCACCTGTGGATGCAGACGGCGCCCCTGATCGCCGCCGGCTATGCCGCCTTTTCGCCGGACATGCGGGTGGGCCACCACCACGCCATCATCGCTGCGCTGCGCCAGCGCGATGGCGCGGCCGCGCGGCAGGCCATCGAACAGGACATTCTCGACGGCGGCGCGCAGATGCTGGCGCATGTCATGCGCCAGGAGCGCATCCACGCCGGCGCAACGCAACAGGACAAGGAAGAACATGACGCATCATCCGCACAAGACTGAACCGGGCACTGAACGCAAAACCGCCATCGTCACGGGCGCCAGCCGCGGCATCGGCCACGCCGTCGCCGAGCGCTTCCGCAGCCTGGGCTGGCGCGTCATCACCGTCTCGCGCAGCCCGATACCGGGCGGCTGCCCCCGCAGCCAGGAGCACAACACGCACTTCTGCATGGACCTGTCGGACCTGAGCCAGATCGGGCAGATGGTCGATACCCTGCGGCCCATGCTGGGCGACGGCAAGCTGCACGCGCTGGTGAACAACGCGGGCGTGTCGCCGAAGGGGCCGGGCGGGGCGCGCGTCAATTCGCTGACCACCGACCTGCAGACATGGCAAGCCATGTACAACACGAATTTCTTTGCGCCGCTGGCGCTCACGCGCGGCTTTGCGCAGGAACTGTCGAACGCGCACGGCGCCGTCGTGAACCTGTGCTCCATCGCCGGCTACCGCGTGCACCCGTTTGCCGGTTCCGCCTATGCCAGCTCGAAGGCGGCCCTGGCCTCGCTGACGCGCGAAATGGCCAACGACATGGCGCCCATGAACGTGCGCGTGAATGCCATCGCGCCGGGCGAGATCGACACGGCCATCCTGTCGCCCGGCACCTCGCACATCGTCGACACGCAAATCCCCCTGCGCCGCCTGGGCACGACGGCCGAGGTGGCGGACCTGGTGGAGTTCTTATGCAGCGAGCGCGCCTCGTACATCACGGGCGCGGAAATCCCCATCGACGGCGGCCAGCGCATTTGATTGAAAAGGAAGACCGCATGAAAAGGAAGACCGCATGAAAAGGAAGATCGCATGACTCGACATATCGGCATCGTCGGCTGCTCCGCCGAAGGCGCGGCCCTGTGCTACCGCACCATCTGCGAAGAGGGCGCGCATGCGCTGGGCGCGTATGAACATCCGGAAGTGACGCTGCACACGCCGCCGCTGGTGCGCTATGTGGCGTGCCTGAATGCGGGCGACCTGGCCGGCGTGGCGGAGCTGATGCTGGCGTCGGCGCACAAGCTGGCCGCCGCCGGCGCCGACTTCCTGATCTGCCCCGACAACACCATCCACCAGGCATTTGCGCTGATGGTGCCCCGTTCGCCGCTGCCGTGGCTGCATATCGCCGATGTCGTCGCCGCCGAAGCGGCGGCGCGCGGTTTCCGCCGCGTGGGCCTGACGGGCACGCGATGGCTGGTCGACAGCGCCGTGTATCCGGACATGCTGGCCGCGCGCGGCATCGATTGCGTGCGGCCGGGCGAGGACGAGCGCGGCGAGATCAACCGCATCATCATGGAAGAGCTGGTGCCGGGCGTGGTCAAACCGGGCAGCGTGGCGCGCTTCCAGGCCATCCTCGCCGGCTTGCGGGGGCAGGGCTGCGACGCCGTCATCCTCGGCTGCACGGAAATCCCGCTGATCATCAGCGACGCCAATTCGCCGCTGCCGACTCTCGATTCCACGCGCTTGCTGGCGCGCGCGGCCCTGCGCCGGGCGCTGGCCGCCTGACTATTTGTTGAGTTGAGTATCGAGCCGTGCCTGCAGCGCGGCCACCACCAGCGCATGGTCGTCCGCCTGCGCCAGGCCCGAGACGGTGACGGTGCCGACCAGCCCCACGCCGCGTATCAGCAGGGGAAAGGCGCCGCCATGGCCCGCGTACTCGACGTCGTCGAGGTATTTCACGTCCTCGAAGGTGCTGCCGCGGCTCTTGTACGAGATGCCCATGTAGTAGGAACTGCGGCAGAAGCGCTGCACCGTGTTGTTCTTGCGGCGTATCCAGTCCGCCTGGTCGGCCGTGGCGCCCGTCATGGCGTGGTGGAACAGGACCTGGCCGTTGCGCGTGATGTTGACGGTGACGGCCTTGCCGCGCCGGCGCACGTCCTCGACGATCCACATGCCCACGGCGAGCGCATCATCGTTGTCGAAGCGCTTGAACTGCAGGGTTTCTTCCTGCTGCGCCAGGGTGTGCAGCAAATCGGCGTAATGATCCATCGTGAAAGTAGGCAAGAGTGGCTGGAAGCGCTACTGTAGCGCACCCTGGCGCGGCCGCGCGCGCTTTTTGCGCGCCGGGCCTACAATAGGCGGCATGAACCTGTCCCTGTTTGCCGATGAAGAGCAAGTCCCGGCCGCGCCCGTGCCGCTCGTGCCGGGCACGCGCGCGTCGTGGCTGCTGCGCGGCTTTGCGCTGCCCCACGTCGACGCCGTGCTGGCGGCGCTGGACGCCATCGTGCAGGCGGCGCCCCTGCGTCACATGGCCACGCCGGGCGGCCTGCGCATGTCGGTCGCCATGAGCAATTGCGGCACCCTGGGCTGGATCACGGACGGGCGCGGCTACCGCTATGCGCGGCGCGACCCCGCCAGCGGCCTGGCCTGGCCCGCCATGCCGCCCGTTTTCCTGCGCCTGGCGCAGCAGGCGGCGCTGGCGGCCGGCTATCCCGACTTCACGCCCGACGCCTGCCTCGTCAACCGCTATGCGCCCGGTGCGCGCATGACCCTGCACCAGGACCGCGACGAGTGCGATTTCAACGCGCCCATCGTTTCCGTCTCGCTGGGGCTGCCCGCCACCTTCCTGTTTGGCGGCGCCGGGCGGGCCGACCGGGCGGAACGCATCGTCCTGCTGCATGGCGACGTGGTGGTGTGGGGCGGCGCGGACCGGCTGCGCTTTCACGGCGTGGCGCCATTGAAGGAGGGCGAACACGCGCGGCTGGGCGCGCAGCGCATCAATCTGACCTTTCGCAAGGCCGGTTAGGCCGCAGGCGCCTCAGGTTCCGCCTGCGCCCGCTGCGCGCGCCAGGGCGTTGCCGGCCCAGCCACGTAATGCGCATACACATGGCGCCACGGGATGGCCAGGTACACCAGCACGACGAACGCGCATTCGAAGGCGGTGGCCGCGGTGGCGGCATCGAGGCTGCCATTGAGCCATTGCGGCAGCGGCACGAGCAGCAGCCAGATGGTCTTCCACAGCGCTTCCCACAGCAGCACGGGCAGCATCTGCAGCGGGTAGCGCAAGCCCAGCAGACATAGCAGCGAGAACGCGGCCAGCATGCAGTTGACGGTGCCGCGCGCCAGCTCCCACGGCGCGTGCGGCTGGACGATGCCGGGCCACAGCACGCTGCCGAGGCCCAGGACGACCAGCAGATACATGGCGCGTAGCGCATACAGGCGGGCGGTCGATACGGTGTTCATGGTGTTCGCTCCTTGGCGTGATGGGGGATGGACGGCTGACGTTGCGGGATTTCCCGCTTACTCGACTTCCTTGAGTATCTTTTCCAGGCTGCCCAGGCGGGCCTCGATCTGCGCCACGGACGCGCCCAGCGCCGCCAGCGCGGCCGCCGTTTCCGCCTGCGCAGCCGCCATGGACTGGGCCAGTTCCTGGTAGGCGCCGTCCTGCGCCAGCCGCGCGCGGGCTTGCGCCACGCCGGAAGCATATTTGAAGGCGAAGATGAGGACGGCGGCGGTGCAGCTAAAGAAGAACGCCGCGAAAAATGCATTTTCAGTCATGATGGCCTCGGTTATTCAGGGTTGGGGGTAAGCGACGACGCGGCCGTGGCGATGCTGGCCGGCGTCAGCAGCAGTTGAAACGGGCGGGCTTCAAAGTAATTGAGGGCCTTGCCGTCGTGCGACAGTTCCAGCTGGCTGCTGACCAGGCCCGCGTTTTCCAGCTTTTGCAGGTGCAGGTGCAGCAACGGACGGCTGATGCCCAGGTCGCGCGCCAGCTGGCTGATGTAGTTGCGTCCGCCCGTCGCCAGCGCGGCGACGATGCGCAGCCGGTGCGGGTTGTCGAGCGCCGCCAGCATGGCCAGCAGGCGGTCTCCGGTCGGTGGTGTGTTTGAATCTGTCATGTGTCAACATTATCTGACACATGACAGCGAGTCAAGCGAAATATGCGCCGCGTTGCGGCAGGCGCGGGGCCTAGGGTGCCGTCGCGTGCGGCCCTGCCTGGGCGAAGGCGAGATGGTTGCCGTCCGGGTCGGTGAGCATGATGGTGTGCACCTGCGCCGTCTGCATCAGCGCGCCGTGCGCCACGTTCAGCTGCTGCAGATGCGTGGCCAGCAGGCCGATATCGTCGACGGCCAGGGTGACGGAGCCGCCGCCGGCGCGCTCGGGCTGCTGGTACAGCTGCAGCCCGCCGCCCCGGTAAAATTTCCATTCGGCAACTTCCGGCAGGGGCCGGCTGTCGGCTTCCCTGTCCAGCAGGCTGGCATACCAGGCGCTTGCCGCGTGCAAGTCGCGCACGGCGAGGCTGGCGATGGCGTTCAGGATGGGCATGATGCATCTCCTTGATCGAGGGCGAACGTCAAGATAGCGCCATGACACAGGCATTTTCCGTGCGGGTGCGCACGGTGTCCGTCATTTCACATGCAACCATCTTGCAAATGGCGGGGAATGCCTGCATCATATGCAATTAATTTGCATATACGGGATGAATTCTCATGAAACGCGATGAGCACGCAGCGCCCTTGCCCGATGTCGCCAGCAGCGGCAATGCCGGCAGTCTCCTGCCACTGGAATGGGTGGGCATGCAGGGCATCGCGTTGCCTTTGTGGCTGGAAGAGGGTGGCCAGGCGCAGCAGGTCCATGCCTGGGCGGACGTGCACGTGGACTTGCCCGACCCGCGAGTGAAGGGCATCCACATGTCGCGCCTGTACCGGCTGCTCGATGCGTTTGCCGCCGCCGGGCCCCTCGATGCGGGCGAGCTGGCGGCGCTGCTGCGGCGCATGGTGGACAGCCACGCCGATTGCGCCAGCACGCGGGCGCGCATCGCGCTGGCCTTTGCCGTGCTGCGGCGCCAGCCGGCGTTGCTGACGGCCGGCCTGGCAGGCTGGAAATCGTATCCCGTGCGCCTGCAGGCCACGCTCTCGCCGCGTGGCCTGGCCATGACCCTGGCCGTGGAGGTCGGCTATTCGTCGACCTGTCCGTGTTCGGCGGCGCTGGCGCGGCAACTGCTGGCCGACGGCTTTGCGGCGCGCTTTGGCACGGGCGGCATCGATGGCGCGGCCGCCCGCGACTGGCTGCGCGAGCACGCCAGCCTGGCCACGCCGCACAGCCAGCGCAGCACGGCCAGCATCACCCTGTCTCTCGATGGCACAGCGGAGCTGGACCTGTTTCCCCTCATCGACCTGGTCGAAGCGGCGCTGGCCACGCCGCTGCAGGCGGCCGTGAAACGCGCCGACGAACAGGCCTTCGCGCGCCTCAATGGTGCTAACCTGATGTACGTGGAAGATGCGGCCCGCCGCGTGCAGGCGGCGCTGGCGCCACATTACGCGCAGGCTGGCGTTTCCGTGCGGCATATGGAAAGCCTGCATCCGCACGACGCCGTGGCGCAGGCCGGCGTCTTTTAATCATTCCTGGAGGAGAACGGCATGCCGGAGAAAATCGAGCAGGACGCCATGGATGGCACCCTGGAGCAGGAACTGGAGCGCGAACGGCGCGAGCATGCGCTGATCGATGAGGAAAAGCTGGGGATGGACGAACTGGAGGAAGAGCGCCTGAAGCATGACCGCCCGCCGCCAGTGCCGACCATCCGGCCTTAGCGCGCCTGGCCGTGCCCCCGCAAGCCAGCGTACGCCTCCTTGAAACGCCGTGCCAGCCTTGACCATGCGCCAGGAGGCGCGCTGCACAGCTGCGCCATGCCTGTGGCGCTGCCGTAGTACAGAAAGGTGGGTGAAAAAGCCAGGTCGAGCGCCAGTTCCTGTTTTTCCACGTCGGTGGCGGGAAACCAGAATTCGCCGATGCCTTGCACGCCCATCGCTTCGAGCTGCGCACGGTCCAGGGCCCACATCTCGACGGGCGGGCAGCCGTCGTGCGTGCCCTCCTTGCGCGCAATCGTTTCTGTGCCGAAATTGGCCTTGCGGTTGGCCAGGTAGCGCAGGTAGGCCTGGTAATTGTCCTGCTGTATGCCCATGTCGCGGTAAAACGCCTGTTCGCGGCGCTGCGTGCGCTCAAATTGTTCGAGGCTGTTCATGTCGCCCCTGCTTTGAAACAGCCGGGCCGCATCGGTGGCCGGCACCAGAGCGACGGCGCCCTTTTCCTGGTAGGTGACGCGGATGTTGTGGATGCCGACGACGGAGCCGGGCAGCACGGTCTTGCGCGCGGCGGCGGGAAACAGGTAGTTGGCGCAGGCGGACAGGCAGCGCCCGTCGACGATCAAGTCCAGCTTCTTCGCGCGCAGGATGGCGGCGATGTCCATGGCGCTGTCGATATTGCCGCCATAGGAGTCGACGACGACGGCCCGTATGGGAAAGCGCCCGGTAAGTTCCTTGACGGCCTGCGCCATGTTCACGTCGATGGTGCCGATCAGTACCAGCTCCATGCTTTCCTGCTCGATGCCCGTGAGGCTTATGTTAAGGTGGCGATTGCCATTTTCCCGCATGTGGTAGGGCGAACGCGGGTGGGCGCGTTGGGCGACCGAGTCGGATGGCACGGCATAGCCGGCGGCGCAAGCCGAGGCGCTTGCCAGCGATAGCAGCAGGGCGCAAATGGTGATTTTCATGGTCCGATATTATCAATAATGAAAATTATTGCATAGTATATATTTCATTTTTAGCATCCTGGCGGACCTCTCCTGCCATATCTTGCGCACGGGTGTTTTTTCGCTGCCGCAAGCGCTTATAATTCTTGCGATTCCACTCTGGCGCCCGGGCATGCCGGGCATGGCGCCGCGCGCCGCGTCCAGGCCTGGCGACCGACTTTATAGATGAGAACCCATGCCTATTCCACATCTGCGACTGATTTCTCTGGCGGCACTGTCCGCCTTCCTGGGCACTGCCCCTGCCCAGGCCGCCACCATCTGCACCGCCATGGCCGATGCCAGGGCCGGCACCGTCCTGCTGCAGGAAGGCAACTGCATCGACCGCGTGACGCCTGCCTCCACCTTCAAGATCGCCCTGAGCCTGATGGGCTACGATGCCGGCTTCCTCAAGGATGAGCACAAGCCCCGGCTGCCGTTCCGCCAGGGCTATGTGGACTGGGGCGGCGAGGCCTGGCGCCAGGATACGGACCCGTCGCGCTGGATGCAGTATTCCGTCGTCTGGTATTCGCAGCAGATCACGCAGGCGCTGGGCGCCGAGCGTTTCCAGAAGTACACGCGGGCCCTGGGGTATGGCAATGCGGATGTCTCGGGCGACAAGGGCAAGGACAACAGCCTGGAGCGTTCCTGGATCAGCTCCTCGCTGAAGATTTCGCCGCTGGAGCAGCTGGGCTTCCTGCGCAAGCTCGTCAACGACCAATTGCCTGTCAGCAAGCAGGCAATGGAGCAGACGCGCCGCCTGACGCGCCTGGCGGACGTGGGCGGCTGGCAAGTGCATGGCAAGACGGGCGCCGCCTTCCCGCGCAAGGCGGACGGCAGCTTCGACGAGGCGCATGGCTACGGCTGGTTCGTGGGCTGGGCCAGCAAGGGCGAGCGCACGATCGTCTTCGCGCGCCTCGTGCAGGATGAACAGAAGGGAGCGCAATCGGCGGGCCTGCGCACGCGCGAGGCCATGCTGAAGGAACTGCCGGCGCTGCTGGAGCAGGCGCAGAAGTGAGCCAGCCAGCCGTCACGGCCACTTTCATCGCCACCGATGGTGAATACCTGGAAGCTGTCATCGAGGTGGACGGCCAGCGCCTGCACGTGATGGACGAGTTCGGCGGCGCGCAGATGGCCGCCGGCACGCAGTTCCAGGCCGAACTGCGGCCCCTGCCCGGCGAGAGCGACGACTGGGACGCCATCTTCGGCGCCAATCCCGGTGCGGAAAAAGGCTTGCGCCGGCTCGATGGCTGGCGCTACCTGGCGCTGGGCGTCGTCGTCAGCGTCGATCCCGTCGTCTGCGACTGCGGCCTGCTGCGGGTGGAAGATGCCTTCCGCACGCGCGACGAGCGCTGCGTGGGCGCCTATGTGGGCGTCACCCTGGCGCGGCTCGATGCCGGCATCGCCTAGCCTTGCAGCAAGAGGCCATGGATGAATTGATAGCCGAGCCGTATGCCGATGCAGAATAGGGCATAGGCGCTGGCGGCAAGCAGGAGGGCGCGGTATTGCTGGCGTTCGGACAGGGGCGGCATGGCATTTCACACGGTGGACGGTGGGACGGCATGCGTGACAGCATACGCGATTGTTTCTTTTGAGGCAATAATGTACTTTTCCCCGAGGAACTACGTTACTAATTTCCAGCCAGCCACATTGCCCGCCCTATATACTTGCTGAAACGGATCATCCGGCATCAGACAAGGTTACAGGCATGGCATCAGGCATGGAGCAGTTTCAGGAAAAGGCACGGCAGGTATTGGCAAGGGCGCGCACGCATGCCCTGCGCGTGGCGGGCGTGGCGTGGAGCAGGGCGGTGGCGCTGTCCCGGCGCGGCCACGCTTATTTGATGACCCTGCCGCCCGTGCGGCGCGCGCTCGTGCTGGGCCTGTGGGCGCTGCTGGCCCTGCTGGCGCTGGTGCTGGCCTACATGCTGCTGCTGATTCCCCTGACGCCCAGCATCCACGACCTGCGCCAGGCGCGGGCCGCCGCGCCCAGCACCATGGTCAGCGCCGACGGCAAGGAGCTGGTGCGCTTCGACCAGGGCTTGCAGGAGCGCGTCACCCTGCAGCAGATTTCGCCCAACGTGATCAGCGCCCTGATCGCGACGGAAGACCACCGTTTCTATGAGCACCACGGCATCGATTTCACGCGCACGGCAGGCGCCATCGTGCACAGCCTGCAGGGCAACGCCCAGGGCGGTTCCACCATCACGCAGCAGCTGGCGCGCAACATGTTCCCCGAGGAAATTGGCCGCTCGCGCAACCTGAACCGCAAGCTGAAGGAACTCATCACAGCGCTGAAGATCGAAGCCACCTACAGCAAGACGGAAATCCTGGAAGCCTACCTGAACACGGTGCCTTTCCTGTACAACACCTACGGCATCGAGATGGCGGCCCGCACGTATTTCGACAAGCCCGCGTCGCGCCTCGACATTCTGGAAAGCGCCACCCTGGTCGGCATGCTGAAGGGCACGAATTACTACAATCCGGTGGGCAATCCCGAACGTTCCTTGCAGCGGCGCAATGTGGTGCTGGGCCAGATGCGCAAGCATGACGTCATCGACGAGGCGCGCTACCGGCAGCTGATCAAGCGCCCGCTGCGCCTGCATTTCGAGCGCCAGAGCGAACGGGTGCAGTCCGACAGCCACTTCACGGCCTATGTGCGCAAGTGGCTGATCGACTGGGCCGACGAGAACGATTACAACCTGGAGCGCGACGGCCTGGTGGTGCACACGACGCTGGACCACGACCTGCAGCAGGCGGCCGAGCGCGCCGTCGAACGCCAGGCGAATGCCTTGCAGGCCATCGCCGACGTGGAATGGAGCCGCGCCGGCGTGCCGTCGTCCACCTCGACGGGCATGTACGCGGGCATGCAGGCCGGCAGCGTCGCATTTGATTACTTCTGGAAATCGCATCCGGCCCTGCTGGACGCCTTCGTGCGCGAGTCGGCCGACTACCGCAAGCTGACGGCGGCCGGCGGCACGCCGGACGAGGCGCTGGCGCAGCTGAAGGGCGACCGCGCCTTCATGGCGGCCCTGCGCAAGTCGAAGACGCGTCTGGAGGCGGGCTTCGCGGCCATGGACCCGGCCACGGGCGCCGTGCGCGCCTGGGTGGGCAGCCGCGACTTTGCGCGCGAGCAATTCGACCACGTGTCGCAGGCGGCGCGCCAGCCCGGCTCCACCTTCAAGCCTATCGTGTACGGCGCGGCGCTGGAAAAGGGCCTCAGTCCCGACCACGTCTACCGCGATGCCGTGATGGATATCAAGGCGGCCGACGGCACCAAATGGCGGCCGACGGACATGAGCGGCACGACGGGGCGCGACATGACCATGCGCGACGGCCTCGTGTATTCAAAGAACACCATCACGGCGCAGGTGATGCAGGACGTGGGCTTGCCGCCGATCATCAAGCTGGCCCGCGCGCTGGGCATCCGCGACAGCAAGCTGGAAAAAGTGCCGTCGCTGGCGCTGGGCACCAGCCCCGTGACCCTGCTGGAAATGGTCAACGCCTACGCCAGCATCGCGGCGCAGGGCGAGGCGCGCCTGCCCTTCGTCGTCACGCACATCACTGACCGCGAAGGCAAGACCATCGCCCGTTTCGGCGACGACAAACCCAAGCGCGCCATGCAGGCCGCATCGGCGGCCACTCTGACGGACATGATGCGCGGCGTCATCGACCGCGGCACGGGCACGGCCATCCGCAGCCGCTTCGGCATCCGCTCCGACGTGGCCGGCAAGAGCGGCACGACGCAAAACAATGCGGACGGCTGGTTTATTTTGATGCACCCGGAACTGGTGGGCGGCGCCTGGGTGGGCTTCAACGACGCGCGCGTCACCATGCGCAGCAATTACTGGGGCCAGGGCGGCCACAATGCCGTGCTGGTGGTGGGCGACTTCTTCAAGACGGCGCTGGACACGGGCAAGATCGCGCGCGATGCCATTTTCCCCGGCGGCAAGCCGCCACCGCCGCTGCGCCACGTGGAGCCCGTCGAGGCGCCGCAGGATGAACCCGTGGAAGAGCCGGGCGATCTGCTGCCCGAAGGCGCGCCGCCCGCGCCGCTGGCCATGCCGCCCGAAGGCGAGGGCGGGCAGGAAGCGCACGGCAAGGCGGTGCCGGAGCCGGTGCCCGCACCCGCGCCGCAGCCGGCGCCGCAGGGTTAAAAGGATCCAAGGGGCCATTCCGTGCTTAAAAAACTGCTGGCGTTGATGCTGTGTTGCGCGCTTGATTCCTCTGCGGAAGAATTGATCCAGGTCGGCTCGCCAATGGGCTATATTGCGCTACCTCAAGTCGTCGAGCATTCTTCCCTGGTGGCGCAGGTGACGGTCGTGTCCGCGACGGTGGTGCCGCAGGAGGATGCTGCTGATGGGAAACCCTGTGGCATTGTCTACCGGGCAAAAGTCGTGCAGGCATTGAAGGGCAGCCGGGACGGCGATGTGCGGTTTTTCCTGCCAGTGGAGATTTATCCTCTCCAAGCGGGTCTCAAGTACCTGGTATTCCTGGAGCATCGAAGCGAGCGCCAGGCCAGGGACCTCTTTGCGTCCCTGAACGTGGCCTTGCCTTTTGAGGAAAGCAAGCGCTTGAAGTGTAAATTTCCAGAGGGATATTATGTTTCCCTGCAGGCGGACGCCCTGGCATTTGATGCAGATGCCGGGAGACAATTTGGTGGTGAGTGGCTGAGCCTGGTAAGAGGCGGGGTGCCAGCGCGCCTCTTGCTTTGCGAAGTCCCTGGGATCACTATCAGTACAGTGGAAAGCGGGCACCATCGACGAATAAAATCCGGCGGCGCGGTGGTCAGCTGGACTGAAATGGCCCGCCTGATCAAAAGGGCCGACAGCGTGTTGAGCTTCTTGAACAGGGGACTCGATGCGTGCAGCCAGTAAGCCGTGCCGCCGCCCGTTCCAGTCTCGGATTTAGGGTGTATTGCGCATCAGCCCGCCTGGCGCACGAATACCTGCAGCGCGGGCATGGTCTGTTGGTGCAGCGCTTCCAGTTCCATGCGCAGCGCGGGTGTGACGACGAGGCTGCCGTCGGCCTGGCGGTGCAGGGGCAGGCCCAGCGCCTGTGCCATTTCCACGGTGTAATTCGTAAAATTGCCATACGGCCGCTTGCCATCCACGGCCGGGGTGGGCCAACAGCCTTCGGCCAGATAATCCTCGGCGCTGCCCATGCCCAGCATCTCCAGCGACAGCCACGACTGCTGGCGCAGCAGTTGCAGGTGGCGGGTGGTAAACGTGAACGGCGCCTTGCCGTTGGCATAGCTGCCCGGTTTCAGATTTGCCATCTGCACGAAATGGGGCAGCAGCAACGCCGCTTCCATCAGGCGCTGCGCGGCCAGGGGCGCATCCTTGCCGGCAATGGCCTGCATGGCCAGCGCCAGGGTGTCGCCCGGGCCCAGCGGCTGGGCCGGGTTGAGCATGGGCGCGCCGCTTTCCACGGGCGACCAGCCGATCCGGAACTGCCGTAGCAGGGCCAGGTGGTGCACGTTCAGCACCTTGGGGGGCGGCGCGTCGAGGGTCGTCAGGATGCGCCGGCGCACGGCGGCGGGCAGGGGGCCGCCGGCCGCGCGGGCCAGCGTGGGCGAGCACAGCAGGGCACCGGCAAGGCGCAGCAGCCGGCGCCGGAACGGCAGGGCAGGGATCAGCGATGGCATGGCAGCTGGCGCGTCACGGTTTGCCCGTATCCTGGCGCTGGAATTCGATGCGGTTTTCCTGGTAGTCCCACTTCGTGTAGGGGCCGAACACGCGCCGGTTTTCCTTGCTGTCCGCGTTCGACTGCTCGCGCTTCATGCGCCGCACGAGGGCGGTGTCGGCCAGCGGCGCGCTCGTGGGACCGAACACTTCGTGGCGCACGCTCTGCCTGGCGTCGGCGCCGCGCGAAATGATGGTGAGCTTGCGCGAGGCGGGATCGAAGTACAGGCGCATGGCGAAGGTGTTCATGTCCTGCAGGTACAGGCCCTCGTCGCGCCACTGGGCATAGAAATAGTCGCCGCAGACGGCCTTCGGCTCGCGTCTCCACTCGCAGGCAAGCAGGATCAGCAGGTGATGGTCGTCGAGTTGCTTGATCGACACACGGGCCTTGGAATAGCCCCAGGTGCTGGGCGGCACGGTCGTCGACGAGAGCAGATTATATTCGCCCACGAGGTTGGGCATGGGGGGCTGCGCCGAAGCGCTGCCGCACAGGGTCAAGGCGGCTGCCAGTGCGGCGCCGCGTATCCGGGAAAAGGTTGTCATGATTGCCATAAAGAAAAGTTGCCACATTATAGATGGCAACTTGCCAAGATGGCCGCGCGTTTGAACGGGCCGCCTGCGCTTACTTCAGCTTGCTCAATTCCGCCACGTCGATCCTGGCCACCTTGCCATCCGTGGCGGCCACCAGGGTCAGGAAGTGGGGCGTCGCTTCATGCGCCCTCAAGGCGGCCGTGTCGGCCCACTCTTCCAGCATGATGAAGCGGGTGGGGATCTTGTTGTCGACATGCAGTTCGTAGCGCAGGCAGGCACTTTCCGCGCGGCTGGGCGGCACGACGGCTTCCAGGGCGGCGCGCACGGCGTCGACATGTTGAGGTTGGGCATCGATGGTGGCGACGACGATCAGGGTCATGGTGGTCCTTGTGTAGTGGTGGGGCGCAAGCAGCTTAGCGCATCCTGACCTTTCTTGCCTGCCACCCACAGTCCGGCTGCGCCGCAACCGTTTGCGCCGCAGCCAGAAAACTTCCCTGCCGATTACGCGGCCTGCAGCGCCCCGATCTGGGCGAATGCGGCGCTCAAGGCTTGCGCCCGGGCGTCGTCGCTGACCTTGACGCCTTCGGCGCGCACGATCTCGAGCTCGGTGATGCCGAGGAAGCCGAGGAAGCTGCGCAGATGGCTTTCCTGGTGTTCCAGCGCGGCCATCGGCGTGTCGGCGCCGTAATAGCCGCCGCGCGTCGAGGCGATGATCACGCGCTTGGCGCCCAGCAAGCCTTCCGGGCCATTGGCGCCATACTGGAACGTCTTGCCCGGCACGGCCAGCGCGTCCAGCCACGATTTGAGCTGGCTGGGGATGGCGAAGTTGTACATGGGCGCGCCGATGACGATGACGTCGGCGGCCAGCACCTGTTCCAGGGCGGCAGCCAGCGCCGCAGCGTCGTCGGCGCCGGGGGCGGCCGTGAATTGCGGCAGGGGCTGGGCGGCCAGGTCGCGGTAGTGGACCGTGGCGCCAGGCGCGGCCGTCTGCAGGCGGGCCGCGATGGCGGCGGACAGCTGGCGGCTGATGGAATGCTCGCCGAGGATGCTCGAATCGATGTGCAGGATGTTCATGATAGCCTTCTTGGGTGGTATGATCGGGTGGTATGCTTTTGTTACCGAGGTAAATATAGTGACTATCAAATGAACGCACAAGAAGGCACTTTTTCCACACTGGGGCACACGGAGGTAACCATGGACGAGGTGGCGGCGCGCAGTGCGGAGCTGGAACGGCGCATGCGCGACCATGGCGGCCATGCGGGTGTGGCGGACTCGTGCCGCCCCATCACGGACATCCTCACGCGCGTGGGCGACAAATGGAGCGTGATGGTGGTGATGCTGCTGGGCAATGGCACCAAGCGCTTCAACGAGATGCGCCGTCTGATCGGCGGCATTTCGCAGCGCATGCTCACCCTGACCCTGCGCGGCCTCGAGCGCGACGGGCTGGTGACGCGCACCGTTTTCCCCACCGTGCCGCCGCGCGTCGACTACGCGCTGACGGACCTGGGGCGTTCCTTGTTGCCCCCCATCAGCGCGCTGGGCGCCTGGGCGTACGGTCACCGCGACGCCATCGATGCGGCGCGGCTGGCGTTTGATGCCAGGGCAGGGACGCAGCTCGCCGCGGACGATTAAATGTCGATGACGGCCAGCATGTCGCAGCCGTCGGCATCCATGCCGGTTTCCACGAAACCCATGCTGGCATAGAACTGTTTCGCGTTTGCATTACCGGGCTTGTAGCAGATTGCGATGCTGCGCGCATCGGGGCGGGCGCGGATGTCCGCCAGCGCCAGGGCGAGGGCGGCGCGGCCGTGGCCCTGTCCCTGGCGCCGGTGATCGATCATGAAGCGCCAGATCCGGTAGTGGCCGGGCGGGTCGTCCGCGTCGGGCGAGACGAACATCAGGAAGCCGGTGACCTCCTCATCGGCATACACGGCGCGCGTATGCATGGTGGCGGGGTAAAAGCTCGCCTGCGCGATGGAATAGTCGTTGCTGGCCAGATAGTCGCGCTGCGCCGGCAGCAGGGGCAATTCGCTGATGAGGTCGAAATTGTCGGCGGTGACGGCGCGCAGGCTGATGGGCATGGTTGAAAATATGTAAATGGCAAGGCGCGGCAGTATGCGGAAAAGTTACGCAACAGGCAATGCCGCACCGTCGCCGGCGCCAAACAGCTGCGCCATCGTCTGGCGCAGCCAGCGGTTCGACGCATCCTCGTGGTAGCGCTCGTGCCAGTGCTGCTTGACTGAAAAGCTGGGCAGCTGCACCGGCAGGGGCAGGATGCGGAACGCTTCGTGGTCCTGCATCTGCAGCGCGTAGCGGTACGGTACCGTGACGATGTACTCGGTTTCGGCGACGATGCGCGACACGCCCAGGAAGCTGGGCAATTTCAGCACGATGCGCCGCTGCACGCCGGCCGCCGCCAGCACCTTTTCCACGATGGAGTGGCCCGTGCCCGAGCTTTTCACTTCGATATGTCCCTCCTGCAGGAATTGTTCCACCGTAATCGTGTCGCGGATGCGCGGGTGCGCGCGCGCCACCAGGCAGACAAAATGCTGGTCGAACAGTTTCTGCTGATAAAACCCCGATTCCAGGTGCGGCATGAAGCCCACGGCCAGGTCCACTTCGCCCCCTTCCAGGCGCCCGGGCGTGTCCGTGGCGATCTTCGACACGTCCAGGGTGATGCCGGGGCCGATCTGCTGCAGGTGGTTGAGCAGGGTGGGCAGCAGCACGACTTCGCTGATGTCCGTCATGCAGATGGCAAATTCGCGCGTGCTGGCGGCCGGGTCGAACACGGGCTGGTCGGCCAGCGCGTGCTGCCAGGCGGCAATGGCAGCGCGCACGTCCTGCACGGCATTCTGCGCGCGCGGCGTCGGCTCCATGCCTTTCGAGGTGCGCGCGAACAGGCGGTCGCCGAAATGCGTGCGCAGCTTGCCCAGGCCGATGCTCACCGTCGACTGCGGCAAGCCCAGGTTTTCCGCCGCGCGCGTCACGTTGCGGCTCTTGTAGATCTCGTCAAAGATGAACAGCAGTTCGATATCGAAGCGGGACATGGGGGTCAGCCTTTCCAGCATTATTTAAAAACGTGATTGTGGCTATTGTATTCCATCGCTTTACCAAATATTGAGCTGTCGGCACACTGCCTGCATACCAGGAGCACGCCAACGTGCTTCGCACAAGCACACAGATCAATTGGAGGAGAGAAATGGAAACTACCCACAAACCGTCGGTCTTGATCGTCGGCGGCGGCATCGGCGGCATGGCCGCCGCCCTGTCCCTGTCGCGCCTCGGCATGGCCGTCACCGTGCTGGAACAGGCCGCCACCCTGGGCGAAATCGGCGCCGGCATCCAGCTGGCGCCCAACGCCTTCGCCGCGCTCGATGCGCTGGGCGTGGGCGAACGCACCCGGGCCCGCGCCGTGTTCACGGAACGCCTGGTCATGATGGACGCCGTCGACGCCGCCGAAGTGGGCACCTTCGTCGTCGACGCGGCCTTCCGCCAGCGCTTCGGCAATCCCTATGCCGTCATCCACCGGGCCGACATCCATGGCGCCATCCTCGACGCCGTGCGCACCTCGCCCCTGATCACCTTTGTCACCTCGTCGCACGTGACGGATGTCGCGGAAGACGAGACGGGCGTCACCGTGCTGGATGCGGCGGGGCGCAGCTTCCGCGCCGACGCGCTGATCGGCTGCGACGGCGTCAAGTCCGTGATCCGCGAGCGCATCGTCGGCGACAAGGTCCGCGTGTCCGGCCACGTGGTCTACCGCGCCGTCGTGCCGGCGGCCGACATGCCGGCCGACCTGCGCTGGAACGCGCCCGTCGTCTGGGCCGGGCCGAACTGCCACCTCGTGCACTACCCGCTGCGCAATGGCGAACAATACAACCTGGTGGTGACCTTCCACAGCCGCGAACAGGAGCAGTGGAACGTCACGGACGGCAGCAAGGAAGAAGTGCTGTCCTACTTCGACGGCATCGACGCGCAGCCGCGCCAGCTGCTGCACAAGCCCACGAGCTGGCGCCGCTGGAGCACGGCCGACCGCGATCCCGTCGCCAACTGGAGCACGCGGCGCATGACCCTGCTGGGCGACTCGGCCCACCCGATGCTGCAATACCTGGCGCAGGGCGCCTGCATGGCGCTGGAAGACGCCGTGACCCTGGGCGAGGCCGTGCGCGCCTGCGACTTCGACATGGCGGCCGCCTTCCAGCTGTACCAGGCCTCGCGCATCGCCCGCACGGCCCGCGTCGTGCTGTCGGCCCGTGAAATGGGGCGCCTGTATCACGCCCGGGGCGTCGAACGCCTGGTGCGCAACGACCTGTGGCGCGGCCGCACGCCCGCACAATTCTACGAGGCGCTGGCCTGGCTGTATGGCTGGACGGCGCAAACCTGCCTGGCAACCTCCCTGAAAGACGCAGCATGACTTCCCAGCAAACCCCCGAACGCGAAGCCCTGTACCACGCATTGAGCGGCATGCACCTGTCGCCGCTGTGGCAATCCCTGCACGCGCTGGTGCCGCCCCATCCGACGGCGCCGTACGCGGCGGCCCTGTGGCGCTATGCCGACATCGCGCCGCAGCTGGCGCGCGCCGGCGAAGTCATCACGGCCCACGAAGCCGTGCGCCGCGTCCTCGTGCTGGAAAACCCGGCCTTGCCGGGCCGCTCCTCCATCACGCAATCGCTGTATGCGGGATTGCAGCTGATCTTGCCCGGCGAAGTGGCGCCGTCGCACCGCCACAGCCAGTCCGCGCTGCGCTTCGTGATCGAAGGGCAGGGCGCCTACACGACGGTGGCGGGCGAGCGCACCACCATGCACCCGGGCGACTTCATCATCACGCCGTCGTGGACCTGGCATGACCACGGCAACCTGGGCGTCGACGGCGTCTGCGAGCCTGTCGTGTGGCTCGACGGCCTCGACATCCCCATGCTGCGCTATTTCGACTCCGGCTTCGCGGAAAACGATACGCAGGACAGCCAGAGCGTCAGCCGCCCGGAAGGCCAGAGCTTTGCCCGCTACGGCTACAACATGGCGCCCGTGAAGCAGCTGCACGAGGGCGCCACCTCGCCCATCTTCAACTACCCGTATGCCCGCTCGCGCGAGGCGCTGGACCTGCTGTCGCGCACGGACGCCATCGACGACTGGCACGGCTACAAGCTGCGCTACGTGAACCCGCTGACGGGCGGCGCGCCCATGCCCACCATGGCCACCTTCCTGCAGCTGCTGCCCAGGGGTTTCAAGGGCAAGCGCGCGCGCAGCACGGACGGCACCGTCTACAGCGTCGTCGAAGGCCACGGCACGGCGACGATCGGCGGGCAGGTGTTTGACTTCGCGCCGCGCGACACCTTCGTCGTGCCGTCGTGGGCGGCTGTTTCCTTCGATTGCCCGCAGGACGACGTCGTGCTGTTCAGTTTTTCCGACCGCCCCGTGCAGCAAGCCATGGGCGTGCTGCGCGAGCAGTTTTTGACCGATTGATTTTTCACACAGGATTTCACCATGACGACCTTCATTTTCGCCCCCCAGGCCATCGCCGGCCTGCCCATCCTCGGCACGGACGCGCAGTTCCCCGTGCGCCGCATCTACTGCGTGGGCCGCAACTACGCCGCCCATGCGCGCGAAATGGGTTTCGACCCGGAGCGCGAGCCGCCTTTCTTCTTTTGCAAGCCGAATGACGACAAGTCCGTCGTCCCCGTGCTCCCCGGCGTGGCGGCGACGGTGCCGTATCCGGCGCAGACGTCGAACTACCACCATGAAATCGAACTGGTGGTCGCCATCGGCAAGGGCGGCAGCAATATCGCCCTGGAAGACGCGGCGTCGCACATCTTCGGCTACGGCGTGGGCCTGGACATGACGCGGCGCGACCTGCAGATGCGCATGCGCGAGCAGGGCCGCCCATGGGAAATCGGCAAGGCCTTCGACTATTCGGCGCCCATCGGCGCGCTCACGCCCATCGCCAGCAGCGGCGAAATCACCACGGGCGCCATCGTGCTGGAAGTCGACGGCAAGGTCGTGCAGACGAGCGACCTGGCGCACCTGATCTGGTCCGTCAATGAAGTCATCGCCAACCTGTCGACCCTGTTCGAGCTGCAGCCGGGCGACATCATCATGACGGGCACGCCCGAAGGCGTGGGCGCCGTCACGCCCGGCCAGACGATGGACGCGCGCATCGCCGGCCTGACGCCGATCACGGTCGCCGTCAAGTAAAAAACCACGGGGCCAGCGCGGCACAGACCGCGCAGCCCCAGCGAACAATAACAATGGAGACACCAGCATGCCCACCCACGCCAGTACCGACGTCCAGCATTTCCTCGACCAACACCCGTTTTCCCGCTACCAGAAGCTGATCCTCTGGCTGTGCTTCCTGATCGTCGCCATCGACGGCTTCGACACGGCCTCGATCGGCTTCATCGCGCCCGCCATCCGCGCCGAATGGAGCCTGACGCCCGCCGCGCTGGCGCCCCTGTTCGGCGCGGGCCTGTTTGGCCTGATGGCAGGCTCCTTCTTGTTCGGCCCCCTGGCGGACCGCTACGGCCGCCGGCCCGTGCTGATCGTTTCGGTCGCCTTCTTTGGCGCGGCCAGCCTGCTGTCGGCCTGGTCGACGGATTTGACCATGCTGCTGGTGCTGCGCTTCCTGACGGGGCTGGGCCTGGGCGGCGCCATGCCCACGTCCGTCACCATGACGTCCGAATACTGCCCGCAGCAGCGCCGTTCCGGCCTCGTGACCCTGATGTTCTGCGGCTTTACCATCGGTTCCGCGCTGGGTGGCCTGGCCTCGGCGCAGCTGCTGCACCTGATCGGCTGGCGCGGCGTGCTGATGCTGGGCGGCGCCTTGCCGCTGCTGCTGGTGCCCGTGCTGCTGCTGGCGCTGCCCGAATCGCTGCGCTGGCTCGTGCTCAAGGGACGCGACGGCAGCCAGAAGATCATGCGCCGCATCGCGCCCACCCTGGACAGCCTGCCGCGCCTCGTCGTGAGCGACAAGAAACTGGCCGGCTCGCCGATGGCGGAACTGTTCCGCCCCGGCGTGATCGGCGGCACCTTGCTGCTGTGGTCCACTTTTTTCATGAGCCTGCTGATCATCTATCTGCTGTCGAGCTGGATGCCGACTTTGCTTAACGGCAATGGCCTGTCCCTGTCGAACGCTTCGCTGGTGACGATGATGTTCCAGGTGGGCGGCACGGTGGGGGCGATTCTGCTGGGCCGCTGGATGGACCGCCACAGCCCCCATAAGGTGCTGAGCATCGCCTACCTGGCCGCCGCCGGCTGCATCGTCGTCGTGGCCCTGTCGGGCAGCAACCTGGCCTTGCTGGTGCTGGCCGTCTTCGGCGTGGGCTTTGGCGTGAGCGGCTCGCAAGTGGGCGCCAATGCGCTGGCGGCCGCCTTCTATCCCACCTCCAGCCGCGCCACGGGCGTCAGCTGGGCCGCCGCCGTGGGCCGCAGCGGCTCCGTGCTCGGTTCCATGGCCGGCGGCCTGATGCTGACCCTGAAGCTCGATAACGAAACCATCTTCTTCCTGCTGGCCATCCCCGCCGTGCTGGCGTCCCTGGCCTTGCTGGCCATGGGGCGCCTGATGCGCGCCCGCGGCGCGGCCAGCGCCGTTCCCGCCACCCTGACTGAAAGTACCGTATGAAACTGCATGGCTATTACCGCAGCTCCGCATCCTACCGCGTGCGCATCGCGCTGAACCTGAAAAACCTGCGTGCCGACACGGCCTATGTGCACCTGAGCCGCCATGGCGGCGAGCAGTTCACGCCCGATTTTTCCAGCCTGAACCCGCAGCAGCTGCTGCCCGTACTGGAAACGGGCGGCGCCGTGCTGACGCAGTCGCTGGCCATCATCGAATACCTGGACGAGACGCGGCCCGGCATGGCCCTGCTGCCGCAGGACGCGCTGGGACGCGCCCGTGTGCGCCAGCTGGCCATGGTGTGCGCCTGCGACATCCATCCGCTCAACAACCTGCGCGTCCTGAACTACCTGACGGGACCCCTGGCCCTGTCGCAGGAGCAGAAGAACGCCTGGTACCGGCACTGGACGCACCTGGGCCTGGCCGCGCTGGAGGCGGAACTGGCGCGCAGCCCGCACACGGGCCTGTTCTGCCATGGCGATACGCCCACCCTGGCCGACTGCTGCCTGGTGCCGCAGGTGTACAACGCGCGGCGCTTCCAGTGCGACCTGGCCGCGTACCCGACGATCTGCCGCATCGTGGCGCAGTGCGAGGCGCTGCCCGCGTTTCAGCAGGCGCACCCCGATGCGCAGCCGGACGCAGAGTAAAAAAACTAAAAACCAGCATCAGGAGACAAGCATGAGAAAGATCAACGCCATCACCGTGGCGCTGCTGGGGGCGTGCGCCCACGGCGCGTGCACCAGCGCCCAGGCGCAGAGCAGCGTCACCGTGTACGGAGTGCTCGACAGCTCCGTGGCCTACACGACGAATGTCAATGCGGCCGGCGACAGCCTGGCCAAGGTGCCGACCCTCACGGGTTCCTTGCCCTCGCGCCTGGGCTTCAAGGGCGTGGAAGACCTGGGCGGCGGCCTGCAAGCCATCTTTGCGCTGGAATCGGGCTTCGGCGTCGATACGGGCATCGCGGGGCAGGGCGGTCGCCTGTTCGGCCGCCAGTCGTGGGTGGGGCTGAAGGGGCGCTACGGCAGCGTGATGCTGGGCCGGCAGATGAACATGTCGTTCTGGGCCACGCAGAAGTCCGACATCATGGGGCCGGCCCTGTTTTCCATCAGCAGCCTTGACCTGTACCTGCCGAATGCGCGCAGCGACAACGCCATCGGCTACCTGGGCACGTTTTCCGATGTGACGGTGGGCGCCACCTACAGTCCGGGGCGCGATGCCTCGGCGGCGGGCGGTCCGGCCGCCACGGGCTGCGCGGGCGAAGTGGCGGGCAATGCGAAGGCTTGCCGCCAGATCACCGCCTTGCTGGGCTACGACACGGGCCGCTACGGCGCCACGGCCTCATACGACATCATGTACGGCAACGCGGGCGCCGCCAACGGACTCACGTCGAGCCGCCACTTCGACCGCCGCGTGATTGCCAGCGCCTACGCCATGGCCGGCCAGCTGAAAATCGGTGGCGGCATCATCGACCGCAGCATCCGCGCCGCCACGGGGCCCGTAGCCTCGCAGCTGCTGTATCTGGGCGCCGCGTATCCGCTGGCACCGGCGCTGGTGCTCGACGGCCAGGCCGCCCGGCTGGCCGTGAAGGACAGCCCGAACGACACCACCCTGGCCACCGCGCGCCTGACCTATCACCTGTCGAAGCGCACGGCCATCTACGGCGCCATCGGCCGCATGGACAACGGCGGCGCGGCCGCCGTGGCGCTGGACGCGGGCGGCACGGTGGGCGCGGGACGCACGCAGAATGGGGTGATGGCGGGCGTGCGCCACTTCTTTTAATTGCCCTGCATGTCGTGGCGGTAGCGCGCGGGCGGCAGCTCGAACTGGGTCCTGAAGAAGCGGGTAAACGCGCTCTGCGAGGAAAAGCCCAGGCGCTCGCCGATTTCCGCCACGCTCAAGGTGGTGTCGCGCAGCAGGCGGCGCGATTCGCGGCTCTTGGCGCGCAGCTCCAGCGCACGGAACGAGGTGCGCTCCTGCTGCAGCTGGCGCTGCAGGGTCCAGCGGTTCATCGCCAGGCCGTCGCACAGGGCCGGCAGCAGCGAGGCGCCGTCGGCGTCCGCCTGCCGCCCCAGCAGGTCGATGATGGCCTGCTCCACGCGGGCGGAAAACAGCTGCGCGCCCTGCAGCTGCTGTAATTGCCCCTGCGCGTGCCGCAGCGCGTGCGGCGCCAGCGTGGGATTGAACTGCGCGAAGGGCCGGTCCAGGTCGGGCGCATCGAACACCAGCGTATTGCGCGCCTGCCCGTAGCTGGCGCTGGCGCCGAAGCATTCCGAGATGGCGGACGCGAACCACGGCGCCTTGCCGCGGAAATGCGCGCGGAAAGCCGTGGGCGCGCCCGTATCGTAGGCGCGCGCCACCAGCGACAGCATGCGGAAATTGGCCAGCGCCTGCATGGCGCCACCGGCCGGACAGAATTCGGACAGGTATTCGATCTCGATGCGCGTGCCGCTCTCGCTCATCAGCATGAAGTCGAATTCGCCGATCAGCCCGCGCAGGTGCAGCAGCTCGTGCAGGGCGCTGCGCAGGGTGGGGCGGTTGAAGCAGACGTGGGCGACGCCGGAAAAATGCGCGAACCACTGCGTCACGTCGAGGTCGAGGATGCCGCGCTGCGGCGGCAGCTGCTGGGCATAGGCCGTCATGCGCCGGTGCCGCTCGGCATTGATGCGGCCCCCCGGCTCGTCCAGCTGCGCCGGCGTGATGCCCGTGTGGCGGAAGAAGTCGGCGGGATCGTGGCCATCGGCCTGCAAGGCGCGCGCGCATTGCTGCGCGATCCGGTTCGAGACCGTGCGCGTGTCGGGTTTATGCAAGGGTGTCTCCTGCTTGTTGTAGTAATTTTTCACAAATATTAGCACTTTGTAGGAGATTGTTGGTTGTCGTGCCGCCTAACCAAAAATTGTTTTCGCCGGTATAAAACGCGTGCTGCGCGGTCAAGAAACTCACGGATTCTCACGCTATATTGTTTGCGGGGTGGCCTTGCCGCCACACCCGCTACCTACAATAAAATTGGGAGACTTCCATGCATTGCACTATGAAACCGATGGCCCGCGTGGTCGCCGGCTGCGTCGCCACGCTTGCCCTGGCCGCCTGCGGCAACGATACCGTCAGCGAGGCATACACGCAGCCCGTGTTTGGCGCCACCACCTTCAATCTGGTCAAGGTCGACGGCTATACCTTCAAGGACATGAACCGCAACGGCAAGATCGACCCGTACGAGGACTGGCGCCTGTCGGCCGAGGCGCGCGCCGACGACCTGCTGTCGCGCATGACCCTCGACGAGAAGGCGGGCCTGATGATGCATGGCACGGCGCCCACCGTGTCCGACCCTTCCGGCATCGGCCTCGGTGGCGCGTATGACCTGGCGGCCCTGCAGGACCTGGTCGTCAAGCAGTACGTCAACACCTTCATCACCCGCATGGCGGGCGACACGGCCAACATGGCGGCCCAGTACAACAAGCTGCAGGCCCTGAGCGAAACCTCGCGCCATGGCATTCCCGTCTCCATCAGCACGGACCCGCGCCACCATTTCCAGTACACGGTGGGCGCCAGCGCGGGTACCAAGGGTTTCTCCCAATGGCCGGAAACCCTGGGCCTGGCGGCCATCGGCGACGACGCGCTGGTGCGCCGCTTCGGCGACATCGCGCGCCAGGAATACCTGGCCGTCGGCATCACGCAGGCCCTGTCGCCGCAGGCCGACCTGGCCACGGAACCGCGCTGGGCGCGCATCAACGGCACCTTCGGCGAGGATGCGGATCTGGCCAAGCGCATGGTGCAGCACTATATCGAAGGCTTCCAGGATGGCAATACGGGCCTGCATGACGGCAGCGTGGTGGCCGTCGTCAAGCACTGGGTCGGCTACGGCGCGACGAAGGAGGGCTTCGATGGCCACAATTACTATGGCCGCTACATGACTTACCCGGGCAACAACTTCGCGTATCACGTCAAGCCGTTCGAGGGCGCGTTCGCGGCCAGGGCCGCTTCCGTCATGCCCACCTACGCGCTGCCGGACGGCAACATCACCATCGACGGCATCACCCTGGAGCAGGTGGCGGCCGGCTTCAGCAAGACCCTGCTGACGGATTTGCTGCGTGGCAAGTACGGCTTCGAAGGCGTGATCCTGTCCGACTGGGGCATCACCTCCGATTGCGACGCCAACTGCCGCAACGGCACGCCGCCTGGCGTCGCGCCATCCTTCATCGGCTTCGGCACGCCGTGGGGCATGGAAGACGCCACCAAGGCCGAACGTTACGTGAAAGCCGTGACGGCGGGCATGGACCAGTTTGGCGGCGTGACGGAAGCGCCGTACCTGACCCAGGCCGTGCAGCGGGGCCAGCTGACGGAAGCGCGCATCAACGCCTCGGCGCGGCGCATCCTGGTGCAGAAGTTCAAGCAGGGCCTGTTCGAGCACCCCTTCGTCGATGCGGCCAAGGCGGCTGCCACGGTGGGCAAGGCGGACTTCGTCGAGGCGGGCCTGGACGCGCAGCGCCGTTCGCTGGTGCTGCTGGAAAACAAGGACAAGGTGCTGCCGCTGGCGGCCACGGTGAAGAAGGTCTACCTGTACGGCATCGATACGGCCGTGGCGAAGCAGTATGGCTACACGGTGGTGGCGACGCCGCAGGAGGCGGACGTGGCCCTGCTGCGCGTGGCCGCGCCGTATGAAACCCTGCACCCGAACTACATCTTCGGCAGCATGCAGCACGAGGGGCGCCTCGATTACGCGGACGGCAATGCCGACTACGAGGCGATCAAGAACGCGGCGAAATTCGCGCCGAAGACGGTGGTCACCGTGTACCTGGACCGCCCGGCCATCCTCGCCAACGTGCAGGACAAGGCCAGTGCCATCATCGCCAACTTCGGCGTGAGCGACGGGGCGCTGTTCGATGTCCTGACGGGCAAGGCCAAGCCGCAAGGCAAGCTGCCGTTCGAGCTGCCCTCGTCGATGGCCGAGGTGCTGGTGCAGAAATCGGACGTGCCGTATGACACGGCGCATCCGCTGTACAAGTTCGGCTACGGCCTGGGGTACTAGGCGCCCCTGCCGTCAGCGCAGGGTAATCCAGCTGCGCTCCTGCACGGAGCGCAGCGCCGCCTCGATCACCCTGTCCACTTCGTAGCCGTCGCGGAAGGTGGGCCAGACCGGCTTGCCGCCGGCGATGGCCTGCAGGAAGTCGCGCGCCTCGATGACGATGGTGTCGTTATAGCCCGTGCCATGCCCCGCGCCCTGGGAAAAGGCGAGGAAGTCGGGGTGGGCAGGCCCCATCAGCAGGCGCTGGAAGCCCTGGCGCTGCGCCGGGCGGCCGGCGTCGTACAGCCACAGTTCATTCTGGTTTTCCTGGTCGAAGGCGATCGCCCCTTTCGTCCCCGTGATGCGGTAGGTGTAGCCCATCTTGCGTCCCGCGGCCACGCGGCTGAAGGTCAGCGCCCCGAGCGCGCCGCTGGCAAAGCGCAGCATCACATTCCCCTGGTCGTCGTTGTCCACCGTTTCCATGCCATGCGGGCCGTCGCGCCGCGCATGCACGGTATTCATGTCGGCCACCAGCGAGTCGACGGGGCCGGCCAGGCGCAGGGCCAGGTTGACCAGGTGCGAGCCGACGTCGGCCAGCGCGCCGGCGCGCGTTGCCGTCGCCTCCCGCGTGCGCCACGAGGCTGGGGCACGCGGGTCGTGCAGGTAGTCTTCCACGTGTTCGGCGGCGACGTGGATGATCTCGCCGATTTCGCCGGACTCGATGATCTGCCGCGCCAGCTGGCTGGCCGGCGTGCGGATGTAGTTGTAGCCGACCATGTTGGCCACGCCCGCGCTTTCCGCCGCCTGCGCCAGCTGCAGCGATTCGGCGGCGGAAAATCCCAGCGGCTTTTCGCAGAACACGGGCTTGCCCTGAGCCAGCGCCGCCAGCACGATGTCCTTGTGCGTGGCCGGCGGGGTGGCGACGATGACGGCGCCGATGGCGGGATCACGGACCAGCGCGCGCCAGTCTCCCGTGGACCTGTTCCAGCCCAGTTCCCGCGCGCTGCGGGCCGCACCGTCGTCGCTGCTGGTGCTGATGCATTCGCACACGGGATTCAGGGACACGGGAAAGATGCTGCGCACGGTCTTGCAGGCGATGGTGTGGGCCTTGCCCATGTAGCCGGCGCCGATCAGGCCGATGTTGATGTCTTGCATAGGGAGTCTCCGTAAGTGTCGCGCGTTGGGGGATTCAGGCTTGCTGGCGCCAGGCGTGGCTGTCCAGCGCGTCCGCAAGGCGCGCCGGTGGCCAGTCCTGTTCCAGCGCCTGCAGCATGATCTGCTGCTGCGTGGGCGGCGCCATGCCGCCTATGGGCTGGTCGCGATCGAGGTTGCAGGGGAAGGCATAGCCTTCGGCGCAGGCGGCGATCGCGTGCCGGGCACCGTCGCCGGACAGGACGCCGCGCGCCCGCAGCGCCTGCAGGGCCGGATACAGCGCGGCGCTCATGGCACGCCGGTCCAGCGCTTCCATGGCGCGCCCGAATGGCGAGGACACTTGCAGCAGGTTGGCCATGCGGCGGATGCCGGTCGAGCGGTTATGTCCTGCCGCGTGGAACAGGGCGGGGTTGAAGAACACGGCATCTCCCCTGGACAGCGGCAGCTGCACGCAATGCTGCGCGAAATAGTCGCGGAAAGGCCGCTGCTGCCAGGCGAGAAAGCCGGCCCGATAGCGCTGCGAGCCGGGCAGGTACAGCGTGGGACCCGATTCGAGCGGCATGTCGCAGTGGGCGACGGCGCCCTGCAAGGTCAATAGCGCGGACATCTGGTGCACGGGCGCGGGGTAGGCGGCGCAGGCGGTGGCGCTCTGGAAGCCCAGGTGGAAGTCGCGGTGCGGCGCCTGGGCGGCGCCGCCCGGATTGACGACGTTCACCTGCGCCGTCATCTGGTAGGCTGGGCCTAGCCAGGATTCGGCGATCCACGCGAAGACGGGGTTGGCGTAATAGCGGGCGAATGCCTCGGGGGCGCGCAGGCACAGTTTCTGCTGGGCGTTCCAGATGCGGTCATTCGCTCCCGGCTTGGCGAAATGGTCGCCGCCCGCCTGGCCGCTGGCATGCTGCCCGGCGATCAGGTTGCGAAACACGCCATTCACCTGTTCCAGCGTCTGCATGTCGGTGACGGCGCGCTGGAGCACGATGACGCCCGGGCCATCCATCAATGCCTTGCCCCATTCGGCCTGCAGCGCGCGCAGGGCCGCCGGATCGCCAGCCAGGCCACGCACGGCGTCGCAGTCGTAGAGCAGGATGTTTTCCCGCACCGCGGCGGCGTGGGGATAATCGGCCAGCGCCGTGCGCTCGCTGACGGCGGCGATAAAGTCTTGCAGGTCGCAGTCTTGCTGCGACAGCCAGAAGGGAGCGGGCGGCGCGGCGTCTGTGGTGGGCATGCGGTGTCTCCTGATTTAAGTTGTAGAATCAGTATAGGGATGGAAAAGGGCATTTTTCATCAGAAAATCCATCAAAAAACCATCAATTCCGCAACCGGAGGAGGCTCGGCATGACACATCCCTTTCCCGTCAAGGTCGTGGCCCTGCAGGCTGGCGTCAGCATGGCCACCGTCGACCGCGTGATCAAGGAGCGCGGCGGCGTGCACGCCAATACGGTGCGCCGCGTGATGCAGGCGCTCGATGAACTGGCGCGGCAAAGCACGCAGGTGGGCCTGTCCGGCAAAAAATTCATGCTCGACGTGCTGATGGTGGCGCCGCGCCGCTTTACCGATGCCGTGCGCACCGCGCTGGAAGCGGAACTGCCGTCCCTGCATCCGGCCGTGCTGCGCTCGCGCTTCCACCTGCACGAAACCCTGGACGCGGACGGCATCGTCGGCCTGCTGGAGCGCATCCGCAAGAACGGCAGCCACGGCGTGCTGCTCAAGGCGCCGGACCTGCCGCCGGTGGTGGCGGCCGTCGCGCGCCTGGCGGCGGCCGGCATCCCCGTGGTGACCCTGGTGACCGACTTGCCCGATTCGGCGCGCAGCAGCTACGTGGGCATGGACAACCGCGCGGCGGGCGAGACGGCCGCCTACCTGATCGGGCAGTGGATGGGCGGCGCGCGCAAGCGGCAGCAGGTGCTGGTGACCCTGAGCAGCAACCGCTTTCATGGCGAGGAAGAGCGCGAGATCGGCTTTCGCCGCGCGCTGCGCGAACGCCACCGGCACCTGAGCATCGTCGAAGTGAGCGAAGGCCATGGCATCGACGGCGCCACGGGCGCGCTGGTGCGCCAGGCGCTGGCCGGCCATCCGGGCATCGCCGCCGTGTATTCCATCGGCGGCGGCAATGCGGCCATCTTGCAGGCGTTCGCGCAGGCGGGACGGCGCTGCCAGGTCTTCGTCGGCCACGACCTCGATGCGGACAACCTGGCGCTGCTCCAGTCGGGCGCCATCCAGGCCGTGCTGCACCACGACCTGGGCCAGGACATGCGCCGCGCCTGCCAGGACATCCTGCGCGCGCGGGGCGCGCTGCCGCCGCTGGCGCCGTCGCACGCGCGGGCGGGCTGCCTGTCCGCCATCCAGGTCGTCACGCCGTGGAACCTGCCGGCCATGAATGGCCGCAATTGACAGTCACCCGGGGCTGGACGATACTCGTCGCTTCGCTCATCGCTCACCCCAGGAAGGAAATCCCCGATGTTCGTCTCCCCGCAATTGTGCAAGACCGTGCTTGCCGCCACACTCGCCACCGCATTTTCCACCGTGCTGGCCATGCCAGCCAGGGCCGCCGCCCCGGCCGCGGCCAGCGCATCGTCCGCCTGGGTCGAAGCCAGCAACCGCAATGCCGCCATCGTGCTGGCGGCGCAGGCGCAGTTTTCGCCTGAGCGCGCGTCCGACACGGGCCTGGCGCAGTACGACGGCCTGGCCGCCGACCTGGGGCCGAAGCTCACGGAGCGCTATGTGGCGGCCATGCAGCAGGCGCGCGCGCAGCTGCAGCAGAAGTTGGCGGCGGAAAAGGACGAGCGCATCCGCCAGGACTTGCAGATCCTGACGAATGCCGTCGACCAGTCCATCGCCGGTGCCCAGCTGGAAGCGAAGTACAGCCTGCCGTGGATGGACGTGCCGCAAATGGTCTTTGGCAGCATGCAAAGCCTGCTGCAGGAGCAGCGTCCGGCCGCGCGCCGCGCCAAGGCGCTCGAACGCCTGCAGCGCTACGTGGGCCAATTCCCCGGCAGCACGCCGCTCACGCAGCAGGCCAAGGCCCGCTTCACGGAAAAGATAGGCCAGCAGGGCCTGGCCGGCCCCGTGCGCATGCAGGTGGAGCAGTCGCTGGAAAACGTGCCGACGTATATCGCCGGCATCCGCAAGCTGTTCGCCGACATGAAGATCACCGGCGCGGAAAGCGCGCTGGCGGCCATGGAGCAGCAGCTCAATGACTACGCGGCGTGGGAGCGGCAAGTGGTGCTGCCCCTGTCGCGCACGGATTTCCGCATGGCGCCCGAGCTGTACGCCTTCCGCCTGAAGCAGGTGGGCATCGACATCGAGCCGCGCGCGCTGGTGGAGCGGGCGGAAGTGGCCTATCTGGAAACGCGCGCCGCCATGCAGGCGCTGGCGCCCGTGGTGGCGGCGAAAATGTCGCTCAAGGGCATCGATGGCACGGATTACCGCCAGGTGCTGCGCGCGCTGAAAAGCGATTCCATCCCAAACGAGCAGCTCGAAGCGCACTACAAGGGCGTCAACACGCAGCTCGAGGAGCGCATCCGCGCGCAGGGCGTGGTCGACGTGCCGCAGCGCGCGATGACCATGCGCCTGGCCTCGGCGGCCGAATCGGCGGCCCAGCCGGCGCCGCACATGCGTCCGCCTCCGCTGATCGGCAACACGGGAGAGCACGGCCAGTTCGTCCTCCCCGTCAGCAATCCGTCCAGCAGCGGCAAGGGCGAAGCATATGACGATTTCAATTTCGCGGGCGCCGCCTGGACCCTGAGCGCGCACGAGGGCCGCCCGGGCCACGAGCTGCAGTTCAGCGCCATGGTGGAGCGGGGCGTGTCGCAGGCGCGCAGCCTGTACGCGTTCAACAGCGTCAACGTGGAAGGCTGGGCGCTGTACGCGGAAGCGGAGATGATTCCCTACGAGCCGGCCGAGGGCCAGCTCATCGCGCTGCAGTTCCGCATGCTGCGCGCCGCGCGCGCCATGCTCGACCCGATGCTGAACCTGGGCCAGGTCACGCGCGAGGAGGCGGGCCGCATCCTGACGGAGGAAGTGATGCTGTCGAAACCGATGGCGCGCCAGGAACTGGACCGCTACACCTTCAAGATGCCGGGCCAGGCGGGCAGCTACTTCTATGGCTATACGCGCATCCTGCAGCTGCGCGCGGAGACGGAGCTGGCGCTGGGCGACAAGTTCGACCGCCTCGCCTTCAACAACTTCCTGCTGGGCCAGGGCCTGCTGCCGCCAGGCCTGCTGGCCAAGGCCGTGCGCGAGCACTTCATCCCCGAGCAGCGCAAGGCCAAGGGCTGACGCGACAGCGCGCCGCGCCGCGTTGTTCCGCATGCCATATACTGGCGTCCTTGACTTGATGACGTGGGTGTGGCTGCATGTGGCGTGGGATCGTTTTTGGCTTGCTGGCCGGCGCCTTCTGGGGCGCCGTTTTCATTGTGCCGGTGCTGCTGCCGGACTTTTCTCCCGTCGAACTGATGGTGGGGCGCTACGCCTGCTATGGCGCGCTGGCGGCGGGGCTGATGCTGCCCCGGCTCGTGCCCCTGCTGCGGCGTCTGCGGCGGGCCGACTGGCTGGCCATGCTGCGCCAGGCGCTGGCCGGCAACGTCGTGTATTACCTGCTGCTGGCGTATGGCGTCAAGCTGGCCGGCGTGGCGCCCACGTCGCTGATCATCGGCCTGCTGCCGCTGAGCGTGACGATAGTCGGCCACAAGGACCACGGCGCGCTGCCCCTGCGCCGCCTGGCCCCGCCGCTGCTGGTGGTGGCACTGGGCATCGCCTGCATCAATATCGATATCTTCAGCCATGCGGGCGCGGACGGCACCAGCCTGGCGCACAAGCTGCTCGGCGTGCTGTGCGCCGCCTGCGCTCTGGCCTGCTGGACCTGGTATGCGCTCGACAACGACCGCTTCCTCAAGCGCCATGCGCACGTCAGCGCCGTGGAATGGTCCATGCTGTATGGCCTGGCCAGCGGCGTCATCGCGCTGGCCGTCGGCGCCGTGGCGCTGGCGCTGCACCATGCCGGCCCCGCCGCTGGCGCGCCGGCGCGCGACTGGCCCCGCTTCTGGCTCGTCTGCCTGCTGCTGGCGCTGGGCGCGTCCGTGATCGGCAACTACCTGTGGAATCTGGCGTCGCGCCTGGTGCCCGTGACCCTGTCAGGCCAGCTGATCCTGTCCGAAACCCTGTTCGCGCTGCTGTATGGCTACCTGTACGCGCAGCGCATGCCGCGCCCGCTCGAGTGGGCGGCCATGCTGCTGCTGGCGGCGGGCGTGCTGTGGTCCGTGCATGCGCATGCGCGCGAGGAAGGGTGCAGGCAGTCTGCGGGGGCAGGGTAGAAAAGGCGCAGTTTTGCCTGCCATTCTGCTCTTGCCAGTCGTATAATCATGCTCATTTGCTGGCCACCCCGGGAGTTCCGCTTGCAGTTACCGATCCGTTATCCGAACATGCCGCAACTGCTGCTGAAGGCCCGCGACAGCCTGCTGCAGCACTTCCGTCCCATCCTCAATCATTTCGGCGTGACGGAGCAGCAGTGGCGCATCATGCGCGCCCTGAATGAAAGTCCGACCCTGGAGCCGCGCGAACTGTGCGACATCTGCCAGATTTCCAGTCCCAGCATGAGCGGCATCCTGGCGCGCATGGAAGAAATCGGCCTGATCGGGCGCAGCAAGTTCGAAGGCGACCAGCGCCGCCGCAAGGTGCACCTGTCGGAAGCGGGCGCCAGCCTGCTGGTACAGATGGGCAAGCTGATCGACTTGCAGTACGCCAACCTGGAACAGGCGTACGGCAAGCAAGTGTTCGATGACATGCGCCGCGCGCTCGAAGCCTTCATTGCCCTGGAAACCCTGCCCGTGGCGCCCGCCATCCTGCGCTGAGCGGTTTCCCCTCCCGTCACCTGACCGTCTTTGCGGCGCGTGTTTTTCAGCACGTGCCGCCGCTGATTTTTCCATGCTGTTTTTGATAATTTCCGCACGCTGCGGGGCTTGCGCCCGTGCGCCGCTACGTTTTGCTATAAGACCAATGAATGTTTTGCTATAAGACTATGCCTTACAGTCAATCACTTACATGTGAGTAATTCGGCGTATAATTTGCCTCACTTGATCCAAATCAAGAAGAAAAAGCGCACGTTCCGGCGATCAGGCGGAGCGGCAGCGCGGCGCCACCGCCGTATTTCCGTCTCCCGACGGAAAAAAATGGCAGGCGTACAATAAAACAGGAAAGTCAGGAAAAAAATGAAAACTACTTGCATGCGCGCCGTGGCGCTGGCTGCCGTTTCACTCGTCGGCGCAAACGTTTGCGCCCAGAGCAATGTCAGCATCTATGGCGTGGTCGACGCGGCGACCGCGTACACGAGCAACCAGGGCGGCAACTCGAATACCTATATGCGCAGCGGCAGTTTGTCCGCCAGCAAGATCGGTTTCCAGGGCGTGGAAGACCTGGGCGGCGACCTGAAGGCGCTGTTCTTGCTGGAAAGCGGCTTTGAAAGCGACACGGGCGCGCAAAGCACGGCCGGCTCGCTGTTCAACCGCCAGGCCTACGTGGGCTTGCAGTCGCAGGCCTACGGTACGCTGACGGCCGGCCGCCAGTACACGCCGTACTACCTGCTGGTCGGTTCCCTCGCGTCGAGCAATATCCTGACGGGCGCCACCGGCGCCCACCCTGGCGATATCGACGGCCTCGATACCACCGTGCGCATCAACAACTCCCTGAGCTACAGCACGCCGGTCTGGCGCGGCCTGCAGGCCAGCGCGCAGTACGGCTTCGGCGAAGCGGCCGACGGCAATGCCGTGGGCAGCAGCTTCAGCGCCGCCGTCAAGTACAGCACCTCGCCGGCCGAATTCGCGCTGGGCTACCTGAAACTGAAGAATGGCGAGAATGGCACGGGCTGGAGCGACAAGGCCTCGGCCAGCTTCGGCATCTCCGCCATCAACCAGGGCTATGCCACGGCCGACAGCATCCAGTACATCGCCGCCAGCGCGCGCTACACCATGGGCAAGTGGATGGTGGGCGCCAATGCCAGCAACGTGCAATACCAGGCCGGCACCCGCTCCGCCTTCCGCGATACGGCCATCTTCAACACGGCCGGCCTGATCTCCAGCTACCAGCTGACGCCGCGGTGGTTCCTGGCCGCCGGCTACAGCGACACCTTCGCCAGCCGCGCCAACGGCATCGCCGACCGCGCGCGCTACCGCCAGCTGTCGTTCGAGCAGAATTATGCGCTGTCGAAGCGTACCGCGATCTACCTGATCGAAGCGCGCCAGCTGGCGCGCGGCCAGACCCTGGGCCAGAACGGCGCCATCGTCGATGCCGTCGCCTCGGTCGGCGATTCGCAGAACGGCACGCCGTCGTCGGACGGCGGCCAGACGGTGGTCATGGTCGGTCTCAAGCACTCTTTCTGAACGGTTGCAGAACTCACGGGAGCTTCAATTGGACGCTACACATCACAAGGAGGGCCGCGGCCCTCTGAATCCCGGCCGCCGCATGGTGCTGGCCGGCTTGCTGTCGGCTTCGGCGGCGGCGCTGATTCCCTGGGCGCTGGCCGAGCCGGTCGCCAATGCGGAGCAGGGCGCCTTCCTCGGCGTGTCGGCCATGCTGGTCGGGCGCCAGGTGCTCGACCCGGCGCTGGCCAAGCGCCTGTACGACGCGCTGGTGGCGCAGGACGCCGCCTTCCCCGCGAATGTGCGCACGCTGCTGGCGCTGATCAATGCGCAGGGCTTGCAGGCCGCCGGCCTGCAGCAGGCGCTTGACGCGGCGCAGTCGCCGCTGGCGGCCCTGCCGCGCCAGATCGCCAGTGCCTGGTACCTGGGCATCGTCGGCACGGGCGAGGCGGCCGTCTGCGTCGCCTACGAGCAGGCGCTGAACGCGGCCGTCGTGGCCGACGTGCTCAAGCCGCCCACGTATTCCTACGGCGCCTACGGCAGCTGGGCCAGAAAACCAATTTAAGGAGCCATCATGGCTGAACAACTCTCCGCCGATTACCTCGTGATCGGCTCCGGCATCATCGGCTCCCTGGCCGCGCGCAAGCTCGCGCTGGCCGGCGCCTCGGTGCTGATCCTGGAAGCGGGACCGCGTGTCTCGCGCGGCGAAATCGTCGCCCGTTTCCGCAACACGACGCGCCGCAGCGACTGGATGTCGCCGTATCCGTCCGTCGCCACGGCGCCGCACCCGATCTACCAGCCGAAGGACAATGGCTACCTGGTGCAGGCCGGCCCGTATCCGTATCCGGCCGAATACATCCGCCAGTTTGGCGGCACCTCGTGGCACTGGGCCGCGCAGGCGTGGCGCAACGTGCCGAACGATTTCCGCATCCATACCCTGTACGGCGTGGGCGTCGACTGGCCCATCAGCTATGAAGACCTGGAGCCGTTCTACCAGGAAGCGGAAGAAATCATGGGCGTCTCCGGCGCGGAAAACACGGGCTCGCCGCGCAAGCAGGCCTTCCCGATGGATTCCGTGGCGGAGCCGTACGCCATGCGCCGCATCCGCGAGCGCCTCGACCCCACGTTCAAGGTGGTGGGCAACACGGTGGCGCGCAACAGCGTCAGCTACGGCGGCCGTCCCGCCTGCTGCGGCAACAACAGCTGCCAGCCGATCTGCCCCATCGACGCGCAATACCATGGCGGCATCGCCGCGCAGCAGGCCGAAGCGGCCGGCGTGCAGATCGTCTGCAATGCCAACGTCTACAAGCTGGAACACGATGCCCAGGGCCGCATCACGGCCGCGCTGTACTACGACGTCGACAAGAAGAGCCACCGGGTGACGGCCAAGACCTTCATCCTGGCCGCCAACGGCATCGAAAGCCCGCGCCTGCTGCTCGTTTCCGCTTCGGACAAGTACCCGAACGGCCTGGCCAACAGCAGCGACATGGTGGGCCGCAACCTGATGGACCACCCGAGCACTTCGATTACTTTCGACGCCGACGAAGACCTGTGGCTGGGCCGGGGCCCGCAAAGCCCCAATTCCATCAACACCATGCGCGACGGCGATTTCCGCAGCCAGCATTCGCCGTACCGCCTGGACTTCACGAACATCTCGCGCGTCGATGGCACGACCAAGGAGCTGATCGGCAATGGCGTGTTCGGCGAGGAGTTCGAACGGCAGCTGCGCTTCCGTTCGGCCCGCGAAATGAGCCTGAAAAACGTGCTGGAAGTGCTGCCGAACCCGGAAAACCGCATCGCCCTGAGCAGCGAAAAGGATGCCATGGGCATCCCCAAGCCGCAGGCGCACTATTCGATCGACGAGTACACCAAGCGGGGCCACGAGCGCTCGAAGCAGGATTTCGAGAATATCGCCAGACTGATGGGCGGCACCAATCTGCGCCACAGCAAGGAAGGCGTGTTTGCCAACAACCAGCACATCTGCGGCACCCTGTCGATGGGTTCCGACCCCGCCAAGGCCGTCTGCGACCAGTGGGGCCGCACTTTCGACCACGCCAACCTGTTCCTGTGCAGCACCGGCGTGCTGCCCACGTCCGGCACCTGCAACTCGACGGAAAACGGCCTGGCCGTGGCCTTGCGCACCGTCAAGCACATCCTCGACGAACAACAGGGAGCGACAGCATGATGGCGACCTTCAGAATGGCGGCCGGCGCCGCCTTGCTCTCGCTGGCCTTGCCCGTGCTGGCGGCCGGCCCCGACGCGGCGGCCATCGAGCGCGGCCGCTACCTGGCCACGGCCGGCGACTGCATCGCCTGCCATAGCGTGCCGGGCGGCAAACCGATGGCTGGCGGCTTGGCCCTGGCCACGCCGCTGGGGGCCATCGTTGCCACCAACATCACGCCATCGACCACGCACGGCATCGGCAAGTACACGCTCAAGCAGTTTTCCGACGCCGTGCGCCATGGCGTGCGCGCCGACGGCGCCAACCTGTATCCGGCCATGCCCTACACGGCCTACGCCAAGGTGACGGACGAGGACACGGCGGCCCTGTATGACTACTTCATGCACGGCGTGGCGGCCGTGGACGCGGCGCCGGCGCAGGCGACGGACCTGCCGTTCCCCTTCAATATCCGCCTGTCGATGGCGGGCTGGAACCTGCTCTTCCTGGACAAGAAGCCCTTCGTGGTCGATACGGCGAAGAGCATGGAATGGAACCGCGGCGCCTACCTGGCGCAGGGCCTGGCCCACTGCACCACCTGCCATACGCCGCGCAATGCGCTGATGGCCGAGCAGATGTCGAAGGAACTGGGCGGCGCCGACCTGGGCACCTGGTATGCGCCGAACATCACCTCGGACATCCACAGCGGCGTGGGCGGCTGGAGCCAGCAGGAACTGGTCGACTACCTGCGCACGGGCCGCGCGGCCAACAAGGCGCAGGCGGCGGGGCCGATGGCCGAAGCCATCGACCATAGCCTGAAGCACCTGAGCGACGCCGACCTGAACGCCATCGCCCACTACGTCAAGGGCGTGCCGGCCATCCGCGACAAGGCCGATACGCAGCCGGTGACGCAATGGGGCAAGGCGGGCGACGAGCTGGCCAGCATCCGCGGCGTGCCGCTGCCGCAAAACCTGAACAAGATGTCGGGTGCGCAGCTGTACGATGCGCAGTGCGCCAGCTGCCACCAGGCCAAGGGCGAGGGCAGTTTCGATGGCAGCCTGCCGCCCCTGTTCCACAACTCGGTGACGGGCCGCAGCAACAGCAACAACCTGGTGATGGCCATCCTCGATGGCGTGGAACGGCAGGATGGCAAGGGCAGCCATGCCGGCCATTTGATGCCGGCCTTCCGCCAGGCCCTGTCGGACGAGCAGATCGTCACCCTGGGCAATTACGTGCAGAAGATGTACGGCAATCCCGACGTCAAGGTGACGGCGGAACAGGTGACGACCCTGCGCAACGGCGGTCCCGCCTCGAACCTGATCGGCCTGGCCCGCGCGGGCATCATCGTCGGCGTGCTGGTGCTGCTGGCATTGCTGCTGTGGTGGCGCGGACGCCGGCGCAAGGATGCATAGGCACGTTAACAACACCCCCTGAAGCAACGGCTGGGGTCAGACCCAAAGGGTCTGGCCCCTTTTTTTATGCCGCAAAAATGCAACTGGCTTGCAGATATGGATTTCATGTACTATCATTGGTTACATGAGACGCGACAGCAAACTATCATCGATCCTCCATGTGCTGCTGCACATGGCCCACGCGGGACGCCCGATGACGTCCGAAGAACTCGCCGGCTACCTGGACACCAATCCCGTGCTGGTGCGGCGCGTGATGGCCGGCCTGCGCGAGCGGGGCTACGTGGCCTCGCTCAAGGGCCATGGCGGCGGCTGGCGCATCGCCTGCGACCTGCACGGCGTGACCCTGCACGACATTTACGTGGCCGTCGGGTCGCCCGCCATCTTCGCCATGGGCAACCGCGTCGAGCAGCCGGGCTGCCTGGTCGAGCAGGTAGTCAACCAGTCGCTGGCCGGCGCCTTCGACGAAGCCGAGACGCTGCTGCTGCGGCGCTTCGGCGCCGTCACCCTGGCCGACCTGGCCCAGCGCTTCAGCCAACAATACGCCACCCACCAAGGAGCACCGCATGCCCATTCCTGAATCCCAAGACGGGGGCGGCACCGCGCCTGCCGCCGCATCCGACGTCCCGTTCGACGCCATCATCGTCGGTGGCAGCTACGCGGGCCTGTCGGCCGCCACGCAGCTGGCGCGCGCCCGCCGCCGCGTTCTCGTGGTCGACGGCGGCCAGCGCCGCAACCGCTACGCCAGCCATTCCCACGGATTTCTCACTCGCGACGGAAGCGGGACGGCCGCCATCGCCGCCGAGGGCAAGGCGCAGCTGCTGGCGTATGCCAGCGTGTCCTGGCTGGACGGCACGGCCGTGGCAGCGGCGCCGTCGGGCGGCGGCAATGGCTACGACGTGACCCTGGCAGACGGCACGCTCGTGCGGGGCCGCCGGCTGGTGCTGGCCACCGGGGTGATCGACGAATTGCCGCCCGTCGCCGGCCTGGCCGAGCGCTGGGGCCGCAGCGTGTTTCACTGCCCGTATTGCCATGGCTATGAACTGGAGCAGGGCGCCATCGGCGTGCTGGCCACCGGCCCCCTCTCCATGCACCATGCGCTGATGCTGCCCGACTGGGGCACGGTGACTTTCTTTCTCAATGGCGCGTTCGAGCCCGATGCGGCGCAGCTGGACCAGCTGGCCGCGCGCGGCGTGACCGTGGTGCGTGCCCCCGTGGCGCGGATCGACGGCGAGGCCGACGTGGTCATGCAGGACGGCAGCCGCCACGCGATGGCCGGCCTGTTCGTGGCGACGCGCACGCGCCTGGCCAGCACCCTGGCCGCGCAGCTGGGCTGCGCGCTGGAAGAGGGTGCCATGGGCCCGTTCGTGCGCACCGACGAGCAAAAGGCCAGCAGCGTGCCGGGCGTCTTCTGCTGCGGCGACGCGGGCCGCATGGCCGGCAGCGTGGCGTTCGCCGTGGCCGACGGCGCCATGGCGGGCGTGGCCGCGCACCGCTCGCTGATGTTCGGGCTGGCCCCGGCAGCGTAATGCCGGGACCGTGGTGCGTGCTTGCGATCAGGCGGCAAAACCGCCGTCGATCTTCAGTCCCGCGCCCGTGACGAAGGCCGCCTCTTCGCTGGCCAGGTAGGCCACCATGCCGGCGATTTCCTCGGCGCTGCCGTGGCGGGGCAGGGCCATCAGGCCGTGCATCAGGTCGGCGAAGTCGCCCGTGGGCGGGTTCATGTCCGTGGCGACGGGGCCCGGTTCCACGTTGTTGATGGTGATGCCGCGCGGCCCCAGGTCGCGCGACAGGCCTTGCGTCAGGCCGCTCAGGGCCGACTTGCTCATGGCATAGGCGGCAGCGCCGCCGAACGGCATGCGGTGGGCATTCGTGCTGCCGATGTTGATGATGCGCCCGCCCGTCTGCATGTGCGCCACGGCGGCCTTGATGGCCACGAACACGGCGCGCACGTTGACGGCCACGGTCTTGTCGAAGTCCGCCAGCGAAAAATCGTCGATGGAACCGGGCAGGAACACGCCCGCGTTGTTGACGAGGATATCGAGCTTGCCAAACTGCGCCGCCACCTTGTCGATGGCCGCCGTCAGTGCGTCGGCATCGGCCGCATCGGCTTGCACGCCCAGGGCCTTGCCGCCGTTGGCCTCCACCTTGGCGGCCAGCGCCTGCGCTTCGGCGGCCGAGCTTTGATACGTGAAGACGACCGTGGCGCCTTGGCGCGCCAGGCGCTGGACGATGGCGGCGCCGATGCCGCGCGAGCCGCCCGTCACAAAAGCGATCTTGTCTTGCAGTGACAGGGAGGTGCTGGTGGTGGCTTGGGTTTGCATGATGGGCTTTCTGAGTGAGGAGTCGAGAAGCCCAGTATCTGCCTTTCATTCCTGCCGCGCTAGCCATGAATCGCTACAATCACTTTCAACTATGACGATCAAATAAGCGGGTAAAATGGGGCATGGACGCACTCAATCACTTGCCATCGTTCGTGCTGTCGGCCGAGCTGGGCAGCTTTTCGGCCGCCGCGCGCCGCCTGGGCCTGACGCCGGCCGCCGTCAGCAAGAACGTGGCGCGCCTGGAAGCGAGCCTGGGACTGCGGCTGTTCCAGCGCAGCACGCGGCGCCTGACCCTGACGGAAGGAGGCGAACGCTTCCTGCAGCAGGTCAAAGGCGCCCTGTCCACCTTGCAGGAAGCGATCGCCGGCGTGGCGGAAGAGGGCGGCCAGCCGGCAGGCATATTGAAAATCAGCATGGCGCCGTCGTTCGGCCGCAGCTACGTGGTTCCCCTGCTGGGTGACTTCATCGCACGCTATCCGGGCGTCATCCCCGACTGCCATTTCGACAACCGGCAAGTGGACCTGATCGGCGAGGGGTTTGACGTGGCCATCGGCGGCGGCATCGAACTGACGCCCGGCGTGGTGGCGCGCGAACTGGGCCACGCCCACATCGTCGCCACGGCGTCGCCCGCCTTCATGCGGGACAAAACCATGCCCGCGCATCCGCTTGACCTGGCGCACTTCGACGGCGTGGCGCGCCGCTCGGCCGGCAGCGGCAGGCTGCGCAGCTGGATACTGCGCGATGGCCGGGGGGGCGAAGGCGTGGCCGAATGCCGGCCCCGCGCCATCTTTGACGACCCGGAAGCGATGGCGCAGGCGGCCATCCTGGGCGTGGGCGTGGCGCTGTTGCCCATGCCGCACGCGCTGGCCCACTTGCGCAGCGGCGCCCTGATCCGGTTGCTGCCCGGCTGGCACGCCGACTCCGGCCCCCTGTCCGTGTACTATCCCAGCAAGAAGCTGCTGCCCGCGAAGACGCGCGTGTTCGTCGATTTTTTGCTGGAGCAGTTCCGCCAGCGCGATTTCGCCGCGCAGATGCGGCCCGATTGACGGGCGGGAGGCCGACAGCCTGGCGATAGCCGCCTGGTCTGCACCGTTGACGGCGACCGGTCCATCCGCGTGCCGCAGCGTGGGTGGCCGGCCCGGCGCGCTGGGACTTACGCCGCCACCAGCCTGAGTCGCGTAATTTCCGCCGGCGCGCCGATGCGTTTCGGCGGGCCCCAGTAGCCGGTGCCGCGGCTCACATAAATCCACAGGCGGCCGCGCCGGTGCAGTCCCGCCACGTAGGGCTGCTGCAGCGGCACGAACAGGTTCCACGGCCAGAACTGGCCGCCGTGCGTGTGGCCGGACAACTGCAGGTCGTAGCCGGCTGCCTCGGCCTCGGGCGCGCTGCGCGGCTGGTGCGCCAGCAGGATGCGGGGGATATGCGCCGGCGCGCCGGCGATGGCTGCTTGCGGATCGCTGCGTTGATCCGGGTCAAAGGCGCCCGCGTTGAAATCGGTGACGCCGGCGACGGCCAGGCGCGCGCCGTCGTGCTCGAGAATCACATGTTCGTTCATCAGCACGCGCAGGCCCAGGTGGCGGAACTCCGCCACCCACGGTGCGGCGCCCGAATAGTATTCGTGGTTGCCCGTCACCAGAAACACGCCATGGCGTGCGCGCAGCTCGCCCAGCGGCGCCGTGTGCGCGCCCAGCTGCGCCACCGTGCCGTCGACCACGTCGCCCGTGATGGCGATAAGGTCCGCCTGCAGGCCGTTGGCGCGCGCGACGATGGCCTCCACGTAGGCGCGCTTGATGGTGGCGCCCACGTGGATGTCGCTCAGCTGCACGATGGTCAGACCCTGCAGGGCGGTCGGCAGCCCGGCGATGGGCACGTCGACCTCGCGCACGCGTGCCACCCTGCGGGCGTTGATGAAGCCGACGACGGTGGCCAGCAGGGCCAGAACCAGGACGGCCACGGCGGAAGCCTGCGCGTGCGGGCGCGTGGCGGGAATCAGCATCAGCAGGGCGCGCAGCACCGTGAGCACGAACAGCGAGGAAAAAAAGCCCATGCACAGCGAACCGGCCCAGCTCAGGCGGTCGGCCAGGCGCGCATCGTGCGTGATGGCGCGGGCGAAGATCGTCATCGGCATCAGCATGGTCGAGGCCAGCAGCACGGCGCCGCCGAGCAGCCAGCCGGCCAGGCCGACGGGCAACGCCGGCAGCAGCAGCCAGCCCAGCAGGGCGTGCAGGGCGCCCAGTATCATGGTGATGCGCAGCAGGGGCGTGCGGGTTTTCATGTCATGGTTCCAGGAGTGGGGCGCCCAGGTAGGCGGAAGTGATGCGCGCGAAAGTGCCGTCCTGGCGCATCTGCCGGAACACGCGGTCGAAGGCGGCGGCCAGCGCCGGCGACGCGGCGCTCTTGCGGAACACGATATAGGTGTCGAAGCGCATGGAGGGCGACGATGGCGCCACGCGCGCGATGCCGCCCAGCTTCAGCTGCCGGACCGTGTACTGGCCGACGATGCCGTCCGCCAGCACGGCGTCGATGCGCTGCAGCGCCAGTTTCTGGAAATTGGCCGCATCCGTCGGCACTTCGGCGATGCTCCAGCGCCCCTGCGCGGCGCCGGCGGCGATGGCCTCGGGCAGGCGGAAGCCGGCGCGCACGCCGATCACCTTGCCGGCCAGGTCGTCCAGCCTGCCCACGGCCGGCAAGGCATGGGCCGGCTGCGCGGCCTGGCGTACGAACAGCGCGTATTCGGTCGGCTGCAGGGGCACCTTGCCGAATTCCAGGTACTGCTCGCGCGCCGGCGTGCGGCTCATGGCGAAGGCGCAATCGACCGTGCCTTGCGGCCTGGCCAGTTCACTTTCCAGGCGGCGCCACGGCATGGCGCGAAATTCGATGGCGATGCCCAGCCGCGCCGCGGCTTCGCGCAGCACGTCCACGTTCAAGCCTTCGATGCGTCCCTGGTTCTGCATGAAGTAGGGCACGAAAAGGTCGTCATGGCAGACCAGCCTGGCCGGCAGGGCGTCGTCGGCGCGGGCCGGCGCCGCCAGCAGGGCCGTGGCGGCCCAGGCGGCGGCCAGCCATGCGCGGGGACGCAGGCGGTGAAAAAAAGGCACAGCAGCGCCATCGCACATCGGTTGTTGCCGCAATTGTTCATCCCAGGTGGCCCGAAACTGTCGCGTTTCGCACCCGCCGATTATAGCCGAAGCGTCATGTAAAAAAACCAGGCGCGCAGGCCGTCCCGCGTCATGGCGCGATATGCAGCCCCAGCATGGCCAGCTTGCCGAAATCGACAGGCTTGGCGAAGTGCTCATTGAAGCCCGCCGCCAGGGCCGCCTGCCGGTCGTGCTCCTGGCCGTAGCCGGTCAACGCCACCAGCAGGAAATGCTGCGGTATCGGCAGCTGGCGCAGCTTGACGGCCACTTCGTAGCCGTTCATGTCGGGCAGGCCGATGTCGAGAAAGACGATGTCGGGCTTGAATTCCAGGGTGCGCTCGGCGGCCTGCGCTCCCGTGTAGGCCGTGCGTACCGTGTGGCCGTACATTTCCAGCAGCTCGGCCAGGGTGTCGGCCGCGTCGCAGTTGTCGTCGACGACGAGGATGCGCTGGCTGCTGCCGGCCGGGGAAGCTGACGGCGCCGGCACGGCGGAGGGCAGCGGCACGTTGGCGTCGAGCGGCAGGCTGACTTCGAAGGTGCTGCCCAGCCCCACGCCGGGACTTCTGACGCTGACCTGGCCGCCGTGCAGTTCGACCAGGGTGCGCACCAGCGACAGGCCGATGCCCAGGCCATCCTGCACCCGGTCCGGCGAGTGGCCGCTCTGCGCGAACAGGCCGAAAATGCTGTCGATGCTGGCGGCGGCGATGCCGATGCCGTTGTCGCTGAGACGGATATGCACGTTATCGCCTGCGCGCTCGGCGGAAATGGCGATGCGCCCGCCCGGCGCCGTGAACTTGGCTGCGTTGAGCAGCAGGTTGGCGACGATCTGCGACAGGCGCACGGCATCGCCGCAGACCCACAGCTCCTGCTTGGGCAGCGTCACGTCCAGCGCATGGCCGCGCGCCTCGATGCTGTGCGAACTCGTTTCCACGGCGCTGCGGATCACGCTGGCCAGGCTCACGCTGTCCCATTGCAGCGAGATCTTGCCCAGCGAAATGCGCGACACGTCGAGCAGGTCATCCACCAGGCGCACCAGGTGATCCGTGTGGCGGGCGATGGTGCGGCGGGCATTGTCCTGCGCGGCCGGCACGACGGGGTCGAGCTTGCACAGCAGGGCCAGCGCCGTGCGGATGGGACCGAGCGGATTGCGCAGTTCGTGCGCCAGGGTGGCGAGGAATTCGTCCTTGCGGCGGTCGACTTCGCGCAGCGCGCGCTCGACCTGGCCCAGGCGCAGCAGGGCACGCACGTTGGCGATCAGTTCGTCCGCCTCGATGGGCTCGACCAGATAGTTGTCGGCGCCGCCGTCGAGGGCGCGGATCTTGTCGGCCGTGCCGATGCACGAGGCCGACGTTTGCAGGATCAGGATGGTATTCGTCTCGGCGCCGCCCTTCAGCTGGCGGCACACTTCCAGGCCATTGATGTCGGGCAGCTTGACGTCGAGCAGGATCAGGTTGGGATGATCCTGGCGCGCGCGCAGCAGCGCGTCGCCGCCGTTCGAGGCCTCAATTACCTTGAAGCCGGCGCGCGTGAGGATGCGCGACTTGGCGTAGCGTGCGCCGTCGCTGTCATCGACGTTGAGGATCAGTGCATCGCTGTTGTTATCCGTTAGCATGCGCATTATCCCTGGTGGTGGTGCCTTGCGGCGGGGCCGGCTCTTGCCGGTGGTGGGTCTGGCCGATCAGCGCGCGCAGGGTGGCCAGCAGCTGCTGGCGCAGCAGGGGCTTGACGTAGTAGGCATCGGCGCCCAGGGCCAGGCCCTTGCGCTTGTCCTCGATCTCGGTGGCGACGATGACGGGCACCTGGCGCCGCAGCGGGTCGTTTTTCAGTTCCGCCAGCCAGTGCCAGGCATTTTCGCCGTGCAGCAGGATGTCGAGGATGACGGCGGCGGGACGCTGCTGTTCCCAGCGTTCCTGCGCTTCGCGCACGCTGCGCGCGGCCACCACGCGAAACTCGCTGCCGGCCAGGAATTTTTCATACAGCAGGCGGATGGGCGGGTTATCCTCCACCACCAGCACGGGGATGCGCTGGTCGTTGCCATTGTCGTTGGCGGGCGCGCAGGGCGGCAGGCTGCCTTCGGGCGCATGGTAGCTGGTGGGCAGGACGACGGAGAACAGCGAACCCTTGCCCAGGGTACTTTCCACGGCTACCGTGCCATTGAGCAGGGTGGCCAGGTTGCGGCACAGGGGCAGGCCCAGGCCCGTGCCCTTGACCTTGCGCTGCATGTGGTTTTCCACCTGGCTGAATTCCTCGAAGATCAGCTGCACGTCCTCGGCGCCGATGCCCAGGCCCGTGTCGGAGACGGAAAAGCGGATCGCATCCTGCTCCGGCAGCGGCGTGGCGCTGACGATGATGGCGCCCGCTTCCGTGAACTTGAGGGCGTTGGAGATGAAGTTGCGCAGGATCTGCGACAGCTTGCCTTCGTCCGTGTGGATGTGCAGGGCCGGATCGGGGTCGATGAAGGTCAGGGCCAGCGATTCTGACACGAGCAGCGGGCGCAGCATGCCGCGCAGGGCGCTGAACAGGTCGGCCACCTGGAAGCTGTTGGCGTGCACGTCGACCTTGCCCGCCTCGATCTTGGCCAGGTCCAGCAGGTCGTTGACCAGGTCGCTGAGGCTGACGGCGCCCTGCAGGATGAACAGCACCTGTTTTTCCTGCTCGTCCGTCAGCGTGCCGTCGACCCGGTCCAGCAGCAGCTTGGAGAGGGCGCGGATGGAGCTGAGCGGCGTGCGGAATTCGTGGCTCATGTTCGACAGGAAGCGCGATTTCATCTGGTCGGCGCGGCGCAGGTGGTCGGCCTTTTCGTCCAGCTCCGCGTACAGGGCCACCACGCCCCGGTTGGTGTCTTCCAGTTCGCGCGTCAGCTGCAGCAGGTCGTCCTGGCGCGTCTTCAGTTCGGCCAGGGTGGCCAGCAGCTCGCGGTTCTGCTGCTGCACTTCGGCCAGGGTGATATCCGTTGGCAACGCCTGCAGGCTGCCGGAGAGGGCGCCGATGCCGCTGCCGTCGAGCAGGGGCGCATCGCGGGGGAACAGCTTTTGCAGGGTGATTTCCGTGCCTTCGCCCGGCACGCTGTGGATGTGGCAGCGGTCCATCAGGCGCTGCGCGCCCAGGATGCCCAGGCCCATGCCCGTGGGCGAGCGGTAGGTGCCGGCCAGGATCTGCTCGAGCTGCGCGATGCCGGGGCCCTGGTCCTCGATGCGGATGCTGAACAGCTGCGGCGCCGTCTGGCCGTCGATGGCGAAATGCACCTTGCCGCTGCCCGCGTAGTTGTAGACGTTGCGCGCCAGTTCCGACACGGCCGTGGCGATGCGCACCTGGTCCTGCACGCCAAAGCCGCACAGGGCGGCGATCTGCCGCGCGCGCTGGCGCGCGCCCACGACATCGAGTTCGCTGCCGATATGGGCCGTCAATATGCGTTGCGTCATGCCGCACCTTCTTCTCTGTTCAAAGGTTGATGTTCCTCATGCTCGCGCAGGACCACCACCGTGACGTCGTCGCGTCCGCGCGAAAAGTCGCGGTACAGCACGGCCGCGACGAGGCTGGGATGGCACTGCGCCAGTCCAGGATACTGTTCCAGGTCCCAGCGCGTGTGCAGGCCGTCCGAATGCATGACCAGCATGGTGCCGGCCTGCCACGGGTAGCGGAATTCCTGCACCTTGCGCAGGTTGCTGCCGACGATGCCGTTGTGCGACAGCAGGTGGCGCCGCTGCTGCGCGTCGAAGGCGCAGGCGGCGATGTTGCCCACGCCGGCGAAGCGCAGTTCGCGCTGCGCGCTGTCGATGTGGGCCACGGCCAGCGCCGCGCCGCGCGTGGCGCGCAGGGCGCCGTGAGCCAGTTCGATGAAGGGCGCGGGCAGGGGCGGCAAGCCGGGCGTGCTGTGCTCCAGCAGCGTGCTGGCCAGCTCCGAGGCGCGCGCCGCCAGCGGGCCGTGACCGAGGCCGTCGGCCACCATCAGGCTCAGTTCATGGCCTTCGCAGACGACGTTCCAGGCGTCGCCGCTCACCTGTTCCGAGGCCAGCGGCAGACAGATGGCGCCGATCTGCCAGTTCGGGCTGGCGGGAATGGCGCTGCTGGCGTGTGGCCCCCACACCACCATCATCAGCACGGTGCCCTTGCCGGGCGCCGTGTACAGGTCGAATTCCTGGCTCAAACGGCGTATCGCGCCCAGGCCCACGCCATACGTGCCGGTGGTGGAATGGCCGTCCTGCATGTGCTGGCGCACGTTCGCCATGCCGGGGCCCTGGTCGATGGCCAGCACCTCGATGCCGCTGGTGCCGCCACGCAGCACCTTGCGCAGCAGGATTTCGCCGCGCCGCGCGTGCTTGACGATATTCGTCGCCGCTTCGCTGATGACGATGGCCAGCTGGCCGGCGCGCACGTCGTCGAAGCCGACGTGGCGCGCCAGCTCGTTGCCGGCGCGCCGGGCCGCGGCGATCTCGCTCGGTTCGCCGATGGTGAAGCGTTGTTGCCTGCGCAGGTCAGGGTGCGGCTCTTGGTAGTTCAAAACAGCTTCCATTTCGCGATGGTGACGGTGGTGCCCATGCCGGGCGCCGTGTCGATGTGAAATGTGTCGGCCAGGCGCTTGGCGCCGCCCAGCCCCAGTCCCAGTCCGCCGCCGCTGGTATAGCCATCGGTCAGCGCCTGGGCGATATCCTCGATCCCCGGCCCCGCATCGACGAAGCGCAGTTCCAGTCCCTGGCGCGCGCCGTCGCGCACGCGCCCGACATGCGCTTCGCCGCCGCCGCCATAGCGCAGGGTGTTGCGCGCCAGCTCGCTGGCCGCCGTGATGATCTTGGTCTGTTCGATCAGGCCAAAACCCATGGCGACCATGCTGTCGCGCACCTGCTTGCGCAGGCGCACCACGTCTTCATCGCTGCGCAACGGCAGTACCTGCGCCGCGTCGTGCGCCTGCTGCGCACCTGCGCCTAGCACGCGGCACCCGTGCGCGTCAGTCCCACAGGCTGCCCCGTTCCAGCAGCTTGATGCCCAGCTCCACGTTCAGGGCCGTGCTCACGCCTTCGAGTGCCAGCCCCAGTTCCACCAGGGTGATGGCGACGGCCGGCTGCATGCCGACCACCACCGTGCGCGCGTCGAGGATCTTCGCCATCGCCGCCGTGTTGCTGATCATGCGGCCGATGAAGGAGTCGACGATGTCGAGCGCGGAAATGTCGATCAGCACGCCCGTGGCGCGGTCCTTGACGATGCGCGTCGTCAGGTCGTCCTGCAGGGTCATCGCCAGGCGGTCATGCATGTCCACCTGGATCGTCACCAGCAGCAGGCGGCCCATGCGCAAAATGGGGATTCTCTCCATGGGCGCCTCAGTGTTGCTGCTGCTGGTAGGTGATGCTGGAACCCGTGCGCTTCAGGGCCACGACGAAGGCATCGGCCAGGGTGGCCTTGGTGATCACGTCCTCCAGGTTCACGCCCAGGTGCACGATGGTTTGCGCGATCTGCGGACGGATGCCGCTGATGATGCAGTCGGCGCCCATCAGGCGCGCCGCCGCGATGGTTTTCAGCAGGTGCTGCGCCACCAGGGTGTCGACGGTGGGCACGCCCGTGATGTCGATGATGGCGATCAGGGCGCCCGTATCGACGATCTTTTGCAGCAGGCTTTCCATCACCACCTGCGTGCGGGCGCTGTCAAGCGTGCCGATCAGGGGCAGGGCCAGCACGTTTTGCCATAGCTGCACCACGGGCGTGGACAGTTCCAGCAGTTCCTGCTGCTGGCGCAGGATGACCTGCTCGCGCGCCTTCTGGTAGGTGGCGATGGTCAGCAGGCCCAGTTCGTCGAACAGCTTGCTGGTGGCAACGATGGCATCGCCCAGCTGCTGCGGCTGGGCGGCGATTTCCTTGCGCAGGTAGGCGAACAGGGGCTCCTTGAGGGCGAACACGAAGCTGGCCGTGTCGATGGGCGAATAGCCCTGGCGCACGCGCGACTGCGAGATTTCGCTGAGCAGCTGGCGCGTGTCGTCCCAGGCGCCCCCTTCGATGTCGAAGGAATCGCTGCTTTCCAGCGCGCGCACCAGCAGGGGCAGGAATTGCGCCGCCTGCTGGCGCAGTTCATTTTCCGCAATCTTGTCGCGCCGCACCAGGCGGGCGATCAGGTCGGCCATCCAGCCGTCCAGCAGTTCCGTGTGGTGGTCGCCGATGATGGCGGCCAGCTGCTGCGGCTGGCCCGTGCCCGTCTTGTTTTTCATGCTCGTCCTTGGCTGGAGTGGTGGGAACGGCGCGGCCACTGGCGGCGCGCGCTGTCGTTCACAAATTATAGGCAGGCATGGCCATATTGTTATGTTCTCTGGCGCACATAATGGCGTATATCAAGCAAGATTCTCCCGGGAAATACTCATGCATCCGCTCCGGCCTTAAAGATGTATTTTGTTTGCATGTTTAAATGGATTCCGTTACACTGGAGATACTCCAGCAGAGAAGACCATCATGAATATCGACAAATTCAAGCAGCAGCACCTGGCCATCCTGGCCGCCATCGATGACTTGCGCCAGCTGGCGCGCGGCGGCGTGGCCGCCCAGGCGCAGGCGATTGCCGCGCACATCGTCGCCATGAGCGGCCTGATCAAGCTGCACCTGGCCGTCGAGCAGCGCTATCTGTATCCGGCCGCGCAGGCTTGCGGCGTGGCCACGGTGGCCCGGCTGGGACGCCAGTACGAAAGCGAGATGCACGGCATCGCCGGTGCCTACCTGGCCTTCGCGGGCCGCTGGAACACGCCCGTGCGCCTGGCAGCGCAGCCGGAGGCATTCCGCAGCGAAGCCAACACCGTGCTGCACGCGCTGTACCAGCGCATGCGGCGCGAAGACCGCGAGCTGTATCCCGCCGTCGAAGCGCTGTAGCTTGCCGCTACCTTGCGACTTTCTCATTCCCTCACATTCAGACAGGAGTTTTACATGCTGACCCAAGCACAACGCGCCATCATCACCGCCACCGTCCCCATCCTGGAACAGGGCGGCGAAACGCTGACCCGCCATTTCTACCAGAACCTGTTCCGCGACCACCCGGAAGTGCTGCCCTACTTTAACCAGGCGCACCAGCACAGCGGCGAGCAGCAGCGGGCGCTGGCCAATGGCGTATTGATGTACGCCAGACATATCGACCGCCTCGAGTCCCTGGGTGAGCTGGTCTCGACCATCGTCCACAAGCACGTGGCCCTGCAGATCCGCGCCGAGCACTATCCGCTGGTGGGCGCCAGCCTGCTGCAGGCCATCCGCGAAGTGCTGGGGGAAGAGGTGGCCAGCGATGCCGTCATCGATGCCTGGGGCGCGGCCTACGGCCAGCTGGCCGACATCCTGGCCGGCGAGGAAGGGCGCATCTACAAGGCCCAGGCCGCCGCGCCGGGCGGCTGGAGCGGCGCGCGCGACTTCATCGTGCAGGAAAAGAGCGTGGAAAGCGAGGAGATCACCTCCTTCCTGCTGGCGCCCGCCGACGGCCGGCCCGTGCTCGACTTTGCGCCGGGTCAATATATTGGCGTGGTGGCGACCGTCGATGGCGTGCCCATGCGCCGCCAGTATTCGCTGTCGGCGGCCAGCAATGGCCGCACGTACCGCATCAGCGTCAAGCGCGAAGAGGGCGGCAAGGTGTCGAACTACCTGCACGACGGCGTGCAAGCGGGCGGCACCGTGCAGCTGACGCCGCCATCGGGCGACTTCGTGCTGACGGAGAGCGACAAGCCGCTGGTGCTGATCAGCGGCGGCGTGGGCATCACGCCGACCCTGGCCATGCTGGCGGCGGCCCTGCGCGGCAAGCGTCCCGTGCATTTCATCCATGCGGCGCGCCACCACGGCGTACATGCCTTCCGCCAGCAGATCGACGCGCTGGCCGCGCAGCACCCGCAGCTGCAGCGCTACTACTGCTATGCGGAGCACGACGGCGGGCAGGGCGCGCCGGACGCCGTCGGCTTGCTCAATAAAGCGACGCTGGAACGCTGGCTGCCCGCCACGCGCGACGTCGATGCGTACTTCCTCGGACCGCAACCCTTCATGCGGGCCGTCAAGCAATACCTGCGTGAACTGGGCGTGCCGGAACAGCAGACGCACCATGAGTTCTTCGGACCGGCCGCCGCGCTGAACTGACATCGCGACATCGCTTGAGGCCAGGTGTTGCCCTGGCGAGAAAAACTCCGCGCCGTAAGGGGCGGGTAAGCCTCGCGCCGTATTGTGAAGCCAAGCTCGAAAACAAAAGAGCAGCTTTTACATAACGGAGGCAATACCATGCATGACGATCTGGTGCAACAAATCAAGCGCGATCCCAATTACCATCAGCTGGTCAAGGTGCGCTCGCGCTTTGGCTGGGCGCTGACGGGGCTGATGATGCTCGTGTATTACGGCTACATCCTGCTGATCGCGTTCGATAAAGAATTTCTTGCCGCCAAGACCGGCGCCGGCGTGATGACCTGGGGCATGCCGATCGGCCTGTTCGTCATCGTGTTTACGGTGCTGATCACCGGCATCTACGTGCGCCGCGCCAACAAGCAGTTCGATGACCTGACGCAAGCCATCCAGGTACGGGTGCAGCCATGAGCGCCGTCACCTTGATGCAGCGCAAATCGTCCCGCCTGGGCGCGCTGGCGCTGCTGGGCGCAGGCGCCAGCAATGCCGTCTTCGCGGCCGGCGCGGACCTGGGCCAGGCCGTCAAGCAGCCCACGAACTGGACGGCCATCATCATGTTCGCCGTCTTCGTCATCTTCACCCTGTTCGTCACCAAGTGGGCGGCCGCGAAGACCAAGTCGGCGGCCGACTTCTACACGGCGGGCGGCGGCATCACGGGCTTCCAGAACGGCCTGGCCATCGCCGGCGACTACATGTCGGCCGCCTCCTTCCTCGGCATTTCCGCCGCCGTCTTTTTGAACGGCTACGATGGCCTGATCTACGCCATCGGCTTTCTCGTCGGCTGGCCCGTCATCACCTTCCTGATGGCCGAGCGCCTGCGCAACCTGGGCCGCTTTACCTTTGCCGACGTGGCCGCCTACCGCTTCAAGCAGGCGCCGATCCGCATCTTTTCCGCTTCCGGCACCCTCGTCGTCGTGGCGTTCTACCTGATCGCGCAGATGGTGGGCGCGGGCCAGCTGATCAAGCTGCTGTTCGGTCTGGAATACTGGATCGCCGTCGTCCTGGTGGGCACCCTGATGATGATCTACGTGCTGTTCGGCGGCATGACGGCCACCACCTGGGTGCAGATCATCAAGGCCGTGATGCTGCTGGGCGGCGCCACCTTCATGGCCGTGGCCGTGCTGGCGCAGTTCAACTTCAGCCCGGAAGCGCTGTTCGCCAAGTCCGTCGACGTGCACGCCACCAAGGAAGCCATCATGGGCCCCGGCTCCTTCATCAAGGATCCTATTTCCGCCATCTCCTTCGGCATGGCGCTGATGTTCGGCACGGCCGGTCTGCCGCATATCCTGATGCGCTTCTTTACGGTGCCCAGCGCCAAGGAAGCGCGCAAGTCCGTGTTCTGGGCCACCACCTGGATCGCCTATTTCTACATTTTGACCTTCATTATCGGCTTCGGCGCCATCGTGCTGGTGAGTACCAATCCCGAGTTCAAGGATGCGGCTGGCAAATTGCTGGGTGGTAACAACATGGCGGCCGTGCACCTGGCCAAGGCCGTGGGCGGCAACGTCTTCCTCGGCTTCATGTCGGCCGTCGCGTTTGCCACCATCCTCGCCGTCGTGGCGGGGCTGACCCTGTCGGGCGCGTCGGCCGTGTCGCACGACCTGTACGCCACCGTCATCAAGAAGGGCAAGGCGACGGGCGCCAGCGAACTGAAAGTGTCGCGCGTGACGACCATCGTGCTGGGCATCATCGCCGTGGTGCTGGGCATCGCGTTCGAGAAGCAGAACATCGCCTTCATGGTGTCGCTGGCCTTTGCCATTGCCGCCTCGGCCAACTTCCCCGTGCTGTTCATGTCGGTGCTGTGGAAGGATTGCACGACGCGGGGCGCCACCATCGGCGGCTTCCTGGGCTTGATCACGGCCGTGGCGCTGACGGTGGTGTCGAAATCCGTGTGGGTGGACGTGCTGGGCCATGGCGAAGCGCTGTTCCCGTACGCCTCGCCGGCGCTGTTCTCGATGACGGCCGGTTTCGTCGGCATCTGGCTGTTCTCGGTGCTCGACAAGAGCCCCCGCGCCCGCATCGACCGGGCCGGCTACGAAGCGCAGCAGATGCGCTCGGAAACGGGCATCGGCGCGGCAGGCGCCAGCGCGCACTGATGGTGTAGCGGACTGTTGCAGGAAACAATGCCCGGCTTGCCGGGCATTGTTGTTTTTGGCGCGCCTATTTGGCGACGCGCAGGGGGATCACGCCCGGGGCCGGGGCCGGCGCGGCGGTGCCCGATTCCAGGATGGAAGCCAGCGTCACCGTGTCGAGCACGGCCAGGAAGGCGCCCGTGGCCTGGCCCAGCTTGGCCTTCAGCAGGCAATCGGGCGTCAGCGGGCAGGTGTTGCTGTCCTTGTTGAAGCATTCGGCCATGAAGAAATCGCTTTCCGTCTCGCGCACGACGGTGCCGATATTGATCTCGGCCGGGTCGCGCGCCAGGCGCAGGCCGCCGTTTCTACCGCGCACGGTTTCCACGATGCCCGACAGCCCCAGCTGGTGCACCACTTTCATCAAGTGATTCTTCGAGATGGAATGCAGGTCGGCAATGTCCTGGATGGTCACGAGCCGGTCGCGGTGCGTGCCCAGATACATCAGGGTGCGCAGGGTGTAGTCGGTATAGGCAGTCAGTCGCATGGGGCTAGGGGTGGGTGAACATGTGGATTACATGCCTGTTTCAAGCCGCCAGCATACAGGAAAAGCGCTCGCGCCGAGCCAGCGCCTTGCGCATTTCCCCGTCACTTTTCACCCGAGAAAGACAAAAGTTGGTTGCCTTTCGCTCAAATGCGTAGTAAATTTTCATATTGTTGCCCTGGCAAATAGCTCATATGCCCTGTAAAGGGCTTTCGGCAAGGATTTTGTTGATGAAAATCAAGAGGATGGTGAAACAATAAGGTAAATTTACTACAAATTGGACGATGGGCGTTTCCCGGGTCGGGAAGCGCGTACTACGCAATCCGTGCGGTGCCGCCGTGGCCGCCCCAGGAAATACATACCATGCAAATGAATGAAGTGAAAGACGAGCTGCTGAGCAGCGATATCCGCCAGCTGGGCCGTCTGCTGGGCGACGCCATCCGCAACCACCTGGGCGACCCCGCCTTCGAGCGCATCGAACACGTGCGCCAGCTGGCCATCCGTTTCCGCCGCGACAATGACGAGGTGGCGCGCGCGCAACTGTCGGACGCGCTGCAAGCGCTGTCGCAGGAAGAAACGACGCAACTGACGCGCGCCTTCAGCTATTTCTCGCTGCTGGCCAATATTGCAGAAGATCAACACCACATCCGCCGCACGCGCGCCCACCTGATCGCCGGCTCGCCGCCGCGCCAGGGCAGCCTCGTCCACGCCGTCGGCAATGTGCTGGAAGCGGGCAAGGCCGATGCGCTGGCAAGCTTCTTTGACGATGCCTTCGTCAGTCCCGTGTTCACGGCGCACCCGACGGAAGTGCAGCGCAAGAGCATCCAGAATTGCCAGATGGCTATCGCGCGCCTGTTGAACGAGCGCGACCGCGTGCAAATGACGCCGGAAGAGGCGCAGCAGAACGAGGAAGCGCTGGGGCGCGGCATCGTCACCCTGTGGCAGACGCGCTTGTTGCGCACGAGCAAGCTGTCCGTCATGGATGAAGTGGCCAATGGCCTGTCGTTCTATGACCACACCATCCTGCGCGAATTGCCGAAACTGTATTCCTCGCTGGAAACCATGCTGGCCCAGCGCGATGCCCGCTGGGAAGATGTGGAATTGCCCAACTTCATGAAAGTGGGCAGCTGGATCGGCGGCGACCGCGACGGCAACCCGTTTGTGACGGCCGACATCCTGCGCAGCACCTTGCAGACCCAGGCCGACAAGGTGCTGGACTTTTACCTGGGCGAATTGCGCAAGCTGGCGTCGCAGCTGTCCCTGGCGCAAATACTCAATGCCTGCAGCGAGCCGCTGCGGGCCCTGGCGGAACGCTCGGCCGACGCGTCGCCGCACCGTGTCGATGAACCGTACCGCCGCGCCCTGCATGGCATCCATGCGCGCCTGGACGCCACGCGCGTGGTGCTGTCTGGCAAGGGCAAGCAGGCCGACGGCGTGCAGCCTTACGCTTCCGCCGTTGAACTGCTGGCCGACCTGGATGTCGTCCAGCACTCGCTCGTCAGCAACGGCTTGCGCGCGCTGGCCCGTGGCCGGCTGCGCCAGCTGCGCCGCGCCGTGAAGGTCTTCGGCTTTTCGCTGGCGCCCCTGGACTTGCGCCAGAATTCCGACGTGCACGAGCGCGTCGTGGGCGAACTGTTCGCCGGTGCCCAGCCGGGCCTCGTCTATCTGGACCTGGACGAAGAGCAGCGCATCGCCGTGCTGCTGGCCGAGCTGGAATCGCCGCGCCTGCTGACGTCGCCGTATGCGCAATACTCTGAAGAAACCACGTCCGAACTGGACATCTTCCGCGCCGTGCGCGCGGCGCACCAGTTGTATGGCAAGGAATCGGTGCCGAACTGCATCATCTCGAAGGCGGCCAGCGTGTCGGACTTGCTGGAAGTGGCCTTGCTGCTGAAGGAAGTGGGCTTGCTGCGCCAGGACAGCCGCGCAGTGGACGTCAACATCATTCCCCTGTTCGAAACCATCGACGACTTGCGCGCCGGCCCCGCCATCATGGCGCGCGCCTTCGGCCTGCCGTTCTACCGGGGCTTGCTGGCCTCGCGCGCGGACCAGCAGGAAGTCATGCTCGGTTATTCGGACAGCAACAAGGACGGCGGTTTTCTCACGTCCGGCTGGGAACTCTACAAGGCCGAGATCGAGCTGGTGACAGTCTTTAAAGAATATCAAATCAAGCTGCGCCTGTTCCACGGCCGCGGCGGTTCCGTGGGCCGTGGCGGCGGACCCAGCTACGAAGCCATCCTGGCCCAGCCGGCAGGCGCCGTGCAAGGCCAGATCCGTCTGACGGAGCAGGGCGAAGTCATCACGGCCAAGTATGCGAACCCGGAAGTGGGGCGCCGCAACCTGGAAGTGCTGGTGGCCGCCACCATCCAGTCGACCCTGCTGCCGCAGGCCCAGCTGCAGCCGAAGGCGTCGGCCGGCGCGGGCCACCTGGCCGCGATGGAAGAGCTGTCCGGCACGGCCCTGAACGCCTACCGCGACCTCGTGTATGGCACGGAAGGCTTCGAGCAGTACTTCTGGGAATCGACCGTGATCGCGGAAATTGCCGCCCTGAACATCGGCAGCCGTCCCGCCTCGCGCAAGAAATCCACCTCCATCGAAGACTTGCGCGCCATTCCCTGGGTCTTGAGCTGGGCGCAATGCCGCTTGATGCTGCCGGGCTGGTTCGGTTTCGGTTCCGCCGTGCAAGCCTACCTGGCCGCCCACCCGGCCGGCGGCGCGGACGTGCTGCGCGGCATGTACACGGACTGGCCCTTCTTCACATCCTTGTTGTCGAACATGGACATGGTGCTGGCCAAGAGCGACATCGCTATTGCCGGCAAGTATGCGGAACTGGTCAAGGACGAAGCCTTGCGCGACGCCATCTTCACGCGCATCCGCGCCGAATACGCGGCCACCCTGGACGCCCTGAAGCTGATCACGGGCCAGGAAGAGTTGCAGCAAGCCAATCCGCTGATGCAGCGCTCCATCCGCAACCGCTTCCCTTACATCGACCCGTTGAATCACGTGCAGGTGGAGCTGCTGAAGCGCTTCCGTGAGGGCAAGCAGGATGCGGCGGCGCGCACGGGCATCCATTTGTCGATCAATGGCATTGCGGCAGGCTTAAGAAACAGTGGTTGATTCTTTTTAACCCAACAACAAATGCTGGGGGCGTACCCTCAGGGTACGGCCCCGGTTTTTGCACTTGGGCGGGCTTTACGGACTCAGTAAAAAACAACAAGGAGACAGCATGACCATCAAAGTTGCCATCAATGGCTATGGCCGCATCGGCCGCAATGTCTTGCGCGCGTTTTATGAAGGCGGCAAGCAGCAGGATATCGCCATCGTCGCCATCAACGACCTGGGCGACGCCAAGTCGAACGCCCATTTGACGCGCTACGACACGGTGCACGGCAAGTTTCCCGGCGTCGTCACCATCGATGGCAACAATATGCTCGTCAATGGTGACCGCATCCGCGTCTTCGCCCAGCGCGACCCGGCCCTGATTCCCTGGGGCGAACTGGGTGTCGACGTCGTGCTCGAATGCACGGGTTTCTTCACCACCAAGGAAAAAGCGTCGGCCCACCTGAAGGGCGGGGCGAAAAAAGTCATCATCTCGGCCCCGGGCGGCAAGGATGTGGACGCCACCATCGTGTTTGGCGTGAACCAGCATGTGCTGAAAGCTTCCGATACGGTCATCTCGAATGCCTCGTGCACGACGAACTGCCTCGCGCCCCTGGTCAAGCCGCTCAACGACGCCATCGGCATCGAATCGGGCCTGATGACCACCGTGCATGCCTACACGAATGACCAGGTACTGTCCGACGTGATGCATGAAGACTTGCGCCGCGCCCGCTCGGCCACGCATTCGATGATTCCCACCAAGACGGGCGCGGCTGCAGCAGTCGGCCTCGTCTTGCCGGAACTGAATGGCAAGCTGGACGGCTTTGCCGTGCGCGTGCCGACGATCAACGTGTCGCTGGTCGACCTGTCCTTCATCGCCAAGCGCGACACGACAGTCGAGGAAGTCAACGCCCTGCTGAAAACGGCGTCGGAAGGCGCGCTGAAAGGCATCCTCACGTACCAGACGGAACCGCTCGTTTCCATCGATTTCAACCACAACCCCGCCTCGTCGAACTTCGATGCGACCCTGACCAAGGTCTCGGGCCGCCTCGTGAAAGTGTCGTCGTGGTACGACAACGAGTGGGGTTTCTCGAACCGCATGCTCGACACCACGGTCGCCCTGATGGCGGCCAAGTAACAAGGAAGCAGCGCTGATCCAGCGCACCACGACGGCCGGCCCACAAGGCCGGCCCTTGCAGCAGCACGAACTTTATAGAAAGCAGCACACCATGACCATGCAAGTACAGCAACGCGCCACCAAGATCGTTTCCACCATCGGTCCCGCCTCGAACGATATCGATACCCTGGTCCGCATGTTCAAGGCCGGCGTCGACGTCGTGCGCCTGAACTTCTCGCATGGCAAGGCGCAAGACCATATCGACCGCGCCCGCATGGTGCGCGAAGCGGCAGCCCTGTGCGGCCGCGAAGTGGCCATCATGGCCGACTTGCAAGGTCCGAAGATTCGCGTCGGCAAGTTTGAAGAAGGCAAGATTTTCCTGGAAAACGGCGCCGCCTTCATCCTCGACGCGAAGTGGGGTGAAAACGGCGAGCTGGGCAACATCGAGCGCTGCGGCCTCGACTACAAGGAATTGCCGCGCGACTTGCGCGCCGCTGACGTATTGTTGCTCAACGATGGCCTCATCGTCTTGACGGTGGACAAGGTCGTCGGCAGCGAAATCCACACGACCGTGAAAATCGGCGGCGAACTGTCGAACAACAAGGGCATCAACCGCCAGGGCGGCGGCCTGTCGGCGCCGGCCCTGACGGCGAAGGACATGGAAGACGTGAAGACGGCGATGAGTTTCCAGGCCGACTACGTGGCCGTGTCCTTCCCGAAAAACGCGACGGACATGGTCATGGCGCGCCAGCTGGCCAACATCGCCGGCGAAGCGTGGGACCACAAGCCGATGATGATCGCCAAGATCGAGCGCGCGGAAGCCATCCCCGCGCTGCAGGAAATCCTCGACGCCTCCGACGGCATCATGGTGGCCCG